>JAJDUK010000081.1 GCA_022826665.1 Alphaproteobacteria bacterium | reverse complement strand
GCTTGCCGTCGCGGAGCCGGAACTCGCCCGCCGTGCGGTCCACGTCGTCCCATTGCAGGGTGAGGATCTCCGACTTCCGGCAGCCGGTCAGCATCAGCAGCCGGATCGCCGCGATCGCCGGCGGCCACAGCGAGCCGTCGGTCTCAACCTCCTTGAGCGCCGCGCCGACGCTGCGGTACTCGTCCGGCGACAGGAAGCGCTCTCGGGGCTCCTCGCGGTAGTGCCTGACCCGCTTGCAGGGGTTGCGGCCATGGGGCACGAGCTCCCACGTCGCGGCCAACGAATACATCTTCGAGAGCATGCTGACGACGTGGTTGGCCATCGCCGGCGTGTCGCGCATGCGGTCGTGGAGCTCGATGACATGACTGGACCGCACGTCCTTCACCAGGATGGTTCCGAGCGCGGGAACGATGTGCCTGTCGATGGCGGTGCGGTAGAGCTCCTGCGTCTTCGGCTTGCACTGCACCTTGACGTAGGCGCGCATGCAGCGCGCGGCGAGATCGGCGACGGTGGGGTCGGGCTCGGGCTTCGGCGGGATCGGGTCGAGGCCGCGCTTGATGCGGTCGATGATCCCGGCCGCCTCGCGCCGTCGCTGGTCGAGCGCCTCGCCGGCGACGGGTCCGAGGGTGACGCGCTTCAGGCCGGCGGGTCCCCTGGACTGCACGACATAGACCTTGCGGCCGTTGCGCTGGACGCGCACGCCGAAGCCGGCGAGGTCGCGGTCCCAGAAGAAGGCGTCGCTGCCGGTGGCCGGCAGGGCGGCGATGCTGCGGATGGTGAGGCGGAGGGTGCTTCTCTTCGGCATGGCGTTCCCCGGCGATGCGCCCCGGCCCGTGTCGGACACGGCCCGATTCGTGGTATCAAGGCGCACCCAAGTGGCATCACCTCGACGGGTTATCCTAGAGCCCGCGTGTCCCCGATGCAAGGGGGCGGGAACGCCGAAGAACTGAAAAACTGTAAGATATACGGTCAGTTAGGCACCAAATGGCCCTGCACGGACCCGACTGGCATCGGGATGGAATAATCGCCTGTCTTTCTGCCCCGCAGGCTGAGCTCCTGCGTTTGCAGATGCACGTCCTCCCAGCAGAGCGTCAGGATCTCGTTGCGCCGGCAGCCGGTGAGCATGAGCAGGCGGAGCGCGGCCGCCGCATGGGGAGAGATGCGCCCCTCCGCCTCCATCTCGTCCAGCACGCGGCCCAGACGCTGGAACTCCGCGTCCGTCAGGAAGCGCTCGCGCCGGCGCGTGCGGTACTTTGGGGCGGAGCGGCAGGGGTTGCTCATCTCCCCCGCCACGCCCCAGGCCATCGCCTGGTCGATCATGCGCGAGAGGGTCGCGATCACCAGGTTGGCCATGGCAGGCCGGTCGCTGAGCGAATGCTGCAGGTCGGCCACCTGCGCACGGCCGAGGGCGGAGACCGGACGGGTGCCGAGGGCGGGCACGATGTAGCGCTCGATGGCAAGCCGGTACTGGGCGGCGGTGGTGGACTTGCAGCGCACCGCCACGTGCTCGCGCAGGTAGCGCGCGGCGAGGGTGGCGACGGTAATGCTCTCGGTCTTCTGTGCCTCGGGGACGGGCTCCTCGCCCGCCCTGATCCGCGCGATGATGAGGGCGGCGCGCCGGCGGGCTTCCTGAGCGCCGATCACCCCGTGCCGGCCCACGGTGATGCGCTTCGTGCCTTGGGGCCCCCGCGCCTGCACCACGTAGACCTTGGCGCCGGAGGGATAGACCCGGACGCCGAAGCCGGTGAGCGCCCGGTCCCACACCACCGTGTCCTTGCCCACAGAGAGCGCCGCCACGGTGTGCTCCGTGATCGTACCCTGCGCGGGAAGTGCCGCGGGCACTGCCGAGGGAAGTGCCGAGGGCACCGCCACGTTCATGAGGACGGGCCGTCCTTCCCAGCACCGTCATCGACACCGCCCTCGGCACCGATGTCGGCGCCGATGCTGCCGCCGACGCGGGCGGCGGAGAGGCGCTCGGTCTCGCGCGCGAGATGGGCATAGCGCGCGGTGCTCTGGATGTCGGCATGGCCCAGCAGCTTGCCGATCATGCTCAGGCTCTCGCCGGCAGCCAGCGCACGGCTGGCGTAGGAGTGGCGGAGGTCGTGGATGCGCACGTCATCCAATCCGGCGTGGGCGCGGAGCCGATACCAGTCTGCGGTGATGGTGGCGAGGTGCGTGCCGGGCTTCTTCCCGACGATGACCCAGGGGTTGTTCGGCACACGTTCGATCCCCGCCAGCACCATCTCTGCGGTGGGTGTCAACGGGACCATGCGGGCCCCGGTCTTGCCGTCGCGCAGCCTGAACTCGCCGGCGGTGCGGTCGATATCGTCCCAGCGGAGGGTGAGGATCTCGTTGAGGCGGCAGCCGGTGAGCATGAGCAGGCGCAGGGCGGCGATGGCGTAGGGCGATACCGCGCCCTCCACGCCGGCCTCGGCCTCAAGCTCCGCCTCCGCCAGCACCTGGCCCAGTCGGCGGTACTCGTCGCGGGTGAGGAAGCGCTCGCGCTTCTTCTCCTTGTACTTGCACACGCCCCGGCAGGGGTTGGTGCCGTCCGCCACCAGGCCCCAGGCGCAGGCCAGGGTGAACATCTTCGACAGCACCGAGAGCGCGCGGTTGGCGGCCCTTGGCGTAGAGCGCAGCCGGTAGTGCAGCGCCGCCACATGCGCGGTCTCGACCATGGCGAGCGGCATCATGCCGAGGGCGGGGAGGATGTGGTTCTCCAGCGAGCCCCGGTAGATGCCTGCGGTATGGGCGTTGCAGTTCTGCGCGACATGGGCGCTCAGGTAGCGGGCGGCGAGGTCCGCGACCGTTGCACCGGCCTGGGCAGGCGGTGCTGCGGGCTCCTGGCCCCGCTTGATACGGTCGATGGCCTGGGCGGCGCGGAGCCTGGCCTGCGTCGTCGTAAGCTCGCCGTGGGTGCCGAGGGTCACCCGCCTGGGCCCGCCCTGGGCCCGGCTCTGGACCACGTAGACCTTCCGGCCCGAGGGATAGACGCGGACGCCGAAGCCCGCCAGCTCCCGGTCCCAGAAGATCCGGTCCCTGCCCGCGACCGAGAGCCGGTCCACCGCCCGGCCGCACAGCGTCAGCGTGCTACGGCGCGGCATGACCGTCACATTCCGAGGACAAGCGCCGAATAAACGGCAAGCGCACAGTCATCACTTCGCAACCGACCGGAATCACCCGCGCGAGCGCGAAGGCGCGCATCTTCCGGCGCGCGCGTTCCTGACGCCGACATGAAGTATGAAAAATCAACGTAGATAGAAGGGATTACGTCTGACTCACGCGGTCCTGCAGGCTCACGCCCGAGACGCTCATTGCAGGTTGTCAGTTCCAGGTCGCCTCGCACGAGGCCTCTTCAGAATGAGGAGAGCCTCGGAGCCATGAAGAAGACGAAGCTGACTCGCAGTTTGCTGGCGGCGTGCTCGATCGTCGCCCTGTCCGCCGTCATGTACGGCTGTGTCCACAGCGGCAGCGGCGCCCCGGCGGATCCGCCGCCGATGGACTCGGACGGCGACGGCGTCGCCGATGTCGATGACGCCTTCCCCAACGATCCCAATGAGTGGGCTGACGCCGACGGCGACGGCATAGGCGACAACGCGGACCCCTTCAACGTCCCCAACGATCGTGACAACGACGGCGTGGCCGATATCGCGGACGCCTTCCCCGACGATCCCACTGAGACGAGAGACAGCGACGACGACGGCGTGGGCAACAACGCGGACGCCTTCCCGCTGGATTCCACTGAGACAAGGGACAGCGACGGCGACGGCACGGGCGACAACGCGGACGCCTTCCCCATGGATGCCATGGAGACCGTTGACTCCGACGGCGACGGCGTGGGCGACAACGCGGACGCCTTCCCCATGGATGCCGCGGAGCAGATGGACTCCGACGGCGACGGCGTGGGCGACAACGCGGACGCCTTTCCCATGGATGCCGCGGAGCAGATGGACTCCGACGGCGACGGCATCGGCGACAACGCTGACCCCCACAACGTCCCCAACGATCGTGACAACGACGGCGTGGCCGATGTCGCGGACGACTTCCCCGACGATCCCACTGAGACGAGAGACAGCGATGGCGACGGCGTGGGCAACAACGCGGACGCCTTCCCCTTCGATGACACGGAGACGGCTGACTCTGACGGCGACGGCGTGGGCGACAACGAAGACGCCTTCCCCATGGATGCCGCCGAGACGATGGACTCCGACGGCGACGGCGTGGGCGACAACGCGGACGCCTTCGAAGACGATCCGACGGAGACGGCTGACTCCGACGGCGACGGCGTGGGCGACAACGCGGACGCCTTCCCCATGGATGCCGCGGAGACGATGGACTCCGACGGCGACGGCGTTGGCGACAATGCGGACGCCTTCCCCATGGATGCCGCGGAGACGATGGACTCCGACGGCGACGGCGTGGGCGACAACGCAGACCCCTTCCCCGACGGGAGCCCCAGGCTGTTCATGGCGGCGAACGGCGAGCACGTCATGGACGATCCGGACACGATGGAGGTCGACGAGACGGCGGCCCACGTCACGAGCGTCGGCGCGGCCATGGCGGCGATTGCGAATGCGACCGCCGGCGCTCAGGCTGGCGGCACCACGGCCAGCGCCACATGGCCTGGGGACACGGTGGACGATCCGGGTACCCCGGCGACCGACGAGTTTATGGCGGGCGCGCTGTCGATCTCGGTGAATCCTGGCGGTGGCGGCGCTATCCCGTTCGAGATGAGGGAGAGCAGAGACGCCGTTGACCTCAACAACGATGGCGATATGACTGACGAAGGCGAACCGGCCATCATTAACACCGCCATGATGATCGGCGATCTCGGTGTCTTCCGGGGGTACGACCTCGCGGAGGAGGACGGGGACGACGCCACCGCCACGGACCGTGCCCGCGCCATCGTCTTCACCAACAAGCAGAAGGGGGACGATAGCGTTCTCGCGGTGACTGCGGTGGCGGCCAGGTCGGTCGTTGCTGAGCCCATGACGGACACGAACGCGTCGCAGCTGAGCAACGTTACGAGCACAGCACGCACCATCACGGGTGTCACATGGACACCGGCGGGTGAAGGAGCGCTTACGGGCACTCTGACTTGCGGCGACAGTTGCTCCATTACGCTTGGTGCTGACGGTGCGGTGACTGCGATCAGCGGTTACACCTTCACCGGTAGTCGGGCGGCAGTGGAAGCCGTTACCGCAGCCACCGCCACGGAGAACAACAACTACCTGATGTTCGGCCTCTGGCTGGATGAAACCGCAGACGGCGCCACCGACACCTTCGGCGCCTTCGCATTCGGCGGCACCGGCTACGCCGTCGACGTGCAGAACGCCGTCACCGGCACCGCGACCTACAGCGGCAAGGCTGCCGGCGCCCATCACAAGACGGGCGAGGGCGTCAACTGGTTCGACGGCGATGCCTCGCTGACCGCCAACTTCGGGGAGATCGATACGAACGCCGAAAGGGGAACGACCCCGCCGGCGGACACGACGCCGGGGACCATCTCGGGTGAGATCAGCAACATCCGGATAAACGGCGGCGAGGCGCTGTCCGACTCCATCGTGCTTCGCCAAGCGGACCTGACCGCTGGCACTGCCACCTTCAACGGCAATGCGCGCATGGGTGACGCCATGGTGACCCCCGGTGACTTGGTCGAGTACCCCTTCAACGGCACCTGGAGCGGCTCGTTCTTCGGTGCGACGGCCGACGATACGGAGACGGCCGACGTGGACGAGTCGATCACCGCGCCTCTCGCGGCAGCCGGCACCTTCGGCGTCACCAGGACCGAGGGTACGGGTGACGACGCGGTGACCGAGAGCTACGTGGGCGCCTTCGGCGCGCACAAGGACTAATCCTCGTTTCTGGACTGCACGTTGATTGGGGGCGGCCTTCGGGTCGCCCTCTTTTTTCTTCCCGTTTGCCTCCCCTGATCGAGGTCTCGATGCTCCACCGTCTTCTCTGCGGCGCGCTCGTGCTCTGCGCTTGCCTCCTGCTCGCATCCGCCCTGGCCTGGGGCGCGACGGAGGAGCCTGTGCCCCTGCCACCCTCGGCCCCCGACCCCGACGCGGCCGGGCCGACCGCGGCCGAGGCGCGGGAAGAGGGGAAGGCGCTGCTCGACGCCGGCCGCTTCGCTGACGCGCTGACGCTGCTCGGCCCGCTGGTCCAGGGCCGGGTGGTCGAGGCCGGCGACCTCTTCCTCTACGGCCTCGCGGCGATGGGGGCCGCGCAGCATCCCGATGTCGCCGACGACGTGCGCGACGCGCTGCTGGCCGAGGCCATCGGCGCCTTCCACGCCATGCTGGTGGAGGCGCCGGGGCTGGTGCGGGTGCGGCTGGAGCTGGCCCGCGCCTTCTACCTCAAGGGCGAGGACGAGCTCGCCCGGCGCCACTTCGAGGCGGTGCTGGCCGGCGGCGTGCCGGAGCCTGTCGCGGTCAATATCCATGCCTTCCTTGCCGAGATTCGCGCCCGCCGCCGCTGGAGCATTCAAGGCGGCTTCGCGCTGGCGCCGGACTCCAACATCGGCGCGGGCTCTGAGGAGCGAACCATCACCATCTTCGGCCTGCCCTTCGAGCGGGACGCGGAAGAGCTGACCACCTCGGGCATCGGCGTCTCGATCTGGGGCGGGGCGGAGTACCAGGTTCCTCTGCGGGAGTCGCTGCGGCTCCGCGCAGGCGGCCAGGCGGCGCGGCGCGAGTACGAGGGCTCGCAGTTCGATCAGCTCTACCTCGCCGCCCATCTCGGCCCGCGCTGGCTGGCAGACGAGAGCACGGAGGCGAGCCTGCTGGCGAGCGTCCGCCAGCGCTGGACCGGGACCGTGCCGGACAATCGCGAGTTCGGCGCCCGCCTGGAAGTGGCGCGTCGGATAACCCCGCGGGTGACGGTATCGGGGCGGGCCTCCTGGCACGACCGGCGCTACCGGACGCGGGACCATCTGGACGGGCCGGTCATGGACGCGTCGCTCCGGGGCGCCTGGGTGGTGACGCCGACGGTGCGGGCGGAGCTCTCTGCCGGCTACGGGCGGGAGCGGCCCGAGCAGGAGCGCGCGCGCAACCGCAGCCGCTGGCTGGGCGCCGGGGTCACGGTGATCCTGCCGCTGGGCTTCACAGTGGGCGCGGGCGGCGAGGTGCGCTGGACCGACTTCGAGGACGCGTGGTTCCCGCACACGCCGAGCGGCGAGAACCGGGCGGACCGCACGCGGAGCCTGCGCCTCTCGGTCCACAACCGGGCGTTCACTCTCTACGGCTTCAGCCCTGAGCTGGTGGCTGTGCACGAGGAGCGGGAGACCAACGCGCAGCTCTACGACTACCAGCGCACCCACGGCGAACTTCGCTTCGTGCGGCAGTTTTAGTTTTCCCTCAATCACCGGGCGCTCACTCCGTTCGCTTGGCTCCGCGCTTGCGCGCGCGGCGCAGTCGCGCCGTCCGGGCTGCGTCGCAGCCCGGTTCCCGTCAATGGCGGACTCCTCGTCTGCTGCCGGACGCGGTGCGCGGTCTCTCCGACCGAGCCTCACCCACACTCGTCATGCGCGGACTTGTTCCGCGCATCCATATCCGCTGGGCACACCATACGTTGGGCAGACATGTGGATGGCCGGGACAAGCCCGGCCATAACGTGGTGGAGGCGCCGGGCAGGCTACCGCCGCTACGGTCCCGTGCGCTGCGTTGCGGCGGGGCCGTTCCTCACGCTATGCACGGTGGCGCGTGCGGCGCGCGGCGCGTATATGATCTATCGTTCTAGCCATATCATATCGGATTGGTCCACTCATTAGCGCTCTCGCGAACGGGCGTCAAGCGCGGCGCAAGCGCACGGCCTTCGTCAGCGTCCAGGCTGCGGCAGGCCCGCCAACGACCGCACCAGCTGCACCAACTCGAATTGCCGGCCGATGCCCTGCTTGGCGAAGATGTTCTTCATGTGCCAGCGGATCGTGTTTTCCGTGCGGCCGCTCGCCCGCGCGATGTCGCGCACGGTCTTGCCCTCGGCCAGCCACACCGCCACGCGGCTCTCCACTGGCGTGAGGCCGAGGGTCGCCGCCACCAGCGCCGGATCGATCCGCGCCCGGCTTGCCGGGTCGACCACCAGCACGAACGCCGCAACGGGGCCCGTGTCGATCTCCGCGCCGCCCTCGCCCACGGGGCTCACGTGCAGCACGAGCGGTGGCGGACCGAGCCCGCGCCTCACCAGCATCGAGCCGCCGGCACCCTGGCCGCTGCAGCGGGGCAGCGCGCGCGCCAATAGCGCCTGAAGCGCGGTGTCGTCCGCCGGCGCGCGGGCGTGGAGGGAGCCGCCCTGGTCGGACAAGCCGTCGCCCCGCCGTAGCAGGTCGCGGGCCGGGTCGTTCGCCGCGACGATGCGGCCGCGCCGGTCCAGCTGGATCACGCCGGACCGGGTGCTGTCGAGCAGCGCGGCCAGGATGCGCTCGAACCCGTCCCGCTGGCTCATGACGGCGTTCTCGTTCTCGCTGGCTGCATGAGCCCGCCTCGTCGCTCCTGAGCGGAATGCCTCCCCCATTCCGCGCGCTGCGTCGCACCGGCCCCATCGCCGGTGCCTCTAACCCACATATAGGTGGGCGTGCGCCGACTGAAACCCCCGATTGCCGGCCGCGATCCCGCGCCCAAACCCGTTTCGACAATCGTTAGGCCGAACGCGCATCCCACCGGGATCGGGGGCTTCACCGGGCGCGCGCCTGCCTAGACTTCGTCCGCTGCGCGAGGGAGACGGCTCCGGTGCCGCACCGGGGGACCGTAACGGCGGTAGCCTGCCCGCACGGCGGCGCTCGCCTCGCTCGGACGCCACGCGAACCCGGCCGGTGCCCTGCCGCGTCGTCGCTCTCTCATCCCGGTTTGGGGCAAGAAGAGTTTTTGCTTGTGGGCTACGCCGGGATCATCCGGGATTCGCCCCCTCGGAGGCGGCCCAAGGCGGCCCAAGGCGGCTCAACGAAGCGGCCTCGAGGCGGCCCAAGGTGGCCCGAGGCGGCCCAACCTGACACGCGGGCTTAACCCGCACTCGATTGCGGCGCCAACGGCGGCGCGGCGAGGAAGTGCGCCGCCCGCCGCGCCTGCTCCGCGCCGCATGGTCTCGTCCTGCATGGCGCGATCCTGACACCCGCCGCCCGCGCCGACCACCGCACCATGGTCCGGGGCCCCCACCCGGTCCGCCCCTCCTCACCCCAGCCCTCTCCTCCCCAGAGGGGAGGAGAGGGGGAGTAAGCGGACACTCCGCGCCCTCCTTCTGCTCGACCGAGCCTCCGGACCAGTAGGCCCCGCCCTCTCAACCTTCGTCCCCCCTCCGCCCTTCTAGGGGGGAGGGGGATAGGGGGAGGTGGGTTTGAGAACAAGCAAACGAGAATGGGGAGAGAAGCAGGGTAAGGTAGGGGATGGTTCGATCGAAAACGCACCGCGCGCGAATGCTGCGCAGGAATGCGACTCAGGCGGAGCGCGTTCTGTGGCGGGCATTTCGTGCGATGGCGCGGCCTGAAAGGATCAGGCGCCAGCACCCGATCGGCCGCTACGTTGCCGACTTCGCCATTCCGTCACGCAAGCTCGTCATCGAGATCGACGGCGGCCAGCACGCGAGCATCGTCGCACGCGACAGCGCACGCACCCGCGTACTGGAGGCACGGGGCTGGCGGGTGATCCGCTTCTGGAACAACGATGTGATGAGCAATCTCGAAGGGGTGCTTGAGACGATCGCGGCAGAGATCGAGCGCGCCCCCTCCTCACCCCGGCCCTCTCCTCCCCCGAGGGGAGGAGAGGGGGAGTAGGCGGAGGCACCACGTCCCCATTGCCGCCTCAAGGTCTTATGGGAAGGTGAGGAAGCTGCCACCTACGTCCCGCCCTCCGAACCGTGGAAAGGAATCCCCGTCATCGCGGCTTGCGTCCCTGTCTCCGCCCTCCTGGTCTGCAGAAAGGATGACGGGCATTCGCGGTGCGGTCCCTTCTCCGCTCTTCCAGGGGCGGGGAGGGAGAACGGGCGGTGCCGCTTACGTCCCCCCTCCGCCCTCTGGGGGGAGGGGGACAGGGGGAGGTGGGTGCGTCGAACCAACGCCCACCGTGGAGGGAAACGCTAAAACTGCCTTACGAACCTCAACTCTCCCCGCGTGCGCTGGTAGTCGTAGAGCTGCGCGTTGGTGTCGCGCTCTTCGTGCACCGCCACAAGCTCCGGGCTGAAGCCCATCAGCGTAAAGGCCCGGTTGTGGACCGAGAGGTGCACGCTCTGGGTGCGGTCCGCCCGGTCCTCGCCCGGCGGCGTGTGCGGGATCCACTCGTCCTCGAAGTCGGTCCAGCGCACCTCGCCGCCGCCGCCCACGGTGAAGCCCGCCGGCAGGGTCACCGTGACCCCGGCACCCAGCCAGCGGCTGCGGCTGCGCTCGCGCAGGCTCTCAGGCCGCTCCCGCGCGTAGCCCGCCGAGAGGTCGGCCCGCACCGTCGGCGTCACCACCCAGGAGCCCCTGAGCGACGCGTCCCACACCGGGCCGTCCAGGTCGGGACCGTTCCGGTCGCTCCGCGTCCGGTAGCTCCGGTCGTGCCACGAAGCGTTTGCGAATGCCGTCACCCGAGGAGTCAGCCGGCGCGCCACTTCCAGGCGGGCGCCGAACTCGCGATTGTCCGGCACGGTGCCGGTCCAGCGCTGCCGCGCGCTCGCCAGCAGGCTCCCCTCCGTGTTCCCGTCCACCAGCCAGCGCGGCCCCAGATGGGTGGCGAGGTAGAGCTGATCGAACTGCGAGCCCTCGTACTCCCGCCGCGCGGCCTGGCCGCCTGCGCGCAGCCGCCAGCGCTCCGCCAGCGGCACCTGATACTCCGCTCCGCCCCAGACCGAGACCCCGATGCCCGACGTCGTCAACTGCGCCGCGTCCCGCTGGAAGGGCAGGGGCTGGCCGAAGACAGGGATGTAGATGGTTCGCACGTCGGAGCCCGAGCCGATGTTGGTGTCCGGCGCCAGAGCGAAGCCCGCATTAAAGCTCCAGCGCCCGCGCGACCTGATCTCCTCGAGGAAGAGGTTGACGTTGGCAGCCACGGCCTCCGGCACGCCGCCGGCCAGCACCGCCTCGAAGTGGCGCGTCGCGAGATCGTCCTCGCCCTTGAGGAAGAAGGCGCGCGCCAGCTCCAGCCGCACCCGCACCAGCCCCGGCGCCTCCACCAGCATGAGGTGGAAGGCGCCGATGGCCTCGTTCAGCAGGATCTCGCGGTCGTCGTCCGCCCGGCCGGGCCGCTGCGATGCCTCCAGCGACGCCAGGCCGTAGAGGAAGAGCACGTTGGGCTCGACGGGCCTCTGCGCCAGCAGCGGGCGAAGCGCGACGATCGCCTCCTCGAACCGGCCGGCATCGATCAGCGCCTGAGCGTCCGCCTCGGCCCCGGCGGCGTCTTCCACGGGGGCAGGCGGCGGCGGGGCATCGATTGCTTCCTCCGCACCCCAGGCCGGCAGAGCCACCATGAGGCAAATCGCAACCGCAAGGACGCGGAAACACATGACGTGTCTGGTCGAAGGCCCCGATGCAGGGAAAGGAGAAACAGA
Source organism: Alphaproteobacteria bacterium (assembly GCA_022826665.1). Lineage (GTDB taxonomy): Bacteria > Pseudomonadota > Alphaproteobacteria > UBA828 > UBA828 > WTGU01. Next base: position 3,163 of record JAJDUK010000081.1, on the reverse strand, counting down.
CGGCTCCATTCGAGTGTCCCGTGAGTGATTTGACTATTTCTGCGCGTCCGCACGCTCTCGATGTCGGACGACGAGCAGAGTTAACCGAAAGAGAAAGGGTGGCGCGTTGTGCGTGCGCCACCCTCGTAAGAGCCCCCGAAGATCGGGGTCAGGCTCTCATGAAAACCTGACCCAATCCTCGCGCAGTCGACTACTACTCGTTCGCGCCGAAGGCACCGACCATGTTGCCGTCGTTGCCGTTCGGGCCGTATGTCGAGTGGAACGTGCCGGTCGCGATACCCGGAACACCGTCGTCGCCTTGCTCACGGAGAGTCCCGGACCAACTGCCGGCGGCGTCAGAGGCCGTTCCGCCGATGGTCCACGTCGTCATCTGAGCAGCGGTGTCGCCGGGTGTATCGGGATCACCGGCGATGTCTCCGGTGTCGCTGATGGTCGACTTCATCAACGCGACCGACCAGTCACGCGCCTCACCGTCGTCCCCAACCTTGAAGTTGTTGATAGTGCCGGAGATGGTGTGGTCTTCAGCGAAGGTTGCTTCAAGCATGGCATCGGCGGTGAAGTGGCCGGCGTCGTTCGTTCCACCGGTCGAGCTACGGAGCGCGTACTTGCCGGCGGCGCCGCCCGTGTAGGTGGCGGTTCCCACCAAGGCTGCGATGCCGACCGTGCCCGCGTCCGTGTCCCTGTAGCCATGGAACGCGCTCGCGATGTAGGCCTCGTCGTCCTCGGACTTGTGGAGCCACCAACCGTACGAAGCATAGATGGCGTCCGGCGTGTCCATGAGCCGGGTGTCCGCATTGGTGGCCTTGAAGGTCCATGTGCCGGTCGTTAGCGTGAATCCACTTGCGACTTTTGTAACCGTGCACGTGTTAGCCGTCGGATCGCAATAGTACGTGCCGGACACGCCGTGGTAGCTGCCAGCAAACATCAACCTGACCGTATTCTCCGGCAACTCGAACGTCTTGATTCCCGCAGACTGATCGAAGCGCGAGCTGGCAACTCGCCCCGCGACAGCGGCGTCAGTCGTATCAATGGTCAACTCTGTGTTAACGGTGTCGACCGGAGTGGCGTTGTAGGGGTAAGTTGTGGAGAACATTTCCCCCTGCGTCGCCTCGCCGACATGCGAGTAGACGACCGCCTCGTAGGTGCCGGCGTCATCGGGCGAGGCCGTGAACTTCATGCCTGTCCAGTCGTGGAGGTCGTCGACTGTCGCATCGTCGTCAACCGTGAGGGCCTGAGCTGTGTTATCCGCGCCCCAGGTCACCGTGATGTCGACGTTGTCGGTTCCGCTATACACGGCCTGTCGCTGCGCGGCGTCTGAGGCGGTGGCATTAGGCGCACCGATCCCCGCGTACAGCTTGCTGGCCGTGACCGCCATGGCGGCAGCGGCTGCCGCCGCTTCCTCCGCCGCTATGCGAGCGGCCTCTTCCGCGGCCGTCTCCTCGGCGTCGTCGAGGGAGGTTTGCGCCGTGCTGATCGGCGCCGCCGCATTGTCCGCCTCTCTCTGATACGTAGCCTTTTCCGCGTCGGTCAGGTCCGCACCGTCCGTGATCGCCATGTTCAGAGCGGCGAGGGCCGCGCTGGCAGCGTCGATTTGCGCTTGAGTGGGCGCCTGGCCGGCGAGCGCCGCGAGGGCAGCCTGCAACGTGTCGGAAGCACCCGACAGCGCCGCCATCTGGTTCATCCGGCGCGTTGCGGTGTCGATCCCGCCCTGCGCCGCGTCCACAGCCATCACGGCATCGTCCAGCATCGACATGTACATGGCCTTGTCGGCATCGCTCACGTCAGCCGCTGCGGCCAGCGCCCCCCGAAGCATGACGATCGCGGCGCGGGCCGCGTCAACCGCCGCCTGGGTCGACAGGTCGGACGTGTCGATCATGCCGGCAGCGTTCATCAGAGCCATCTTCTGCTCTGCCTCACGGGCCATCATATCGAGCGCCATGATCCGGGCATCGACCAAGCCCTGCAGCTCGGTAGCCTCGGTGGCGGTAGCGATGTCATTCACATCGTCCGCCGCCATCTGCGCTGCTGCCGCCGTTTCGGCCGCCGCGATGGCGTCCCTGGCATCTTGGATTGCCGCCTGCCGGTCAGCCTCGGCCTGCTCGGCCGCCTGCCTCGCGGCCTCCTCGGCAGCCATCCTGGCCTCCTCGGCTGCAGCTGCGGCCGCCTCCGCCGCCTGCCGGTCAGCTTCGTTCTGGCTGATGCCGCTCGAGCAACCATATGCGACGGCCGACAGGACGACGATCGAGCACGCCGCCAGCAAACTGCGAGTCAGCTTCGTCTTCTTCATGTTGAGGCTCTCCTCATTCTGAAGAGGCCTCGTCGGGAGGCCTCGTTGGTGGACTGCAGCGTCGAGTTTACCAAGACGAGTCGCGCGGTGTCCATAGTCATCGCAATGTCTTGCAACGTGCCTGGGGCGAACCCCGAAGCAGCGGGCGACGCACCTGAGCCCTTACAGGTTATCTGCAGCGCCGTCAACCCGCGCATACCGCGTTGACTCTCCAGGACCATCCTCCCCGTCACCGCCGCTGTTCTGCACACCGTCACGACGTCCCTCTTGTCATCTGGCATGCCACGACGCAAGCACGCCACATGCGTGCGGCGAATGCAAGCGTCGAATCGCACTTGGCATAAAAATGTTGGGCGAAAGAATATGCAGGACAAGTCCGTCTGCTCTCATGCGGCATGGGCGGTTGTGTCGGCTTCGGACCCGGACGGCGCAGGGATATTGCTTTGCTGCCTCGGCGGGAGAATGTCCGCTCCGATGTCGGCCGCAATCCTCGCGGCCGATGCCCGCATCGCTTCCTTAACTATAGGGCCGCGCACCGCGTGGCCCCGAGCAGCAACTATAGGGCCGCGCACCGCGTGGCCCCGAGCAGCGCCCTGCGCGATGCGCCTGACATCAATGCGCGCCGCTCCATCTGGTCCCCGAGACGCAGAGGCGCGATCCGGCGCATGACCTTCAAGCACGTCCTCGGCGATATCTCTGGCGACTCTTATGGCTGCGTCCTTGACGGCGTCTCGCGTGAGGTGTGTGTAGCGGGCGGTGGTCTGGACCTGGGCGTGGCCGAGCAGCTTGGCGATCACCGGCAGGCTCTCGCCGAGTGCCAGCGCGCGGCTGGCGTAGGAGTGGCGCAGGTCGTGGATGCGCACGTCGTCGAGACCG
>JAJDUK010000090.1 GCA_022826665.1 Alphaproteobacteria bacterium | reverse complement strand
CGGAGACATCACCATCCACGACAACTTCGCGAATATCGTCGAGATCGAAATCTCGGGGGTCAACACCCGGTTCGGGGCCCGCGCGGAGACCGACTGGGGCTTCGTCGCATTGCGCGGATTCTGGCGCTACGTGGCCAGCAGTGAGGAGCGCATCGCAGGCGACGAGCAGCCGTACCCGCTCCCGCGCAACGCCGTGCGCATCGTGACCTCGGCCGGGCGCGGCGACCTTACAGCCTTCTGGGCCGTCAACTACCGCGACGAGATCGAGAACCAGCGGGGCGATGGACGGTTCAAGTCCTGGACCGGCCACGACCTGACGCTCGACTGGAGAGCGCCGCTTGGCCTCGAAGACACGCGGTTAACCGCGGGCGTGTACAACGTTACCGACACGAAGCTCTCCACGAACACCGCGAACCCCTCCTTTACCGACGGGCCGCGCGCGGCCGGCTGGGGACGCACCTTCTTCGTCACCCTCAACATGCGGTTCTGAGATGCTGACTTAAAAAGGCGCGGGGCGGTAGCGGCTTCACACGGCTAAACAGGGCACGGGCCAGCGCCTCCGGGGTTGCGCTCGCTAGATCGCGCTGGGGATCAAGTTGGGGATTATATGCCTGAATGACCAACGGGCGGGCCGCGCGGCGTTCCGAGCATGACGCGGCCTAGTGGATGGTCGGATCGGGGTCAGGCTTCCGCTTCGGCAATCCCACCATCTCCTGCCACTCGTCAACGGCTTCTTGGCATTCCGCGCGAAGCGCTTCCCAGAACTCCACTGCAGCGTTCTGCCGTTGAAGATCGAGTGCGAGGCGCTCGTACTCAACTCTGATTGTGTCGGGCATATGGCCCTCCTTCTGGTGCGGAGGGCGCACTTGACCAATCTCTTCGGCTTCCCCGCGCTCAGCGCCACGATGCTGCCCGTCGCCGAACCGGCTTGCAGCACTTGAACCCACTTCGATTTGCAGGGATTCTGCGGCTTGACCGTCCCGTCGCGGTCCCCTGGTTTCATAGCAAGGCTAACCCGCATTTCTCACGAGTTGGCTGCGATGGGTGTTTGGTTGGCTTCGGAAGTTTTCTGGTTGGCCTGGCGGCGCCTTCCGGGAGAAGGCGCAGCGGTGGCGGTGGCGCCGGGGGCGCGGTTGAGGTTGGAGCGGGTTCGTCGTTGTTGGCGGGAGGGTGGCGGGGTCCTGGGTTTCAGGTCAGGTGCACAATCGGGCGTGAGCGCGCGCGAACTCGGGCGCGTGGGGTGCGCCTGTGGCCATGGCGATGCGGATGCGCCGGGTACTGAGGCGGACCTGGGCGCCGATCTTCAGCAGCTTGAGGCGGATCGAGCCGCAGGTTGCGCGGGCGAGGCGGGTGCCGGCGCGGGCGATGCGCCTCAGCGCCGTGAGCAGCACGTAGGCCATGGCGGCGAACCAGAGGCGGAGCTGGTTGGCGCGCATGGTCTGAGCCGAGGTGCGGTCTGCGAAGAGGTCGAGCTGGCACTCCTTGATGCGGTTCTCCATGTCGCCGCGTGCGCAGTAGAGCGTCTCGTAGAGTTCCCGCCGGTCGAAGGCAGCCGTGCTCAGCGAGGTGACGACGAAGCGGGGGTTGGCGCCGCGTCCCGCGATCCACTCGGCCTTGGCGACGACCCGGCGTTCGCGGCTCCAGCTCTTGCGCGTGGTCCAGGGGAAGTCGACGAAGCGCCGTGTCGTCTGGCCGCTCCGTCCGGCGTCGCGCTCGGCCCTGGCGAGGTCGGCCCGGATACGCTCGACGAGACGCGCATTGCGCGCCAGTCCGAAGACATAGTCCACGCCGTTCGCCTCGCACCAGGCCATCAGCCCCTCGCGGGCGAAGCCGGAGTCTGCGCGGAGCACGATCTCGACGGCGGGCCAGCGGGCGCGGATGCGCGCGACGATGCGCGCCACCTCGTCTGCCGCGCCGGCGCTGGCGTCGATGTCGGCCCGCCTCAGCTTGGCCGCCAGCAGGTGATCGCCGCAGAAGATGTAGAGCGGCAGGTAGCAGTAGCAGTCGTAGTAGCCGTGGAAGAAGCGGCCTTCTTGCTGGCCGTGCAGCGGGTCGTCGGTGGCGTCCAGATCGAGGATCAGCCGCTCAGGGGCTTGCCCGTGGGCGTCGAGGAAGAGATCGACGAAGAGCCTCTCGATCGCGCCTGCGTCGTGGCCGATGCGGCGGTAGCGATGGGCGCCTGCGGGCGCGTGCTCCAGCCGGTTCAGCGTCGACTTGCCGGCAAGCGGCGCACAGCCCGCACGCCCGGCCTCCAGACGCCCCAGCACCACACCCAGAACAGGGTCGTGGCGCAGTGCGTCGTGGTCGATCAGGTCCTCGTAGCCCAGCGCGATCCCGAAGACCCGCTGGCCCACCAGGGTGGAGACGTCGTGCACCACGCGAGCGGCCGCGCGCCCGTCCGAGAAGCAGGCGGCGAAGCGGTCCACCAGCCCGATCGCCCGGTCCGTGGCGCCCAGCAGCAGGGCGCCCGCGTCCGAGGTCATCACCCCGCCGCCGAAATCAGCCACCACATCACGCCCGTTCAGGCGTGCAAACCGCATCGCGGGAGAGCTACACTCTGCAGGCATCGGGGAACTCCTCTGCAACTGATTAGACCTTTGTCGCAGAAGCTCTTTCTCATGTTCAGAGCCCCGATGCACCTCCTACTCGTGAGAAATGCGGGCTAAGCCTGCGCGCCAGGGCCGCGTTGCGAGGAGAAGCAAGCCATTCCCGCACGACGCAAGCTCAACGGCCCGACGCCGGCCGCCGCCAAGGACCTCCGCCTTGCCGCGCTCCCGGAGTTCGTGACGCCGGAGTGGCTTCGCGAACACCACCACCTGATGAAGGCGGACCTGCGCAAGCTGGCCGCCGCGATCGCCGAGGACTACGCGGACTGGCCGGCGACGGCCGACGGGAGCGACGATGCCGCCTTCTGGCGCGCGGTGCACGAGCTTGCGCAGCGCTGGACCTGGTTCCTGTGCCGGTTCGAGGCTCGGATCCTGACCCTGTTCGGCGACGTCAAGGGAACGAAGAAGCAGCTCGCCCCCCGCGTCCTCAAGGACGCCACCAAGCGGGCGCAGGCACTGAGCGCAGCCGCTGGAGAAGACCCCGGGTTGACGATCCTCGACGACCTCGATGCCCTGTGGGAGGCGGGAGAGCACGGGCTGGTCGTGCAATCGGTGTGGGTGCTCGCCTGCCTCGAAGGGGAGGGTAGCCGCTACATGCTGTCCTCCTGGCTGGCGAAGCCGGAGATCGAGAGGCTGATCGGCTCCGCCGTCCGTCGCGCTTCGATCTGCCCGAGTCCCGAGCGCGCCGATCTGGTCGAGAGGCTGGTCCACCAAAACGGCGGGGCGAATCTGGAAGGGCTGGTTGAGCGCGCGGACAGGGAATGCGCCGCTCTTCGAAAGGACATGGCCGAGACCTACGGCAGGCTGAGAGATTACGTCGCCGAGAACGACGACTATCGCCTGGCGGCGGACGTGCTGTCGTACATGCTTATCGACCTGGGAGTATCCGACGACGAGCTCGACGAGATGGAGTCGGCGCGCGACCATGCACAGGCCCGTTGCCGCCATGCCGCGCTGCGCTCGCTGCTCGAAGGAACCGTCGACGCGATGGGGCAGACCCGGTTCGCCGGGGAACAGGACGCGCTGAGAGAACGGGTGGCGGCGCTTCTGCACGACGGCGCCTTGCCGCTCCGCTACCCGGACTCCGAGTGGGAGAGTTGCCGCAAGCTGGCAGAGGGCTTCCGCAGCGGCATCCTCGAGCCGGCGCCGCACGAGCTGGCGCTGCGCGAAGCCTCCCGGCACTACGCCGAGGACCCGAGCGCCGCGAACCGCGACGCCCTCCACGCGGCCGCCTCGGCCGACCGCGCCGACGACAGCCCGTCCGAGCCGGCGGCGGCGGCGCTCGACGAAATCGCCGCCTGCCTCGAAGGCCTCGTCGAGTGCTTCCATTCGGTGGCGGACCGCAAGAGCGCCGCAGAGGACAGCGATGACGCGGAAGCCGCCGACGTCGATCCGCCGGATGCGGAGAGCGCGTTGCGCGCGGAAAACGCCGCGCTGAAGGCGGCGAACCGCGAAGCCGAGGAGCGGGTTGCGTCGCTCAAGCAGGCCCTCGGGGACGCCGCAGGCGAAAACGACGGCCTGCGCCGGGACAGGCACCGCCTGCAGCAGCGCATCGCCGCCCTCGACGGCGGCGAGCCTGCGCCTGTGGACGACGCAGTGTCGGATGACGGACTCGTGCCGCCGCTGGAGAGCTACGCGGACCTTCCCGCCTGGACGGAACGGCATTTCCCGGGACGGGTGGCGCTCGCCGGACGCGCGCAGAGAGCGCTCAGGAGCGCCGCTTTCGAGGACGTCGCTCTCGTGGGCAAGGCCATCGAGCTGCTGGGCACCACCTACCACGAGATCAAGACGGAGGGCGGCAAGGCCCTGCGTGCAGACTACGAGGACGAGCTGCGCGAATTGCGACTCCAGGATGCGCCCGGCCTCAGTCCCACCGCACAGGGCAGGGCGCGGGACGATTTCTCGATCGAGTGGAACGGCCGCAGTCTGATCCTGGACCGCCATCTGAAGAACAACGCGAAGACGCGGGACCCCAGGCACTGCTTCCGTCTCTACTTCACCTGGGACGACAAGGCCGGCCAGGTCGTGATCGGTCATTTGCCGGGACATATGAAGACATAGCGCCGCACTCGCCTGCGCCGCCTTCATCCGCCCCGCCCGCCGTGCGAGGATGAGCAACCACTCGCCCAGCCCGGTACGCCCGGCCTCTCGGATACCCAGGACCCGCCCATGTCCACACAGGATCTGATCCAGGACTGCCTTGAGCAACTGCGCGCGTCCGCCAGCGTCAGCGCGGTCAGACGCATCGCGGACGATCGCGGCTTTGCGTTGCTGGCGTCGCCGGGCGCCGCCTTCGAGCTCGTCGCGGCCATAGTGGACAGCGTCGAGCCCGACCGCGCGCCCTTCCTCAAGCTGTTCGAGATCCTGATCCGCGACGCGCGCCTCGACGAAGAGGACCGCGGACGCCTGGGCGGCAAGTTCCTCGACGAAGCCGGAACCACGATCGAGCTGATGCTGGCCAACCGGGGCCTCGACCCGGACGCGTCCCACGGCCTGATGCTGGCCTATGCCCGCGCCGAGGCTGACGCGCCCGAGTCCCTGATCCTCGCCATGATCGGGCAATTCGGCGCTCTCCAGCAGTCTGGCCGCATTCCGCTCGATCCCGACGCGGAGGTCGACCGCCTGCGCCGGAGGACCGGGAGCAGCGACTTCGTGCGGCACCTGTCCCTCGACGACCGCATCGCCGTGCTGCCGGTGGACGCCCAGGCCGCGTTCGTGAACGACATCGCGTCCCGGGACGACGAGTTCTGCGGCCGTCTCGGTCTCTACTGGCTGCTGGACGGCGCCGGCGAGATCCGGCTCGGTGCCGCGAGCGGATTGTACGACCGCGCAAGCAGGGGGATCGTCGAGCCTGTCGCCGCCGGATTGCTGCCCGTGCTGCGCAACTGGATGCCGCCCGACGAGGCGCGCCCGGTCGTCGACGCGGTGCTGCGCGAAGCGCGCCGGCGCGACCTCGTCGCTCCGCTGGAACATTCGCTGCCGCGCCCCGAGCGCCTTCTCGCCACGCTGCCGGCGAGCAACGGCGTTCAGACCTTCACCGCAGCACTTAAGGGCGACGGCCGAGCCGACGTCGCGATCGTGCAGCTCAAGGCCGGCCAGGGCATCCTCGAAGCCTTCGTCGCGAGCGGCGCGCCCGCCCGCAAGGCAATGGAGAACCAGGAGGCCTCCCATCCGGTCGCCGTTCCCGTCGACGCGCTTCATCCCCTGCTGGCGTCGGCGATGGCCGAGGGCCTTGCGGACGAGCGTCCTCCGCCGCCCGGGCTGATCGACGTCGCTCTCGCCTGCCGGCTCGGGGAGCTGCGCCCCCGGCCGATCGCAGCGGCCGACTGGCTGGCCGATCTGGATGCCGAGGGGGAGATTGCGGCTCTACCCGCCGCACAGCGGGAGGACCTTATCGTGCGCAGCGCGACCTGGCCGAAGAACTACCCGGAGACCAAGTACTGGGCCGAGGGAACGGCCCTCTACGAGGACGCCCTGGAGAGCGTTTCCGATGTGGAGCAACTGGCGCCTGCCTTCTGGTCCCTCGTCGAGGAGCGGCGCGGCGATTGGGCCATGCTGATGCTGCGCACCGCGCACGTGTTGAAGGCGGGCGCGTCGGACGACTGGCGCTCGTTCGCGGCAACCGGATCCGCGCTAATCGACCGCCACGAACTGCGCACAATCCCGATCATGGGGTATGTGTTCGACATGACCCGCGCGGCATCGTTGGCTGAACAACCCCCGAGCTAACCGCCCACCGCTCAACCGCCGCAGTGTGTCGTTCGGCGGCGTCGTCTGTCTTCTTCGGGACATCGAAGGGATTCAATGCGTTCCCACGCCGATCGGCTTCCAACGTGCGTACCGAACATCAACACCGACCTGTCTCTGCGCCGGCGCCAGGGCCTACCGCGTGAGGATCGGCTTTGCGGTCCAGAGGTCGGCCTAATCGGCAAGGCCGTCCCGACACCGCTTCCAGCCTATCGCGGCACGCCAGGGGCCGCACCGGCCGGCGCCCGCTGGAGCTGCAGGCCGCCAGGCCATGTCGTCGCCGGGCTAGAGGGTCACGGCTTTCGCCACTCGCAGCTCGCCACCGAAACGGACCGGTTGTCCGCCAGATAACTGGCGGAGTAGGTGCAGGCGCCGCTGACGCCGGCATACTTGCCGGTGCCACCAAGAAGCTCCCGTTGCCCCTCGCCGCCGCCGCCGGCTTCGGTATCGCCCGCAGTCCTCTTCGCCATCCAGAACCATGTGTCGCCCGACGTGTCCGTGTTCGTGCAGGGCGTTTCCAGGTCCAGGCCAGCATCCGTCTTCGTTGCGTAGACGAGGCACACCACGAGACTACTCTCGCCCTCCGCGAAGGGACCGCCGCTACTCCCCGTGACCGTCGTCGTCCCGCGCAAGATGCCACCCGTGACCGTTCCACCTGCGTGATCGAACGTGACGTAGTCGCGCTCGAAGCTGGTGACCAGATCGACGGTGCCGCTTTCGCTTGCGGCGGCGGTGCCTGCCGCGCACCACAGGGCGATCATGGCAGCCGCAGCGACCGCCACGCGGCGCAGCCGCCGAGGACTGGCAAACGGATGTGTCATGATCGGTTCTCCCTTACACACTTTCCAGGCGATGCGTTCCACACCCACCCCGAAGCCATCGAGACCGATGCTCCCGGAGACAGGTGTCGGTTCTCTCCTTCACGCCGGCGCCTGCTGTCCATGCAGCCTGAACGGTGGGCCCGCTTCCATCACCCGGTATGTCCCGATACCCGCCCCCAAGCCGCGCACGGAGGGCGACCCGGCTCAGCTCTGGCTCGTGACCAGGGGCCTCGGCTACTACCCCGCCGAGATGGAAATGGCCAGCTCTTCCGAAGCCCCCGAATTGCGGCCCTGTCTTGCAGCCCGGTTCAACGTCCTACGCGGGCCCAACCCCGCGATCCGCACGTCCCCTTCCTTCGCAAGGCACTCGGCGATCGCCTCCAGAACGGAGTCGACCGCTCCTTCGGCCGCGTACCTGTTCAGCCCCATCCGTCTGGCCACGCGTGCGACGACCGCCGCCTTGTTCATTGTCGACTCCTCCGATCCCCCGATCGCGCCCTGAACCCGCCAACCTCCCCGCGAGGCCGACGCACCCTTTCCGGTGACAGCCCTTTGGCCATCGCCGCCATCGCCGCAGCTTTCCTCTTGCGAGCATAACCCGCCCGTTCCGGCCAAGTCCCGCCGTCCGTCCGGGCGCCGCAGCAACTGGGCTTCCAACGCCGTCTCCGAGCATTGCCGGCACCCCGAGGCAGAGGCCGGACCGGAAGGGGCAGCCCTCGGCAGGGGAGCGAGTCCCCCGCCGCTCGGCCAGCCGTCCGCGAGGGAGGAACCCATGCGCGTATATATTAAAGAGAAGGCCTGCTTGTTCCGCTTCACGAATGCCGCGTGGGGCGCGTTCAGCAACTTCCAGCCGCTCGCCGTGCCGATCGTGGCCGGCCCCTGGTCGTTCCAATTCTCCGAAAGCCTGTACCAGGCTGCCAAGTTCGCAGGCCACCCCGACGTCCAGCAGCGCATCGCCGAGGCGCCCACGGCCAGGGAAGCGGCGGCCATCGGCCGCACGCCGCATCTCGGCATCGACCCCGGCTGGAACGCGCAGCGTGTCGACGTCATGCGCTGGGTGCTGCGCATGAAACGCGAGGCGAACGCGGCCGAGATCGACGCGGTGCTCGCCGAGACCGGCGAACGCCCCATCGTGGAGGTCTCGACCCGCGATACCTGGTGGGGCGCGAGACCCGTCGCGTACCGCTACCAGGGCCACAACGTCCTCGGCCGGCTGTGGATGGAACTGCGCCAGCAGCTTCGCGAGAACGACCCGGCTGCACGCTCCCGCGCCTGGAGCGGCCGCATCCGCGTCGGCTGCCTCGCCGGCGGCACCCCTCTCGCGAAATCCGCGCAGCAGAACGCCTGACCGCCGCCTCGCCGCCCCATCGCGTCCTTTCAAGCACGTGCCGCCAATCCCGGAAGGGTCGGAGGGCCGCTCCTTGGAAGTGTGGCTCGGCTCCCAGAGGAGTCGACACCCTCTTCCTGCCATCCGGAGGCGCCCATGCCCGATCCCGACTCCATCTCCGCCGACTACACGCTGCGCCCGAGCGAGCTCGCCGCCGCCCTCAAGGTCCTCGTCGAAGCCAGGCAGCCGGTCATGGTCTGGGGAGGGCCCGGCTGCGGCAAGAGCGAGGTCGCGCAGCAGGTCGCCGCCGAAGGCGGCCGCACCTACTACGACGTGCGCGCCCTGCTGCTCGACCCCGTCGACCTTCGCGGCATCCCCTGGCGCGACAGCGACAACCGTACCCGCTGGGCGCCCCCAGACTTTCTGCCGCCCACAGACAGCGCCGACCTCTATCTCGTCAACCTGGAGGAGCTTCCCTCCGGCGTGCCCATGGTGCAGGCCGCCCTGTTCCAGCTCGTCCGCGACCGCAAGTGCGGTGAGTACGAACTCCCCGAAGGCGCCTCGCTCATGGCTTGCGGCAACCGCGAGGGCGACCGCGGCGTCACCCACCGTATGCCGACCCCGCTGGCATCGCGCTTCGTCCACCTCGAGATCAAGGTCGACCCCTCGGACTGGTGCGAATGGGGAGCTGCCAACGGAATCGCCCCGGAGACTCTCTTCTTCATCCAGCTCAGGCCGGAGCTTCTGAATGTGTTCGATCCCCAGTCGCGCGAGGCGGCGTTCGCGTGTCCCAGGACATGGGAGTTCGTCTCAAACGTCGTGAACCAGCGCGGCAGCCTCGACCCCGCCGCGGAGCGGGCACTGTTCCGGGGCGCCGTCGGCGAGGCCGCGGCAGTCGAGTTCTCGGCCTTCCTCAAGGTCTGGCGCGAGCTGCCCCACCCAAGGGCCGTCATCGACGATCCCGAGAACGCGGACGTGCCCCAGAACGCGAGCGCGCTGATCGCGCTCTGCGGCTCGCTCTACCGCATGGCCGACGACGTCAACCTGGGCTCCATCGTCTCTTACGCCATGAGGCTCAGGCGCGAGGTGGGCGAGTTCCTCGTCGGCTCGTGCGTGCGCCGCGAGCCCGCGCTCCAGCACACCGACGCCTTCATTCGCTGGGCCGCCGCCCGGACCCAGTGACCCCCTGCCCATCGGGAGACCCCAACCATGAATCTCACTCACGACGCCATGCTGGTCAGCTTGCGCATCACCGCCTGGTCCGGCCGGCTCTACGACCGCCAGGCCTCCAACCACGTCGCGGCCCAGCACGATGCCTCCGCCAGCGCCGGGCGCTACAACAAGCGCCTGCTGCCCAAGGCCGCCTTCGCTGCGCTCACCGCCA
>JAJDUK010000051.1 GCA_022826665.1 Alphaproteobacteria bacterium | reverse complement strand
AAGCCGTCCCAGCGCTTCAGCATGTAATCCATCGCCTTGGCCACGGCGGCATGGCGCGAGAGCCCGGCACGCTCGGTGCGCATCCAGTCTTCGAGCTCCGCGACGAGCGGCGCGCTCCGCTCCCGGCGAACGGCCAGGCGCTGCTCGGCACTCTCGCCGTTGATCGCACGCTCGATATCGAAGATCGCGTCGATGCGCTTCACAGCCTCCAAAGCCAGCGGCGAGATCGGCGGCGCCCGCTTGCCGCGCCTCTTGCCGGCCGCGATGTCGGCGAGCTCATAGAACTTGCGACGGCCATGGCTCCAGCAGAGCGCCTCGGTCACGGGTCCAGGAGAACGGCTGGGCTCGTAGAGCCGGCGGTAGCCGGCATAGGCGTCGGCCTGAAGGATACCTGTGAAGGCCTGAAGATGCTCGACCGGATGATCGCTCGAACGATCCCGCGAGTAGCGGAACAAAGCCGCCGGCGGTTCCCGACCGGCGAACGGCTTGTCATCACGCACATAGACCCAGGCTCGCGCCGTGTCCGTCTTGCCCTTGGCCAGCACCGGCACAGGCGTGTCGTCACCGTGCAGGCGTTTTGCCGTCAGCACATGGGCCTCGATCAGGTCATGCAGTGGCTTCAGCGCTACGGCACACGCGCCCACCTGGTCGGCCAGCGTCGAGGTGCTGAGATCGATCCCTTCGCGGGCGTAGCGATCCCTTTGCCGGTTCAGAGGCTGATGTGCCCCGTACTTCTCGAAGAGGATCGTCGCCAGCAGGTTTGGACCCGCCCAGCCGCGCGGCGTCGCGTGGAACGGTGCGGGCGGTTGGGAGATCGTCTCGCACTCCCGGCAGCTGAACTTCTCCCGCACCGTCTGGATCACCTTCCACCGGCGCGGGATCACCTCCAGCGTCTCGGTGATGTCCTCGCCGATCTTGGACAGCCGCTCCGACCCGCAGCACGCGCAAGCAGTCGGCCCCGGCACCACCACCCGTTCGCGCGGAAGGTGGTCGGGGAAGGGCTTGCGCGAAGGCTTGCGGCGGACGAAGCCTTTCACCTCAGTGGTCTGCGACGCAGCCTTCTCGGCCGCGAGATCGTCCTCGCTGGCGTCGGCCGTGAGATCGTCGAGGGCGAGCTCAAGCTGATCGAGAAGACGCTCCTTGCGCTCGGACCGCTGCCCGTAGAGTGCCCGGCGCAGCTTCTCGATCATCAGCGTCAGAGAAGCGATCTGCGCCTCGGCCGCCGTCGCCCGCGCCTCTGACGCCGCAAGCGCGGCCTCGAGGGCTGCAATGTTACGTCGGGCCGTTCCGGTCATGGCGCGGGGAGCGAATCAGATTCGCCCGCTCACCGCAATTGCTAATCGCGATGGGCCGGCCAGAGTGTGTCGCCGGGCCTCAGCCCGCGCGCGACGGCCGCCAGGTCCGCACCGGGTTGCGCCACTCGATCCCCTCCAGCAGATAGCCGAGCTGCGCCGCGCTGATCGATATCGCCCCACCCGCTGTCGACGGCCAGGGGAACCGTCCCCGTTCCAGTCGCTTGGAGTAGAGCGATATCCCCAAGCCGTCGTGCCAGAGAATTTTCAAAAGGTCGCCTCTGCGTCCGCGGAAGACATAGAGATCCCCCACATGGGGATCGCGCCCGAGCTCCTGCTGAACCTGCAGCGCCAGCGTGTTCATGCCGCGACGCATGTCCGTAACCCCGGTGGCAAGCCAAACCCGCACACCGCTCGGGACCGGGATCATCGCCGCTCCAGCACCGCGATCACGCGCGACAGCGCCGCCCCGTCGACCGCCCGGTCGACGATCACCCGGCGATCGCACGCCAGCACGATCTCCATCCGGCCCGTCGCAGGCTGGCCCTCCGCGACGACACTCTCGGATGATGGACCCATCGTCGCCGCGTCGGGCTCCTGGCTCGATACAGCCTCGACCACCACCGGCACGAACCGGCCGGTCCCGGCCGCGCGCTCAGCCTCGCGAAACAGACGCCGCCACCCGAATATCTGGTTGGCGTTGAGGTTGTAGCGCTGCGCCACCATCGGCACCGAGACCCCCGGCTCACAGGTCTCCGCCACGATCTGACGCTTCTGCGCCTCGCTCCACCGTCGGCGCCGGCGACCAACCGATCCGCCGCCCGCCGCGCCCGCCTTCTCCTCGCCAACCGACATCAGCTAAGTGTCCACCTAAGTCGAAGTGGACACTTACGAAGCACCCACTACACGGACCCTCAGCCTGCCAAAACTTCCCCGTTCCCAACAGACGGCCTACCCCGGATGCTTACAGCGTTACTTCGATCGAAGCAGCAGATCGAGAGAACATTGCGTTCTTGCTCCTCTACCTATTGCCACTCTTCACCGAACAGTTTGGCAACCTAAACTGGGAAATCTGGATTCCAGCGATAATTATCTTCGGTTTAGTAGTGGCAACGGGTTATTCGTATCACTTCAATCCTCTTTTTGGATTGATGGGCTGGCACTTCTACAAGGTGGGAACCGGTGAGGGAGTTTACTACGTTCTGGTCACCAAAAAGCAGCTACGAAACGCCACAGAAAAGCTTGAGGTCGGTCAGCTAACGGAATACATCGTCATAGACCTGAAAGGAAAGTGAACGTGCCGTGGAATCTTTTTGCTGCATGCCGAGAAAATGACGAACTTATTTCCAAGCGCATTCGTTTGGATAACGACGTACAACAAACTGTACAAGAAACATTCGAGCAGCAAGAACGTAGTTTTCGTGATGGGGTCACAAGAGAAGTGGCTTTTGACGGTAGTTGGAAACCGGAAGAGGACGAGCTTCTAACATTGAACGTTTCTCAAGAAGCCAGAATGTTCGTCGATACGGTTGAAGCTAATGCAGTGGCCATTGCGGACATGGATTTACGGAATTTCGACAGAGAGGGAATACACGCGCTGTTTACCGGACGCTCAGTTGATGGCAACACAACAGTATTGGTTCAGCAATTTTCATCACGGCAAATGCTCTCGCGAAAATTTCCGTTAGTGCTCCATGGAAATTCGTTCCGGCGATTGAGTGAATCGGCCTTCACTTTGGATACCTCATTAACATGTATAATGGAGGAAGAAAAGGTCAAATTCAAAAGCTTCCATAAGATGAGAAGGATACTAAGTCTGTATGATGCATATAGAGAGGCTACGGCTCCAGAACTGCGAACATTTGTGACTCATGTGAATTTTGAAGTAGGCGATAGGGATGCGTTTATCGAGAGAGCCGACCAAACAGAACGAAAATTGATTCACGCGATTATGCAGAGGGGAACGCTGGATGCTTACGATGCTGCTGCTATCGAAGCGGCAGGAAGAAGGCTCAATGTCAACGTGGTGACGAGGAATGGCAAGATATTATTGCCTAATATGGGAAACGACATAAAGCAGTTACTCAGGCTTTTGGATGACGGCCTTTACAGGGCGGAGCTCACGGGACAAAGATATCAAACTAACTCAAAGCAAGCTGTATAGAATGTATCCTGGTGATTATCGTCTCGGAATATATTTGTCGCCCACACACTCCACACACCGCTCGTCGTCGTTCGCGGGTTTGTTGACCAGCGTGCTCACGGGGTGGGCGGTCATGGCCGCGGCAGGGTAGGGGGCGAGGGGGACGGCTTCGCCCGTGAGCCAGGGGTCGTAAGCCTCCGCCGGCAGGATCACGGGCATGCGGGGGTGGATCGGGGTGAGCGCCGCGTTCGCCTCGGTGGTGAGGATGGTGCAGGTCTCCAGCACGGCCCCCGGCGCGAGTTCCGCTAGCGAGCCGGTGAGCGGGAGGCCCGCCGGCACGGTCCAGCTCTCCCACAGCCCGGCGAAGACGAAGCCAGCGCCGTCCTTCATCCCGATCAGGTAGGGCTGCTTGGCCTTGCCCTCGCGCTTCCACTCGTAGAAGCCGTCGGCCGGGATCAGGCAGCGGCGCGCCTTGAAGGCGGCGCGGAACGAGGGTTTCTGGTGCGCGGTCTCGGAGCGCGCGTTGATCAGCTTGTAGCCGATATTGGGCTCCTTGGCCCACGCGGGGATCAGCCCCCAGCGCAGCATGGAGAGGCGACGGCCGCCGTCACCTAAGCGCACCGTCGCGATGGTCTGCCCCGGCGCCACGTTGTAGCGCGGCCGCAGGTTCTGGGGTGTACCGATGAGGTCGAGGAACTCTTGAAGCTCGCGCCAGGGGAGGCGCTGGGTGAAGCGTCCGCACATGGTGGTCGTCTAGCGGCCGGGCGGCGCGCGGCCTACCAGGCGGTCCAGCCGAGGTCGATCATGAGGTGGGCGCCGTGCACCGCATCGGCCTCCGACGAGACGAGGTAGGCCACGGCGCCCGAGACATCGTCGGCCTCCATCCAGTAGCGGCCCATCGGCGCGATGGCCTCCATTCGCTCTTCCCTGCCGGGCTGGGCGCGGATCGCCGCGTTCATGTCGGTTCTCGTGGCGCCGGGCCCCACCGCGTTGACGTTGATCCCGTGCGGCCCCAGCTCCAGGCCGAGCGCCTTGGTCAGCAGCATCTGGCCGCCCTTCGATGCGCAATAGGCCGCGCCGGCGCTCGAGCCGACGATGCCGAGCGTAGACGTGATGTTGACGATCTTGCCCGCGCCCTTCGCCTTCATCACCGGTGCCACCGCCTTGGCCATGAAGAAGCTGCCCTTGAGGTTGATGTCGATCTGCGCGTCCCAGAGTTCCTCGGTGGTCTCCTCCATGGGCAGCGGGTGGTAGACGCCGGCGTTGTTGATGAGGATGTCGATGGTGCCGAAGGCGTCGGCCACTTCTGCCGCCAGCCGCTCGCAGTCGGCGACCTTGGAAACGTCCGCCTGGAACGGCGCGGCGCGGCCGCCAGAGTCGGCGATCTCCTGCACCACGGCCTCCGCCTTCGCGCGCGCGGTGTGTGCGACCACCGCGATTTGGGCGCCGTCCGCAGCCAGTCGGCGCGCGATGCTGGCGCCGATCCCGCGCGAGCCTCCGGTGACGATCGCGACCTTGCCCTCAAGCTTCATGCCCTGCCTCCGCTCGTTCTAGGCGGGCACGATAGCACGCGAGGTCGGCCCCGCTCTCCGAGCGGCGCGTCCCCCACGCGACCGATTACTGCGCTTCCTCCATCTTCATCCCGTCGTGATCCATGTCGCTGTCGTGGTCCTTCATCTTCATCGCCCCGTGCTCGTGCCCGGACTCGTCGGAGGCCGGGCCGAAATCCAGCTTCTTGACCACGCGGTCCCGCGTCGGGCCGCTGACGTCGAGGGTGAGCGCCCACTCGCCCAGCATCTCCAGCTCCAGCGTGGCGGTGTAGTGGCCCGGCATCGCGCCTGCCGCAGCCTTCACGGGCCGCACGTTGTGCGCCAGCGGCATCGACGGCATGTCGGCCTTGACCACGACCTCGGCGCCCGCCACGGGTTCGCCGCTCTTCTTGCCCTTGAGCATGATCGTGCAGTCGTAGGTCAGCTTCTCCGCCGTCGCCATGCAGCTCACATCGGCAGCAACGCGCTCGCCCGCCAGGGCGGCACCGCCCGCGATCAGCATCGCCGACAGAGTCAGACCCGCGATGAAGATACGCATCGTTCATTCTCCCCTCGTTAGACCCAGATAGGCGCTGACCAGCAGCTCGTGTTCGGCGAGCTCGGCTGCGTTGCCGTCCAGTATGATACGCCCGCTTTCCAGCACGTAGCCCCGGTCCGCGATTGCCAAGGCCTGGCGCACGTTCTGTTCCACCAGCAGGATCGTGACGCCTGCGTCCCTGAGCCGGGGGATCAGGGCGAAGACGTCCAGCGCGGCGATCGGGGCGAGGCCGAGGGAGGGCTCGTCGAGTATCAGGAGCTTCGGGCGCGCCATCAGCCCGCGGGCCAGCGCCAGCATCTGGGCCTGGCCACCGCTGAGCGCCGCGCCCGGCTCGTCGAGCCGATCCCGCAGCATGGGGAAGGACTCCAGCACGCGCTCGATGTCCGCCTCGGTCTTGGCGCGGCCTGCCACGTTATGGGCCCCCAGCCGCAGGTTCTGCGCGACGGTCAGCCCGCCGAAGATCAGACGACCCTCCGGCACCTGCACGATGCCGCGGCGCATGATCCGGTGCGGCGGCATGCGGGTGATCGCCTGGCCGAGGAAGCGAATATGCCCGCCGGACGGCCGCTCGATGCCACACACTGCATGCATCGTCGAGCTCTTGCCGGCGCCGTTGGCGCCGATCAGGGCGACGATCTCGCCTTCCGCGACCTCCAGCGAAACGCCCTGGACGGCGCGCACCTTGCCGTAGCTCAGGTGCAGGTCGCGGATTTCAAGCATTCACTGCGTCCCGCCCGAGATAGGCCTCGAGCACCTCGGGGTGCTCCAGGACCCGGCCCGGCTCGCCGTCCGCGATCTTGCGGCCGAAATTGAGAACGCAGAGACGCTGGCAGAGCGTCGAGATCAGGTCGAGCTTGTGCTCGATGACGATGCAGGTACGACCGGGCACCGCGAAGTCGCGGATGAGAGCCGCCATCTCCGCGGTCTCGGCCGGGGTCATGCCGCCCGCCGGCTCGTCGAGCAGCAGTAGCGCCGGAGAGCGCACGAGCGCGCGGGCGAGCTCGAGCCGGCGCTGATCGGGGAGCGGCAGGCTGCCGGCCAGCACGTTCCGCCGATCCGCGAGGCCCACCGCGTCGAGCAAGCGATCGACCTCCGCCTTCCGCGCCCGCTCGGCCGCGGACCGGTTCGACATCAGCGCCATCGGCCCGACACCGGGCAGGCTGTGCTGCGCCACCCAGACGTTCTCGCGCACGCTCATACGCTGGAAGATGCGAAGGTTCTGGAAGGTTCGCGCGATACCCTGGCGAACGATCCGGGCCGGCGTGCTCCTGGTGATCTCCTCCTCGCGCAGGAGGACGCGGCCGGTATCGGCCTGGTGAACGCCGGTGATCACGTTGAACAGCGTCGTCTTGCCGGAGCCGTTTGGGCCGATGAGGCCCATCACCTCGCCGTCCGCGACCGCGAGATCGAGCTCTTCCAGGGCGGCGACGCCCCCGAAGGACCGGCGCAGGCCCTCAATTCTCAGCACGGATCAACCCTCGCCAGCGCCCGCGCAGCCAGTGCATGGCGGCTTCGTCCAGCAGACCGCGCGGGCGCACGATAAGCAGCACGGCGACCAGGCCGCCGAAGACGATCATGCGGTAGCCGGAGATCGCGCGGATCGATTCCAGCAGGCCGATATCGATGGCGACGCCGATCAACGGCCCGAACGCCGTGCCCAGCCCGCCGATCAGGCCGTAAGCCAGCGCGTGAACCCCCAGCATCACGTTGAAGATCTTGGGCTCGACATAGGTCGCGAGGTGCGCGTAGAGGGCGCCGCCGATGCCTGCGACGATGCCGGCCATGACGACCGCAAGGATCTTGTACTTGGTGACGTTGAGCCCCTGCATCTCGGTCAGCATCGGGTCCTCGCCGATCATCCGGAAGATGGCGCCGAGGCGCGAGCGCTCGAGGATGAGAAAGCCGATCAGCACCACCGCCAGCAGCCCGTAGATGATCAGCATGTACTCGAAGGCCGAGACGTTGCTGTCGTAAATGGCGCGAATGTCACGAAAGCCGTCGGAGCCGTCGGGGCCGACCAGCTCGCCGTCGATCTCCACCTGGTAGGTGAAGATCTCGAAGATCAGCCGCACCATCTCGGCGAAGGCGAGCGTTGCCACCGAGAAGTAGAGCCCCCTGAGCCGCACCGTCGGGATCGCCACCACCAGCGCCGCCGCCCCGGCCACCAGCGCGCCCCACAGCAGGCCGAGCCAGATCGGCCAGCCCCACATCGCGGTCGCGATGCCGGAGCCGTAGGCGCTGACAGCGAAGAAGGCCTGCTGGCCGAACGAAATCTCGCCGACCACGAGCAATAGATAGGCCGAGAGCGCGATGAACGAGATCATGCCGATGTTGGAGAGGATCGTGATGAGATAGATGTCGTCCATCGTTCAGACGCGCCGCGTCGCCGCCAGTTCGCGCTCGACGGCAAGCTGGCCCATGAGTCCGCCGGGCCGGAAGACCAGGAACAGGAAGAGCAGGAAGTAGGCGGAGAGGTCGCGGTACTCGGTGCCGAGATACCAGATACTCTGGGCTTCGACGACGCCGAGCAGCAGCCCGCCGAGGATGGCGCCGGGGATCGAGCCCATGCCACCCAGCATCATGGCGATCAGACCCTTGAACGTCGCCCAGAGCCCGAAGAGCGGCGTGATCTGGCCGTCGGCGCTGACGATGAGATAGGCGGCGACGCCGCCGAAGGCGGACGCGATGACGAAGGCCAGGAACATGACCGCGCCGACGTTGATGCCCATGAAGAGCGCCGCGCGCGGGTTCTCGGAGACGGCGCGGAGCGCCAGGCCAAATCGCGTGTACTGCAGCAGCCAGTGGAGCAGCACGGTCATGACCGCCGCAACGGCGAACATCACGATGTTCTCCACCTTGAAGAAGAACGGGCCCAGGTCGATCGGATCGGCCGTGACCATGGGCGGGAAGAAGTAGGTCCGATCGGGGAACACCACGGTCACGATCTCTTCGAGCTGCATCCATATGACGAAGCTCGAGACCATTGATGCCACCGCCGCGCCCCTGCGAATGGCCCGAAAGCACAGGCGCTCGACATAGATTCCGACAATCACCGCGCCGACCACGGTGGCCGCGGCGATCGCCACGGCATTGGCCTTGAATTCGAGATAGACCAGCGTGCCGACGAACGCGCCGACCATGATCGACGGCCCGTAGGAGAGGTTGAGCCGGCGCATGACGCCGAAAATCAGGGTGAACCCTATGGCGAGCAGCGCATAGGACGAGCCCAGCATGATGCCGTCGAGGCAGTTCTGGATGAAATCAACCACCGACCTGTTCCCGCGTCGCTGTCGGAGGGTCGGCCATCGACCTCAACCGCTCGGGAGCGTCGTCCTGTCAGGCCGGCCCTGATCCGCTGCAGGTTGATTGCGCTGCGGGCCCTTTCCCAGGTAGGCGCGCTGGATCACCTCGTGCTCGGAGAGCTGGCCGGGCTTGCCGCTGAATGTCACCTGCCCCTGTTCCAGCAAGAAGAAGTGATCGGCCACCTGCAGCGCCATGTGCGCATTCTGCTCGACCAGGAAGATCGTGGTGCCGTCCGCGTTGAGATCACTGATGATCCGGAAAATCTCCTCGACGACGAGAGGCGCGAGGCCGAGCGACGGCTCGTCCATCATCAGGAGCTTCGGCCGCGCCATCAGGGCACGCGCAACGGCCAGCATCTGCTGCTCGCCACCGGAGAGTGTGCCCGCCATCTGCTTCGAGCGCTCCTGCAACCTGGGAAAACGCTCGAATACGTGGTCGATGTCCTGCTGCACCTGCGACTTGCGCTTGCCGAGCCTGAGATAAGCGCCGGCGACAAGGTTCTCGTGCACGTTCATGTCGGGGAAGACGAGCCGGTTCTCCGGCACCAGCGCGATTCCCCGGCGTACGACCCCGCTCGGCGTCATGCCGGTAATGTTCCGGTCGAGGAAGCTGATGGTGCCGCGTCTCGGCTTCAGAATGCCGGCGATGGTCATCATCAGCGTGGTCTTGCCGGCGCCGTTCGGGCCCAGCAGGCAGGTAATCCCGCCCTCCTCGACCAAGAGGTCGACGCCGCGCAGGGCTTCGATGTTGCCGTAGGCGGCCGCGATGCCGTCGATCTCAAGCATGCGCCGTCTCCACGCCGCCGCCGAGGTAGGCTTGCTGTACCGCCGGGTCCTCCTGGATCGCGGCCGGCAGGCCTTCCGCAATCTTGCGCCCGAAGTTGAGCACCGCGATGCGGTCGGTCACGCCCATGACCAGCTCCATGACGTGCTCGACCAGCACGATCGTCATGCCCGCCTGCTGAAGCGCCCGCAAGCGCCCGTCGAGCGCGTGCACCTCCTCCAGGTTCATGCCGGCGGCGGGCTCGTCGAGCAGCAGGAGCCGGGGCTTGGTGGCGAGCGCGCGGGCCAGTTCGAGCCGGCGCTGCTCACCGAAGGCCAGGTTGGCGGCGAGCTCGTTCCGCTTGCCGGCCAGCCCGGCGAATTCGAGCTGCTGGTCCACCGCATCGCGGGTGGCGCCGGAGCCGAAGAACCATCGCTTCGCGAAATTCTCGCTGCGCCGGTCCTCGACGGAATTCTGCGCCACCCACAGGTTCTGCCAGACCGTGAGGTGGCCGAACAGGCGGATGTTCTGGAAGGTGCGCGCGACGCCCGCCGCCAGCACCCGGTGCGGTGCGGAGCCGGTGATATCGCGCCCCTCGAAGGCGACCCGTCCGGCGGTGACCGACACGACGCCGCAGATCAGGTTGACAGTGGTGCTCTTGCCCGAGCCGTTGGGGCCGATCAGGCCGAAGATTTCGCCCTCTTCCACCGCGAGGTCGAGCTCGTCCACGGCGTGGACTCCGCCGAAGTGCTTGGTGAGGGTTGTGAGCTCCAATATCGGCATCGCGCTAGTTGCGGGTGTCGCGGGTGAACAGCCCGCGGACGAGCTTCACGGAGCGCTCGTCGATCAGCCCGCGCGGCTGGATGTTCATGGCGAGCACGATCAGCGCCCCGAACAGCAGGTTTCGCCAATCGCCCATGAAGCGCAGGCCCTCGACGAGAAATCCCTGGATGAAGATCACCGCCACGAGGGTGCCGAAGACATTGCGGAGCCCGCCCAGGATCGGATAGGCGATGGCGAAGGTCGCCAGCATGACGCCGAAATTGAGGTGCTCGATGTGCGTCGTGTAGTGGGCGTAGATCGCGCCGCCGATGCCGGCGATGAAGCCGCCTGCGGCAAAGGCGCCGACCTTCACCGCCGTCAGGTTGATACCGACGCTCTGCGCCGCTAGCTCATCCTCACCCACCGCCCTGAGCACGGTGCCGGCGCGTGAGCGGTCCGTCCACCACAGCGCCAGCATGACGAGCGCGACGATCACCCAGATGAAGATCGCGACATCCAGGGTGGACCAGCCGTTCTCGGGGAAGAAGCGGATCTGCTTGAACCCTTCGCCGCCCTGCGGCCCGACGACGATGCCCTTCTTCTCGATTTGGTAGTCGAAATTGAACCAGAAGAGCCGGATGAATTCGCCGAAGGCGATCGTCGCGACCACCAGCATCAGGCCTTTGATCCTGAGCGCAGGAAATCCGACGATGCCGGCCACGATGCCGGCAAGCGTGGCTGAGACCAGAAGCGCCGGAATGATGTGCCAGCCCGCCAGCACCGTGAGCATCGCCGAGACATAGGCGCCGATGGAGAAGAACCCCGCCTGCGCCAACGTGACCTGGCCGGTCTGCAGAACGACGTAGGCGGAGAGCCCGAGAAGCGTGTGGACGCCGATGATCTGGAGGAGCCCGAAGAAGAAGTCCATCGCCTTCTCCCCCGCTCAGTCGCGCGCCACCGAGCGCGAGAAGATGCCGCCGGGCCGGAACACCAGGAACACGAACAGCAGCAGCATTACGTACATGTCCCGTTCGGTGACCCCTCTGAAAGCCAGGAAGAAGTTCTCGAAGGCGCCGACCGCAAGGCCGGCAATGATCGCACCCGGGATGCTGCCCAGGCCGCCGATGACGCAGACGATGAGCCCCTTGACCGTGATCGGCACGACCAGCAGGGGCGAGAGCACGCCGACCGAGGCGCCGATCATGGCGCC
The DNA here is from genome assembly GCA_022826665.1 of Alphaproteobacteria bacterium. Classification (GTDB taxonomy): domain Bacteria; phylum Pseudomonadota; class Alphaproteobacteria; order UBA828; family UBA828; genus WTGU01. Next base: position 82,868 of record JAJDUK010000051.1, on the reverse strand, counting down.
CGCGAGTCCGCCCAGCAGGCCGGTGATGACGAAGGTGAGCGCGTTCGTGCGGTCCAGGCTGATGCCGGCGAGCTGGGCTGCGACCGGCTGTTGCGCCACCGCGCGGGTCGCGATGCCGAGGCGCGTGCGGTAGAGCATGAACATGAGCACGACCATGGCGATCAGCGAGAGCACGAAGATGAAGATCAGATCGCCGCGCAGGCCGAAATCGCCCCACTCGATATAGATGTCCGCAAACAGCGCCGGGTAAGGCTGGGGCATTCCGTCGGTCGCGTGGACCACGATCTCGTCGATCAGGATCAGCATGCCGACGGTCGCCATCAGCGTCGCCAGCGGGCTTGCGAGCGGAATGAAGCGGAAGTTGGCGAGGTAGATCAGGAACGCGATTCCGCCCGAGGCGATCGCAGCGATGAGGAAGGTGACCAGCGCCGGCAGCGGCACGTAGGCGGCCACGGCGATGCTGACATAGGCGCCGGCGATCGAAGCTGCGCCATAGGCCAGATTGATCTTGTGCATCACCCCGAAAATCAGGGTGAAGCCGATGCCGATAAGCGCGTAGATGGAACCGAACAGCAGGCCGTCGGTGATCGACTGAAAGAAGTCGAGCCAGTCCACCCGATCATCCCCCAATCAAGAGGCGTCGGCGAAAAGGGGACGGGTGTGCACCTGAGTGTGTGGCGCACACCCGCCCGAAAACGCTTACTGCGACGGGTCGTGGAGGATGGCCCACTCGCCGGCTTGGGCGTGCACGTAGAGGTAAGGCTTGACCGCCTCGCCCTCGTCTGTGCGCTGAATCTTGCCGAGGAGCCCGTCGGTTTCCTTCAGGTTGGCCAGCCCGTCGCGGATCTTGCGCCTGTCGGCATCCACCGAATCGCCGTCGGCCGCGATCCCCTGGGCTTCCATGACTTCCTTGAGGATCATCACGATTTCCCAGGCGGCAGCGCTGTGCAGGTCCGCGCTCCCTTCGTGCTTCGCCGCCGCGTCGGCCGCAGCCTTGGCGGCCTCGGTGACCGGCGCGAAGCTGGTCGGGATGATGATGCCCTCGGCCTGCTCGGCGCAGCCCTGCAGCGTCTCCATGCTCGACGAGCTGGTGAGCCCGACCAGCAGGCTCGGCTTGACGCGCTGGCGCTTCATCTCCTTCAGCACGCCGCAGGTGGTGAAGGGATGTGCCGAGATCGCCACGATGTCGGCCTTCGCCTTCTTCATCTGGCGCACCTGGGTGGTGAAGTTGGTGTCGTTCAGGAGCCACTTGGATTCACCGAGAACCTCATAGCCGGCCTCGGGCGAACGCTCCTTCATCACCTTGTGCCAGGTGAAGCGGGAATGGGCGAAATCCTCCTCAACGCCGCCATAGACGGTCTTGAGGTCTGGGTGCTCCGTCGCGATCCACTGGAACAGCGCCCTGTACATCTCGCTCTCATTGGGAACGTTGCGGAACGCCCACTGGGAAATCTTCGCCAGCCCGCCCTTGATGGCGGTATCGGTGAAGACCGGGATTTGCAGCCCGGAATCGCCCTCGTCGCCGACCGTCTTCTGCAGAATGCCGAACAGCGGTTCGGCGACGTTCGAGCAGGTCGGGCCGATGGCGACAACCGCATCGCTGCCGGCGATGCGGCGGAGCACCGAAATGCCCTCTTCCGCGTTGCAGCGGTCGTCGTAGAACGAAAGCTCCATCATCGCCATGGAGCCGTCGGCCAGCTTGACGCCGCCTGCTGCATTCACGGCCTCGATCGCGCCGCTCAACACCGCTTCCGTGTTGATGCCGAACGAGCGCACGACCCCGGACTTGGCGCCGAAGCCGGCGATCTGCACCGTCTTTTCTGCCGAGAACGCCTCGCTCTGCGCCCCGAAGCTCGCGCCCACGGCGAGCGCGGCAACGGCGCCGAGCCTGACTAGCTTGCTATCCAACATCTGCCTCTCCCTCCTTCGATGAAACTCGAGTCTGATCCGACCGACTCCGTGCGGTTCGGAGTTCACGCCTTGGACCGCCACGAACCGTCGATCCGCCGCAGCCGCCGTGCCACCAACTCAATCCTATACCCGCCTCGTTGTCGGAGTCAGCGAATACTTTCCGGGTGGCGTATTCTTTTCCGGCGACGGCCACTGAAATGGGGGTGAAGGCCCGACAGAACGCCCCGCGGCGCGTCGGCTGGGACTAGGACTGGCGCATCCTCGACGGCATGCCTTCGTCGTGGGTGAGGTCCGGGTGCAGGAGACACCAGGGCTGCGCGCTCGCCACGTAGATCTCCCGGCTCGGCTCGTATGAGCTCGGGTCGTCCAGGCTTCCCGCATAGAGAGCCCGAATCTCCGTGTGACTGTTGTTGGTCAGAAACAGCGGCGAGCCGCACGCGGGGCAGAATGCACGGCCCATGAGATTTCCACTATCGGCGATTCTTTCGAACCAGCTCGGCTCGCCGCTGAGCAGGGTGAACTCGCTCTCCTTCACCACCACCACCGGCATGTAGGCACCGCCGGTCGCCTGCTGGCAGTCACGGCAATGGCAATTGCCCATGTAGCGCGGGGCCCCCGCACACTCGTAACGAATGGCACCGCATGCGCAGCTGCCGCCGAAGGGAACATCCATGGTCGAGTCTCCTCGTACTCTGCTGCCGGACTATAACCGCCCCAGAGCCGCATGGTAGAGAAGGCCGGGACTATGGCTTCAGACCGCAGGTCGAACCGGGAGAAACCATGAGCAACAAAGCCGCCGTCATCCACGAAAAGGGCACGCCCGACGTTTTCCGCTGGGAGGAGTGGCCGGTCGGCGATCCGGCACCGGGCGAGGCCCTGATCCGCCACGGCGCCATCGGGGTGAACTACATCGACACCTACAACCGTCGCGGCATGCCGCATCCGTGGCCGGTGCCGCCGCTCCCGGTCGTCCTGGGGATCGAAGGCGCTGGCACGGTCGAAGCGGTGGGCGAGGGCGTGACCGAGTGCGCGGTCGGCGACCGGGTCACCTATGCCAGCCCACCGCACGGCGCCTATGCGCAGCACCGGGTGATGCCGGCCAGGCGGTTGGTCAGGCTGCCCGACGGCATCTCTGATGAAGACGCCGCCGGCATCACGCTCAAGGGCCTCACCGCCCAGTATCTGCTGCGCCGGACCTACAGGGTGCAGACCGGCGATCCGGTGCTGGTCCACGCGGCGGCGGGCGGCATGGGGTTGATCCTGTGTCAGTGGGCCAAGCACCTGGGCGCCACCGTGATCGGCACGGTCTCGACAGACGAGAAGGCGGAGCTCGCCAAGGCCCACGGTGCAGACCACGTCGCCGTCTATTCGCGCGAGGACTTCGTGCCGCTGGTCATGGAGGTGACCGAAGGCAAAGGCTGCCCAGTGGTCTATGAGAGCATCGGCAAAGACACCTTCACCCGCTCGCTGGACTGCTTGCGCCCGCTCGGCATCTTGGCGTGCTTCGGCCATGCCTCGGGCGCGCCGGACCCGGTCGATGTCGTGGAGCTGGGCGCGCGCGGCTCGCTGTTCGTCACCCGTCCGGCGCTCATGCACTACATGGAAGAACGCGAAGACCTGGTCGCTGCAGCGCAGGAACTGTTCGACGTGGTTTCGTCTGGGGCGGTGACGATTACCGTCCGCCACCGCTATCCGCTGCGCGAGGTCGCCGAAGTCCATCGCGCCATCGAGGAGCGGCGCACCACGGGCTCGACGGTCCTCCTGCCGTTCGCGTAACGCATTGCCCGTGTCGACGCCCTGCTCGACACCGGGCGTCTCGGCCGGTCCTCCCTGATCGACGCCGCCGGCGAGTCATGGCGATCTGCGAACTGAGCGAACTGAACGGCCTGTTGGCGGCCGATGCGCGCCTCATGGGGCTCGATCTCGGGACCAAGACCATCGGCGTCGCGGTCTCCGACGTGAGCCGCACGATCGCGACGGCGCGCACCACGCTCCGCCGTACCAAGCTCTCCCGCGACATCGAGTCCCTGCGTGCGCTCATAGAGGACGAGGGGATCGGTGGCCTTGTGGTGGGGCTTCCGGTCAACATGGACGGCAGCGAAGGCCCGCGCGCACAGTCCGCCCGCGACACGGCGGCGCGTCTTGCCGAGGCGCTGGCGCTGCCGGTCGCCTTCTGGGACGAGCGCTGGTCCACCGTTGCCGCCGAGCGCGCGATGCTCGACGCCGACCTTTCACGCCGCAAGCGGGCGCGCAAGGTCGATCAGGTGGCGGCGGCCTACATCCTGCAGGGCGCGCTCGACCGCCTGCGCGCGCCGTAACGGAACGATTCCAGTCCGTATTTTTATCAGTGTCCCGCACGCAAAACCGTGCGGGCTTGCGCGACTCAGGTCCGAGCGACCTCGGACCATGGTCCGGTGCACGGCGCGCCGCAGGCGCGCCAGTGTCACGCCATGAAATGCGAAGGAACGCGAACCGAGGCAACCGGGGTCAGGGTGAGCGGGCGCGCGTCACTGAGGCGGTCACTTCCCACAGTCCACGTCACCGCCGTCGACGCAGGCGAGGACGGCAGCCCATCCTACTTTGGAATGCCCGTTATCCCTCCCATCCCGCCTAATCCCGGCGTGTCCCGCATCAAATTTTTGCGTCCGTCCCGCGCGAAGTGCCCCCGCGCGCCGCAATCTGCCGTCGCCATCATTCGCGGAACTCGCGGATCGCGCCGCGCTGCACCACCAGGCTCGCAAGCAGGACGATGGCGAGGCCGGGCACGGTCATCAGCGGCGGCGCGGGCTTCCCCAAGGCAAGGTCGAGCAGGAGCACGATTGCCGGCAGCGCGTAGCTGTAGGCCTGCACCCGGGTCGCGCCGATTCGGAGCGTTGTGTACTGGGTGATGAAGAAGGAGATGATGGTCGGAAAGATCGCGAGATAGACGATGCCGCCCAGCACCACCACCTCGACCCCGGACCAGTCGGTGCGCCAGAGCTTGACGTTGCTCGCCGCCACCAGCCAGAGCGCCGCCGCCACCAGGGTCCAGAAGGTCAGCACCAGGACCGGCTCGCCCCGATGCAGGCGCTTGATCATCGGGCCATAAACGCCAAAGCCGACGCATCCGGCGAGGAAGATCCCGTCGCCGATGTTGACCTCGAGCCCGATCAGGCGCGCGGGGTCGCCGCGGAAGATGATCCAGAGGGCGCCGATCATGCCGAGGAAAAGCGCGGCCAGACGATGGACGCCGAGCCGCTCGCCCACCAGCACCGCGCCGAAAATCGCGGAAAGGCCGGGCACGATGGTGAAGATCGCACTGGTGTTGAGGCCGCTCGTGGACCGCAACGCCTCGAACATGCACCAGAAGAAAAAGGCCAAGGGCGCGCCGAGCGCGAAATAGCGCAAGCACGCCTTGGCCTCCGGCAGCTTCAGTCCTTCGCGCCAGGCCACGATCGGCGCCATGAGCAGCGCCGCGAGCACGAAGCGGATGCACATCATCACCGCCGGGTCGAGGCCGTGGGTGATGTGCTCGCCGAGCGGAAAGGACGCGGAGATGACGACGGTCATCAGGAAGGCGAGCACGTGCGCGTGCGCCTGGCCCGTGTGCGCCGGCCCGCTCGGGCTTGGCTCCGCCTGGGAAGTGTCCTGTCCCATGCCTCACACTACCGCTCGCATGACGGCGGAAAAACAATCCCCACTCCGGCGGAGCGGGCGCCCTCAGGCGGTCGAGCGCTCGCGCAGCGCGTTATGCATTCGCGCGCTCTCGAAGCGCGACGATCGCGCCGAGCAGGACGAGGCCGTAGATGATGTTGCGCACGGCCTCCGGCAGCACCGTGCCGGACAGCATGATGCCGAGGCCGGTGAACAGGATCGCGCCGCCCAGAATGCCGAGATAGTGGCCGCGGCCCCCGGTGATCAGCGTGCCGCCGAGCACCACCACGGCGATGGATGAGAGCAGGTAGGGGTCGCCCATGCCGTAGAACGCCTGGGCGCTGAAGCCCGCGAGGAAGACCCCGACCAGGGCCGAGCAGAAGCCGCTCAGCACGTAGGCGCCGACGATGGGAAAGCCCGTGCGCACGCCGGAGAGGCGACTCACCCGCTCGCTGTTGCCCACCGCGAAGATGCGCCGGCCCGGCGCGCTCCGGTTGAGGTAGAGGGTCGCGACGACGACGAAGGCGATGAGGAACCAGCCGATGGGCGCGATGCCCGCGATACGCCCGGTCACGAACCAGGCCAGCGCCGGCGGCGCCTTGCCGATGGGCGCGCCGTCGCTGAACAGCAGCGACACGCCCTCCAGGATGCCGTTCATGGCGAGCGTCACGATGATCGGCGAGAGCCCGAAGAGGACGATGGTCATGCCGTTGAGGAAGCCGATGGCGATGCCGATCGCGAGCGACACCGGAATCACCCACACCGCCGGCGCGTCGAGGCCGTTGCAGAGCGTGGTGACGACGATGGCGGGGAAGGTCATGGTCCAGGGGACCGAGAGATCGAGCCCGCCGGTGATGATGACCGTGCCTTGACCGAGGCCGAGGATCGCCAGGAAGGCGGTCAGGATCAGCATGGCGTTGAGGTAGGCGAGCGGCGAGAAGTCGCCGCCGAAGATGCCGACGGTCACGCCCAGGATCACGATGTAGATGACGTAGGCCGGGACGGCGAAGCGCAGCACCGCGCGGTTCCGGTCGAGCCAGGAGACGTCGCCTACCGTGCCGCCGCCGCCCGCCGGTGGGTCGAGCCCGCCGAAGCGGATCGGCTCGCCCACGACCCGCAGCCGGGAGGGCAGCGAGGACTCCTTGAGCGCCCGCAGCGTCGCCCGCCAGAAGCGCGTGATCTCCACCACCGGCGAGTCGCGGCCGAGGGAGAAGCCGAGCACGGCGATCAGCAGGATCACGCCCTCGACGATGGGCGTGTAGTAGGTGCGCACGCCGAGCACGAGGAAGATGTTGACCACGACGGTGAGCGTCAGCGCGCCGAAGATGGTGCCGACGGCGCCGCCCCGGCCGCCGCCGATGAGCGTGCCGCCCAGCACCACGGCGGCGAAGATCTGCAGCAGCATCTTGGCGCCGATCAGCGGGTCGCCGCCGCCCATGTTGGCGGTGATGAAGAGGCCGGCGGCGCCGTAGCACATGCCGGCGAAGGTGAAGGTGAGGAAGCGGGCGCGGCGCACGTCGACCCCGTTGGCTTCGGCCGATCCCGCATCGCTGCCGATGGCGTAGATGCCGGTGCCGATCCGCGTGTTCTTGAGCAGCAGCCAGAACAGGATGGCGACCGCGAGCACGACGACCGGGGCGGGCAGGCCCTCGGTAATGACATCGCCGGTGAAGACCAGGCTGAAGTCCCACGGCATTTCGCCGCCGGGGAACTTGAGCACCAGCAGCGCAGCACCCTGGGCGATGAACATGGTGGCGAGCGTCACCACGATCGACTGCAGGCGCACGTAGGCGACGAGGAAGCCGTTGAGCGCGCCGATGGCCGCGCCCAGGCCGAGCGCGATGACGAGAGCGACGAGGGTGAAGAGGCCGGTCCCCATGTCGGCGTGGGGACCGAGCTGGGTCACCAGCACGACGTTGACCAGCGAGATCACCGCGCCGGCCGAGAGATCGAGCCCGCCGGCGAGGATGACGATGGTCTCGCCGAGGGCGGCGAGCGCGAGGGTCGCGGCGCTCGCGCTGATGCTGCTGATGTCGAAATACGCGATGCCCTGGCCGGTGATGAGCTGTAGCGCGATCATGGTCGCGGCAAACACGGCGATGGCAATGATCGTGCCGCGCTGGCGCGACCAGCTGAACGGCGGCAGGTAGGGTGCGCGTAGCGCGCCCAGCGGCGTCACCGCGAGCCCTCGCCGAGCGCCGCGCGCATGATGCTGGCCTCGGTGATCTCGGCCCCGGTGAGCGAGGCTGCCTTGCGGCCTCGGTAGATCACCATCACGGAGTCGCAGAGGTTCACCAGCTCCGGCACGTCGGTGGAGTAGTAGAGCACCGCGCCGCCGGCATCTGCGTAGGCCCGCACGAGGGCGTAGATCTCCGCCTTGGTGCCGACATCGACGCCGCGCGTCGGGTCGTACATGAGCAGCACGCGGCTCTCGGCGAGCAGCCACTTGGCGATGGCGATCTTCTGCTGGTTGCCGCCGCTGAAGACGTTGCAGGCGCTGTAGAGCGCGCGGCGGTCGACCTGCACCATGTCGAGCGCCCGGCCCACCGCCTGCGCCTCCTGCTCCAGGTTCACGAGGCCGAAGCGCACGCAGCGGTCGATGATGGGGAGCGAGATGTTCTCCCGCCCCGTCAGCGCGAGAAAGAGCGCCTCGGTCTTGCGGTCTTCCGGCACGAAGCTGATGCCGATGCGGCTGTTCACGGCGTCCTTCGGCGTGCGCAAGGTCACCCGCTGATCGCCGATGCGGATGTCGCCGGCGCTGAGCCCGACCATGCCGAAGAGGGCGAGAAAGAGGTCGCGTTGCCCCATGCCCTCCAGCCCACCGACGCCGAGGATCTCGCCAGACCAGAGATCGAAGGAGAAGTCCTGGACGCCGCCTTCGATGGCCAGTCCGTCGCCGGCCAGGATCGGCGTCTCCCCGCGCCGAGCCGGCTGCGCCGGCCTGGGCGGAAACGTCGCCGCGAGCGAGCGCCCGATCACCAGCTCGATCACACGGTCGTCGGATATTTCGTCGGCCCTGAAGCTCCCCACCATGCGGCCGTTGCGCAGGATGGTCAGGCTGTCGCAAAAATCCCGCACCTCCTGCATCCGGTGCGAGATGAAGACGATGGTGGTGCCCTCCGCGCGCAGCCGATCGAAGAGCGCGCCCAGCCACTGCACGTCGTTGCCGGAGAGGGGCGAGGTGGGCTCGTCGAGCAGCAGCAACTGAGGCTTGCGAGAGACGGCGCGGGCAATCTCGATTTTCTGCTGCGTCGGAAGCGCCAGCGTCCGTACCTCGGCGTGGAGGTCGATGTCGTCGAGGCCGAGGTCGGCGAGGGCGCGCCGCACGCGCTGCTCGGACTCGCGCCGCTTGATGTTGCCGCTCGGGCCGGTCGGCTCGTAGGGGAGCAGCATGTTCTGCACGACCGTGAGGTCGCCGATCAGCGAAATCTCCTGGTAGGCGGTCTGGATTCCGAGCCGATGGGAATCCCTTGGCGTATGGATGTGTGCGGGGCTGTCGAACAAGGCGATCTCGCCGGCGTCCGGCCGGCTGAGGCCGCTCAGGATCTTGACCAGCGTCGACTTGCCCGCACCGTTCTCGCCAAGGAGCGCATGGACCTCGCCGCGCGGAATGGCGAGCGAGACGTCGTCGAGCGCGACGGTCGCGCCGAACGCCTTGCTCAGGCCGTGGGTCTCGACCGCCGGCGCCTGTTCATCCATTGCCGGCTTCCACGCGCTGCCGCCGGCCGGCCATGCCGGAAGCGAGGGGCGCAGCGACGAGCGCTGCGCCCCTCACGCCTCCGATCCGGCCGAGACCGGTCCGGCCCGCCAGCGCTGCCTTGGGGTTGCGATCAGCTACCGTCGGGCACCTTGCCCTCGAGCGCGGAATAGACGTCGAGCTCCGGAACCTGCGAATGCCACACGTCGATGAAGTAGTTCGACGGCGCGACGGAAAGCGGCACCGCGTTGCAGGACCACTCCTTGGAGGTGAGCTCGGCCTTGTCTCCCGTGTCGCAGAGCTCCGTCTGCCCCGGCGTGACCAGGGGCATCGGAATTTCGGCGAAGCGCGGGATCTCGGCGCCGTCGAACTTTGCCATCCCGAGCTTGAAGGCGTACGGCGCGGCCCAGGGCGGCGAGCCCATGGAGGCGCTGCGCAGCCCGTAAGCGCCCTCGGTCGTCCCCGGCGCGAGCTGGGCCACGCGGTGGCCGTTGGTGCCGTTGCCGGCGCAGGGCTTGAGCGAATCGCCGCGGCCCGCATCCACCTGCATCTGGGTGAAGACGTAGCAGCCGGTCTGGGTCCACAGGCCGTCGATCTTGTCCCAGCCGTGGGTGGCCACGATCTCGGTCAGCTTCTGCTTCGCCGTGGCGTTGTTCCACATGCTCGGCGTGTCGGCGATGATCGTGATGTCCGGGAACTCGGCGAACACCGCCTTGGCCGCGGAGTTCCGCCGCAGGTCGACCATGTTGCCGGGGATGCCGCCCATGAAGACGATGTTGCCCTTGCCGCCAAGCTCCTCAGCCAGCCATTCGGCCGGGCCTGCGCCGGCCCAGTCCTGATTGATGCCGACGTGATGGGCGCAAGGCTCGGTAACCTGGGCGTCGAAGGTGATAAAGACCACGCCCCGGCGGCAGGCGTTACGGATGGCGCGGTTGAGCGCCGTCGGCGAGATCGCCCAGGAGACGATGACCTGCGCGCCGGCCTGCACCATGGCGTTGATCTGCTGGATCTGGGTCTGCGCATTGCCGCGCGCGGACTGGATTTCGATGTCCACCCGGTCCTTGTAGTCCTTGGTCCCGGCTATCGAGCTCAGCAGGTTGGTGGACGCATCCATCCAGGTGTTGCCCTCGAAACCCAGGCTCACATAGACCTTGACCTTGTCTTGTGCGGTGGCGGTCGCGACCGGCGCCATGCCGCCCGCGAGAAACGCCAGTGCCGCAGCACCGAGCGCCGCATTGCGCAAAATTGTTTTCATTTCCGTAACCTCCTGTTTGTTTCGCCGGCCGCGCGCGCACTCTTGCTGTTGACCGTTGGCGGACACGCCTCCCTTTCCGGCACCGCAATCATAGGCGGTGCATTCTCATCGGGACAAGCGGGAGGGAATTGGCCTGGCCGAACCAGGCGGCTTTTCATGCGCGGGTCAGAACGGCTGCGTGAGCATCGGGAAGCTCTGATCGCAGTTCGTGAGGTCGACGCGCTTGAAGCGGATACGCAGCCGATCGTCCTCATGCACGATGGTGTGGGAATAGCGACCGCCGAACACGCGCTGCGGGTTGCCGGGGCGATCCTCCACCATCACGAACTTCGAGCGGACCAGCCACGCGCCCTCCGCCGTCACCTCGTCGAGGCGCACGCCCGAGATCACGCGCACGCAGTTGGATGGCGGGCTCTGGCAGTGGATGCGGGGATGATTGAGGCGCTGGACGCGGACCCGCATCGTGTGCTTGTCGTCGTAGAAGAGCGAGACGTGGTCGAGCCAGCTCTCCTGCTCCGGCGTGGCGGGCACCCAGTAGGCGGCGTCCTCGGTGTAGAGGTCGCACCACTCGTCGAAGCGCCTCTCGTCCAGCAGCTCCGCCTCGTGCTCGATGAAGCGGCGCAGCTCCTCAAGGCGTACGGCGTTCGACCCGGCGACGGCGCGGGCGTCGGCGGTGACGCTCATGCGCCCATCAGGTCGCGCCATGCCTCGTGCTGGGCGCGCTGGCCGACCTCGCTGGAGCGGGGCCCGAAGAACACCCCGTCGCCCTCGTCGATCTCGGCGCCGAGGCCGCGGGCGACCAGCACCCAGTCGGTGCCCTGGGTCCGGAGCCCCTCCTGGCAGCGCTCGAAGGCCTCCATGTCGTCGGATTGGATGAACGAGGCGGCGGCATGCGTGATGTTCACGAAGCGCACGAGGTCGTCGGAGATGCTCTCGGGCGCGCCCTTGAGCCGCACCGGCCAGACCTCGACCTCGGTGAAGTCCACCGCCACCGGCCTGATCACCCGCACCGATGTCTGCGCCAGCAGGATATCGGAGCTCGGGAAGAAGGTCATGCTGTGGCGCCGGTTCTTGAGAATGTCCGCCGTGCGCTCCTCGCCGTAGCGGTCCACCAGGATGGCACGGTAATCGTCCCAGTGCCCGCCCGACTGCTCCTTGTCGAAGAGCGAGGCTTCGGAGCTGTGGCGGTTGTTGAGGCCGCGCACGCCTGTCTGGGCGACGATGGCCTCGCCGTTGGGGGCGAAGAACGCCGCGTCCCCGCCCTCGTCGCCGGCGCGGCGCTTGAACTGTCGGCCGTCGGGGCCGACCGTCGACGCGTGGCAGGCGGCGGGGTGATACATGTCCGCCAGGTTCTCGAGCTGGAGCTTCCAGTTGCCGCGATAGTGATAGCGGTGGCAGCCGGCGGAGAGCGCCACCTCGCCCTCGGGCGAGCGGTCGACCAGCTCATCGATGCCGCGCCGCGCTTCCGCGAGATAATCCAGCAGGGGCTCGGCGTCCGCGTTGAACGAGGCGAACACGAAGCCGCGGTAGCTCTCCACCCGCGGCAGCCGCGCCATGCCGAACTGCGCATCCTTGAGCGGTTCCTCGGGAAAGTCCTTGCGCATGGGCACGCCGGCGAGCGCGCCATTCGGCCGGAAACTCCAGCCGTGATACATGCAGGTGAAGACCTTGGCGTTGCCGCGCTCGCGGTTGAGCACCTTGGCGCCGCGGTGGCCGCAGCGGTTGAACAGCACGCAGATGCCGTCTTCCTTGTGGCGGCTCAGTACCACGGGCTGGCGGGCGAGGTGGGTGCAGTAGTAGTCGCCGGGGGTCGGAACCAGGCTCTCGTGGCCGACGTAGAGCCAGACCCGGCGGAAGATCTTCTCCATCTCGATCTCGAAGATCGCCGGGTCGACGTACATGGCGCGGTGCACCCGGTCGGGCTGCACCATCTCCCGCAACTCGTCGCTGGTGTAGCCGGCCATCGCTCCCTCCGCCCGGTGCCGACGCGAAGGCATCTTAGCCCGGAATTCTCAGTCGTCGAGCAACGGGCCTTGCGCCCGGCGGGCCTCGGCGAAATTGTCGGCGAGGTGGTGGGCGGCGCGGTAGGCGAGGGCGCAGATGGTGCTGGTCGGGTTGATGGCCGCGCCGGTCGCCATCACGCTGCCGTCCGTAACGTAGAGGTTGGGGCAGTCCCAGGCCTGTTGCCACCTGGTGACGACCGAGGTCTCCGGATCGGCGCCCATGCGCGCGGTGCCGAGCAGGTGCCAGGCGGGCGGTGCGTAGACGCCGTTCGCGTCGCGGAAGGGATTGACCTTGATGTCCCAGGCGTCCATCGCACCCGCCAGCTCCACCGCCCGGTCGATGCCGAAGCGCGCGAGCCGCGCATCGTTCTCGCACATGCCGTAGGCGATGCGGGGCGCGGGCAGCCCCGACGAATCGGCCACGGTGTCAGAGAGGGTGACGCGGTTCTCTGGCCGGGGCAGGTCGTCGCCCACGATGAGGATGCCGATGCCGTGCCCGAAGTGACGGGCGAACCAGTTGTGGTGATCCGTGCCCCATGGCGCCATGTTGCCGGAGTGCGAGCCCATCGCCTGATAGCCCGCGCCGTTCTGCCGCACGATGTGCAGCGTGAAGCCGTTGACGAAGCCGCGTGCCGTGTCGCTCTCCGCGAACTCCTCGCAGATCGCGATGGCGGAGATCAGGCCCTTGTGCGCCTCGGTCGGCGCGTCGACCCAGCACTCCACCATGCCGAGCGTGTGGTGCATCAGGTTGCGGCCGACCTGATCGGAGCGGTTGGCGAGCCCGCTGGGATGCGCCGCGCTCTCCGACAGCAGCAGCAGGCGCGGCGTGCCGACGCCGTTGGCGGCGAGGATGACGACATCCGCCGTCTGGATGTGGCGCACGCCGGTGTTGCGTTCGACGTAGACGACGCCGGTGGCGCGGTCCGACGCATCGGTCTCGATGCGTTCAACGCGGCTGTCTGTGCGAAGCTCGACACCCGCCGCGAGGGCCTTCGGCCAGTGGGTCACGGCCATGTCGTTGAGCGAGCCGCGCGGGCAACCGCTCTGGCAGGCGCCACAATTGTTGCAGGCGAGGCGGCCGTCGTATCCCTCCGCGAGGATGGCGCAGGGCATGGGCCACCAGTGCCAGCCGAGCTTGTCGAAGCCGCGCGTCACGACCTCGCCCATGGCGCCGCGCGGGCCGGGCCGGGTCTGGAAGGGGCCGCGCGCCGGCATGGCCGGATCGCCCGGCCAGCCTGAGACGCCGCAGGCCTCGTCCGCCATCTCGAAGTAAGGCGCGAGGTCCTCGTAGGAGATCGGCCAGTCGGGGGCGAGGCCGTGCTCGGTGCCCTTGCGAAAGTCCGAGGGGCGGTAGCGCGGCCAGGTGGCGGTGTAGATGCCCGTGGAGCCGCCGACGCCGTTCCACATCAGCGTCGTCTCGTCGGTGCTGTCCACGGGGTAGTCGTGGGCGTGACCGCGCACGTTGACGGCAATCGACCAGTCGGTGGCGCGGCGCCACTCCCAGTCCCGGCCGTGATGGGGGCGCTCGGCCGGCGGGAACCAGGAGCCTTGCTCCAGGCAGACCACCCTGATGCCCTTCCTGGCCAGCACGGCGGCGGGAATCACGCCGCCGGGGCCGGAGCCGACGATGACGACGTCGGCGTGATCGTGCGTGGTGCGCGTTGCCATCAGCCGTTCGCCTCAGCCCTGGCCGGCCGCATCGAGGCGGACACCGCTCTCCGCATCGAAGACGTGAGCGCGTTCCGGGTCCGGGTTGATCCACACGGTCTCGCCCGGCCGTACCTCCGCGCGCGCCTGCAGCAGAACGCAGACGCGTCGCGCCCCCAGAGTGCCGAACAACTCGATCTCCCGCCCGGTCGTCTCGACCACGTCGACGCCGAAGGCGATGCCTTCGCCCTCGCCGACCAGTTGCAGGTCCTCCGGCCGAATACCGTAGAGGACGTTGCGGCCGGCCTCCGCCGCGAGGCTTTCCGTGTGGCGGACCGTGACGCCGCCCTCCAGCGCGATGGTGCCGTCCGGCCCCAGCGTGCCGGGCAGCAGGTTCATCTGCGGCGAGCCGATGAAGCCCGCGACGAAGGTGTTGGCCGGCCGGTCGTAGACGTGCCCCGGCGCGCCGACCTGCTCGATGTAGCCGTCGCGCATGACGACGATACGGTCGGCGAGGGTCATCGCCTCCACTTGGTCGTGGGTGACGTAGATCATGGTGGTCTGCAGACGCTGGTGCAGCTCGCGGATCTCCGTCCGCATCTGGACCCGCAGTTGCGCGTCCAGGTTGGAGAGCGGTTCGTCGAATAGGAACGCGATGGGCTCCCGCACCAGCGCGCGGCCCATGGCGACGCGCTGTCTCTGCCCGCCCGAGAGCTGGCGCGGGTAGCGCTTGAGGTAGTCGGTGAGCTCCAGCACTTCCGCCGCCCACCTGATGCGGCGGTCCTGCTCGTCCTTCGGGATCTTCCGCATCCTGAGGCCGAACGACATGTTCCGATAGACGGTCATGTGCGGGTAAAGCGCGTAGGACTGGAACACCATGGCGATGTTCCGGTCCTTCGCCGCGACGCGGTTGACCACCGTGTCTCCGATCGAAATCTCCCCGGCGGTGATGTCTTCGAGGCCCGCAATCATGCGAAGGAGCGTGGACTTGCCGCAGCCCGACGGCCCGACCAGAACGACCAATTCCTTGTCCGCGATCTCGACGTCGATGCCGTGGATCACCTCGACGGGACCGAAGGACTTGTAGATGTTCCTGACTTCGACGCCGGCCATGAGCCGCCCCTATGTCCCGTCGCCCGTCGGGCCGGCGCCCGCCTGGTCGGCCGGCTTGCTCCCCGCGCCCTTGGCGATGGCGCCGCGGCCGCTCGCCACCGCGTCGTCCTGGGTAATCGTTTCCGCCGCGAGCGGATTGGCCGGCAACGGCATGAGGTCGAGACGCGTCACGTCCTCCGTCCTCACATAGTGGCCGCGCCGATGTGCTGGTGCCTGATGCGGGTCGGTCTTATCGAAGGACGCCATGGCGTAGCCGGCAGGCTGCGGCGCGTCGTTGTAGACGTGGCCGAGGGAGCGGACGGCACGCACCACGGCGGGGCTCTCGTAGTAGGCGAGATAGGCGATCATCCGAAGCGTCTCGAACTGCTCCGGGTGATTCGTTTCGAAGCGCCGCACGACCTCCTGCCGTTCCGATGCGGCCAAGGGTCCGAGCGGCCCGCCGCAGGCCTCGATGGTCTGCGCGAGATCGTCCAGCGCAGTCTCGCCCGACTGCGCCACCATTCGGTCCGCCACTACGCCGTGAGTGCCGGCATCGCTCGCGGCCGGGAAGCGCCCGTCGCCCGGCAGCAGCACGTCCACCAGCTCTCGCAGCATGGCCGCCATCGCGGCGGGACCGGTCGCCATGACTACCTCGTGCTCCCTGCGGTCAGGCCGCGGATGAGCCAGCGCTGGAAGAACATCGCCAGCAGGTAGACCGGCACGATGCCGATGAGCGAGGCCACCGACATTTGCCCGTAGCGAAGCTGACGGTCGCCCTGATAGAGCGAGAGGCCCACCGGTAGGGTCTGCGTGCTCTCGCTCCGGGTCAGGAAGGAGGCCAGGAGGAACTCGTTGTAGGCCAGGATCAGGCAGATAATGCCGGTGCTGATGATCCCCGGCATGAGCAAGGGCACCGTGATGCGGAGCAGCACGGAGCCGTAGCCCGCGCCGTCGATCCGCGCGGCGTCCTCTAGCTCCTCCGGCAGCCGGCGCACGAAGCTCGAGAGCAGCCAGAACGCGACCGGCAGGTTCATCACGCCGTAAACCAGCGCCATGCCGAAGAGCGTGTTCACCAGTCCGATCGAGCGCAACAGGAAGAAAAGCGGGAAGAGCGCGACGATCGGCGGCGCCACGTAGGTGGCGAGGATGAACGCCGGCAGGAACTTGCCGCCGACACGATAACGCACGATGGCGTGGGTCGCAGGCACCGCAATGACCAACGTCACCAGCGCGCCCAGGGTGGCTGCGACGATCGAGTTGCGCAGGTAGGTGCCGACCGCGACGGAGTTCCACGCGTCCGGGTAGTTCTGCCAGAACCACTCCTCCGGTATGAGGCCGCCGCTCGCGATATCCGGCTGCGTCTTGAAGGAAACCATGAGCATGAAGATCATGGGGAAGATGAAGAAGAGCACGACCGCCGCGGTCCCCGCCCAGCGCGCCAGGGTCCAGAGACCGACCGGCGCGTCTGCGAGCCAGGTGCCGCCGTCGAACTTTCTGACGCGGGTGGCCGTCACGTCAGCCTCTTCTCGGCGATGTCATGGGCGGTGGTGAAGGGGATGGTGACGAGGCCCACCACCACCGCGAACATGAGGGTCTGTGCTGCTGCGGCGCCGATGTCGAATTGCTGGATCGCAACCCGGTATATGTAAAAGCTCGAGACGGTCGTCGCCTGGCCCGGTCCGCCACCGGTCAACACGAAGACGAGGTCGAAGACTTTGAAGGCGATGACCAGCTTGAGTACCGCGATGGCGATCAGCGCCGGCGCCAGCATCGGCAGCGTGATGGACCAGAACATCGCAGGGCCCGAGGCACCGTCGAGCTTCGCCGCCTCGTAGATGTCCTCCGGCAGAGTCTGCAGCGCGGCGTAGGTCATCAGCGCGATGAAGGGTGTCCACTGCCACACGTCCGCCAGGCAGACGAACGGGAACGCCATGGTGGGCGAGCCCAGGAAACTTACCGGCTGGCTGAAGAGCGCCATGTCCATCAGGAAGCTGTTGAGCCAGCCGCCCTTGGGCATCAGCAGCAATTGCCACATGACGGCGACGGTGATCGGCGGAGTCATCAGCGGCAGCAGGATGAGCGTGCGCAGGATATGCCGGCCCTTTACCGCGCGATCGAGGAGAAGGGCCACGCAAACGCCCAGGATGCACGAGGCCACCGTCGTCATCAGCGCGAAAATTATGGAGCGGAGCAGGGAGGTAGTGAACTTCGCCTGGCCGATGGAGTCCGTGTAATGCTCGACGCCGACCCATCCCCGGAACAGCGTGCCGAGGTTGGAATTGGAAAAAGAGAGAAAGATCAGGTAGATGAAGGGATAAACGGCGAACACGATCAAGCCACCGATGAGCGGCATCACCACCGCCCAGCCGATCAGCCGGCGCCGGTCGATCCCGCCCGTGCCGGGCCAGCGCTGGCCTGTCGGCGGCCCTTGCCGCGTACGCTGCGGCGTGGTGTCCAGCTCAGCCATAACGGGAGGACAGGGCGGCCGCAATCAGGGCATCCCCCGAACGTGCAGCCGCCCGTCCCATGGCTGTACTAACCGAGGATATCCTCCCAGGAGGCCTGGGCATCGGCCATGGCCTGCTCGGCGGTCTTGTCGCCGGCCATCATCAGTCCAAGCTCATCCGTGAGCGACTGCATGAGCTTGGGCGATTCCGGCTTCATCGGCCACGGGAAGGCGTCGTCGATAGCCTGCTCGACGGCGTCCGCCTGCAGCGGCGCGAAGTCGCGATAGGCGGGCATCGCCGAGCGCCGCGTCGGGTCCACGCCAGTCGTGTTGTCGGTGAGCACGCGGACGTGGAAGTCCTTGCTGGATGACATGCGCACGAACTCCCACGCCATCTCGGGGTTGTGCGATCCCGACGAGACCCCGAAGGCCCAGCCCGCGTTCATCGCCGGCCGGTTGACCGTGTTGCCGCCGGCGACAGGCATGGGCGACACGCCCCACTTGTCGACGATCTGGCTCTGATTAGCGTCCTGCGCCCAGGTGCCGAGGTCGGTCCAGAACTCGATCATGGCGGCGGCGCCGCTCAGGAACACCGGGATCGAGTTGCCGAACTCGGTCTCCAGCGGCGTCGGCACCGCGGAGGGACCGGCATCGAGCATCGTTTGCGCGGCGCCGATCGCGGCATCGCTGGTCAACGCCGGCGCGCCGTTGGCATCGAGAAAGTCGCCGCCGTAGCCGCCCAGCCGGTTCGCGTAGGTGGAGCACAGGATAATCGGGAACTGCTTGCACATCAGCAGCGCGCCATAGACGCCGTTGGCCGACTCAGCATCCGTTACCGCCTTGGCGACCGCGTTGTACTCGTCCCACGTCGCCGGCGGCGTCAGCCCGTTCCGGTCGAGAATTTCTTTATTATAGAAGAGGACGTGCGTGTCGCCGTCATAGGGCAGGCCGTAGCGGCGGCCGCCCACCTCGGTATAGGCATCGTACAGCGCGCCGAGGAAGTCGGCGGGGTCGATGTCGGCCTCTTCCGCCGCGATGCGGTCGGTGATGTCGGCGAGCACGCCGTCCCGCACCAGCGCTTCCTTGTCGACGTACCAATACTGGAAGACGTCGATCTCGTTGGTGCCGGACATCACGTCGAGCGTCGACTGCGCCGTAATCTGGTCGTAGGGCACCTTCACCGCTTCGACATTGGCGCCGGTGAGCTCGGTGAAGCCCTCGGAGAGCGGCTTGATAGAGCCGGCATGCGGGTTGATGATCATGAAGCGCAGGGTCTCGCCGGACCAGTCCGACGCCTGTGCGCGCCCTGCAAACGCGCCTGAGCCTGCAGCGGTCAGCGCAGCAGCGCCTGCCGCCGTACCTTTAAGGAAAGACCGCCGCGAGAGCGGTGCTCTCGACCAGCTTGTTCTGTGGTCGTCCATCGATTGAATCCTCCTCGTGAGCCGTGTTCGGTTGTGCTGCGATAACGCCTCGCCTTGCTTCCCAATAGGGGATGCACGCGCGCCCATCAACTCAAAACGGGATACAATGCGCTCTCGGAGCCGTCTGAACCGATGAGTTGGTCAGTCTGCCTTGACGTTTCCGCGAAAGTTTCGTGAATATCCGTTCCAGCCGCGCGCGAGAACGCGGCGACAGCAGCCAGCGCCGAGAGCGAAATTCGATGGGCAAGGGAGACGGCGGCGGGGGAGTGGCCGCCGGGGATGGTGGTCCTGCACTTGAGGTCGAGCTGACGCTCGGCGGCGATCCCGCCGCCCTTGATCGCAGCTGGCGTGCGGCAGTTCCCGCAGGCGGGGGCGGAACCGCACAGCGGCTGCGCAGCACCTATTACGATACCGGCGATTTCCGCTTACGCCGGCGCGGCTTCACGCTGCGCATTCGTGAGGATGGGGAACGGCTGGTCCAGACACTGAAATCGGATGGGCCGTCCTCAGCCGCTGCCGTGCTCAAGCGCAACGAGTGGACTCGCACGGTCGAGAAGCCGGTGCCGAGCCTCCCCGTCGCGCCTGATCCAGCGGTGCGCGATGTGGTGGGGCCGCTCAAACCCGCCGAACTGGCGCCGACGTTCTCCACCGACGTGATGCGCCGCACCGCCGTGGTCGAGGTTGCCGCTTCGGATCACAGCACCGCCCTCGTCGAGCTCGCGCTCGACAGCGGAGAGATCAAGGCGCGTGACCGGCGCGACACCGTCTCCGAGCTGGAGCTGGAACTGATCGAGGGGCCGGCAAGCGCACTCTACGAGCTCGCCATGACGCTGCAGGCCTCTGCGCCGCTCCGCATACAGACGGCGAGCAAGGCCAAGCGCGGCTACGTCCTTGCCGGCGGGGAGGGCTACGCCGGCTACAAGGCGCCGGCGCTCGCGCTTGCGCGGGGCATCTCCGTAAACGAGGCCCTGGGCAAGATTTTTCGCGTGTGTGCCAATCAGTGTGCGGCGAATCACGATGCGGTGCTGGACCGCAGCGATCCGGAAGGCGTGCACCAGTTTCGCGTCGCGTTGCGCCGGATGCGTTCGGCTCTCGTGGTCTTCAAGACGGTTCTTCCGCCGGAACACACTGCCTGGCTGAACAGGGAAGCCAGCCGTCTCATCGACGTGCTCGGCCCGGCACGCGATTGGGACGTGTTCATCACCGAGACGCTCGCGACCGTCCGGGCTGCCCGGCCGGATGACGAGATACTGGAGCGCCTCTCCGAAGCGGCCGAGAGCGCGCGCGCCTGCGCCTACGAGCAGGCGGAGGCGCTGCGCGCGCCCGACTACACGGAATTCCTGCTTCGTTTCGGCCGGTGGATCGAGACGGCGGGCTGGCGTGAAGCTGCGAACCACGCCGCGCTCGATCAGCCGCTCGCGCATCTCGGGGGGCGCCTGCTCGACAGGCGCCACAAGCGCGTATTGAAGCGCGGGCGCGACTTCGAGCAGCTGTCGGACGCCGACCTGCACCGGCTCAGGATCTCGCTCAAGAAGCTGCGCTACGCGGGCGAGTTCTTCGCGGCCCAGTTCCCAGACGGCAAGCCACGTCCCTACATCAGGACGTTGCGTCGGCTGCAAGACGATCTCGGCCAACTCAACGACGCGGCGGTTGCGGAGCGCTGCCTGAAAGAGCTCCTCGATGCCCAGCGCGAAAACGACCATCTCGCCGCGCTCGGAGTGGGTGCCGGGCAGGTGATCGGTTGGCACGCTCGCGCCCGTGAGGAGACCCGGAGCCAAATGACCGAAGATTGGCACGCTTTTGCTGCCACCGAGCCCTATTGGCGCACCGCCGCAGGCGGACTACACGGCTGATCCTGTCGGAATCCGAAGCATCCGCGTCGCATCGAAGCCGATAGTGGCCAACTCCGCCATGATATGAGGAGGAGGGGAGGTGGTGCGGCCCGTCAGGGTACGCGCGCTGGCTCTCGCGAAACCGAGAGAATTCCGCCATGCCCGAGATCATGAGGGACGACGGCGGCGTGGGCGCCGGCAAGCCGCTCCCAAGCCACGCCAGGGTCGTCGTCATCGGTGGCGGCGTGGTGGGTTGTTCGATCCTCTTCCATCTCGCCAAGTTCGGCTGGAAGGATGTGATCCTGCTGGAGCGGGAAGAGCTCACCGCCGGATCGTCCTGGCACGCGGCCGGGATGATTCACACGCTTTCGTCGGATCCCAATATCTCCCGCCTGCAGGGTTACACGATCAATCTCTACAAGGAGATCGAAGAGACGTCGGGCCAGTCCGTCGGTTTGCACAACACCGGCGGCTTCTACCTCGCCTCCACCAGGGATTGGTACGACTACCTGAAGCGCGAGCGCTCCAAGGCACGCTACATGGGGCTCGACCAGGAATTCATCTCGCCGAAGGAGGTCGCGGAGCGCCATCCTCTGATCGATCCGAAGCACTACTACGCGGCGCTCTGGGACGAGCTCGACGGCGACGTCGACCCCTCCGGAGCGACCTACGCCTTCGCCAAGTCCGCGCGCGTCCACGGTGCGCAGTATTTCACGCGGACTCCGGTGGTGGAGACCAACCAGCGGCCGGACGGCTCGTGGGACGTGGTCACGCCGCGCGGCACGGTCAACGCCGAGCACATCGTGAACTGCGGCGGGCTCTGGGCGCGCGAGGTAGGCCAATTGGCGGGCGTCGCGCTCCCGGTCCAGCCGATGGAGCATCACTACCTCATTACCGACACGATCCCCGTGATCGCGGAGAGGATGGGGGAAGGCGGCGCTGGCCACTTGCCGGGGGGTATCGACTACGAGGCCAACATCTATTTCCGGCAGGAGCGGCACGGCGTCCTGCTCGGCACATACGAGCCCAAGTCCACGCCGTGGAACGTTTCCGGCACGCCGCTCGACTTCGGCCAGGAGCTGCTGCCGCATGACCTCGACCGCATCGCCGACCGGCTGGAAATGTCGTTCGAACGCATCCCGGCGCTCGGCGAGGTGGGGATCAAGGACATCATCTGCGGCCCCTTTACCTTCGGCCCCGACGGCAACCCCATGATCGGCCCGGTGCCGGGAGTACGGAACTACTGGGTCGCCGTGGGCGTCATGGCAGGCTTCTGCCAGGGCGGCGGGGTCGGTCGCAGCATGGCCGAGTGGATGATCGACGGCGAGCCTTCAATCGACGTATGGGCGATGGATATCGCCCGCTTCGGCGAGTTCGCGACGCCCGAGTGGGGCGCGGTCAAGTCGTCGGAGAACTACGAGCGCCGCTTCGTGATGACCTTTCCCAACGAGACCTTGCCGAAGGGCCGGCGGCAAAAGACTACCGCGTTATACGATCGGTTGCTCGCCAAGGGCGCGGTGATGGACCAGGGTTTCGGGTTGGAGCACGCGCTCTGGTTCGCCGACGGGCCGGAGGATGCCCACGAAGACCCGTCCTTCCGTCGCTCCCGCGCGCACGAGTACGTGGCGCGCGAAGTGAAGGCGGTTCGCGAGGCGGTGGGCTGCATCGAGATCGCCAACTATTCCAAGCACGGCTTCGAAGGCCCCGGTGCCCGCGCCTTCCTGGATCGTGTGCTGGCCGGCCGCGTGCCTAGACCCGGCCGCATCGCGCTGACGCCAATGCTTACCGAGCAGGGCAAACTCTACGGCGATCTTACGGTCGCGTGCCTGGCGGAAGATCGCTTCATGTTGGTCGGCTCAGGGGTCATGCAGGAGGCGCATCGCCGTTGGTTCGAGCAGCGCCTCGGCACCGGCGTCGAGTACCAGAACCTCTCGGACGCGTTGCACGGCATCGCGCTCTCGGGCCCCAACTCCCGCGATTTGCTCGCCCGCATCACCCGCGACGACGTGTCGGCGGAGGCGTTCCGCTTCCGCGATATTCGCGAGAGTTTTGTCGGCGGCGTCCCGGCAATCGTGTCGCGGCTCAGCTTCTCGGGCGAGCTCGGCTACGAGATTTTCGTCGCACCGCAATATCAAATCGCGCTAGCCGAGGCGATCGAGGCCGCCGGCGCCGATCTTGGCCTCCGTTGGTACGGGGCGCGGGCACTGATGTCGCTCCGGCTGGAGAAGGCCTGGGGCGTCTGGACACTCGACTACCGCCCCGACTTCACCGCGGCCGAGAGCGGGCTCGACGCCTTCATCCAGTGGGACAAGGAGTTCGTCGGCAAGGCGGCAGCGGAAGCCGAGCGGCAAGCAGGGCCTTCAAGGCGCCTGGTGCCGCTGGTTATCGACTCCCCGTCAATCGACGGCGAACCCATCGACGTTTCCAACGACGAGGCAATTCTGCGAGACGGCGCGGCGGTCGGATACGTGAGTTCCGGCGGCTACGCGCATCATGTCGAGCAGTCCATGGCGATGGGTTATGTGCCGACGGAGATGGCGGTGACCGACGAACGCTTCGACGTCGAAATCCTGGGCGAGATGTTCCCCGCCCGCGTTCACACCACACCGCTCTACGACCCCAACGGCGGGAGAATGCGAAGCTGATATCATTCTTGGATATCAGCAATCGCCAACTACCGGGAGCCGGCACAGCGACACGCTCTCCCCCAAATGGGGCAAGGGGCGACAGGGCATCAGCAATGGGCTAGGCTTGGTCGGCCAGTTCGTTTCGGGCGGGGAGAATGGGGCCGCGTATCTCTTTCCAAGAGCGGTGCAGCGGTGCCGGCACAGAGCAACACTCGGAGGAAAAGCGGATGAAAGACAGAAAAGTGCTAAGCCGTGATCCACGGCGCTATACGCTGCCGTCGGAGCGCGCATTGGGCGCCGAGACGCATTCATATATGCCCGAGCTTTGCGACCAGCTTCGGACGGGCAAGATCAACCGGCGCGACTTCCTGCGCCAGGCGGCACTGCTCGGCATGGCGACCGGCACCGTCTACGCCATGGCCGACCAGCTCACCGGCCGCGGTGACGTGATCGGCTCTGCGATGGCCGACGAAATGCCAAAGGCGGGCGGCACGCTCAGGGTCTCCATGCGTGTGCAGGAGATGACCGATCCGGCGACCTTCCCCTGGACAGAGAGGTCGAACGTCTCGCGCTTCATGGTCGAGTATTTGACTCGCACCGGGTCGGACAACGTCACGGTCCCCTATCTCGCCAGCAGCTGGGAAGCCTCCGACGACCTGGCGACCTGGGTGTTCCACCTGAACCAGGGCATCACCTGGTCGAACGGCGACGCCTTCACCTCCGCCGACGTTGCTCATACGGTCAACCGCTGGCTCGACCCGGCGGTCGGCTCTTCGAACCTCGGGCTCTTCGGCGCCATGGTCGAGGAGGGCGAGGACGGCCAACCGCGCGGCATCCCTGGCGCGGTCGAGGTGATCGACGACCACACGATCCAGTTCAACCTGAAGCAGCCCGCTCTGGCCATGCCGGAGAACTTCTACAACTACCCGACCGCCATTGTGCATCGGGGCTTCGGTGTGGACTACGAGGCCGATCTCTCGGCCAACCCGATCGGCACCGGACCGTTCGAGCTTGCCGAGTACGCGCTGGGCGAGGTCGCCATCCTCAAGCGGGCACGGGACTGGTGGGCCGGGGACTTCTACCTCGACGAAATCCACTATTTCGACCACGGCGAGGACACCAACGCCTGGATCGCGGCGCTCGCATCGCAGCAGGTGGACATGGTCTTCCGCCTGCCGAACAACCTTATCGATGCGGCGCAGGCTCTGCCGTTCGTGGACATTCACCCGGTCACGACCGCGCAGACCGCGGTCATGAGGTTCCGGATCACGGAGGCGCCCTTCGACAATCTCAAGCTTCGCCAGGCGGTCGCGGCGTGCATGGATCACCAGGAGATCCTGGACAAGGCGTTCCAGGGTCGTGGTCAGATCGCCGAGAACCACCACGTCTGCCCGATCCATCCAGAGTATGCGGCGCTGCCGCCGCTAACACGGGACGTCGAGAAGGCGAAGGCGCTTTTGGCCGAGGCCGGCTATGCCGACGGGATCACGCTCGAGATCGCCAACGGCGACACTGAGGGCCCGTGGATGACCGACGCCTGCGCGATCTTCAAGAACCAGGCTGCGCCGGCGGGCATCAACATTGAGATCAACAAGATGCCGGCCAACCAGTACTGGGAGGTCTGGGACAAGGCGCCATGGGGCTACACCGCGTGGACGCATCGCCCACTTGGCACCATGGTGCTCGGCCTTGCCTACCGGAAAGGCGTGCCGTGGAACGAAGTCGCCTACGACAACCCGGCCTTCGATGCGGCGCTCGACGATGCCGAGGGTACTCTCGACGTCAACGAGCGCAGGAAGAAGATGGAGGTTTGCCAGAAGCTCCTGCAGGACGACGCGATCATCCCGCAGCCGTTCTGGCGCTCGGTCTACAAGGCGGCGAACAAGCGGGTGAAGGGCCACCAGACCCACCCGACGCTTTACCACCAGTTCCACAACGTGTGGCTGGACGGTTGAGCAGAAAGCGGCGCGGGAGGTGCAAGTCTCCCGCGCCGCGTTTTCCGCTTAGGCGGGTGCCCTCGGTGCGGGGCGTCTACTAGACACCGGCGTTCGGCATGGTCCAGCTGATCATCCGTCGCATCGGCATGATGATCCTCATCATGCTGGTCGTTGCGCTGCTGCTCTTCCTCATCAACGAGGGCGACCCGAGACTGATCGCCCGCAGTATTCTCGGTCCCTACGCGCAGGACCAACAGCTCAACGCCTGGGTCATTGAGAACGGCTACGACCGTTCCGTCATTGTCCGCTATTTCGAATGGATCGGCCGAATATTCTCCGGCGATCTCGGAGACTCGGTCATCTACAAGAGGCCGGTCAGCGAGATCTTCTGGGACCGCCTGGGCAATACGGGCATCCTGGCGGGCGTCACCTTCGTCATCATGGTGCTGATCGCACTCACCCTCGGCGTGCTGGCGGGGATGAAGGAAGGCTCCCTGCAGGACCGGGCGATCTCGGTCTTCTCGATCATCACCACCTCGATCCCCGAATATGCGAGCGCCGTCTTCCTGGTCGGGATCTTCGTCTTCTGGCTCGGCTGGTTGCCCGGCACCTCGTCGATGACGTCCGGGTTCGACCCGGTCCAGATGATCCTGCCTGTACTTGTACTGACGCTATATGGCTTCGGCTACATAGCGCGGATGACGCGCGCGTCGATGGCCGAGGTGATGACCACCCCGTACATCCGCACGGCGGTGCTCAAGGGCCTGCCCTACCGGCACATCATTCTCAAGCACGCCTTGAGAAACGCGCTGATCGCGCCCTTCACCGTGATCATGCTGCAGATCAATTGGCTGCTATCGGGCGTGGTCGTGACCGAGTTCGCATTCGGCTACAAGGGGTTCGGCGCGCTGCTGCTGGAGGCGGCGCTCCGGCGCGACATCTTCGTCATCGAGGCCTGCGGCGTCGCGGCGGTCTTCGTCGCGGTCTTCACCCAGACCGTAGGCGATCTCGGCTACACCTATCTGAATCCGAGGATCAGATTCAAATGAGCGACGTGCCACGCATGAACGCCGTCAGCACGCCGCTCTCCAGGCTCGGCGCGAGCTTCGCGGGGTCGCTCAGGCCTGTCTTTCTGCTAAGGGAGAGCCCGGTCGGCATGATCGGGGCCGGAATCGTCCTCGGTTTTGTGATTCTGGCGATATTCGCGGAATTCATCGCGCCCTTCGATCCCAATGCGACGATGGTGCCATTCGCCTACCCCGGTGCGGAGGCGCCGGAAGGGGGTATCTTCCTGCTCGGCACCGACCATCTTGGGCGCGACATTCTGTCGAGGATCATCTTCGGCGGTCAGCGGGTGCTCTTCTACGCCACGGCGGCTACGGTCGCGGCCTACGTCGTGGGCATCCTCATGGGCCTCGCCGCGGGGTACTTCCGGGGCTATCTCGACGAAATTCTGTCGTTTGTTGCCAACGTCATCCTCTCCTTCCCCATCATGGTGCTCTACGTGCTGATCATCGCGAAGGTCGGCGCGTCCGGGATCAACATCATCTTCGCCGTCGTCTTTGCGTCCTCGCCCGGCATCATGCGTATCGTGCGCGGCGTGACCATGGACATCGCGACGCGTGATTACATCGCCGCAGCCCAGACCCGGGGCGAAGGCCCCTGGTACATCATGCTGATGGAGATCCTGCCCAATGCGCGTGGGCCGCTGATCGTCGATTTCTGTCTGCGCATGGGCTACACCACGATCACCATTGGCGCGCTTGGCTTCCTCGGCCTCGGCCTGCCGCCGCCGGACCCCGACTGGGGCGGCATGATTACCGAGACCCGCGCCTTCGTCTCCGGCGGCTTCCCGCACATGGCGATCTTGCCGGCCTGCGCCGTCTCCCTGCTGGTGCTCGGTTTCAACCTGCTGGCGGACGGCCTGCGCGAAGTGTCGCTCAAGGACTAGGAGAGGCAGAATGTCGGATCACGCTTCCGAGCCGCCAGTCCTCGAGATCACCGGCCTCTGCCTCAGCTACTACACGCGGGCCGGCGAGGTTCCCGCCGTCTACGACTTCGATCTTACCGTGGCCAAGGGCGAATCGGTCGGCCTCGTCGGCGAATCCGGCTGTGGCAAGTCCACCGTGGCCAACGGCGTCATGCGCTATATGGGGCATAACGGCGACATCGTCGGCGGCACCATCAAGTTCAAGGGCCGCGACATGGCCGAGATGTCCGAGGAGGAAATCCGCCGGGTGCGCGGCAAGGACATCGCCATGATCTACCAGGAGCCGATGGCCTCGCTCAATCCGAGCCTGACCATCGGCCAGCAGCTCATGGAAGTGCCGATAATCCACGAGGGCGTGAACAAGGCCGAAGCCTTCCAGCGCGCCTACGACATGCTGTCGGCGGTGCATATTCCGGACCCGAAGCGGCTCATGATCTCCTACCCGCACCAGGTCTCCGGCGGCCAGCAGCAGCGCGTGGTGATTGCCATGGCGCTGCTCTCACGGCCCGCACTACTGTTGCTGGACGAGCCGACGACGGCACTCGACGTGACGGTGGAAGCGGGCATCGTCGAGTTGATCGCCGAGCTCAGCCGCGAGACCGGCTCCTCGCTGCTCTACATCTCCCACAATCTCGGCCTGATGCTGGAGGTCTGCGACCGCATCTGCGTGATGTACTCGGGCGAGGTGGTGGAGGAGGGGACGATCGATTCGATCTTCTCGTGGCCCAAGCACCCCTATACCCAGGGCCTCTTCGGCTGCATTCCGTTGCCGCACGCAGACAAGAACGCGCGCCCGTTGGTCTCGATCAAGGGCCAGCTTCCGCTCCCGCACGAGCGGCCCGAGGGCTGCAATTTTGGGCCGCGTTGCGGGTTCTTCGAGCAGGGGCAGTGTGACAAGGGCCTGATCCCGATGGAGGGGGTGCACACCGACGACGACCCGGCGCATCGGGTGCGATGTAGGCGCTGGGAGGGGATCGACGTCACAGAGGCGGTGCGTGTCGATGAGGTTCGTGAGCCGATCGAGGTCGGCGAGACGGTCCTCGAGGTCGCCGACATGCGCAAGTACTACAAGGTGCGTGATCGCTCGCTGGCGGCACTCGTCTCCGGCGGCGCGGTGCGCGAAGTCAAGGCGAACGAGAGCATCAGCTTCCGCGCGGGCGAAGGCGAGACGGTCGCCATCGTCGGCGAATCGGGCTGCGGCAAGTCCACCTTCGCCAAAGTGCTGATGGGCCTTGAGACCGCCACCGACGGCGAGGTCACGCTGGATGGAACTGACCTTGGCGGCATTCCGGTCAACAAGCGCACGGCGGCGCAACTCTCCTCCCTGCAGATGGTGTTCCAGAACCCGAACGACACGCTTAACCCGTCTCACTCCGTGGGCTATCAGATCGGCCGCGTCATCAAGCGCTTCGGCATCGAGCGCGATTCCGTCAAGCGGAAGGATCGCGTGTACGAGCTGCTCGACACGGTGAAGCTGCCGCGCGCCTTCATGACCCGGAAGCCGCGTCAACTCTCCGGCGGCCAGAAGCAGCGGGTGGGCATCGCGCGTGCCTTCGCCGGCAATCCCAAGACGGTGATCGCGGACGAGCCGATCTCGGCGCTTGACGTCTCGGTCGCCGCGGCGGTGACCGAGCTGCTGATGGACATTCAGCGCGAGCACCGCACCACGCTGCTCTTCATCAGCCACGACCTCTCGGCGGTGCGCTATCTCTCAGACCGCGTGGTGGTGATGTATCTCGGCCAGATCATGGAGCGCGGCTCAACGGGGCAAATTTTCGCGCCCCCCTACCATCCCTACACCGAGGCGCTGCTCTCTGCGGTGCCCATCGCGGACCCCGAGGTGGAGAGGCGCCGCATCGTGCTGGAAGGCAGCCTGCCAAGCCCGCTCGATCCGCCCAAGGGGTGTCCTTTCTCGACTCGCTGCCCGCGCAAGCTCGGCGAGATTTGCGATAACGAGGCGCCGCCGCTTCAGACCAACGCCGACCGCCACGTCATCGCCTGCCACATTCCGCTCGAAGAGCTGCGCGAGGTCGAGCCGGTGATTTCCATTCCCGACCGCGACGAGCTCCACGCTGCACAGTAATCCCACGAACAACGTGCCGCAGGCGCCGGACGAGACGGCGCTTCGGCTGGGACGGCTCAAGCGGCTCCGCGCGGAGATGGCCCGGATGGAATTCGCTGCGCTCGTGCTGACCGATCCGCATAACGTGCGCTACGCCACCGGCGCCCGGAACATGATGCCGTTCCTTCTGCGCAATCCAGCGCGTTACGTGTTCGTGCCCCTGGAAGGCCCGGTCGTGCTGTTCGAGTTCGCGGGTTGCGAGCACATGGAACGTGATAACCCGGCGATTGACGAGATACGCGTTTCCACGACGGTCTCCTATGTGGCGCGCGGGCCTCTGCTGGATGAGACGGCAAGGCTCTGGGCCGAGGAGATTGCCGCGCTGATGCGCCAGCACTGCCCGGGCGAGACGCGGATCGGCTTGGAGCGCATCGATGCACGGGCCGTCGGCCATCTGGCGGATCGGGGGTTCACGATCCTCGATGCGCAGGCTCCGACAGAGAGAGCGCGTGCGATCAAGACGCCGGAGGAAATCGTCTGCTCGAAGCGCTCCATGGCGTGCGTCATGGCGGCGGAAAAGACTCTCGGAGACTCGATCCGGCCAGGAATCACCGAGAACGCGCTGTGGGCGGAGTTCCACCGCCACGTGATTGCCAATGACGGTGACTACGTGGAGACCCGGCTGCTCAGCTCGGGCGAGAAAACCAACCCCTGGTTTCAGGAAACCGGCGACCGCGTGATCCGCGCCGGCGACCTGGTGGCGCACGATACCGATGTCGTCGGACCGCACGGCTATTACGCCGATTTCTCACGCACGTTCCTCTGTGGTGACGGTAGGCCGACGTCGGAGCAGCGAATGCTCTATCGCCTCGCTCATGAGCAGATCCAGCACAATATGGCGCTGATCGCACCGGGGCGGACGTTCCGGGAAATTACGGAAGCAGCGTGGAACATTCCGGCTGCGTACTACGCCCGGCGGTACTACCTGATGATTCACGGCATCGGGGCGACCGGCGAATACCCTTATATCGTGTACGAGGCCGACTACGATGGGGGGCAGGACTACGACGGTGTCATCGAACCCAACATGACGCTCTGCGTGGAAAGCTTCATCGGTCACGAACAAGGGAGCGAAGGGGTAAAATTGGAGCAACAGGTTCTGGTCACCGAAACAGGTTTCGAACTGATGAGCACGTTTCCCTTCGACGAGAGGTTGCTCGGCCGCGAGTTCTGACGATGGGGATGTTGTTTCCGCCGCTTCCGTCTGGAGAATTCGACATTCTCTATGCCGATCCGCCCTGGGACTACAAAGGGCAGCTTCAGCACGCCGGCGAGGGCAGCCAAGATACGGGAGGCGCGGTCAGGCACTATCCGACCGTGACCGTGGATGACCTCAAGACGTTGAACGTGCCGAGCATTTCAGCACAAGACAGCCTCCTGTTCATGTGGGCGACAAACCCGCATCTAGACCAAGCGATTGACCTGGGAAAGGCGTGGGGCTTTGCGTGGG
This sequence comes from Alphaproteobacteria bacterium, assembly GCA_022826665.1. Taxonomy (GTDB): domain Bacteria; phylum Pseudomonadota; class Alphaproteobacteria; order UBA828; family UBA828; genus WTGU01. Next base: position 51,805 of record JAJDUK010000051.1, on the reverse strand, counting down.
CAACCGTGGCCTTCGTGTGGGATAAGGTAAGAGTAAATCCCGGCTTTTATACCATGAGCCAATGCGAGTTATGCCTCGTGTTCAAGAAAGGAAAGATCCCGTCCCCGCGCGGCGCTAGGAACGTGCGCCAGCTCGTCACCGCCAAGCGGGAGGCTCACTCGCAAAAACCGGATGAAGTGCGGCTGCGCATCGAAGAGATGTTTCCGCTTCTCCGCAAGATCGAACTGTTCGCGCGCGAGAGGGATGGCCAGGACTTCACCGATGATCATTGGGCGAAATGGGGATTCGAAGCGCATGGCGCGGAAACATATGGAGTGGCGGGAGAACTGGCAGGCCGAGGCTGCTGAGAGAGGAGTAAAACCGGAGAAAGTATTCGACCTGATTATGCATCACTACTTGATTGACTCACCAATCGCAGGCATAGAGAACCCGAAAGAGCTCAGAGCAATTTATGGAGACGAGCACAGTCGGTACGGTATCGCTCCCGATTACGTGTTTCGACATCGAGGCACCAATAGGTCCGTGTTGGTCGAAATCAAGCGGCAACGGGCAAAGGGAAACCCCCACGAGTGGGCTCGCAAATTCATGACGCCTGGAATTCTAAACTCGATAAGGCGGATTAGTTATCAGCTGCAGGGCGTCATCCCGGTATGGTGGGTCTTCACCGACGAGATTGCATCCTACCTCCGTTATAGACGTGGGATATAGCATTGGTTTTAGGGATCGAGGCCCATGTCTTGTTGTGGGAGAACATGAAGGATTACAGACCCGTCGTCGATCATTTCGAGGAGCACATACAGCCGCTTCTATCGTAAATCGAAAAAGTGGCTAACAACGCATTGCTAGACGGGAGAAATGGGATCAATCTTGCATCGAGTGCGTGTTCTCGCGCCCAAGCTCAACGGCGTCACATGTGTCAGCGATCCGATCTGCACGGAGGATGTAACGCGCTACGAGGAGAGGTCGGCCCGTCCTGTCGGAACCCTGGCAAGGATACCGTTCTCAATTCGAGGCATGGTTGAAATCAGTGGGAAGGAAACGTCTATGGATAGAAGCGACCAAGTTGTGACTGCGTCGATCGGCGATCGGGGGCGTCGGCTCTCTCGGAACGGAGGCGCTATATGACACAGGCATCCGGCGGCACCGCCAACACACTGCGCCAGCATGGTGCGATGGAGCATAGCAATCCGCCCTGCGATCTCGACGAGATGCGCCGCTACCGGCTCGGGCGCGTGCGCGAGGCGCTGGTCGCCCGCGATCTCGCCGGCATCATCCTCTACGACCCGCTGAACATCCGCTACGCCACCGATGCGTCAAACATGCAAGTGTGGTGCGCCCACAACGAGGCGCGCTACCTCTACGTGCCGGCGGAAGGGCCGGTTCAGCTGTTCGAGTTCGGCGGCGGCAGCGACCTGCTGACCGCTGGGCTCCCCACCATAGACGAGGTCCGCGGCGCGACCTATGTGCTCTATTTCATTGCCGGCGGCCGTCAGGCTGACAACGCGCGGGCCTGGGCGGCTGAACTGGCCTCGGTGATCCGTGAGCACGCCGGCGGCAACCGGCGCATCGCCATCGACCGGGTCGGACCGGTGGGCATGATCGAAATGCAGCGCCTCGGCTACGAAATCGTCGACGGCTTCGAGGTGATGGAGAACGCCCGGTCGATCAAGTCGGCCGGCGAGATCACCCTGATGCGCCACTCGATTGCGGTGTGCGAGCAGGCCATCGCGCAGATGCGCGAGGCGCTCACGCCCGGCATCACCGAGAACGCGCTCTGGGCCGAGCTCCATCGCGGCAACATCGCCGGCGGTGGCGAGTGGATCGAGTGTCGACTACTTGCATCCGGGCCACGCACGAACCCATGGTTCCGAGAATCCTCGATGCGCGTCATCGAGCGCGGCGACATCGTGGCCTTCGACACGGACCTTGTGGGACCCTACGGCTATTGCTGCGACATCTCGCGCACCTGGGTGTGCGACGCGCGCCCGAGCGATGAGCAGCGGCGCATCTACGCCGAGGCCTACGCGCAGGTGCAGGAGAACAAGGCGTTGTTGAAGCCCGGCGCGACATTCCGTGAACTCACCGAGTTCTCGCGCCCCTTCAGCGACGAGTTCGTCGAGGGCCGCTATTCGGTGTCGATGCACGGGGTGGGGCTCTGCGACGAATACCCAGCTATCCTCTACCCGCAAGACTATGAGCCCGGAGACGACGGCGTGCTGGAGGAGGGGATGGTGATTTGCGTTGAAGGCCTCGCCGCTCCCGCCGGCGGCCGTGAGGCGGTCAAACTCGAAGAGCAGGTGCTGATCACCGCAAACGGCCACGAGCAGCTCTCGTCGTATCCGTTGGAGGAGGACTGGCTGTAGCAGGGGAGGGGGCGAGCGAAATCGCGCAAGCTCGTGTGTTCATGAAGCATGTTCTCGACCTCGAGCGCTGGCCCATGGACGCGCTGAATGGTGTGCCGGGACGGGCGCTGGTCGCCCGTTGCCGCGATGAGCTGCAGGACACAGGCATGTTCAGCCTGCCGGGGCTCATCAGGCGGGAGGCGCTTCGGACGTGTGTCACGGAGGTGGCGCACCTGTTCGACACCGCCGCCTTCACCCACGCCCGCGATCACAACATCTACTTCGACGACGAGATCGAGGGGCTGGAAGCCGGCCACCCGGCGCTCCGCCGCTTCACCACCGTCAACCGCACGATTTGCGGCGACCAAATCCCGGCCAGCACCATCGAGCGAGTCTACGAGTGGCAGCCGCTCATCGATTTTCTGGCGGCGGCGATGGACAAGCCGCGGCTATACCCGATGGCCGACCCTCTCGGCCGGCTCAACGTCATGGCCTACCGGGAAGGGGAGCGGCTCAACTGGCACTTCGACCGGGCCGAGTTCACCATCACCGTGCTCCTGCAGGCGCCGCTTGGCGGCGGGGGTTTCCAGTACCGCAGCGGACTGCGGAGCGATAACGACCCGAACTACGACGGCGTTGCCCGCTTGCTCGCCGGCGACGACGAACGGGTGCGGACGCTGCCGCTCGCACCGGGCACGCTCAACGTCTTCAAGGGCAAGAACACGGCGCACCGGGTGACGCCGGTCGAAGGCGACAACGCCAGGATCATCGCGGTGTTCTCGTACTACGAGACGGCGGACGTCATATTCAGCGATACTGAGCGCCTGGGATTCTATGGCCGTACGGCCCCCGTGGGGGCGGAGGCGTAGTCCCACCCTCGCGCACGCAGCCAGGCACCGACAAGCCGATGACCGTCGCTCTCTTCTACAACCCGCGCTGTCCCGACTGCGTGCGTCAGGCACGGCTCACGGCGCGCATGGACTGGCTGGGCCGGGTCGAGCTGCGGACGGACGACTCGCCGCTGGGCGAAGTCCCCGTCGGCGAGATCGTCGTGGTGGATAAGCAGCGCAGCAAGGTCTTCACCGGCGTCTACGCCACGCGCCAGGTGTGCCTGCAGGTTCCCCTGCTATTTCTGTACGGGCTCGCGCTCTACCTGCCGCCGCTTCGCCTTCTCTTCGGGCGCGAGAAGCAGGGCTGCAACGGCGACGCCTGCGAATTCTGACTGGGAACGCTGGCGCTCACCCGGCGCCGTTGGCCTCCGCCGCCTCCGTCATCTTCCGTGCCACCCAGCGATAGAAGCAGTGGGTGGTGCGCTCCAGGGCGGGGGAGAGCACGCCGCCCTTGTAGGCCGGTGAGGCGCGGCCACGCTGCATGCCTTCCACGACAGAGCGGTCTTCCAGGAAAATGCCGCGCCACAGGTCCTTGTTGGCCGCTCGCAGCTCGGCGCAGCCTTCGCCCACGGCTTCATCGGCGAAGTAATAGAGGTCGACATGCTCAATGGTGCGCCCGGTGCCCGCCGGCATCAGCGTGCCGACGAAGCAGTGGTCGGCGTGGACGCCGAACACCGCAGTCGGAAACAGCGCGACGTATTCCGCCGTCCCATGCCAGCGCTCCGGCAGGCCCGGCATGGTCGGCAAGCCGTTTCCGTTTTCCACGAGCTGCGGCTGGTAGGCGGTGCTGCCCTGCCCGGCGTAGCCGTCTTCCTCCTCAGTAATTTGGTAGTGATCTTCCAGCCGCGAATAGCTGTTGAGGCTCGGGTGGATCCACGGCAGGTGATAGGCCTCGCAAAAGTTCTCCACCGCGAGCTTCCAGTTGCAGGCGACGTCCAGGGTGAAGGAGGAGTCGCTCGCCTCGTGGCGCAGGTCGGCGCCGTCGAAGTCCTTCCAGCGCTCGGCCACCGGCGCGATGAAGCTCTCGAACGGCGGCGCATCGCCACTCAGGTTGACGAAAATGGCGTCGAACCACGTGGCCGTCCGCACCGGCTTGAGCCCGTGCTTGGCCCACTCGAAGCCCTCGCAGGTGTTCTTGTCGGTGCCGCCGATCATCGGCGTGGAGCGAAGCGAGCCGTCCAGATCGTAGGTCCAGGAATGGTAGGGACAGCGGATCGCGCTGCGCCTCCGCGCGGGCTCTTCCAGCAGCACCATGCCCCGGTGACTGCACACGTTGTGGAAGACGCGAACTTCGCTGTCACGCCCGCGCACCATGATGAGAGGCAGGCCGGCAAATTCGAGCGGTACCGCATCGCCTGTGTCGGGCACGCGCCTGCCGGTGCCGATGCAGGCCCAGGTGCGGGCTAGCAACACGTCCTGCTCCCACTCGGCGAATTCGTCCGAGACGTAGGCCTCGTTCGGCAGCCCGCTCGCCCACTCCTCGATGGGTCGCACCACGTTCGCGAGAGTGGTGCTCACGCCCGTGCTGCTTTCCCACCAATGGTCTGTCATCGCCGCGTTCTCCACGTGTGCCGGGGGCCGCGTCCGCCCTGCAACTCAAGCTATCGCGGCGCGGACCGTCGCGGCTACTGCGAATCCGCATTAATTTGTCGCGATTGCGACGCTGGTGGGCGCCTTCTAACTGGGCAATGCAAGCGCTGAAGGCGGTCCACCGACTGGCAATCGAGGAGCGGCCTGCCGCGACACGCAGTTCGGCCTCGAATGCACTAGAGACAGGCCCGAGCATCAATTAGCATTTGGGGCTAACTATGCTGCGTGAAACAGAATGGCAAACTGGGAGGAAGACATGAACAGCGGAAACATCTTCAGGAACTTCAGCTCTTCGCGCCGGCAGTTCCTCAAGCAGTCGGCGGCGCTGGCTGCGGCGGTCGGCGTGGCGCCGGCGGCGCTTAGCGCAGGCGCGGGCAGCGCCAACGCGGCGGCGGGCGCGGCCTATGCGGACGAGCTTTGGGAAAAGACCAAGGCCGATCTCGCGGGCATGAGCGATATCCGGATGGACCTCAACCTGCACTCGTGGGAGGGCTACACCGAGGAGCCGGTGCTCGACCCCTTCAGCCGCCAGACCGGAGCGAACGTCAACCCGCAGATGCTGATCTCGGACCCCGCAGCCGTGAACAACCTGCGCGGCGGCGGCACCTCGACCTGGGACGTGATCAACCTCAACAACTCCTGGCAGCGCAATCAGCTCTTCCCCGAGGGGCTGATTACGCCGCTCGACAAGGACAAGTTCGCGCCGCTCTACGACATGAACGTGACGGGCTTCGAGTGGCCCTATCACTGGGCGCTCGATGAGAGCGGCGAGCACCTGCTCGGCATGCTCCAGCGCTACGGCCCCGCGGGCCTGGCGGTCAGTACCGACGCCGTCGATCCGCAGACGATGGAGAGCGGCGGCTACATGGAGATGATCGAGGGCGCTAAAGGCCAGTACGGCATCCTCGACTACGAAAACTGGGTGATCATGCACACCTGCATCGCGTCGGGGTTCATCCCCTTCCGCGAGCACACCGCCGACGAGATGGCGGCCTTCGAGGAGAACATCTTCAAGCTCTTCGAGAACGCCAAGAAGGTCTCGGACGATCAGGCGGCGCTGGCCCGCGACATGATCACCGGCGAGATCATCGGGACCTACCCCGGCTCGGTCTACACCGTCTCGGCCGCCAGGCTCGAGGGCGAGACCCAACTCGTGAACGTCGTACCGGCGGAAGGTCCGGAGGAGACAAAGACCGCCGAGCGGCCGAACGGCCAGGGCGGCATCGTCTGGATCGAGATCACTTCGCTGGTCAATAACCCCAACCCGACGCCGCTGGCCGAAGCGTTCCTGATTTACTGTCATACGCCCGAGGCCGCCTACAAGGTGGCCGCCAAGGCGCCAGGTACGCTGAACCCGGTGGTGCAAATGGGTGCGCCAGAGGTGTTGAGCCAGTTCTCTCAGGACGAGCTCGAGGCCGTGCATTGGGGCGAGGAGGGCAGCTGGCTGGCCTCGCTGGTCGATCGCTGCATCGACTTCGACATCAACCCCGACTACGACGCAATGCACGACCTCTACACCCAGGCGAAACGCGCGCGCGGCGCCTGATCGCTACCTGCCGGTGCGGGCGGCCCGCCGCCCGCACCGGCACCTGTGCATACCTGGAGCCCAGTGCGCGATGGCCGCAGCCCCGCCCATCTTGCAACTCAGGAACATCGTCAAGAGCTTCGGCAGCCTGAATGCGGTCGATGGCGTGAGCCTCGACATCGTGGAGGGCGAGCTCTTCACCATCGTCGGCCCCTCGGGCTCCGGCAAGACGACCCTCATCCGCATGCTGGTGGGCATGGACAAGCCGACCGCCGGCGACATCTTGCTCCGGGGCAAGCGGATCAACGACGTGCCCGCCAACAAGCGCCCGACCTGCATGGTGTTCCAGTCTCTGGCGCTTTTTCCGCACATGAGCGTCGGCGAGAACGTCGAGTATTCGGCCAAGTGCAAGGGCATCGGGAAGAAGGAGCGGCGGGAACGTGCCGCCGAGTGCCTGAAGCTCTCCCACCTGCCGCAGAGCTACTACGACAAGCCGGTCACGCAGTGCTCGGGCGGCGAGCGCCAGCGGGTGGCGTTGGCCCGCGCGTTGGCCTTCAATCCCGAGATCCTGTTCTTCGACGAGCCGCTGTCCGCCATCGACTACCGCCTGCGCAAGACGCTGGAGAAGGAGCTCAAGGACATCCAGCGCGAGACGGGCAAGACCTTCGTCTACATCACCCACAGCCTGGAGGAGGCGATGGTGATGTCCGACCGCATCGGCGTCATGCGCGAAGGCAAGCTCTCCCAGGTCGGCAGCCCGGCGACGATCTACACCCAGCCGGAGAACCGCTTCGTCACCGAGTTCATGGGCGAGGTGAACTCGCTCCCCGTGCAGCTCGCCGATGACGGACGGCTCCACTGCGAGAAGCTCGACGCCAGCTTCGAGCCGCCCGCCGAAATGCCGCCGGGCTTCAGCCGCGGCGTGCTGATCGTACGGCCGGAGAACGTCGCGATCTCGGACGACCCTGAGCCGGCGGCGGGTGGGAACCTGATTCGGGGCGAGCTCTTCAACGAGTATCTGCTCGGCTCACGTATCCAGTACCAGGTGAGAAGCGGCGCAATGGTCTTCCTCATAGAGGAGCTGCGCGCCGATGCCGTCGCTCGCATTCCGGGCGCCGAGGTGACGCTCTCGTGGCAGCCGGGCGATTCGATGGTCTTCCCGGAATGACCGAGGCTGTGATCGAGACGCGGACAGAGGAGCCGGAGCGCCCGCGGAGTAAGCTGCTGCCGTGGAAGGTGTCCGAAGGCTTCGTCGCGGCGCTGCCGATCATCATCCTCCTGTTCATCGGCTTCATCGGCCCGATGGCGCTGGTGCTGATCTACAGCTTCATGCCGCGTGGCAGCTTCTCCATCCCGGGGTCGCCGTCGCTGGAAAACTACGTCGATATCGTCGAGCAGGACTTCTACATCTCCTTCGCCTGGTCGCTCTTCCTCGCCTTCATCAGCGTCGTGATCCTGCTCATCGTCTGCTATCCGCTGGCGGTCGCGCTGAGGCGGATCAAGGGGCGCCGGGCCCATCTGCTGACTTTGCTGATCGTGGCGCCGCTCTTCGTCGCCGAGAACATCCGGCTGCAAGGCTGGGTGCTCTTCTTCGACAAGGGCGGCTTCCTCGACGGTGCGCTCAAGGTGGTGACCGGGCTGGAGACCGGAAGCCTGGTCAACAACGTGCCGGCCATCGTCTTCGGCATTTGCTACATCTACTTGCCGTTCATGCTGTTCCCGATCCTGCTGGGGCTCGGCAATGTGCCCAGGGAGGCGCGCGAGGCAGCCTACGATCTGGGCGGCTCGCGCTGGCGGGTTTTTCGGGACATCGAGCTGCCGCTGGCGATGCCCGGAATCCTGATCGGCTCGCTGCTCTGCTTCGTGATCTCGCTCGGCGCCTTCAACGAAGCCAAGTTCCTCGGCAAGGGCGTGATCGTCACCGTCGCACAGGACATCGAGTCCGCCTTCACCTTTGGGCAGAACTGGCCGCGCGGCTCCGCGCTGTCGGTGCTGATGATCGTGCTGGCGGGGTCCGCCGTCTGGCTCGCGATGCGACGGGTGAACCTCGATCGAATGCTGGGAAGACGCTAGGCCGTGGGCACCATCGACAGGCTGCTCACCCGCCGACTGCTGGCCGCTTACATCGCCGTCATCCTGGTGATCATGTACATCCCGATGGTGATCGTCGGGCTGGCGTCGATCTCCAAGTCGCGCTTCTTCCTGTTCCCGATGAAGCGAACCTCGTCGAAATGGTACGAGATGACGTGGGACTCGCTGCAGGTGCACGAGAGCTTCCTCACATCACTGACGATCGCCGTCTGTGTGGCACTGATCTCGGTGATCCTGGCCTTCTTCGGCGCGCTCGCCTACGCCCGCTACGACTGGCGCGGGCGCAAGCTCTTCCAGCAGGTGCTGCTGATCCCGATCTTTTTTCCCCAGGCGGTGCTGGGGCTTGCGCTGCAGCTCTGGTTCAACTCCATCGGCATCCAGATGTCTTGGCAGTCGACGGTGTTCGCCCAGCTCGTCTGGATCGTGCCGATCGTGACGCTGGTGATCGCGATTCAGGCCTACGGCTACGATTCGGCGGTGGAGGAGGCGGCCTACGACCTCGGCGCCTCCCGCTGGCAGATTTTCCGAACCATTACGTTGCCCTTGCTCGGGCCCGGAATCTTCGCCGGGTTCCTGTTCGCGGTGTTGCTCTCCTGGGGCAACTTCCCGCTCGCCTATTTCACCAGCGGGGCCGATGTCACCGTGCCCGAATGGCTCTACGGCAAGATGATCGGCGGCTATACGCCCATGGTGCCGGCGGTTGGGCTCATCACGGTGGTGCTGGGCGGAATCATTCTCGCGGTCGGGCTCACCATCAACGGGATGCTTCAGCGGCGCGACTGACCGCGAATTCCGCGACCGCATCGGGATTCAACGTCGCGCCGAGGCCGGGAAGGGTAGGGACTGGGATCATCCCATCGGCGTCGATCGGTTCGAGGCCTCGCACCAGGCTTTGGCGCAGGCGCGATGGACTCGTCGAATACTCGACAAGTTCGGGCTCCGGCTGCGCGGCCAGGAAGTGCAGGTTGGCCGCGATGGTGATGTCGGTGTTGTAGGCGTGGGGCACGATGCGCCGGCCGGTGCCGGCCAGCATCTGCGCGAGCCGCTGCGCCTCGGTAAAGCCGCCGAAATTGGTGAGGTCCAGCTGCGCAATATCGAACGCGTCGGCCGCGAGAAAGGGCTTGAACTCCCTGCAAGTGGTGAGGCCCAGGTCGCCGACACCGATGGGGATGCGCGTCGATGCACGCAGCCGTGCGTGGTCCTCCAAATTGTCGAGGGGGAAGGGCGCCTCGATCCAGGCGAAGTTCAAATCGGCCAGCAGGTCGAGGAAAGGTTGGAGCTGCTCGAGGCGGGCGTACTCCTGCGCGACATCGAGCATCAGGCCGTGCTCCGGCCCCACCAGGTCGCGCAGGTGAGCCAGGTTTCGCCGCACCCGGTCCGGCTCGTTCCACCACGGCTCGACGCAAATCTTGAGGTGGCGGAAGCCGCGCTCGAGCAGCGGCACGACCTGTGCGTCGATGCGCGCGGGCGTGTCTTCGAGGGGATAGATGGTCGCATAAGCGGGGAGGCGGTCGTGACGAGAGCCGCCAAGCGCCTGGCAGACCGGGATGCCCTGCGACTGCGCGAAGAGGTCCCAGATGGCGATATCGAGCGCGCTGATCGCATGCATCGCCGCGCCGCGGCGGCCGTGCCACTGCGTGCGCGCGTACATTTCGTCCCAGAGGCGGCTTGGGTCGTCCACCCGCTGCCCGGTGACGATGCCGGCCAGCCCCTCGGACCGCTGGTTGTAGGACGGCATCTCGATCAGGGCTTTCACGATCTCGGGCGGCGCATCGCTCTCGCCGATTCCGACAAGCCCATTGTCGCCATGCACGAGCACGACGACGTTCCGATAGCTGCCCTCGAAGCGATAGTAGGCGGCTTGCGGGTCCTGCAGGCAGAGGACCTCCACCCGCTCGACGGTCACGGTCATGGCGGGAATACCCGCCGGGCGTAGACGAAGGGCTCGATCCGGTCCCAGTCCATCTCGACTCCCAGTCCGGGCAGATCACTCGGGCGGACGAAGCCGTCCGCGCCCGGGCGAATGACCTGCCCCGCACCGAACTCGTATTTCTCGAACGGCGCCGCCTGTTCGAAATGGGTGCAGTGCGGATGAGCGAGCATGAAGTGCAGGTTCGCCGCTTGCGTGAGCGTGTACCCCCAGCTTTGCACTTCGCACATCTTGCCGTGGGCGCGGGTGATCTCTGCCGCCTCGCCGGCGCCGCTGAACCCGCCGATACCGGTCACGTCGAAGCGGCTGCGGTCCCAGGCACCCATCTCCAACGCGTACCCGATGAGTTGTGGGTGGGGAAGACTGTTTCCGCCGCAGATCACGTCGAGATCGAGTGCATCGGCGAGCTTCTTGTGGCCGCGTAAATCGGTGTCGGGGAGCGGCGCCTCGAAGAATTCCCAACCGGCTTGATCCAAAACTCTTCCCAAACTCAGTGCCTGATCGAATGAGTACATCCCGTCCACATCCAGGCTCAACTTAACGTCCCGCTCAGCGAATTCCTCAACGAGTGTACTGACCAAACGGATGTCATAGTCGAACACGCAAAAAGGGTGAATCTTGATGGCCCGATAGCCAAGCTTCAGCATGTCGTGGCAGTAGTCGACATAGCTCTGATCGGTCGGCAGTAACGGGCTCGATGCGTAGGCCGGGACTTCATGCCGTGCGGCGCCAAGCATTCGGTATAGTTGCTTGTTCTCGGACTTCGCCTTGCCGTCGTGCAGCGCAATGTCGAAGAGAGATGTGGCCAGATGGCCCAAAGGCACGTAGCGCTTGCGCATGTCCGCGTAGGCGGCACGGGTGTTGAAGGCACTGCGTCCCAGCACAAACGGCGCCATCAGGGCCGCCGCGTGAAACGTCGCCTTGTCGAACTCGTGCTCGGTGTAGGTCGTGGTCCCGGCAATCGCCTCCACGCCATTGGAGAGGAAGAGCCGCGCGACGATCAGCGCCTCGTAAATGGGCCCGAGGTGTGACGACCACGTCACCCTCTCGCCATCGGGCCCGATCGCCAGCAACTCGATTCGTTCGACGATTACAGGGGGCATTTCTGCTGTCTCATCAGATGAATAAATATGTGTAAACTATTTCAAATAAATCATATTTTGTCACTTATGCGAACGTTCCGGCCTTCATCCTCTCGGAGACCGCGGCACCATCAATCTCCTGGAACGTCAGGTCGTCCCTGATGGACATGTCGGCGGCGATCGCGGCGGCGCGGCCGTACTCGAAGCACTGCGCCGTGACGCGACAGCTCGCCAGCGCTTCATGCTCGGCGCTGAGGCAGCGGCCGGCAACGATGACGTTGCGGCCTTCCTTGGGCACCAGGGTGCCGAACGGCACCTCGTAGTAGTCGTCGACCAGCCATTCCGTCTTCGGCTTGGCGCCGTAGTGAAGCTCGATGGGCCAGCTCGAGCGAGCGATGGCGTCGGCCCTCTTACTCGTGCCCACCACATCGCTGTTCATGAGGCGCGCCATGCCGTCGATGGAGCGGGTCTGACGCACGCCGACTTCCGCACCGTAATCGATGAAATAGGCGTCTTCGCAGCCGGGAACGTGCTCTTTGAGAAAATCGAAAATGGCGCGTGCCTGATAGATGGAGAACTGCTCCGCCTCGGTATGATCCACCGGATCGGTAACATCGAGCGCGCGCCCATCGAAGCCGGTAATCTTGGTCGCGTTAACCAGAACTTCGCGCGGATTGACGGTGGGAAACAACCAAACTTTCTTGCGCACGAGTTCGTCGCGCGCCTCCAGCATCGAAATGACCTTGGGCGGCGAAATAGTATCCTCCCCCCAATAGTCGAGATAGCGCTCGACATCGACGTTGCCGATCTTGAACATCATCGTTGGATTTTGGATGACACCGTTGTTGCCCTTGGTCGTGTGCAAACCCATCTTGAAGACGGCATCGGCATCGCCGCTGGCGTCGATGACCCGCTCGGCGCTCACTCTGGTGTAGCCGGACTTGGTGTGCAGGACGAGGCCGGCGAGGGCGTCGTCCTCGACGATCACGTCGATCATCTGGGTGTGGTAGAGGGCATCCACGCCGGCGCCGCGCACGAGATCGGTGGCGACCCGCTTGTATGTAGCGCAGTCGTGCGTAACGACCCAGGTCTTGCCGTAGATCTGCGGCCGGGTGACGCCTCCTTCGGCCTCGAGCGCCGCGCGAAAGCGCTCGGCGAACCCGAAGATGACCTGCTGGGGCTGCGCCATGCGCGGCTCGTCCACCGTCATGTAGAGCCCGCAAACGGTGCCCGACATGCCGGAGACCGCAGCGCCGCCGCAATAGCCCAGGCGCTCGATCAGGAGCGTCTTGTGGCCCAGCTCGGCAGCGGTGGTGGACGCGGCGATCCCGGCCGGCCCGCCGCCGACGACCACCACGTCGTAGTGCCCGAAGTGCGGCACGTCCTCGAAGGCGGCGGCGCCCAGGCGCCCGAGATACCGTTCCATGCGTCAGGCTCAGGAGAGGAGGCGGCGCATTTGGCGCACGGTTATCGAAAGTGCGCAACTGGATTCCAGGGCTCCACTGTCGCTGCTGGAACCCGGCGCGGCTATCCTGCACGCGCCGATAGACGACAGGCGCGCGCCTTGTAGTGGAGAGCAGGAACATGACCGAAACGGCGCCGGTATCCAAGGACGGCACGGGCGATCCGCTGCTGCAGCCCTTCAGACTGAAGCACCTCACTCTCAAGAACCGCATCATGAGCACCAGCCACGCGTGCGGGCTGGTCGAGGACGGCATGCCGAGCGAGCGCTACCAGCGCTACCACGAGGCCAAGGCGAGAGGCGGGCTGGCGCTTACCATGTTCGGCGGCTCATCCAACGTCTCGCCCGAATCCGCGTGGAGCCTGCCGCAGATCAACCTCTACGACGAACGCGTGGTCGAGCACCTTCAGCGGTTTTCGCGGCGCATCCACGCCCACGGTGCCGCCCTGATGTGCCAGGTGAGCCACGTCGGCGGGCGGGCCGAGCCTTACGCCGGGGCGGCGCTTGCGCCCATCGGCCCGTCGCCCGTGCGCGAGACCCTGCACCGGGCCTTCGCAAAGGAGATGGACGAGCACGACATCGCGCGCGTCGTGGCCGACTTCGGCAAGGCGGCGGCGCGGTGCAAGGAAGGCGGTCTCGACGGCATCGAGACCTTTGCCGGCGCGCACCTGATCGGCCAGTTCCTCTCGCCGGCGACCAATCGGCGCACCGACCGCTACGGCGGCTCGGTGGAGAACCGCTGCCGCTTCGGGCTGATGGTGCACGAGGCGATCCGCAAGCGCGTCGGCGACGATTTCATCGTCGGCATCCGCTTCGTGATCGACGAGGCGGGACCGAACCACCTCACGTTCGAGGACGGACTGAAGATCGCCGTCATCTTCGAGGCATCCGGCACCATCGACTTCTTCAACGCGATCTACGGCCGCATCGACACGGAGTACAAGCTCGCGGCGGACTGCATGCCGGGCATGGCCTCGCCCGAGGCGCCGTTCCTGGCCCGCGCCGGCGCCTTCAAGCAGGCGGTGGGGCTTCCGGTCTTTCATGCCACGCGCATCACCTCGCTGGAGACGGCACGGCGTGCGATCCGCGATGGGCTGCTCGACATGGTGGCGATGACCCGCGCACACATTGCGGATCCCAACCTGGTGGCAAAGCTCGCGCGCGGCGAGGAGACGCGCGTGCGGCCCTGCGTCGGCGCGACCCATTGCATGAGTCCCCTTCGTCCGACCTGCATCCACAATCCCTCCACCGGCCACGAGGCGGCGTTGCCACACGCGATCGAGCCGGCGACGATGAAGCGCCGCGTGCTGGTCGCGGGGGGAGGGCCGGCCGGGTTAGAGGCCGCCAGGGTGTGCGCTGAGCGCGGCCACGACGTACGGCTTTGCGAGGCAGCAGGGCGGCTCGGCGGACAGGTGCTGCTGGCGGCGCAGGCAAGCTGGCGCGGTGAACTTGCAGGGATCGTCGAGTGGCGAGTCCGCGAATTGGAACGGCTCGGTGTCGAGGTGCGGCTTAACTGCCCCGTCGAACCCGGTTCGGCCGAGAGCGATGCCGACGTGCTCGTCGTCGCGACCGGCGGCGTTCCCGACCTCGACTGGATCGAGGGCTCTGAGCACTGCACCAGCGTCTGGGACGTCCTCTCGGGCGGGGCGAGCGCTGCCGAGGACTCGATCGTCTATGACGGGACCGGCCGCCATGCGGCGCTCACGGCGGCGGAGGCGATCAGGCAAGCCGGCGGGGAGGTCGCGTTCTTCGGCCTCGATGGTCATCTCGCGATGGAGATGTCCTACGCGGAGCAGGTAATCTGGCGCCGGCGCACCTACGAGCTGGGCATCGAGCCTAGGCTCGACCGGCGCCTGGAGCGCGTCGAACGCGAGGGCAACCGGCTGCGCGTGACCTTCCGCAACGAGCTTACGGACGAGGCTGAGCAGCATGAGACTGGGCGCATCGTGGTCGAGCACGGAACGCGTCCTGCCGACGCGCTCTTTCACGGACTGGCGGATCGCGCCTCCAACCGCGGCGTAGTCGATCAGAAAGCGCTGCTATCAGGGGCGCCGCAGCCGGAGGCGGCGGACGGTGGCTTCCGACTCTTCCGTATCGGTGACGCGGTCTCCAGCCGCAACATCTACGCCGCCGTGCTCGACGCGTTCCGCCTCTGCCGGACGTTGTAGAGGGTGGGGTAGGGCGCAGCCGTGCGGACCGCGCCCATTACTATGACGCGCGGGCGGCACGCCTCCCACGCACGAGTTGCGACAGGAAAACCAGGCCGAGCAACGCGAGGCCGGCGGGATAGATCAGTTCCTTGGGCGGCAGGTCGGTCTGCTCCACGTCCACGCCCGTGACGTAATCGCCCCAGTCGATACCGGCCTGCTCCGCCATCCCGCTCCAGGCGAGGTCGACCACGGCGTAGCGGCCGTCCTCCTCACGCTCCAGCCCGACGCCGAAGGTCTCCGCCGGCGTCGTTGCCTGCTCCACCGGAGTCTCCAGCACGAACAGCTTGTAACGCTCGCCGTAGTCGGTCTCCCGCGTCACGTGCAGGCGGACCTGGCGGCCAGGCTCCGGCGTGAATGTGCTGGAGACGAAGGACTGGAACGCGACCGGCTCGAAGGGCGGCGCGATATGGTCCATGAAGAAGCCGGGGCGGAACAGCATGAAGCAGGCGGCAGCGAGCAGAATCGCCTCGTACCAGCGCACCTTGACGAACATCCAACCCTGCGTGAGCGAGCTGAAGGCGAGGATCGCGAGCAGCGACATGACCGCGACCAGGGCACCGTGCCAGATACTCTCCACACCGATCAGCAGCAGCTCCGTATTGAACAGGAAGACCAGCGGCAGGATGGCCGTGCGGATGTCGTACATGAAGGACTGCACGCCGGTTTTCAGCGGATCCGCTCTGGATATGGCCGAGGCCGCGAAGGCGGCAAGGCAGACGGGTGGCGTCGAATCCGCCAGCAAGCCGTAATAGAAGACATAGAGGTGGATGGCGATCAGCGGCAAAACAAGACCCGCTGCATTGCCCAGCTCCACCAGCACGCCGGCCAGCAGCGAGGCGACCACGAGGTAGTTGGCGGTGGTCGGCAGGCCCATGCCGAGAATGATGCAGAGGATCGCGGTCAGCCCGAGCAGGATGTAGACGTTGCCGCCGGCGATCGCCTCGACCACGCCCACCATGGCGTTGTTGAGACCGGTCGAGGAGACAGCGCCCACGATGATGCCGGCGGCGGCGACGGCAACCGCGATACCCACCATGTTGCGCGCGCCCGCGACCATGCCGATGTAGATTTCGGTGAAGCCGTCGCGCACTGCTTCGCCCATCGGCTGGCCGCCACCACGGGCCGAGGCGATGATCCGTCTGACGACGATGATCACCATCACCGAGAGGATCGAGTAGAAGACCGCACTGTGTGCGCTCCAGCGCTCGACCATCAGCAGATAGACCAGAATGAAGATGGGCAGCAGGTGATGGGCGCCGCTGAGGAAGGTCTTGCGAAACGGTGGAATCTCGACCCGCGGCAGGCCCTTGAGTCCGAGTTTCTTGGCCTCCAGGTGGGAGATGTAAAGCAGCGCGAGATAGCTGAGCACCGCGGGGATCGCTGCCGCCGCGACCACGTCGAAATACGATATGCCGATGAATTCGGCGATGATGAAGGCGGCCGCTCCCATGATTGGCGGCATGAGCTGGCCGTTTGTCGACGCCGCGACCTCGATGGCGCCGGCCTTGACTGCGGGCATGCCGATCCGCCGCATGACGGGGATGGTGAAGGTCCCGGTCGTGACGACGTTGGCAATCGACGAGCCGGAGACCATGCCGGTCATGCCCGATGCGAGAATTGCCGCCTTGGCGGGCCCGCCGGTAAAGCGCCCCACCATGGCGAAGGAAAGCGCGAGGAAGTACTGCCCGGCGCCGGCCTTGTCGAGCAGTGCGCCGAACAGCACGAACAGGAAAACGAAGCCGACCGAGACGCTCAGCGGAATGCCGAAGATCGCCTCGCCCGTGAGCCACTGATAGCCGATCAGCCGGTTCAGGCTGAGCCCCTTGTGCGAGATGACGTCCGGCATCGACTGGCCGAAAATCGAATAAACGAGGAAGACCGCACAGACGATGACGAGCGGTATCCCGATGGCGCGACGCGTCGCGTCCAACAGCAGCAGGATGCCAACGCCGCCGAGGATGGCTTCGACCGGAATACCGTTCCAGACGTAGAGGAGACCGTGGCGGGAGACGAGGCCGTCCCAACCGAAGAACAGGTAGAGGGCCACAACGCAGCCGGCCAGCGCGCAGAGGATATCCCAGGGCGGCAGTCCGCGCTCGCTCCAGCGGCGCGTCAGCGGGTACATCAGGAAGCAGAGCAGCAGCGCGAACGACAGGTGAATGCCGCGTGCCGGCACGTCACCGATAATGGCGAAATTGAACATGAAGGGCAGAGGCGAGGCGATCCACAGCTGGTAGACCGACCACAGGAAGCAAAGCAAACTTATGAGCAGTGCCAGGCGCGGCCCCTGCCGGCGCCCCTGGTACTCGACCTTCTCCAGGGTCTTCTGAACATCGGCGGGCGTGGCCGCCGCGCTCGGCTCACTATTCGTCACGGGCGCCCCTGTCCGGCGCGTGCGCCCCCTAGCGTTGTACGCCTCGGGACAATCTGAAAGCGAACGGCCGGCACCCGTTCAGGGGTGCCGGCCGTCATGATCGCGGGGGCTGCTACCAGCCCTGTTCCGCGTAGTACTTGGCCGCACCCGCATGAAGCGGTGCGGACAAACCGTTCTTGATCATGTTCGCGGGATCAAGGTTGGCGAAGGCGGGATGCAGCGACCTGAAGTCGTCCAGGTTCTCCATTACCGCGCGGGTGACCTCGTAGACCACGTCCTCGGGCACGCTCTCGTGGCTGACGAAGGTCGCCATCACGCCAAAGGTCGTCACATCGGCGGCCGTGGTCTTGTAGGTGCCGGCCGGGATGGTCGTGAAGGCGTAGTAGGGATTGTCGGCCACCAGCTTCTGCTCGACCTCGCCGTTGAGGTTGGCGATGTAGGCACCGCAGCCGTCGGTCGCCACGGACACGCCGGCGTTGGGCACGCCGACCGTGTAGCCGTAGGCGTCGATCTTGCCGTCGCAGAGTGCCTGCGACTGCTCGGTCGAGGTTAGCTCGGTCGCCGCCGCGAAGTCGTCGGTGGTCATGCCGTAGCCTTCCATCAACACCTCGGTCGTGCCGCGCTGCCCCGAGCCGGGGTTGCCGATGTTCATCCTCTTGCCCTTGGTATCGGTGAAGGAGCCGATGCCTGAGCCTTCGGCGGCGATCAGGTGGAAGGGCTCGCCGTGCACGGAGAAGACCGCGCGCAGACCGGGGCAGTTCGTGACCTTTTCGGAACTGCCGTTGACCGCATGGAACTGCCAGTCAGATTGGGCGACGCCAAAGTCGAGTTCGCCCTGGCAGATCTGGCCGATGTTGTAGGTGGAGCCGCCGGTCGACGGTGCCGCGCAGCGGATGCCGTGCTTGCGGCCCGACTTGCGGCCCTCGGCGGCCTCCTTGTGGACCATCCGGCAGACCGAGTTGCCGACCACGAAATAAACGCCGGTCGGGCCACCGGTCCCGATGGAAATGAACTTCTTCTCCTGCGCGCTCGCCTCGTCGGCAGCGCTGAAGGTCGCGCCCATGAGGGCGACGGCGGCCAGCGCGCATGTGGTGAGTCTGAGTATCTTCATGATCTGTCCTCCCAGTGAGTTCGATGTCCTTACATTATACGTCAAAGTTGACTAGGTACA
The DNA here is from genome assembly GCA_022826665.1 of Alphaproteobacteria bacterium. Taxonomy (GTDB): domain Bacteria; phylum Pseudomonadota; class Alphaproteobacteria; order UBA828; family UBA828; genus WTGU01. The sequence goes on along the minus strand of JAJDUK010000051.1, from coordinate 33,138 downwards.
TGATGGTGGTTTCGCGGGTCGAACCGATTTGGCTCATCCTGCGATGAAAGCGCGGAAGCGCCGCGCCACATCGCGGGGCGCGATCGTAGGGCGGCCCAGTTCGGCGAGGGAGCCGGGAGCGATCTTTGCATGGATCAGCACCGGCCTTGGGTCGTCGGCGATGGCGGACTCCAGGGCTTGGGTGAAGCCTTTTGCGCTGTCGCAGCGGTAAGCCCTGGGATAGCCGCAGGCCTGGGCGACGGCAGCGAAATCGACGTTGGGCGAGACGGTCGCCTGCCCGCCGGTCGAATCGTGCACGCCGTTGTCGAGCAGGACGTGGATCAGATTGTCGGGGGCGTGGGTGCCGATGGTCGCCATCGTTCCGAGCTTCATCAGCGCCGCGCCGTCACCGTCCAGCACCAGCACCGACCGCGTCGAGTTGAGCGCGATGCCGAGGCCCATTGCCGAGGCGCAGCCCATCGAGCCCACCTGGTAGAGCTGCTGCGGACGATCTTCGAGAGTGAACAACTCGCGTCCGGTCTTGCCGGTGGTCGCGACCACCGCAACTTCCGCCGGCACGAGTGTCTGAACGCAGCGCAGGAGGTCGATACGTGAGGGCAGCTCGCCGCTCTGGCGCAAGTCCTCAATCGTGCCGCGCGGGCGAATCGGCTGGTCCGGCTGATCGAGGCCGTCATCACGCACGCTGCCCTTCTCCATGACCAGCGCGAAGGGAAGCTCATCGCCTGCCATGGCCTGCTCGGCCCGGTCGAGCGCCACCGACACGGCTTCTTCATCCTTGGGGAAGCCGGCACGGCCGACGGCGATGGTATCCAGGAGCGGTCCCATCACCTCGCCCATGAGCTCATGCTGCGGTTCATCACTCAGCCCCGGTTGCCCCCGCCAGGTGACGATCAAGAGCGTCGGAATGCGGAAAGGATGGTTGAGGGACGTCAACGGATTGACGGTGTTTCCGAGACCGGAGTTCTGGCACATCACGACTGTTCGTTTGCCCGCGAGCCAGGCGCCTGCCGCCACCGCCACGGCCTCGCCCTCGCTCGTCGCGCCCACGTAGTTGAGTGCCTGATCGGAGATCACCCGGTTGATCAGCGGGGTGAGGAAGGAGCAGGGGACGCCGGTATAGAACGAAAACCCGCGTTCCTGCGCGGGTTGGAGGAAGGCGTCGGCCTCAATCATTCGGGTCTCTCCGGTCGTAAGCGATTGGGCGATGATAGACTGCCCCTCCGCCTGAACGCACAGGCTGGCGGTCGATGTCGATTACGTCGACTATCACTGAGGAGACGGGACATGGCGATGCACAACCCGCCGCATCCGGGAGGGATCGTGAAGCGGCAATGTCTGGAGCCACTGGGGCTAAGCGTGACACGGGCTGCTCAGGGACTTGGGGTCACACGCCAAGCACTTTCCGAACTCATTAACGAGCGCACGGGCGTTTCAGTCGACATGGCAATACGGCTGTCGAAGGCGTTCGGCTCCACACCCGAGACCTGGCTTGGGATGCAAATGGCTTATGATCTTTGGCAGGCCCGCGACCGCGCTCAGCGAATTAAAGTGGAGCGCTTTGCAGCGGCCTGATGGCCCGGCATCATGGCCCGGCATCCTCCTTTAGCATCGTCTGTAGGACAGGGACGCCACCATTGACAGGCGCCTACGTTCGATAGACGGTCGGGAGCGCTGGTCTGGGCGCGTTGCGCCCGCGCGGGCCGCCGCCACGACCCAGGAGTCGACCGGTTGCGCCGCTATCTGCTCCTCTACCGATTCCTGATCGTCAATATCGTGGGCGCGGCGTTGCTCGGGCTCGCGGGCGCCCAAGGCTGGATCGCGCGCATTGCCGAGGCAGACCCCACCGGCCTCGTCTTCGTGATCTTCGGCGTCTTCGCGGTCGGCCTCGCGCTCTGCGGTTACCGCTTGTTCAAAACAAGCGCAGTCCTCAACAGGCTGGAAGAAGGCGAGACGGTCGACCTTCCCGCCGACTGGACCAGTCCCTCCGTCCGCCCGGAGCTGATGGCCGAGGCGCTCAAGGCGCGGCTCTTCAGCCGTATCGCGGTGGTGCGGCAGATCGCGGCCGCGCTGGTGGTGCTCGGGCTGATCGGCACGGTGGCGGGCTTCATCATCGCGCTCTCCGGTGTCTCGGCGGAGGAAGCCGGCACCCTCGCCGCCGTGCAGCCGATGATCTCGACCCTCATCAGCGGCATGTCGGTCGCGCTCTACACGACCCTCGAAGGCGCCGTTCTGGGCCTCTGGCTCACCGTCAACTACCGTATGCTGGCAACCGGCACCTCCACCCTCTACAGCGAGCTCCTTGCGGCCAATGGACGAGTTTGACGACGACAGCGGCACGATCTTCCGCGACGTCACGCTGCTCGCGCTCGCCGCTTTCGTCGCGATGGTGCTCATGCTGCTGCCGTTCCTCAATACAGGAGCGGAGGTCGAGAGCGAGACCGACGGGATCAGCGATCCCGGCAACGTAATCATCGAGCTCCTGTGGGCGCCGGACCGCGATGCCGACATCGATCTTTGGGTCAAGGCGCCGGAGCGGGCGCCGGTGGGCTTCCCCAACAAGGGCAACGAGGTGGTCAACCTATTGCGTGACGATCTCGGCCTGTTTCAAGACCTTACCGACATCAATTACGAGATTGTCTACAGTCGCGGCATCGTGCCAGGCGAATGGATCGTCAACGTCCAGGCCTACCGGCTTGAGGACCCGATTCAGCCGACGCCGGTTCCGGTCCAGGTCGTGATTAGTGTCAAGCGGGAGGGTGAGGACAGGCCGACGCCGATCCTGAAGAAGGAGGTCGAGCTGCGCTTCCTCCGCCACGAGCTGACCGTGTTCCGCTTCGCACTGACCGGCAAGGGCGCGCTCGTGCACGGCAGCGTCAACGACGTCAAACACTCCCTCATTATGGAGTACGCCAGAGCCCACAACCGTCTGCTCGAGGGGCGGCCGGGTGGATAGTTTCGCCTATCTCTATGTCGCCCTTGCGCTGGTAGGAGCCGCGCTCGCCAGCATCGCGGTCTGGTCCAGGCGCAGGGCGCAGTGGAAGGCCGTTGCCGTCGGCCTGCTCGCCGCCCTCGTCGTGATCGGCTATTTCAGCTATTCCATGCTGCTCTCACGACCGAAGCCACTTTCTCTGGACATGATGGACGTGTCCGGAGCGCATGTGCTTTCGGCCGCACTGCGCGAGGACGAGGCGATCTATCTCTGGCTTTCCGTCGAGGGGACGCCCCGCTTCTATGCGTTGCCGTGGGACCAGGCGGCAGCCCAGCGGCTTCAGTCCGTCATGCGCGAGACGCGGCGCTCTGGTCACGATGTGGTAATCCAGAGGGCGGAAGAGGGCGGTGACGTGGACGCACCGGAGGAGGAAGCGACAGGGGCCAACAACTTCTACGCGGTGCCGCCGCCGCTCCTGCTGCCGACGAAGCGGCTCCACGCCATCCGCGGTCCTGCGGGCGAGATGTGAGCGTGAGCACCAGCAACGCTACTGCGCCGGCCAGGCCCCGCGCGGCTGCGGTCTACGCCTCGTTTCCCGAGAGGAGCCGCGGGCGTCTCTACCCAGAACCCGAAAGCCGCACGCGGACGGCCTTCCAGCGCGACCGCGACCGCATCATCCATTGCGCGGCGTTCCGCCGGCTCCAGCACAAGACGCAAGTCTTCGTCTATCACGAGGGGGATCACTACCGCACGCGCCTCACCCACAGCCTGGAGGTGGCGCAGATCGCGCGCTCGATCAGCCGTGTTCTCAGGGTGGACGAGGATCTCGCCGAGGCGCTGGCGCTGGCCCACGATCTCGGGCACCCGCCCTTCGGCCATGCGGGCGAGAGCGCGCTCGACCAGGCGATGGAACCCTACGGCGGTTTCGATCACAACGCGCAGACCATGCGCATCCTGACCGCACTGGAGCAGCGCTATAACGACTTCGACGGTCTGAACCTCACCTGGGAGACCCTGGAAGGAGTGGCGAAGCACAATGGTCCGCGTCCAGCCGATGCTGCGCCGGGCGCCATCGAGGCCTATTCGGCGCGGCACGACCTTGAGCTTCACACCCACGCCGGGCTGGAGGCTCAGATCGCGGCCTTGGCGGACGATATCGCCTACAACAATCACGACGTGGACGATGGGCTGCGCGCGGACCTCTTCACCGTCGAGGATCTGAAGGACGTCCCCCTGGTCGGCGAAATTCTGGATGAGGTGGCTACTGATCACCCGGGCGGCGAGGAGAGCCGCCGGATTCACGAGACGGTTCGGCGCATGATCGGCGCCATGGTCGAAGACGTGATCGATGCCAGCCGGCAACGCTTGGAGGAGGTCGGGCCGGCCAATGCCGAGGCGGTGCGCCGCCACGGCGCCCCGCTGATCGCCTTCTCGGCGACGATGCAGGCCCATGGCGAGGGGTTGAAGGCGTTCCTGCGCGAGCGCATGTATCGTCATCACAAGGTCAACCGGATGGCCAGCAAGGCACGCAGGACGGTGGGCGAGCTGTTCGAGCTCTTCATCGACGAGCCGCAATGCCTGCCCGAGGAGTGGCGGGCCCGGTGCGACGGACCGCGAACACTGAGTACGGCGCGCGTCGTTGCCGACTACGTCGCCGGGATGACGGATCGCTTCGCCATTCAGGAACATCGCAATCTCTTCGATACGGTGCTGTGGAGATGAATGTTTTCAGCCATTTGTCAGAGATTATTCGCAGAGAAATTGAGGAGTTGTGCGATGCCGGCGCGTTGCCCGCCGGGATCGATCTCTCGGCAGTCCAGGTGGAGCCGCCGCGCGAGGCGGAGCACGGCGACGCGGCCTGCAACGCGGCGCTGGTGCTGGCCAAGCAGGCGCGCTGCAAGCCGCGCGAGATCGCCGAACATCTCGCGAAGCGGTTGCGAGAGCGCGCGGAAATTCGCTCGGTCGAAGTGGCCGGTCCCGGCTTCGTCAACCTGAGGCTGACGGACGATTTCTGGTGGGCGCGGTTGGCCGAGCTTCTCGCCACTGGGCCTGGGTACGGCGCCAATGACCTGGGTCAAGGGCAGCGCATCAACGTGGAATATGTTTCCGCCAACCCCACCGGGCCGCTCCACGTCGGCCATGCCAGGGGGGCGGTGGTGGGCGACGCGCTCGCCAATCTGCTCGCCCATATGGGCTTTGCCGTGACGCGGGAATACTACGTGAACGATGCCGGTGCGCAGGTGGACACCCTCGCTCGCTCCGTCCATGCCCGCTACCGCGAGGCATGCGGGGAGGCAATCGGGGAAATCCCCGAAGGGCTCTATCCCGGCGACTATCTGGTGCCCGTGGGTGAGGCGCTTGCGGCCCGCGACGGCCGGCGTTGGCTGGAGGAGCCGGCGGCAGTCTGGCTGCCGGAAGTCCGCAGCTTCGCCATCAAGGCTATGATGGACCTCGTGCGCGAAGACCTCGACGCACTTGGGGTGCGGCATGATCTCTTCCGCTCGGAGCGCGGGCTGGTCGGCGAGGGTCGGGTCGACGACTCGTACGCAGCACTGGAGGGCGCCGGGCTCATCTACAGCGGCGTGCTGGAGCCGCCCAAGGGCAAGCGTGACGAGGATTGGGAGCCGCGCGAGCAGAGCCTGTTCCGCGCTACCGAATTCGGCGATGACACGGACCGGCCGCTCAAGAAATCGGACGGCACCTGGACCTATTTCGCCACCGACATCGCCTATCACCGCGACAAGATCGAGCGCGGCTTTGCCGACTTGATCGACGTGTGGGGGGCCGACCACGGCGGCTACGTCAAGCGAATGAAAGCCGCCGTTGCGGCGATCTCCAACGATTCGGCGACTCTCGACGTCAAGATCTGCCAGATGGTGAAGCTGATGGACGGCGGCGAGCCGGTAGCGATGTCGAAGCGCGCCGGGCGCTTCGTGACGCTGCGCGATGTCGTCGACGAGGTCGGCCGCGACGTGGTGCGCTTCATCATGCTGACCCGCCGCAACGACGCCCCGCTTGAGTTCGACCTTCGCAAGGTCCTGGAGCAGTCGCGCGACAATCCGGTCTTCTACGTCCAATACGCCCACGCCAGAGCGTGTTCGGCATTGCGCCGCGGGGCCGAGATCGTGCCCGAGAACGAGCTCACGTCTGCCGCTCTCGCCGGTGCCGATCTCACCTGCCTGGACGACCCGGCCGAGCTTGACCTGATCCGGCGGCTCTGCCAGTGGCCTCGCGTGCTGGCGGGCGCCGCTTTGGCCCATGAACCGCACCGGATCGCCTATCATCTGCAAGAGCTTGCGGGCGCCTTCCATCTGCTCTGGACCAGAGGAAAGGACGACGCGCGGCTGCGCTTCGTCGATGCGGAGCGACCGTCGGAGACGCGCGCGCGCCTTGCGTTGATCACCGGTGTCAGGATCGTTATTGCGGAGGGGCTGGCGCTGTTCGGAGTCGAGCCGGTGCAGGAGATGCGATGAGCAGCGGCGAAGACGGCTCGGAGACCCCGTCGGCGTCCGAGACTCCGCCCGCGCCCGAGTCGCCGGAAGCGGAGACGCCGGCGGCACCTCAGGAGCCAGTCGAGCAAGCCGACGACGGGCGGGCGGAAAGCCGGCGCCCCCGGTTGCTTCCGGTGTGGATACTCTTGGGCGCTGCCGCGCTCGCGGGGGGCGCCTGGGCAGTGACCGAGCGTATGGGGGGCGGAGGAGGGCCGCCTCCGGACGAGGCTTCGGTGCCGCTCATCACCGCTTCAGCGGAGCCCTGGAAGGTGCGCCCCGACGATCCCGGCGGATTGAAAATCCCGAACCAGGGCACGCTGATCTACGAGACGCTGACGACTGACGAGCCCGAGGAAGCGCCGGAGCGAGTCTTGCCGCCGCCGGAGCAACCGCTGGCTCCGCCGAAGCCGGAGCCCGACAGTGCCGAAGCGCTCGCGGTAGCGGGGTCCGGCGCAGATACCGCGGTGGCGGCGCTGCAACCCGATACAGGCGGCGTCGAAGAACCTGCGCTCTCCCCAACGACTGGAGAGGCGACACCCGCAGAACCCGAGGCGCCGACGGAGCCCATCTCGCTCGAAGAGGCACCCTCGCTCGAGCCTGACGGACCCCCGGAGTTCGCAGCGGTCGAGGAAGCGGCCCCCCTCGAACCCAAGGTTTCGGAAATCGACGGAGTTCTGCTGCCGCCGCCGCCCAAGCCCGGAACACTTGCGGCCATACTGGCCGAGGAGGCACGGCTGTCCGAGCTCGATGAGCCGGCCGCGGTCGAAGTCCCCACGCGGGAAACCGAGCTACCATCCACAGTTGAGGAATCGCCGGAATTGGAGGCTGACACGCTGGCTCTGGTCGAAGAAGTGCTGCAGCGAGACGCCGGGGCGCCTGCTGCGTCCCCCCAGGCTGAAGAGGCGGACCCGGTGCCTCTGCCCCCTTACAAACCGCGCCGCCTGGCGCGGGCCGAGCCGGCTCGCGAAGCGCCCGCTTCATCGGCAACGGATCAACCCCGCGCCTGGCGTTACGTTCAGCTCGGCACCGCGAGCGCCAGAGGCCCATTGGAGACGCTCTGGGAAACGCTCCGCCGCCGCAACGACGATGCGCTCACCGGCCTTAGCCCGCTGATCATGCCGGTCGATCGCGGCGACAATGGCATCTTCTATCGGCTGCGCGCCGGTCCGCTCACCGACGTGGCTGCCGCGCAGAGGGTCTGCGAGCGGCTGAAGGTACGCGGGCGCGAGTGCTTCGTGGCGCGCGATTGAGGACGGCGTGACGCAGCACGCCGCGCCGCGGGCGGCAATTCTCGGCTGCGCGGGCCCGGTTCTTGACGCGGACGAGCGCCGCTTCATCGCCGATTCCGTTCCGGCAGGCTTCATCCTGTTCAAGCGCAACTGCGAGACCCCGGAACAATTACGGGCGCTAATCACGGCACTGCGCGAGGCTATCGCTCGACCCGATGCGCCGGTGTTGATCGACCAGGAGGGCGGCCGCGTGGCGCGTCTCGGCGCCCCACACTGGCGTGTGCCACCGGCGCCGGCGCTGCTCGGCGCGCTGGCCAAGCTCGACGAGACCGACGGCGCGCGCGCGGCCTGGCTCAATGCCCGCCTGGTGGCGGCCGACCTGCATCCGCTCGGAATCACGGTCAACTGCGCGCCGGTGCTGGACCTCCACGTCGGCCATACCGGCAATGCCATCGGCGACCGCGCGCTCGGCGCCGATCCGCACTTGGTGGGGCGATTGGGCCGGGCAGTCTGTGACGGCCTTGCCGCGGGCGGCATCGTGCCGGCCATCAAGCACTTGCCTGGGCACGGACGCGCGGCTGCCGACAGCCACGCGGTGTTGCCGCGTGTCGACGCCTCTCTCGACGCACTGCAGGACCGCGACTTCGAGCCTTTTCGCGCGCTTCGCGACGTGCCGGCGGGACTGACGGCCCACGTATGTTATGAGGCGCTCGACCCCGAGCAGCCCGGTACACTGTCCAGGACCGTGATCGAGGAGGCCGTGAGAGGCGCCATCGGCTTCGACGGCCTGTTGGTGAGCGACGATCTCTCCATGGGTGCCCTGACCGGGCCGATCGGCGAGCGAGCCCGTGCCGCGCTCACGGCCGGCTGCGATGTGGCCCTTCACTGCAACGGAAACCGCGACGAAATGGAGGATGTCGCGGCGGCTGTGCCCCGGCTCGACGGCCGCGCGCGGGAGCGATTCGAGCTCATGCTGGCGTCACGGCACGAACCCGACCCCTTCGATCATGCCGCCGGCTGCCGCGAGTTGGACGCCCTGTTGGCCCGAGTGAGTCCCTCGTGATCGAGGCGTGGCTCCTCGCCGCATCGGTCTGGGTGATACCGGTGCTGTTCGCCATCACCCTGCACGAGGCTGCGCACGGCTGGGCGGCGCTCAAGCTCGGCGACGACACGGCGCAGAGGCTTGGCCGAATCACCCTCAATCCGATCAAGCACGTTCATCCGGTGGGCACGATCCTGCTGCCGGGCGCGCTCATCGCCGTCGGCGCGCCCTTCGTCTTCGGCTTCGCGAAGCCCGTGCCGGTCAACCCGGCGCGGCTGCGCAACCCGCGCGGCGGCATGGTCCTGGTGGCGCTTGCGGGGCCGGGGATGAATATCCTGCTGGCCTGCGTCTCGGCGTTGCTGCTCCACGTGGCAACGGCCCTCCCGGCGTCGCTGGCGGAGTGGTGGCAGGCGACGTTCACGCTCGGCATCGTCATCAACCTCGTGCTGGCTATTTTCAACATGCTGCCGGTGCCGCCGCTCGACGGCGGCCGCGTGGTGCACGGGCTGCTGCCGCCGCGCCATGCCGAGCGTTTCGCGCGACTCGAGCGCTTCGGTATAATTGCCGTGCTGGTCGCGTTCTTTCTCGTGCCGCTGGCCGCGGCCGAGTTCGGCAGCGCGTTCAACCCGCTGGCAGCGATCATCCTGCCGCCGACGGCAGCGGCCTTCGAGTTGATCGTCGGCCTGTTCGGGGTGGAGGCACTGGTGTCATGGCTGATCTGACACCGTTTGAAGACGACGCGAGCGCGGAGGGCTCGGCTGCGCGCGCGCCCGGTGCTGCCGGCGACGAGCCCACGCTGATCGTCAATCTCGACGGGTTCGAGGGGCCGCTCGACCTGCTGCTCACGCTCGCACGCAACCAGAAGGTAGACCTCGCCCGCATCTCGATACTGGCGCTGGCCGAGCAGTATCTGGACTACGTCGCCCAGGCGCGCCGGCTTCGCCTGGAGCTCGCGGCCAACTATCTGGTCATGGCGGCGTGGCTCGCCTACCTCAAGTCGCGCCTGCTTCTGCCTGATGAGGGGGAGGATGCCGAGGAGCCGAGCGGGCCCGAGATGGCCGCCGCGCTCGCCCTCAGGCTGCGGCGCCTGGCCGCGATGCGCGACGCCGCTGCGATCCTGATGGACCGGCCGCAGCTCGGGCGGGACGTCTTCGCCGCCGGTGCTGCCGAGGGCCTGCCCGTGCATGAGGAAGCGCTGCACGAGGGCACGCTCGTCGAGCTGTTGCGCGCCTACGCCGCCCACCGCATCCGGCGCAAGCCTCGCGGCCTGCTGATCGAGCTCAGCGCCTATCACTCGATGGAAGACGCCTACAAGCGGCTGACCCAATTGCTGGGCAGCACGCCGGACTGGGAGATCCTGGAGCGCTTCCTGCCGAGCGGCCCTGGCCCCGAGAGCGATGCGGCCGCGCGCTCTGGCGTGGCGAGCACATTGGCTGCGTCGCTGGAGCTTGCGCGCGAGGGCCAGTTGCAGCTTCGCCAGTTGGAACCGTTCGGCCCGATCTACCTCCGCCGGAGGCGGGAAGAGACATGACTGATTCGCCTGAGTTGTCACTGTCCGCAGAGCCCACCGAAGACGAGGAGCGTGCGGCCCGTGCGCGCCGCATCATGGAGGCCATGATCTTCGCGGCGGGCCGGCCGGTCGATGCCGCGACGCTCGCGGCGCAGGTGCCGGAGGGCATCGATGTCGAGGGGGAGCTCGCGGCGCTCGCCGCATTCTACGACCACCGCGGCATCCATCTCGTGAAGGTCGGCGGCGGCTGGACCTTCCGCACCGCCCAGGATTTGGCCGATCACTTGGCCGTACACCGGGTGGTCCGCCGGCGTTTGTCGCGCGCGGCTCTGGAGACACTTGCAATCATTGCCTACCACCAGCCGGTGACGCGGGCGGAGGTGGAGGAGATTCGCGGCGTCCACCTGGGGCGGGGCACGCTCGACATCCTGCTGGAGGCCGGCTGGATCGCGCCGAAGGGGCGCCGGCGCACGCCCGGCCGCCCGGTCACCTGGGTGACCACGCCGTCATTCATGGAGCATTTCGGGCTGGAGAGCCTCGACGACCTTCCCGGCATCGACGAGCTGGAGGCTGCGGGCCTGCTCGACAGCCCCGATCCGGCGGCGGAAGGACAAGACGAGGCGCCCGCGCAGATGTCGTCGGAGGAAGAGGGCGGGTGTGCGCCCGATGACGCCGACGATGCCGAAGAGGATGACCCCGCCGAGGCGGTCTCCACGACGGTCGTGCCTCTCTCCGGCCGGGGCGGGTCGTCGTAAGCGCGCCGGAAAACGCAGAACCGCCACCACCCCCGACCCGAAGTTCCACCGCGAACGCGGCCTGCTCCGCGCGCTTGTACACCTGCGGGGCGCAAGTTGCGCGAAGCAAACTGCGTGTTCCTGCCCAACCCTGTAACCCGTCCTCGTGACGGGATGAATCTGGGATATGATCGAATTAGATTTGTTTGCGGCCTATTCCGGCCCACTCCGGCCCAAGGTGGCTCAAAGTGGCCCAAGGTGGTCCAGGGCGGCCTCTCTCGAAGCGGCTCATTCCGGCCCATAGTGGCCCAAAGTGGCTCAAGACGGCGTCTCTCGATCCAGAGCCGCGGCCGACGCCGATAACGGTGGCGACGGTCCCGCACGTCTGAACGGTCGTGCGCGTGGAGATGAGTCTCGCGCTCCAGCTCGTCGTGCCTGCCGCGACCTGTCTGCTCTCGCTCTGCATGACGCGATCTTGGCGCAACCGCCGCGCGCCGTGCACCGCACGATGGTGCGGGGCGTTGAAAATCGGTCGGCTCTCGGCGGTGGCGCGAAGAGGCGCGCTGTAAGCGTTACTCAGCCGCTTCGGCAGGGGCTTCCGCCGGAGTGACGCGGGCGGCGCAGTACTTGAACTCCGGAATCTTGCCGAAGGGGTCGAGGGCCGGGTTGGTCAGCATGTTGCTGGCGGCCTCGGCAAAGCAGAACGGTACGAAGACCACGCCGGCGGGAACGCCTGCATCGGCGCGGGCGCGAAGGCCGATGGCGCCGCGCCGGGTCTCCACCGTGATCGGCGCGCCCGGCGCGATGTGCATGCGCTCAAGCTCCGCCGGCGCGAGGTGGGCGACCGCTTCTGGCTCGAGGTGGTCTAGCACAGTGGCGCGCCGGGTCATCGCGCCCGTGTGCCAGTGCTCCAGCATGCGGCCCGTGGTCAACACCATGGGGAACTCGTCGTCGGGCGTCTCGTCCGGCGGCACGATGCCGGCTGGCACCAGCTTGCCCCGCTTGCTCGGGGTCGGATAGCCGTCCTCGAAGATCACGTCGCGGCCGGGCAGCTCTTCGCCTTCGCAGGGATAGGTCACGCCGCCTTCGCGGCGCAGCCTCTCCCAACTGATGTTGTCGAGCGAGGGCATGCAGCCCTTCATCTCGGCGAAGACATCGGCCGGCCCGCCATAATTCCAGTCGAGCCCGATGCGGCGCGCGATCTCCTGGATGATCCACCAGTCCTGCTTGACGCCGTCGGGCGCGGTGAGCGCGACGCGCCCCATCTGAACCTGGCGGTTGGTGTTGGTGACCGTGCCGTCCTTCTCCGGCCACGCGGAGGCCGGCAGCACCACGTCGGCATGCCAGGCGGTCTCGGTGAGGAAAAGCTCCTGGACGACGAAATGATCTAGAGAGGCGAGCGCTTCGCGCACATGGTGCAGGTTGGGGTCCGACATCGCCGGGTTCTCGCCCATGATATACATGCCCCTGACCTGGCCCTCATGGGCGGCGTTCATCACCTCCACCACGGTGAGGCCGGCGTTGGGGTCCAGCTCGGTACCCCAGAACTCCGTGAATTTCGCCTGCGGCTCGGGGTCCGACACCCGCTGGTAGTCGGGGTACATCATGGGGATCAGCCCGGCGTCAGAGGCGCCCTGCACGTTGTTCTGCCCACGCAGCGGGTGCAGGCCGGTGCCGGGGCGGCCAACCTGGCCCGCGATCAGCGCCAGCGAGATCAGGCAGCGCGCATTGTCGGTGCCGTGGATGTGCTGTGAGATGCCCATGCCCCAGAAGATGATCGCCGCCTCGGCACGCCCGTAGAGGCGCGCGACCTCGCGCAGCACGTCGGGCTCGATGCCGCAGACCGGCCCCATCCCCTCCGGCGCGTAGTCCTTGAGGTGGGCCTTCAACTGCTCGAACCCTTCGGTGTGGGCCGAGACGTATTGCCGGTCGTAAAGCTCCTCCTCGACGATGACGTGCATCAGCGCGTTGAGGAGCGCCACGTCCGTGCCGGGCTTGAACTGCATGAAGTGGCTCGCGTGGCGTGAGAGCGCCGAGCCGCGCGGGTCGATCACGATCAGCTTCGCCCCACGCTTCGCCGCGTTCTTGAAGAAGGTCGCGGCCACCGGATGGTTCGCTGTGGGCTGGGCGCCGATCACGATGATGACGTCGGAATGCTCGACCTGGTTGAAGCTGGCAGTGACCGCGCCGGAGCCGATGCATTCCAGCAGCGCCGCCACCGATGAGGCATGGCAGAGCCGGGTGCAGTGGTCGACGTTGTTGGTGCCGAATCCTGCGCGGACGAGTTTCTGGAAGAGATAGGCTTCCTCGTTCGATCCCTTCGCGGAGCCGAAGCCGGCGAGAGCGCCGGGGCCGTGCTCGTCGCGAATTCGCTTGAGGCCCGCCGCCGCCACGTCGAGCGCTTCGTCCCAGGTGGCCTCCCGGAAGTGGGTGAAGGGGTTCGCCGGGTCGATATCGATATCGGCCGATTTCGGCGCGTCCTCCCGGCGGATCAGCGGCGTCGTCAGCCGGTGCCGGTGATTCACGTAGTCGAAGCCGAAGCGCCCCTTGACACAGAGCCTGCCGTGGTTGGCCGGGCCGTCCTTGCCGTCCACCCAGAGGATCTTGTCGTCCTTGACGTTGAAGGTGAGCTGGCAGCCGACGCCGCAGTAGGGGCAGACGCTGTCGACCTGCTTGGCTGGTGTCTCCTTGCCGACCTCCTTGGCCGGCATCAGCGCGCCGGTGGGGCAGGCCTGAACGCATTCGCCGCAGGCGACGCAGGTGCTCTCGCCCATCGGGTCGTCGAAGTCGAAGACGATCTTGTTGCGCGCGCCCCGGCCCGCCATGCCAATCACGTCGTTGACCTGCACCTCGCGGCAGGCACGGACGCAGCGCGTGCAATGGATGCAGGCATCGAGGTTGACCGCCATCGCGGTGTGGCTGAGGTCGGGGGTCGGGGACTGCCGTGGTTCGAAGCGACTCGTCGAAAGCTCCATGGTCTCCGCCCAGTCCCAGAGCTCGCAGGACGGATCGTGGCTGGACTCGGGCGGGGGCTGATCGGCGAGCAGCAGCTCCATCACCATCTCGCGGGAGCGCACCGCACGCTCTGCGTCGACGCGCACCACCATGCCGTCCGCCGGCTTGCGGATGCAGGAGGCTGCGAGCACCCGCTCGCCCTCGATGTCCACCATGCAGACCCGGCAGTTGCCGTCTGGCCGGTAGCCGGGCTCCGGCGTGTAGCAGAGGTGAGGAATGTCGATCCCGGTCCGCTTGGCGACCTGCCAGATGGTCTCGTCCGGCTGCGCGGTGACGGTGCGGCCGTCGAGAGTGAAGCGGATGACGTCGCTCATGCGAGCTCCTCCGGGAAGTAGCGCAGGATGGAGAGCAGCGGGTTTGGCGCCGCCTGTCCAAGCCCGCAGATCGAGGCGTCGGCCATGGCGGCACTCAGCTCGCGCAAGAGCGGCGCATCCCAGTGGCCGTTACTCATCATGACCGCCGCTTTCTCGCAGCCGACACGGCAAGGCGTGCATTGTCCGCAGCTCTCGTCTTCAAAGAACCGCATCAGATTGAGGGCCGCGCCCTTCAAGTCGTCCTGGTCGGAAAGCACCATGACCGCAGCCGAGCCAATGAAGCAGCCGTGCTCCTCGAGGGTGCCGAAATCGAGCGGGAGGTCGGCCATCGAGGCTGGCAGGATGCCGCCCGACGCGCCGCCCGGCAGGTAGGCGCTGAAGCTGTGGCCGTCCGCCATGCCGCCGCAGTATTCGGCCAGCAGCTCGTTCATGGTGATGCCTGCGGGCGCCAGCTTGACGCCCGGCTCCTTCACTCGGCCCGACACCGAGAAGCTGTGGAAGCCGGAGCGCCCGTTGCGGCCTTCGTCCGCAAACCAGTGCGGCCCGTGCTCCAAGATATCGCGCACCCAGTGCAGCGTCTCGACATTGTTGATGAGCGTGGGCCGGCCCCAGAGACCGACCTGGGACGGGAAAGGGGGCTTGTGCCGCGGCTCGCCCCGCTTGCCCTCGATGCTCTCCAGCATCGCCGACTCTTCGCCGCAGATGTAGGCGCCCGCACCCCGGCGGAGGATGAGCCTGGTCTGGTCAGTGAGGCCCGCGGCGTCGAGCTTCGCGATCTCCTCCAGCAGCACCTCACGGATGCCGGGATACTCGTCGCGCAGGTAGATGTAGCACTCGGCGGCTTCCACCGCCCAGCCGGCGATCAGCGAGCCTTCGAGGAAGCGATGCGGGTCCTGCTCCATGTAGACCCGGTCCTTGATCGTGCCGGGTTCGCCCTCGTCCGCGTTTACCGCCATCAGCCGGGGCCCCGTCTCGGCGCGGACGAAGCGCCACTTGCGACCGGTGGGGAAGCCCGCGCCGCCCTTGCCCTTGAGGCCGCTCTCCTCCAGCGCCGCAATCACGTCGTTCACGGACCGCGCGCCCGAGAGGCATTCCTTGAGCACGGTGTAGCCGCCAGCAGCGACATAGGCGTCGAAATCAACGTAAGGCGGATTGACCGGCGAATGGTCCGCCCCCTCGACGCAGGCGAGGATCGAATCAACCGTCGCCTCGGTCACGTGGCGATGACCCACCTCGGCCACCGGCGCCTCCTCGCAGCGGCCCATACAGGGCGCCCGCACCACCCGCACAGCATCCCCTACAGCGCCGGGTAGTTTCTCCAGCAGCTGAGGCGCGCCAAGACATTCGCACGTGAGGCTGTCGCAAACCCGGACCGTCAGCGGCGGCGGCGGGCTCTCGCCCTCCATCACCACGTCGAAGTGCGCGTAGAAGGTCGCGACCTCGTAGACCTCAGCCATGGCGAGGCGCATCTCGGCCGCGAGCGCCGCCAAGTGCCGGGCCGCGAGGCAGCCGTAATGGTCCTGGATCTTGTGCAGATGCTCGATCAGCAGGTCTTGGCGCCTGGGCTCGTCTCCCAGCAGCGCGCGGATCTCGGCCTGCGCCGCAGGTTCGACCTGCCGGCCCTTCTCGGTGTAACGCGCTCTGCGCCTCCCGCTTCCGGGGTGTCTGGGCGCCTGATTTCCGGCCGATTGGGCCACTCACGGTCTCCGACGATTGTTGTTCCACCGAGTTCGGCGGGCGGTATGACAAACTGCCCCGATGCCTAACACCTAGCCGGGCAACGGTCGAGAATTAGTTTGATTGTCGATCCAGGTGCACCGCGTTGCGAGGCAGTGATCGGGCTGTTCAGAACGGATCCTCGTCAGGCGGTGCGGGCGAATCGACCTTCGTGAGACTGACCACGGCGGCGTTGATCAGGCGTTTTCCCGCATTTTCAAAATTCGCCGTCACCCGCTCGCCGATCACGGACTGCACCTGCCCGAGGCCCCATTCCGGTGCGTGCGGGTTCCTGACCCAGTCGCCTGGCGCGAGGCCCTCGACCATCGCTGTTCTCTCTCCGCTGGGGGTCGCTGCGGCGCCGGCATGATAGTCGCGTGACGATCCGTCGACCATTTTGGAGCGCCGCGGCGTTCCACCCCATGTTGAGAAACTTATTGTATCGGGTTGAATTAGAGAGAAAATCATCTCGAGTCCCAGGTCTTCTTCGTAGTCGCGGAAGGGCGTCGGAATGGCTTGCCGAGGCGCCGGTGCATTCTTATACTCCGCGCCCATTTCAAGGGGGACGCGGCAAGACAGTGGCGCAGAAGCAAATTAAGCTCCCGAATAAGTACCGGCCAACGAGCCGGGAGGAGTTTATGTCGCCGCGGATGCGGGAGTATTTCCGGCGCAAGCTGGAAATGTGGCGGCAGGATATCCTCGACGAAACCGACGCAACCCTCGAGAAGCTCAGGCTCGATACCGCGCAGGAGCCCGATCTGGCGGATCGCGCCGCCGTCGAATCGGAACGCTCGGTCCAGCTTCGCACTCGGGACCGGGCTCGCAAGCTCGTTTCGAAGATCGAAGCTGCGCTGCAGCGGATCGACGACGGCTCCTACGGCTATTGCGAGGAGACCGCCGAGCCCATCAGCATCCGCCGCCTGGAAGCCCGCCCGATCGCGACCCTTAGTGTCGAGGCGCAGGAGCGTCACGAGCGACACGAGCGCACCCACCGCGACGGCTGACCCGGCAGCGCCGAGTCGGCGAGCGGGCTTGCGCGGCCCGCTAGAGCCATTTGACGGCCTCCGCATGGTCGTGAACCATTCCGACACCCTCGGGGTGCATGAGCCCCCAGCGGGTATCGGGACGACGCGTGAAGGGGCCCACCATGAGTGAGCGGCCGACCGAGGATGTCGTGGCGATGAGCATCCTCGAAGGCACGATGCTCTCCATTTGCCGGGAAATGGGCATCACCCTGATGAAGACGTCGTACTCGACGATCTTCAACGAGGCTCTCGACTTCACCTGCGTCCTCTCCGACGCGAAGGGCGACATGATCGCGGCGGCGGACTTCTGCCCGGCTCATATCGGCGGCATGCCAGTCGTCATCAAGAGCTGCGTGCGCGAGATGGCGCGCGAGGGGCTCGCCGAGGGCGATGTCATCATGCACAACGACCCCTACCGGGGCGGCCTGCACACGCCTGACCACACCTTCTTCATGCCGTTCTTCGTGGACGGCGAGTTGATGGGCTACGCCGTCTCCATCGGTCATGTGGCGGAAATCGGCGGCATGGTGCCCGGCAGCTTCGCCAGTGAAGGCACGGAAATCTTTCACGAAGGGATGCGTGTGCCACCGGTCCACATCAAGCGGCGCGGCGAGGATGTCGAGGAAGTCTGGAAGCTCGTCCTCGCGAATGTGCGCACGCCGCGTCACAACTACGGCGATTACCGCGCGATGATCAGCGCCTGCGAGACCGGCGCGAGCCGCATGAGTGCGCTGATCGAGAAATACGGCAAGGATCGATTCTCCGCGCTGACCGACGCGCTCATCCGCTATTCCGAAGGCCGCATGCGCGCCGAGATCGCGGCCATCCCGGACGGGCGCTACAGCTTCGAGGACCACATGGAGGACGACGGCATCGAGGACCGGCCGCGCAAGGTCGCGGTCGATGTCTTCGTGCAGGGAGACGAGCTGGTCGCCGATTTCGCACGCAGCGACCCGCAGGCGCGCGGTGCGATCAACGCGACTCTCGGAGTCACCTGGTCGGCTACCTTCAACGCGATGCTCCACGTCACCGACCCGTCGATCCCGCGCAACGCCGGGTGCTATCGCCCCATCCGCGTTCTCGCGCGCCCCGGCAGCGTCGCCAATGTGGACTATCCCGCGCCAGAGGTCGGCGGTAACACCGAGACCCATCTCAGGCTCTGCTACGCCGTCATTGCGGCGCTGTCGGAGCGCGTGCCAGAGCGGACGTTCGCCCCGGACGCGGGCACCCATTGCAACTTCCTGTTCGGCGGCCAGCACCCTGCGACCGGCGAATACTACGTCTGCTACGACTTCATGATCGGCGGCTGGGGCGGGCGCCCGTTCGCCGACGGCCACGACACCTGCAATTGCATCAACGGCAACTGCCGTACCGTACCCGTCGAGGTCTACGAAACGCGCTTTCCGTGGCTGGTGGAGACCCTGTCCCTGGTCGAAGATTCCGGCGGTCCTGGCCGTTACAGAGGCGGCCTCGGCAGCACCAAGACCCTCGTCTGCCAGGCCGACGAGATCACGATCAGCCACATGGGAGACCGCCATCGGACCGGGCCATGGGGGTTGCTGGGGGGAGGAGAGGGAGGAGCCGCCTCGCTCCTCGTCCGGCGTGCGAATTCCGACAGCTGGCAGGACGCGTGCGCGGCTTGGGGCAAGGTCTCGCCGTCGAAGTTCGCCAACGTGGCGATCCGGCGCGGCGACCGGGTGCGACTCACCACCTGCGGCGGCGGCGGGTACGGCAAGCCGGGCACGAGAGCGCCCGAGATGGTCGCGGAGGATCTCCGTGAGGGCTATGTCTCCGCCGCGGCGGCGGCACGCTACGGCTTCGATTCTGAGAAGAGCGCGGCAGAGTAGCCGGGAGGGCCGCCCTCGTCCGCCGCGCGCTCCAGGCGGCGGTGGTCGCGGATGATGACGCCGGCGAAGGGGCGCACGATCTCGATGGTGCCATCCCGCACTAGCTCGGCGAGAGCCCGGCTCACCGTCTCCGAGGCGAGACCCAGGTAGTCGCCGATCTCGAGCTGGCTCATCGGCAGCGGAACGATCCGCCGCCCGTCCTTGTCGTGCAGCCCGACGCGGCCGTCGCATTCCAGGAGGAAGCCGGCGAGTCGCTCTCGCGCCGTCTTGCGCCCGAGCCACAACAGCCGCTCCTGTACGGCCGAGAGCTCCCGGTGCAAGGCGTCGAGCAGGCTCTCGCGCAGAGCCGGCGCCGATGCCGCGAGCTCTCTCAGCCGGGCTTGCGGGACGGAACGGACGCTGGCCCGATCAATCGCCTCGGCGCTGTAAGCATAACGCTCGCCCACGGTGAGCCCCACCAGGTCACCGGGGAAGAAGAACGCGATAATCTGCCGTCTCCCGTCCGCCGTCGCCTTGTAGCCGGCGATGGTGCCTCTCAGCACCCGATGGAAGCGATCGGCGGAATCGCCTTCGAGCGCCAGCGATTCATGCGGCACCAGATGCTTGATGACGCCAATTCCATCGAGCCGGTCGAACCCGGCGGGCGGCTCCCCGGCAGTGGCCGGATGCACCGCCCGATTCCTAGCGGCAACGCTCATGGTGATCTTCCCTTCCCGCAGCAGTTGCGGGCTTCCCGGACGGGTATTTCGTGGTTTTCGCGTGGCCGCGCAATTGGGGTGGTTGCGTAAGGAATTCTCCCTACGGGGCAGCACGAATGGCATCCGGTGGCGGCGCGCCGCCATGCGCCGCGGGCGATCAGATGTCGCCCATATCCACCTGCGCGATCATGGCCATGCGGACCAGGTGCGAGAGGCTCGGCGCCTGCAATTTCTCCATGACCCGCGCGCGATGCACCTCGACGGTACGTGGACTGATGCCGAGCTCGCGGGCGATGACCTTGTTGGCGCTGCCTCGGGCGAGCCGCTCGAAGACCTCACGCTCACGCGCGGTGAGCCGATCCAGCCGCCGGCCCACGTCGAGGCGTCGCGCCTCGCGGCTCAGCGTCTCCTCCCGCAACGCCAGAGCCTGCGCGATGCCGTCGAGAATGGTGCGGTCCGTAAACGGCTTTTCGACGAAATCGACGGCGCCCGCCTTGATCGTTTTCACTGCCATCGCGATGTCGCCGTGGCCGGTGATGATGATGACCGGTAGCGCCGGCGCGACGTCCGTCAGACGCTGCTGCAGCTCCAGCCCGTCCATTTCCGGCATCCGCACGTCGACGAGCGCGCAGGCAGGCAAGGCCTGGGGCAGGGCGTTCAGGAAAGCCCGCCCCGAGTCATAGGTGTCGACGTCGTAGCCGGCGGCCTCCAGCAGCGCGCTCAGGGAATCGCGCACCGCATCGTCGTCGTCGATGACGGCGACGGCCTCGGCCCGGTCATTCATTGGCCTCGTCCCCGACCGGCAGCAGGAAGTGGAAGGCGGCGCCGCCCTCCGGCGCGTTCTCGGCCCAGAGCCGCCCGCCGTGGGCATCGATGATCGTGCGGCTGATGGCGAGGCCGATGCCCAAGCCGTCCTCCTTCGTGGTCTGGAAGGGGCGGAAGGGATTGTCCTCGATGCCCG
Source organism: Alphaproteobacteria bacterium (assembly GCA_022826665.1). Classification (GTDB taxonomy): domain Bacteria; phylum Pseudomonadota; class Alphaproteobacteria; order UBA828; family UBA828; genus WTGU01. The sequence goes on along the minus strand of JAJDUK010000051.1, from coordinate 12,627 downwards.
GCGCAAGGCCGGGGCCGTTGTCCTTGATATCGACTTGGATTTGCCGGGGGCTGGCTGCCCAGGTTGCGATACGAATCTTTCGTTCCCCCGGCCCCTCGAACGCCTCGATCGCGTTGCGCAGGATATTGAGCACGACCTGCTGTACCTCGATGCGGTCGATCAGGACGGGCGGCAGCGTATCGTCCAAGGAGAAGATCAACTCGATGTCGCGATCGCTCGCGCCGATCAGGGCCAGCGCCGCCGCCTCCTCGACGATCGCGTTGATCGGCTCCAGGCGACGCACGCTCTCGTCCTTCTTGATGAAGCCCCGCAGCCGCTTGATGATCTCTGCCGCCCGCTCGGCCTGCTGCCCTGCCTTGTCCACGAGATCGGCGATGGGCGTGGGATCCCGTTCATCGCGATCAAGTCGCCGTCGCGCCGCTCGTGTGTAGTTCATAACGGCCGTCAGCGGCTGATTCAGCTCGTGCGCGATGCCCGACGCCATTTCCCCCATGGCGGAGAGCCGCGAGGCGTGCATGAGCTCCTGCTGGAGGATGCCGGCGCGGCGCTGAATGTGTTCCCGCTCGGTGACGTCGTGGAGAAACCCGGTGAAGAGCCGCCCCTGATCGAGCTCGATTTCGCCGATCGCGAGACGCGCCGGGAACGTGGTGCCGTCCTTGCGCCTGCCGACGACGACGCGACCGATGCCGATCACGCGCCTCTCGCCGGTCTCGCGGTAGCGCGACAGGTGGGAGTCGTGGGCTTCCCGATGAGGCGAGGGCATCAGCATCTTGACGTTCTGGCCCACCAGCTCGGCGCTGGAATAGCCGAAGAGGCGTTCCGCCGCCGGGTTGACCGTATCGATGACGCCGCTCTCGTCGATGATGACGATGGCATCCGGAGCCGTCCGGGTGATCGAGCGCAGGCGTTCCTCGCGTTCCCGCGCTGCGGCGATAGCGGCGGCGCTGCTCCCCGAATCCGCCATTCGCCCGCCTGGTCCTGCCTGCTCAATCCAGGTGCTTGCGGATGATCTCAGCCATCTTCTCCGGCCCCTGGCCGAAGACGAAGTGGGTCAGATAGTCGCCGTCGGGGTCCATGAAATAGATGTAGGACGTGTGATCGACCAGATAGGCGCCGTCTTCGTCCGGCTCGTTGAGCCGATAGAAGACGCGGTAGGCCTTGGCCGCGGCGTGAATCTGCTCGTCGCTGCCCGTGAGCCCGACCAGGCGGGGATGGAACGAGGGCACGTAATCGGCCAGGTATTCGACCGTATCGCGCGCGGGATCGACCGTGACGAAGAGCGGCTGGACCTCGTCGCCGAGGTCGCCGAGCTCGTCCACGGCCTGGCCCATGATGAGCAGCTCCGTCGGGCAGATGTCCGGGCAGTATGCGTAGCCGAAATAGACCAGCAGGTAGCGATCGTCGAAGCTCTCTTCGGTGACCGTCTGTCCGGTGTGGTCGACGAGCTCGAAGGGGCCCCCGATGGAGGCGGCTTGCGCGGCCGGCACTCCGATCCACAAGGTTGCGCCGATGGCGGCGGCAGCGGCGACCATCGTGCGGAACATGCGGTGCATGGGCGTGCTCCTCTTGCTTCACTCGCCGTCCCCGTAATGTAGTGCGCCGCTCCGCTTCGGTCGATGGCCGGGACGGAATACGGCTACACTCGTGGGAGGCAGTTACGGGGAGGGCGGGATGAGTGGAGAGGCGATCTACCGCGGCTACGATCGGGCGGCGCTCGACAAGCAGTACAACAATCGCGCGCGCATCCCCGAGTACGTCGACTATTTCGAGCGCTGGCTGGACTGGAGCGCGGAGACTCGCGCGGCGCTGCCAGGCGGGCGGGATGTCGCCTACGGCGATCTCCCGGTCGAGACCCTCGACATCTTTCCGGCGGAGAGGCATGACGCCCCGATCCTCATCATGATCCACGGCGGCTACTGGTATTCGCTCGACAAGCATCACGACAGTTTCGTGGCGGACGGCTGCCGCCCTCACGGCGTGGCCACCGTCGTCATCAACTACGGCCTCGCCCCCGACTACCGCATGGACGAGATCGTGCGCCAGAACCGCGCCGCCGCCGCCTGGGTGTGGCGCAACGCCGCGTCGATCGGCGGCGATCCGAGGCGCATCCACGCGCTCGGCCAGTCGGCGGGGGGCCACCTCGCCGCCATGCTGCTGGCGACAGACTGGCCTGCCTTCGGCGCCGGCCTGCCGGCCGATCTCGTCAAGAGCGCAATCTCGATCTCAGGGATTTACGACCTGGAGCCCATCCGCCTCTGCTACCTCAACGACAAGGTCGGCATGGACGCGGCCGAGTCGCGGCGCAACAGCCCGGTGGCGCAGCGCTACCCGGTGGCGGCGCCGCTGATGCTGGTCTCGGGCGACATCGAATCTGAAGAATACGAGCGCCAGGCCGACGCCATGGCGGCGGTGTGGGAAGCGCACGGCTACCCGCTCAGCCGGCTGGAGCTCCCCGGCTACAACCACTTCACCATGGCCGACCAGCTTCGCGAGCCCGACAGCGATCTGACGCGGGCGACGATGGCGCAGATGGGCGTGCCTCTCTGAGCCTCAGTCCATCGTGAGCACGGCGGCGCCCTGGAGTTGTCCCGCGCGCAGGCGATCCAGAGCCGTGTTGGCCTCGGCAAGCGGCATGGGCTCGATGTGCATCTCGATCGCCGTCTTCGCGGCGAGCGCCAAAAAATCCTCGCCGTCGCGTCGCGTGAGGTTGGCGACCGAGACGATGCGCCGCTCCCGCCACAGAAGCTCGTAGGGGAACGAGGGAATGTCGCTCATATGGATGCCGGCGCTGACCACGGTTCCGCCCGGCGCGATGGCGCGGAGCGCAGCGGGGACAAGGGCGCCGACGGGCGCAAACAGCAGAGCGGCGTCCAGTTCCTCCGGCGGCGCCTCGTCCGACGCGCCGGCCCACTCGGCGCCGAGGCCGCGGGCGAAGTCGATTGCTGCCCGATCGCCGGGCCGGACGAATGCGAACACCCGCCGGCCTTGGGCGCGCGCGACCTGGGCGATGATGTGCGCCGCCGCGCCGAAGCCATAGAGCCCGAGGCGTTCGGCATCGCCCGCCATCGCGAGCGCGCGGTAGCCGATGAGCCCGGCGCAGAGAAGCGGGGCCGCGTGGGCGTCGTCGCGCTCGCCGGGGAGGGGGAAGCAGTAGCGCTCGTCGGCGATGCAGTAGTTGCCGTAGCCGCCGTCCAGGGTGTAGCCGGTGAAGCGCGCGTCCGGGCACAGGTTCTCCCGGCCGCTCCGGCAATAGCGGCAGGTGCCGCAGGTCCAGCCGAGCCAGGGGATGCCGACGCGCTCGCCTTCGGTGAACCGCTCGACGCCGGTGCCGAGCGCCGCGACGCGCCCCACGATCTCGTGTCCCGGCACCACCGGCAGCCGAGGTTCCGTGAGGTCGCCGTCCACCATGTGGAGATCGGTGCGGCACACGCCACACGCAGAGACCCGGACCAGAACCTCACCCGCGCGGGGCTCGGGCACCGGCCGCTCTTCCAGGCTGAGCGCGGGGCCGTCGCCGCGATATACCATGGCGCGCATGGCGGCAGCCCCGGTCACCGCTGGCTCAGTTCTCGGTGATTCTGAGGAAGCCCAGGTCGTCCACCCGGACGCGCTGGCCAGGGCAGACCAGGGTCGTCGATGACGGTTCCTCGACGATAACCGGGCCGTCCGCCTCGAAGCCCGGCGGCAGCAGGTCGCGGTCGTAGACGCGGGTCTCGTGCCGACCGTCCTCGCCGAAATCGACCGTGCGCCCCTCCCGCGCCGCCGCGCCTGCCGAGCGCCCTTCCGTCGTCCACGGGGTCAGTTCCGGCCGGGCGACATCGGCCGTTGCGGTGAGACGGAAGGTGACCAGCTCGACCGGTGTGTCCGCGAGGCGGAAAGTGTAGGCGCGCTCGTGCGCGGCATGGAACGCATCGAGGATCGAGTCGCGGCCCGCCCCATCGAGGTCGATCGGGATCGTCACCGCGTGCTCCTGCCCGAAATAGCGCATGTCGAGATGGCAGGCGGCGGAGAACGTGCCGTGCCCGCCCTCGGACCTGAAATAGCGCTCTGCTTCCCGGTGCAGTTCGGCGAAAAGCGCGCGCACGTCGGCGATCTCGAGCGTATCCGCACGCTGTAGCGCCGTGCGCAAGAAATCTCGCCGGGGTGCGGTCGCCAGCATGCCCCAGGCCGAGAAGAGGCCGGGATAGCGCGGCACCACGATCTCGTTGACGCCGAGCTCGCGGCCGAGGCTGGCACCGTGCATGGCGCCGCCGCCGCCGCCCACCATCAGCGCGAAGTCGTTGGGATCGTGGCCGCGCTGGATCGAGACCAGCTTGAGCGCGTTGATCATGTTGGCATCGACCAGGCGAATCACTGCAACCGCCGCCTCGTCGACGCTGCAGCCCAACCCGTCAGCAATCTTGCTCATGGCGGTCCGTGCCAGCCCAACATCGAGGGAGAATTGCCCGCCCGCGAAGTTTTCCGGGTTGAGCACGCCGGTGATGAGCTTGGCGTCGGTCACGGTTGGCTCGGTTCCGCCGCGGCCGTAGCAGGCGGGCCCCGGATCGGCGCCGGCGCTGCGGGGGCCCACGCAGAGCGTGCCGCCCTCGTCGAACCAGGCGATTGAGCCGCCGCCCGCGCCAATCTCCACGATGTCGATCACCGGCACCCGCACCGGGTAGCCGTAGCGGATGCGCGTCGCCTCCAGCCGGTAGTCCGTGGTGACCTTGGGCTCGCCGCCCTCGATGGTGGAGCACTTGGCGGTTGTGCCGCCGATGTCGAGATAGATCACGTCGGGCTCGTCGCAGAGCCGGCCGATCAGCGCGGCGCCGTTGACGCCTGCCGCCGGCCCCGATTCAAGCAGCGTGATCGGGTGCTCCCTGGCCCATCCAAAGCTCGTGGTGCCGCCGTTCGACTGCATCGCCATCATCGGGCAGTCGAGCCCGAGCCTGTCGATGCCGGCCTCAAGGGTGTCGAAGTAGCGCTGCACGATGGGCTGCACGTAGGCGTTGAGCACGGCCGTGTTGGCGCGTTCGTACTCGCGCCACTCGCGGGTGATCTCGTGGGAGGCGGTGATGGCGACGCCGTTGAGTCGTTCGCGCAAGTAGGCCGCCGTCTCCTCCTCGTGCGCAGGCGCGGCGTAGGAGTGGAGGAACTGGATGGCGATCGCCTCCACACCCTGGGCCCGACATACCTCGATCACGCGGTCCAGGTCTTCGAGATGCAGCGGCACGCGGACGCGCCCCTTGGCATCGACCCGCTCGCGCACTTCGAAGCGCAGCCGGCGCGGCACGAAGGGGACCTCCTTGCGGTAGCGCAGGTTGTAGAGATCGGGCCGGTTGCCGCGCGCGATCTCCAGCACGTCGCGAAAGCCCTCGGTGGTGACCAGCGCGGTCTTGGCGCCCGTCCGCTCGGTGATCGCGTTGATGACGGTCGTGCCACCGTGGACGAAGTAGCCCACGGCGTCGGCGTCGAGCTGCGCCTGATCGATGGTGTCGAGCACGCCTCGCGTCAGATCGTCCGGCGTGCTGAGAGACTTGGCGACGCTGAGTGCGCCGGTCTGCTCGTCGAAGTAGACCAGATCGGTGAAGGTTCCGCCGATATCGGTCGCCAGTCGGCCCACTGCGTTCTCCCTGCGGCGTGTCGGCGCCGATTATTCACTGCGACAGACGGGGGTCAAACGGGGCGACCCGCGGCGCCGGAACACCGTCTGTCATGCAACTGCAACACAGATGTCACAATTGACTCTCGGCGTTTCGGGAAGAATCGACGCGTGAGTATGGTCGATGATCGGGAACCAGCTTGCGCGTGTCTCGACGCAATTCGATGCCAAACCGGCGGCTGCGGGAGATTGGGTTCGTTCTGTCGTTTCGCAATTCCTTCATCTCGTCTTTCCGTCCTGATCCGATCGACAGGGTTCGCAGGTGTCTAACCCGGATTGCCCACGCTGTGCTCCGGCCCATGGTGCGGTCGCCGGATCGACCGGCGGCAGGCCGGAATGTGCCATGCAGGCCATGACATCGGGGAAAGTTCCGGGTTAAGCGCTGAACGAACGAGTCCGGGGGGAGGGGATGGAACGGTTCGATCTAGGGCGGCGGCTCTTCGCGGAGTGGCTGGGGACGCTGCTGCTGCTCGCCGTGGTCGTCGGCTCCGGCATCATGGGCGAGACGCTCTCCGGCGGAAACGTCGCGCTCGCGTTGCTCGGCAACACGATCCCCACCGGCGCCATCCTGGTGGTGCTCATCGTGATCTTCGGCCCCATCTCCGGCGCGCACTTCAATCCAGCCGTCACCCTCAGCTTCCTGATACGCCGCGAGATCGGCCTGCGCGACGCCGGGCTCTACCTGCTGGCGCAGGTGGCCGGCGGCATCTGCGGGGCGATGCTGGCGCACGGCATGTTCGAGGAGCCAATCGTCGCCGCGTCGATGAAGGAGCGCACCGGCTTCTCCCAATGGCTCGGCGAGTTCACGGCGACCTTCGGCCTGGTCGCGACGATCCTGGGCTGCCTGCGCTTCCGGCCCGAGCTGGTGCCTTACGGCGTGGGTCTCTTCATCACCGCCGGCTACTGGTTCACGTCGTCCACGTCGTTCGCGAACCCGGCGGTGACCATCGCGCGCTCGCTCACCGACACGTTCTCCGGGATCATGCCGCTCCACATGCCGGCCTTCATCGTGGCCCAGTTGATCGGCGCGGTGGTGGCGACCCTACTGCTCGGCTGGCTCGTCAAGTCCCGCCAGCCGGCAGAAGCGGAGTCCGACACCGGCTAGAAGGAAGCCAGCGCCACCTCGACCGCGCCGAGCGCCCCGAAGTCTGCGCGCACGTGCTTCTTGTGCGCGATCGGAGCCGGCACGATGCAGGTGCCGGTGATGACCACGTCGCCGGCCGCGAGCGGTACGCCGTGGCGGACCCGGTCGTTCGCCAGCCAGGTGAGCGCGATGCGCGGGTCGCCGAGGGCGTTGGCGCCCTTGCCTGTCGCCGCCTCTTCGTCATCGATGGAGACCACGACCGGGTGGGCGGCGAGGTCGACCGTGCGCCAGCCCTCCGGCGCCTCCGGCCCCAGCACGCAATACTCGGTGCAGCCGTTGTCGGCGATGAGCTGGGCGGCGCCCACGACGGTGAAGTCCCTGAAGCGCGAATCCGGAATCTCGATGGCCGGGTGCAGCGCCGCCACCGCATCCATGACCGCGTCCACCGTGTACTCGCCGCCCTCGCCGGGCAGGTCGACGCCCATACGGAAGGCGAACTCCGCCTCGACCACCGCCATGTGCAGGTGGCCGGCCGGCAGCTTGGTACCGCTCTGATGGAGCTTGCTCTGCCACAGGCGCCCGGAGAGCGGGCCGTCCACGCCGATGTGCTTCTGGCCGGCCTCGCTGGTGGCCGCGATCTTCCAGCCCACGGGCGTGGCGCCGGCGAGGCGTGCGAGCGCGGCCTGTACCGCGTAGCCCTCGGCGGTCGTGCTTGGGCGGAAGTCTTCGGGCAGACCGTCGATCAGGTGATGGCCGCTCCAGGCCGTCCAGATGGCCTGCGCCGCCGCGTCGCTCTTGGTGTCAGTCATGGGCTCAATCTAGCGAGTGGGAGCATGAAGCAACAAGCGCCCCCGGTCAGCCATTGGCAGGGGCGGCCAGGGGGATGTGGGGCGCGGCATCCATCGGCAGCAGACCGACGAGGCGGGGGTCGTCCACGATATCGACCTCGCTGTGGGTGATGGCAAAACCATGCTTCTGGTAGAAGGCGAGGGCACCGGGGTGGTCCAGAGTACAGGTGTTGAGGATCATGCGGCGGGGTCGGTGACGCCCGGCGGCGGCGAGCGCATGGGCGAGCAACCAGCCGCCAAGCCCCTTGCCGATCCACGACGGAACCAGGCCGAAGTAGCGCAGCTCGATATCCGGCGCCGGCCGCAGGTTCAGCTCGATCAGGCCGATCTCCTCGCTGTCGGCCTCCGCCACGTAGACCTCGGTCTCCTCCTCCGCGAGATGGGCCGCGAGCCTCGCCTCGTCCCATGTCAGTCGGCTCCACCAGAGCCAGTCGTCCCCAATCGCGTGATAGAGGCGCAGGTAATCGGCGACCGGCATGGCCCGCCGCCGCTCGAGCGTAACGCCGGGCACGGGCGCCGGCGGCGGCGTCTCTGCGGGCGGCGCCTCCATCGCGAGATGGGTAATCACCGTGTAGAGCTTGCCGGCCGGTACGGACTCCGCCGCGTGCGAACTCATGGCCGGGCGCTCAGAGCCCGCAGGAGATGCCCTCGTCCAGCAGCATGAGCGAGCCGTGGGCGGCGCGGCCGTCCTCGGAGCAGAGGAAGAGCGCGGCGGACGCCATGTCGTCGGCCTCCGAGTAGGTCCGGTTGCTCGGCGTCACCGCGGTCATGCCCTCCAGCATCTCCTTGAACTGCGGCTCGGTGCGGATCTTCACGTTCATCGGCGTCGCCGTGTTGCCGGGCAGGATCGCGTTCACGGCGATGTTGTGCGGGCTCAGCTCCAGCGCCAGCGCGCGCGTGAGGTAGTTGACCGCCGCCTTCGACGCGCAATAGACCGAGAAGCTCTTGAACCCCATCACCCCTGTCACCGACGAGAGGTTGACGATCTTGCCGCCGCCCTGCGCGATCATCACCGGCGCCACCTCGTTGATCGCGAAGAAGGTGCCCTTCACGTTGATGTCCATGGTCGCGTCGTACTCGGCCTCGCTGGTCTCGCCGATGGGCGTCGGCTCGAAGATACCGGCCGAGTTGACCAGGATGTCGATGCGCCCGAAGGCATCCTTCACGGCGCCGACCAGCGCCTTGACCGCATCCACGTCGCGCACGTCGGCGACGAAGGCCTGGGCCGCGCCGCCCGCCGCCTCGATCTTCTCCACGACCTGCTGCGCCTTGGCCAGATCGGAGGAGCCCACCACCGCGACGCGCGCGCCCTCGGCCGCGAACCTGACCGCAATCGCCTCGCCGATGCCCGAGGAACCTCCGGTGACCAGCGCCGTCTTTCCCACCAGTTTCACGATCCTCTCCTCCCCGGTCTCTGGTTGCGCAGCCTGAACGCATGCCGCTCCCTGCAAGGGCGGCGAGAATATCAGCGACGCACGGGAAAGTCTTTCGACCGGCGCGGCGCCGGCCGATAATGGCGCGGGGCGCGCGGCCCCGGCCGACCGAGCGAGGGGAGGAGCCATGCACGGCCTGATGCAGGAGATCCCGCTGATGATCTCGTCGCTGATTCGTTATGCAGCCGAGTATCACGGCGACCGCCAGGTGGTCTCGCGCACCGTCGAAGGCCCGATCCACCGCTACGGCTACGCCGAATGCGAGCGGCGCGCGCGGCGCGTCGCCAACCTCATGGCCCGGCTCGGCATCGGCCACGGGGATCGGGTCGGCACGCTGGCCTGGAACGGCTACCGCCACCAGGAGCTCTTCTACGGCGTCTCCGGCATGGGCGCGGTGCTGCACACGGTGAACCCGCGCCTCTTCACCGAGCAGATCGTCTACATCATCAACCATGCCGAGGACCGGGTGCTGTTCGTGGACCTCACCTTCGTCGAGCTGGTGGAGCGCATCGCGAACCAGCTCACCACGGTCGAGCAGGTCGTGGTGATGACCGACGAGGCGCACATGCCGGAGACAGCGCTTCCCAACGTCCTCTGCTACGAGACCCTGCTCGTGGGCGAGAGCGAGGACTACGACTGGCCGCTCTTCGACGAGCGCGCCGCGTCCTCGCTCTGCTACACCTCGGGCACGACCGGCAATCCCAAGGGCGTGCTCTACAGCCACCGCTCGACCCTGCTGCACGCCATGGCCGCCTGCCAGAATAGTGCCATGGGCATCTCCGCCCACGACGTGCTGATGCCGATTGCGCCGATGTACCACGGCAACGCCTGGTCGCTGCCCTATTTGGGCTGCCTCTCCGGCGCGGGCCTGGTACTGCCCGGCACGAAGATGGACGGCCAGAGCCTGCAGGAGCTGATCGAAGGGGAGGGGGTGACCTTCGCGCTCGGCGTGCCGACGGTCTTCACCATGCTGATCGACCATCTCGACGAGAGCGGCAAGACGGTCGAAAGCCTGGAGCGCGTCGCCATCGGCGGCTCGGCGGTGCCGCGGGCGATGATCGAACGGCTGGCCGACCCTTACGGGGTGACGGTGCACCAGCTCTGGGGCATGACTGAGACCTCGCCGCTCGGAACCATGGCAACGGCGACGCCGGAGATCGACGCGCTCTCCGACGAAGAGCGCCAGGCAGTGCTCAGCCAACAGGGCCGCGTACAGTTCGGCCTGGAGCTCCAGATCACCGATGCCGACGGCGCGCCGGTGCCCCGCGACGGCAAGACTTTTGGCGACATGTGGGTGCGCGGCAACTGGGCCGCCAGCGGCTACTTCAAGGGCGAGGGCGGAGACAAGCTCGACGACGACGGCTGGTTCCCCACCGGCGATGTCGCGACCCTCGACGAGCACGGCTTCATGCGCATCACCGACCGCACCAAGGACGTGATCAAGTCGGGCGGCGAGTGGATCAGCTCCATCGACCTGGAGAATGCGGCGGTGGGCCACCCCGACGTGAAGCAGGCCGCCGTCATCGGCGTCTTCCATCCCAAGTGGGAGGAGCGCCCGCTCATGGTGGTCGTGCCGCGCGACGGCTGCGCGCCGGACAAGGACACCATCAACGCCTACCTCGCCACCAGGGTCGCGAAGTGGTGGCTGCCCGACGACGTGGTGCTGGTCGACGAGCTGCCGCTGACCGCCACCGGCAAGATCCAGAAGTCTCGCCTGCGCGAGATGTTTCAGGACTACCGCCTGCCGGACGCCTGAACGGCTTTTCCCGCCTCACTTCCGACTGCGCCTCACTCCGGCCCGAGGGACAGGATCGACGTGGGGCTGGTGCGAAACACGCGCGGAGCAATTTCCGTCCAGGATTCATAGCGATTATCCGGGCTCAAGTGGGATTCGTCGGGATTATCCGGGATTGAGTGGGATTCGCCGGGATCAGCTGGGATTGATGGGTATAGGCGAGCTTCCGCAGGGTTCCACGGGTCCACCGGCACCGACGTGACGGTGCGGGGAGCAGGCGGCGGCGGGGGCCTGCCTTCCACCTCCGCGCGGATGATGGCGACGGCCTCCGGCGAGAGCCCGCCCTGGCCCTTGGCGCGGTCTGCGTCGTTCGCCGCCTTCTTCGCCGCCCGCTCCCGGTCTTTGCGCAGCTTGTCGGTGCCTTCGATGCGCTTGAGGATGAGAGAGAGGCGGGAAAGATCCTGCAAGGACACGGGCTCTTCCCGCGCGCTGAGATCGGCCATGGTGGCGAGCACCATGGTCCGCAGGGTCTCGATCAGGACGAGTCCCGCCTGGCCCTCGGTGCGCTCTCCGAGCGCGTCCACCCACGCCTTGATGGTGCGGTCGGTCTCCTGCTGCTGGCGGATCAGGTCGCGCACGTTCTTGACGTAACGGCCGACGGCCGAGCGCGAGCATGTCTCGCCCTCGGCCCGGATGCGGGCGGTGATCTCGTCGATGGTGGCGCCGTCCGCGATGGCCGCGTCCACGGCCTCGCGGAGTTTGGGCGGCAGGCGCTTGATGGAGGAGCGCCCGAACGTCCCGGCCGTTGTGCTCTTGGGGGGGTCGTTTTGCATGGCGTGACTGTGCTCGCGGGTGGTGTGGTGGCTCATCCCGCGATGCTGCCCCGCGCCGCCCACACTGTGCACCGCACCATGTTGCGGGGCCTCCGAGTGGGAACGCCCCCTCCTCACCCCGGCCTACTCCTCCCCGGCGGGGAGGAGTGGGAGAATTTGGTCGCTTATACGCCTGACCGAACAGCCCGTCGTCTCTGCCGATATCTCGTGTCATCCCCCATCGGTCGCGCTTGTGGGTCGTGCTACGCCTCGATATAGTATGGGACGGTGCCGGAGGGGTGGCCGAGCGGTCGAAGGCGCCGGTTTCCGAGACCGGTGTACGGCTTGCCGTACCGTGGGTTCGAATCCCACTCCCTCCACCACACAGCGGCTGGACCCGAGGGTCCAACCGGCGCCTCCGACCACCATCACTGTGCCATCGAGAACCCCCTACGCAACCCGGAAATAACGGTTTTCCCCGGTTTCCTCACACCTCACAGCCGTGACACGATGGGACCTAGTATCGGCGAGGGGGATCGGGGTCAAGGACTTGCGTTGTCGGCCCGTTTATGGCGGTGATGCCGCTGGCCCTTCGGCACCGCGCCTGGAATCGGGTCTGGAAGCCCCCGCACTGCCGGGAGGCTGTCGTGGTGTCCTGGCCATCCATGTGAGTGCCGCGGAGAAAGATGCCCGGATCAAGTCCACTGCTGTCCGGTTTAGATTTTGGCGAAGGGGATTTGGAGTTGGTCATGGGCTTGCGGTGTGTCAGGCGGTGGTTCGAAGAGGTCGGTGAGGGCCCGGCGTTGGAAGGTCGTCTTGGCGACGAGGCGGGCGATGGCCTGGAGGCCGAGCCCGGTTCCGGTTCCGATCTGCGCGAGCCGCAGCAGCAGGTAGGCGATCAGCGCGGTGACGATCTGGATGCGCACGGCATTTTCGCTGGTGCCGAGGAAGTGTCTGATCTTGAGGTTCTGCTTGATCCACTTGAAGAACAGCTCGACCTGCCAGCGCTGCTTGTAGAGGGCTGCGATCTCCTCGGCCGGGGCATTGAGGTCGTTGCTGACCAGCGTGATCTCC
>JAJDUK010000064.1 GCA_022826665.1 Alphaproteobacteria bacterium | reverse complement strand
GCCCTCGCGGATGGCAAAGCGCAAGCCCTCGTCCATCGCAATCGGCGCAATCAGATCAACCTGCATCGTCACGTTGTCGCCCGGCATCACCATCTCCGTCCCGTCCGGCAACCCGATCGTCCCCGTCACGTCCGTCGTCCGGAAGTAAAACTGCGGACGGTAGTTCGAGAAAAACGGCGTGTGACGGCCGCCCTCGTCCTTCGTCAGGATGTACGTCTCCGCCTCAAAACGCGTGTGCGGCGTGATCGTCCCAGGCTCCGCCAACACCTGGCCGCGCTCGACCTCGTCGCGCTTCGTGCCACGAAGCAGAACGCCCACGTTGTCACCCGCCTCGCCCTGGTCCAACAGCTTCCGGAACATCTCGACGCCCGTGCAGACCGTCTTCGTCGTCTCGCGGATCCCGATGATCCCGACGTCGTCGCCGACCTTCACAACACCGCGCTCGATCCGGCCCGTCACAACCGTCCCACGACCCGAAATCGAAAACACGTCCTCGATCGGCATCAGGAACGGCTGGTCCTTCGGGCGCTCAGGCTGCGGCACGTAGTCGTCAACCGCCGCCATCAGCTCCAGAACAGAGTCTCGGCCCGTCGCCGCGTCGCCGCCCTCAAGCGCCGCAAGCGCAGAACCCCGGATCACAGGAATGTCGTCGCCAGGAAACTCGTACGCGGACAACAGCTCCCGAACCTCAAGCTCGACAAGCTCCAGAATCTCCTCGTCGTCAACCATGTCCACCTTGTTCATGTAGACGACCAGCGCAGGAACGCCCACCTGGCGCGCAAGCAGAATGTGCTCCCGCGTCTGCGGCATCGGGCCGTCCGCCGCAGAGACCACCAGGATCGCACCGTCCATCTGCGCGGCGCCCGTGATCATGTTCTTCACGTAGTCCGCATGACCCGGGCAGTCCACGTGCGCGTAGTGGCGGTTCGCCGTCTCGTACTCGACGTGCGCCGTCGCGATCGTGATCCCGCGCTCGCGCTCCTCCGGCGCCTTGTCGATCTCGTCGAACGACACGAACTCCGCGCCGCCCGCCTCACCCAGAACCTTCGTGATCGCCGCCGTCAGCGTCGTCTTGCCATGGTCAACGTGGCCAATCGTGCCCACGTTGCAGTGCGGCTTCGTACGCTCAAACTTCTCCTTGGCCATCGGTGCTCTCTCTCAGGAGGTCTTGATCTTGGTCGTGGTCACGCGATCAGGCGTAGCGGGCGCGGACTTCGTCCGACACCGCCGAGGGCACCTGATCGTAGTGATCGAACTCCATCGTGAACTGCGCCCGCCCTTGGGTGAGCGAGCGCAGGGTGTTGACATAACCGAACATGGTCGCGAGCGGTACCATGGCGCGAATCACCTGGGCGTTGCCGCGCGGCTCCATGCCGCCGACATGCCCGCGCCGGGAATTGAGGTCGCCGATCACGTCGCCCAGATAGTCCTCGGGCGTCACGACCTCGACCTTCATCATGGGCTCCAGCAACGCCGGCGCCGCGCCCTGCAGGGCCTCGCGGAACGCCGCGCGCGCCGCGATCTCGAACGCGAGCGAGCTGGAATCGACGTCGTGCGATGCGCCATCGATGAGCCGCGCCTTGAAGTCGATGACCGGGAAGCCGGCGACGATACCGGCGTGCCGCGCCTCCTCGATGCCCTTCTCGACCGCAGGGATGTAGTCCCTGGGCACGGCGCCACCCACGACCTCGCTCTCGAACGCGAAGCCTTCGCCGGCCTCCGCCGGCTCCAGCACAACCTTGACCCGGGCGAACTGACCGGCCCCGCCAGTCTGCTTCTTGTGCGTGTAATCGACCGTGGACTCGCGGCCGATGGTCTCGCGATAGGCGACCTGGGGCTGGCCGACGTTGGCGCCCACCTTGAACTCGCGGCGCATGCGGTCGATCAGGATGTCCAGATGCAGCTCGCCCATGCCCTTGATCACGGTCTGTCCGCTCTCGGGATCGGCGGTCACGCGAAACGACGGGTCTTCCTCGGCGAGCCGTGCGAGCGCGATGGAGAGCTTGTCCTGATCGGCCTTGGTCTTGGCCTCGACCGCGACTTCGATCACCGGATCCGGGAACTCCATCCGCTCCAGCACCACCGGGTGCGCCGGATCGCTCAGGGTTTCGCCCGTGGTGGTGTCCTTGAGGCCGGCGATGGCCACGATGTCGCCCGCCCGCGCCTCCTGGATGTCCTCGCGGGAATTCGCGTGCATCAGCAGCATCCGGCCGACCCGCTGCTTGCGGCCCTTGGCGCTGTTGAGCACCTGCTTACCGGTCTGGATCATGCCCGAATAGACGCGCACGAAGGTGAGCGAGCCGACGAAGGGGTCGGTCATCACCTTGAAGGCGAGCGCGGACAGCGGCTCGTCGTCGCTGCAGGAGCGCTCGACCTCGTTGCCCTTGCCGGGCACGACGCCGTGGACCGGCGGCACGTCGGTCGGCGCCGGCATGAAGTCGCACACCGCGTCCAGCAGCGGCTGCACGCCCTTGTTCTTGAAGGCGGAGCCGGTCAACACGGGTACCAGCTGGCCCGACAGCGTGCCGATGCGGAGGCACCGCTTGATCGCTGCCTCGTCCGGCTCCTCGCCCTCGAGGAAGCGCTCGAGCACGGCGTCGTCCATCTCGACCACCGCCTCGATGAGCGCCTGGCGGCTCACCTCGGCCTCGGCCTTCATGTCGTCGGGCACGTCGCCGACGGTGAACTCCGCGCCGAGGGTCTCCGACTTCCAGACGATGCCCTTCATCGCGATCAGATCGACCACCCCGATGTGCTTCGCCTCGGTGCCGATGGGCAGTTGGATCGCGACCGGGTTGGCACCCAGCCGCTCGCGAATCATCTCGATGCAGCGCGGGAAGTTGGCGCCGACGCGGTCCATCTTGTTGACGAAGCAGATGCGGGGGACGTTGTACTTGTCCGCCTGACGCCAGACCGTCTCGGACTGCGGCTCGACACCGGCGACTGCGTCGAACACCGCGACCGCGCCGTCGAGCACCCTGAGCGAGCGCTCGACCTCGATGGTGAAATCGACGTGGCCCGGCGTGTCGATGATGTTGATGCGGTGGTCGTGCCAGAAGCAGGTGGTGGCGGCCGACGTGATGGTGATGCCGCGCTCCTGCTCCTGCTCCATCCAGTCCATCGTGGCGCTGCCCTCGTGGACCTCGCCCATCTTGTAGGACTTGCCGGTGTAGTAGAGCACCCGCTCGGTCGTGGTCGTCTTACCGGCATCGATATGCGCCATGATGCCGATATTGCGGTAGCGTTCGAGGGGTGTGGTCCGAGCCATTGTTCTTGTCCGCGAACGCCAACGCCTACCAGCGGTAGTGCGAAAAGGCGCGGTTGGCCTCGGCCATACGGTGGGTGTCTTCCCGCTTCTTAACGGCAACGCCGCGGTTTCCCGCGGCGTCGAGGAGTTCGTTGCTGAGCCGGTCGACCATCGTGGTCTCGGAACGGTCCCGGGTCGCGCCGATAAGCCAGCGAATGGCGAGCGTCTGGCGCCGGTCGGGCCGCACCTCGGTCGGCACCTGGTAGGTGGCGCCGCCGACCCGACGCGAGCGTACCTCCACAGCCGGCTTCACGTTGTCGAGGGCCTCGTGAAAGACCCTGACGGGATCCTGCCCGGTCTTCTCCCTGATCCGGTCGAGCGCGCCGTAGACGATGCGCTCGGCTGTCGACTTCTTGCCGTCGAGCATCAGCGAGTTCATGAACTTCGCCAGCACCACGTCCCCGTGGCGGGGGTCGGGGTTAACGGTTCGGCGCTCTGCGGCGCGACGGCGTGACACTGGACGGCTCCTTCTTGTTCTCTATTTGGGCCGTTTAGCGCCGTACTTGGAGCGCCGCTGGCGGCGGTCCTGGATACCCTGGGTGTCGAGCGAGCCGCGAATGATGTGGTAGCGCACGCCCGGCAGGTCCTTCACCCGGCCGCCGCGAATCATCACCACCGAGTGCTCCTGAAGGTTGTGCCCCTCACCGGGGATGTAGCTGGTCACCTCGAAGCCGTTGGTGAGCCGCACGCGCGCGACCTTGCGCAGCGCCGAGTTCGGCTTCTTTGGCGTCGTCGTGTAGACCCTGGTACACACGCCGCGTTTCTGCGGGCAGGCCTGCAGCGCCGGCACCTTGTTTCGTGCGGCAGGCGCCGTGCGCGGCTTGCGAATCAGTTGGTTGATCGTCGGCATCGCGGCGTTCCAAGTTCAACAGACAGTGCGGCGCGTGCAGGTGGACCGGGAAAATCGGGATCCGCCCGCTTCCCCGCCGCCGGCCTGCGCCGACCCATCGGAAACTCTCTCGATCACAAGGCATGGCGGCGGGCGCCGTGGGGCGCGCCGACCAGCCTCGTCGGCAAGAGGGTGGCGCATCCTAGTGATGGGCCTATCCACCGTCAAGCGGCAAAAATGGCCAAATTCCAAGAAATTCCGGGAGAGAATCGCGGGCCGTAGGGAGCCCGAGAGTGTATCGTAACGCCGCGATTTGCGGGCGCGGAGAGACCCAAATGAACGTCTTGGTCGTGGGCTCGGGCGGCCGCGAGCATGCCCTCTGCTGGCAGCTCGCGGCATCGCCGCTGCTGGGAGGGCTCTGGTGCGCGCCGGGAAACGCGGGAATCGAGAACGAGGCGACCTGCGTTGCGCTCGATCCCATGGATTTCGACGGGCTGGCGGCCTTTTGCCGCGCGCAGGCGATCGATCTGGTCGTGGTGGGGCCGGAGGCGCCGCTTTGCGCCGGCCTGGTCGACCGGCTGGAGGCCGAAGGCATTGCCGCCTTCGGCCCGCGCGCGGCCGCCGCCCGGATCGAGGGCTCCAAGGGCTTCATGAAGGACCTCTGTGCTCGCCACGGCGTGCCGACCGCCGCATACAAGCGAATCGGCTCGCTCGCGGAGGCTGAGGCCTTCATCGCAGAGCTGGGCGCGCCGCTCGTGGTCAAGGCGGACGGGCTCGCCGCCGGCAAGGGTGTCGTGCTGGCGGAGACCGAAGCCGAAGCCCTCGATGCGGCGCGAGCCGCGCTGGGCGGCGCCTTCGGGGAGGCCGGCGTCACGCTCGTGATCGAGGAGATGCTGGTGGGCGAGGAGGCGAGCTACTTCGCCCTGGTCGACGGCGAGACCGTGCTGCCGCTGGAGACGGCGCAGGACCACAAGGCGGTGGGCGAAGGCGATACGGGGCCCAACACCGGCGGCATGGGCGCCTATTCGCCGGCGCCTGCGATGACACCGGCGCTCTGTGAGGAGACGCGGACCGGCATCGTCGAGCCGCTCGTGCGCGGCCTTGCGGCGGAGGGCAGCCCCTATACCGGTGTCTTCTACGCCGGGCTGATGCTCACTGCCGACGGGCCGAAGCTGCTGGAGGTCAACGCCCGATTCGGCGACCCCGAGTGCCAGGTGCTCATGCCCCGGCTCAAGTCCGACCTGCTGGCCGCGCTGATCGCGGCGCACGATGGCGAGCTCAAGGAATTCGACCTGCGCTGGCGCGATGAGGCGGCGCTTTGCGTGGTGCTCGCCACGCAAGGCTATCCGAGCGCCTACGAGAAGGGCAGCGCGATCCGCGGGATCGACGCAGCAGAAGACCTCGACGACGTCACGGTGTTCCACGCGGGGACGGCGCGCACCGATGTCGGCGTCGTCGCCGCAGGCGGGCGCGTGCTCGGCGTGACGGCGCTAGGCGCAGACGTCGCTGCGGCCCAGAGCCGCGCCTACGAGGCCGTCGGGCGCATCGACTGGCCCGAAGGATTCTGCCGCGGGGACATCGGCTGGCGGGCGGTTTAGCCCGGAATCCTCACCGGGTCTGTCGAGAACAATCTGAACTGACCGGTTTGTGTACCAGATGAGTTGACCGCTTCGGTTGCTGTTGTTGGCCTGTGGGGAAGTGGTCATGCGGTCGAAGGCAGCTCTGGACTTCCCGCTTCCCAGCACAAGAGTGGACTTTGTAAATTTTGTAAAATTAGCAAAAAATATTGCTATAGGAAATTTCGTGACATAAACTATCGCAATTAATGCGTGCTCCTTGTGCAGTGGTGTCTGGTACATGTGAGTCACTATCCCTAGAGACAATCACGAACCGAACAACTGTGTACCAGGTCGACCGAACACATCGCGTGCGAGAGGCAAAGCGTAACCGACTCCTTGGCGAAGCGCGGCGCGGCCCTATAATCAAGCCGATGACCAGCGAAAATCGCCCGCTCGTGAGCCAGCACCCGGCGCGGACGCGCGCGCCGCATGGCGACGGTCTCAAGTTTCTGGGTGTGACGCCGCTCCGCCCCTGCCCCTACCTGCCGGGGCGCCTGGAGCGCTCGATCGTCACCCCGCTTGCGGGCTCCCGCGCCGAGACCGCTTACGACGAGATGCTGCGCGGAGGCTTCCGCCGCAGCCACCTGGCCGCCTACCGCCCCGCCTGCCCCGGCTGCCGGGCCTGTGTTTCCGCACGGGTCCGTGCCGATGCGTTCGTGCCGAGCCGCTCGCTCCGCCGGGTCGTCGCGCGCAATGCGGGAATCACGCTCAACGTGCTGCCAGCGCTGGCGCGGCCCGATCACTACACCCTGTTCAGGCGTTATCTGGCGGCGCGACACCCTGACGGCACGATGGCGGCCATGGGGCGCGAGGGCTACGGCGCTCTGGTAGAGGAGAGCGCGGTCGAGACCCGCCTTGCCGAGTTCCGCAGCCCCGGCGGGCGGCTCTACGGCGTGTGCGTGTTCGATGTCGTCGCCGACGGGCTCTCTGCAGTGTATTCCTTCTACGAACCCACGTGGGTCAAGGACAGTCCGGGCAGCTATATGATTCTCAGGCTCGTGGAAGAGGCGCGCGCGCAAGCGCTGCCCTACCTCTACCTCGGCTACTGGATCGACGGCTGCGACAAGATGGACTACAAGGCCCGCTTTCGCCCGCTCGAGGTGCACGGCCCGGAGGGCTGGACCATCCTCGACGCCCGACCGGACGGTCAGGGCGTCCCGGATCATTGACCGGAACCATCGAAGGGAGACCAAGGACATGAGCACGAAGATCGGAAGACGCAGCCTTCTCAAGGGAACGGCCATCGCAGGAGCCGCCGTGGCAGCCGCCGCAGCATCGAACTTTCCCGCCCCCGCGATCTCGCAGGGCAAGATGCAGCTCAAGCTGGCCACCTCATGGCCGAAGCAGTTCCCCGGCCTCGGCACCGGCGCGCAACGGCTCGCCGACCGCATTACCAATGCGACCGAGGGACGCATCGAGGTCAAGCACTATGGCGGCGGCGAGCTGGTGCCACCACTCGGCTGCTTCGATGCGGTCTCGGAGGGTGCTGCGGACATGTACCACTCCGCCGAGTACTACTGGCAGGGCAAGTCCAAGGCCTTCAACTTCTTCGCCACCGTGCCCTTCGGGCTCACAGCGGACGAGGTCAATGCCTGGATCTACCACGCCGGCGGTCAGGAGCTCTGGGACGAGCTATCCGCCGACTTCAACGTGAAGCCCTTCCTCGCCGGCAACACCGGCGTCCAGTGGGGCGGCTGGTTCAACAAGGAGATGAACTCGCTCGAGGACTACAAGGGCCTGAAGATGCGCATGCCGGGCCTCGGCGGCGAGGTGCTGCGCCGCATCGGCGCGAACGCCCTGCTGCTGCCGGGCGGCGAGATCTATCCCGCGCTTGAGGCCGGCACCATCGACGCCACCGAATGGGTGGGGCCGTGGAACGACCTCGCCTTCGGCTTCTATAAGGTGACCAAGTACTACTACTGGCCCGGTTTCCACGAGCCCGGCACGGTCCTGACCTGCGGCGTCAACCGTGGCGTGTGGGAGAGCCTCAGCGCCGCGGACCAGAGCCTGATCGAGAGCTGCTGCGCAGCCGACAACGCTGCCATGCTGGCCGAGTTCAACGCGCGTAACGCCGGGGCGCTGGACACGCTCATCAACGAGCACGGCGTCCAAGTGCGCCGCGTGTCGGACGAGATGTTGAAGGCGCTCGGAGAAAATTCGGCCGACGTAGTCGCCGAGGTCGGCGCCGAGGGCGGCATCACGCAACGCGTCTACGAGAGCTTCAGCGCATTCCGCAAGACTGCGGTGCCCTACCACGAGCGCTCGGAGTTGGCTTACGGGAACGCCCGGCTCCTGACCGCGTAGTACGCCGGCTAGGCGTGCGTTCGGGGCGGGCGGTGCAAGCCCGCCCCGACCATCGCCGTCGCAACGGAAATAGCCCGGCGCCGCTGCGGGGCGTCGGAGAGGCGGGCATGAGGGCCGCCGCCGCGCCTGAGCGCTGGCCGCCTGAAAGGAGCGCCGGCCGGCTGACATGAGATGCAGGCGTCTCTCTCCGTAATAGCCGCGCTCACACGCGCAATCGACGTGGTCAACGAGCACGTCGGCCGCGTCGCGTCGTGGCTTGCGCTGCTCATGGTGCTCCTTCAGTTCGTCGTCGTGGTGATGCGCTACATCTTCGGGTGGGGCTTCATCGCGATGCAGGAGGGGGTGATCTACCTCCACGCCACCCTCTTTCTGGTTGGTGCGGGCTACACGCTGCTCCACGGCGGTCACGTCCGCGTCGATATCTTCTACCGCGATGCGCGCCCGCGCCGGCGCGCGCTCATCGATCTCCTGGGCGTGATTCTGTTTCTGATGCCGGTTTGCGTGATCATCGGCTGGGCGAGCTGGCCCTATGTGGAGCAGTCCTGGTCGGTGTTCGAAAGCTCGGCGGAAACCAGCGGCATTCCGGCGATCTATGCGCTCAAGTCGATGATTCTCGCGTTCGTGGTGCTGATCGCCTTCCAGGGACTCTCCCTCGCGTTTCACGCGTTGCTGACCCTTGCCGGCCGCCAGGCAAGCCACGACGACATCGCAGAAGCCGGCGGCGGGACCGCCTGATACGCCATGCCTATCGGCGAAGTCCTGGTCATCGTCATGTTCGTGACGACCTTCGCCTGCCTGCTGGCGGGCTTCCCGGTCGCCTTCACGCTCTCCGGCGTTGCCGCGCTGTTCGGGCTCTTCTCCTACGCCTTCGGCGTCTTCGACATCAGCTTCATGCGCGCCATGCCGCAGCGCATCTTCGGCAACGCGATGTGGAACGAGGTGCTGATCGCCGTGCCGCTCTTCATCTTCATGGGCGTGATGCTGGAACGCTCGAAGGTGGCGGAAGAGCTGCTGGAGGCCATGGGGCGGCTCTTCGGCGGCTTGCGCGGCGGCATCGGGCTCTCGGTGATTGCCGTCGGCGCGTTGCTCGCCGCCTCCACCGGAATCGTCGGTGCCACGGTCGTGACCATGGGCCTGCTCTCGCTGCCGACGATGCTGAGGCGCGGCTACGACCCCAAGCTCGCAACCGGGACGATCTGCGCCTCCGGCACCCTGGGCCAGATCATCCCGCCCTCCATCGTGCTGGTGATCCTCGGCGAGCAGATCTCCAACGCCTACGTTGATGCCCAGCGCGCCATCGGCAACTGGTCGCCGGAGCCGGTCTCGGTGGGCGACCTCTTCGCCGGCGCCCTGCTGCCGGGCATGGTGCTGGTCGGGCTCTACATGCTCTATCTGATGGTCGTCGCCTGGCTGAGGCCGGCGGCGGCCCCGGCGATTCCGCGCGGCGAGCTGGGCGGCGACTGGCGCGAAGTGTGGCGGCGCACCGGCCGCGCGCTGGTGCCGCCGATCGTGCTCATCATCGCCGTTCTGGGTTCCATCCTCGGCGGCATCGCGACCCCGACCGAGGCCGCCGCGGTGGGCGCCGTGGGCTCGCTGATCCTCGCGGGCGCCCGGCTCGCGCCGGAAGGCGGCACCAGGCTCGAGCGCAGCATCGGCGGCGCCCCGCTCTATCTCGCGGGCGGCGCCTTGATCCTGATGATGATCCTCGCTGGCCAGTTCGACCTCGTAATCACGCGGGCCGGCATCGGTGCGCCGGCCATCGTCGCCTTCATTTGCTGCGGGCTTCTTGTCTACGGGATCTGGACGAGCCTCTGGCGAGTCTGGCGCGCCGGCGTGCTCGTGCCGGTCATGCGCTCGACCATGCAGATCAGCGCCATGGTCTTCGTCATCCTGATCGGTGCCGCCATGTTCTCGCTGGTGTTCCGCGGCCTCGGCGGCGACGAGATGGTCCACCAGGCGCTCTCGAACGTTCCCGGCGGTGTCATCGGCGCGATGCTCGTGGTCATGCTGATCATGTTCGCGCTCGGCTTCTTCCTCGACTTCATCGAGATCACCTTCGTCGTGGTGCCGATCATCGCGCCGGTGCTGCTGCAGATGGACATCAACCCGATCTGGCTCGGCATCATGATGGCGGTGAACCTCCAGACCTCGTTCCTGACCCCGCCGTTCGGTTTCTCGCTGTTCTACCTGCGCGGCGTGGCGCCGCGCACGGTGCGCACCGGTGAGATCTACCGGGGCGTCATCCCCTTCGTCATCATCCAGCTCGCCGCGCTCGCCGTGCTCGGCCTGTTTCCCGAGCTCACCACCTGGCTGCCGTCGGTCGTGTGCGACTGAGGCGCACTTTGTCGCTCACGGCAGCCGGCCTGCGGCCGGCGCCTCCGCGAGGGCGCCGCAGGAGCGGCGGGCCGCGGTCGCGGCCTGTCGCGAGTCCGCCAAAGACGGACTCGCTCTAACGCTCCGTTGACCACGCCGTGACGACGTCAATCAGCGCGTCCGTGAGCCGGGAGAGGTCGGCCTCGTCGATGGTGAGCGCGGGCGTCACGTAGACGATATCGCCGAATGGGCGGACCCAGACGCCGGCCTCGACGAACCGCGCCTTGAGCCAGTTGATGCGGCTCATGTCGTCGATCTGGATGACGCCGATCGCGCCACGGGTCCGGACATCGACCACGCCGGGAAGCCCCCGCGCAGGCTCCAGCGCGGCGGTGAGGTGGGTTTCGATCGCGCGCGCCTGGGCAAGGCGCGGCTCGCGCTTGAACAGGTCGAGGGAGGCGTTGGCGGCGGCGCAGGCCAGGGGATTGGCCATGAAGGTCGGCCCGTGCATGAGCGCGGCGTCGGGATCGTCTGACAGGAAGGCCTCGAACACGTGCTCGCGCGCCACGGTCGCGGCCAGCGCCATGGTGCCGCCGGTGAGCGCCTTGGAGAGCGTGACGATGTCGGGCACGACGCCCGCCTGCTCGCAGGCGAAGAGCGTGCCAGTACGGCCGAACCCGGTCATGATCTCGTCGGCAATGAGCAGCAGGCCGTGCCTGTCGCAGGCTGCGCGCAGCGTGCGCAGCACCTCCGGCGCGTGGAAGCGCATCCCGCCCGCGCCCTGGACCAGCGGCTCGACGATGACCGCCGCGACGTCCTCCCCGTTGCGGGCGAGGTAGGCGCCGAAGGCGGCGATGCCCGCCTCGTCCTGCGGCAGCGGCACGACGTGCTGCTCCGGCAACGCGCCGGCGAACAGGCTGTGCATGCCCTCCTCGGGATCGCACACCGACATCGCGGCGAAGGTGTCACCGTGGTAGGCGCCCTGGAAGCTGACGAAGCGGTGGCGCCCACGCACCCCCTGGTTGAGCCAGTACTGCAGCGCCATCTTGAGCGCGATCTCCACCGCCACCGAGCCCGACTCCGAGAAGAACACCCGGCTGAGAGGATCGGGGAGCATCGCGGCAAGCCGGCGCGCCAGCCTGAGCGCGGGCTCGTTGGCCAGCCCGCCGAACATTACGTGGGGCATGCGCTCCAGCTGTGCGGCGACGGCGGCGCAGATGTGAGGGTGGTTGTAGCCGTGGCAGGCGGTCCACCAGGACGCGATGCCGTCGATCAGCTCGCGTCCGTCGGCGAGGACGATGCGCGTGCCCCTGGTCTCGGCCACGGGCAGCGGCGGCGGCACGCGCGCCATCTGGGTGTAGGGCAGCCAGACGTGGCCGTAGCCCTCGGTGAGCCAGTCGGGAGTCGACGGCACGGTCATGTCATCAGGGGTGCGGCGCGCCGAGGCGAGCGATAGCCCGCCCGCGGCCTAAGCCGGCATCGGCGCGATGCCGAGGCGGGCGAAGAGCTGGGTGTCGCGTTCGCGCTCGGGATTAGGCGTCGTGAGCAGCTCCGGCCCGACGAACACCGAGTTGGCGCCGGCGAGGAAAGCCAGGGCCTGCATCTCGTCCGACATCTGCTCGCGCCCGGCGGAGAGCCGCACCACCGAGCCCGGCATGGCGATGCGCGCCGCCGCCACCGTGCGCACAAACTCGAAGGGATCGAGCGCGTCCATGCCGTTGAGCGGCGTGCCCTCCACCTGCACCAGCATGTTGATGGGCACGCTCTCGGGATGGCACGGAAGGCTCGCAAGCGTCGCGATCATGTCCGCGCGGTCGCGGCGCGACTCGCCCATGCCGACGATACCGCCGCAGCAGACGTTGATGCCGGCATCGCGCACATGGCCCAGGGTCTCTAGCCGGTCCTGGTACGTGCGGGTGGTGATAATCTCGCCGTAGAACGATTCGGAGGTGTCGAGGTTGTGGTTGTAGTAGTCGAGGCCGGCATCGGCGAGGCGTGCGGCCTGGGGCGCGCTCAGCATGCCGAGGGTGACGCAGGTCTCCATGCCGAGCGCCTTGACGCCGGAGACCATGTCGGCCACCGCCTCCAGGTCGCGATCCTTCGGGCTGCGCCAGGCGGCGCCCATGCAGTAGCGGGTGGCCCCGGCATCGCGGGCCCGGCGGGCCTCGGCCAGCACTTCGTCGCGAGATATCAGCTTGCCGGCCTCGAGCCCGGTGTCGTAGCGCGCGCTCTGCGGGCAATAGGCGCAGTCCTCCGGGCAGCCGCCGGTCTTGATGCTCAAGAGCGTCGACATCTGCACCTGGTTCGGGTCGAAGTGACGGCGGTGGGCGGTCTGCGCCCGGAACATCAGCTCGGCGAAGGGCAGCACCAGCAGCGCCTCGACTTCCGCCGCCGACCAGTCGTGTCTGAGCGCGGGCGCAACACTTGGCGGCGCGTCCGCGCCGATCGCCTCGACAGTTTCCATGATCGCTGGTCTCCGGCCCTCGACCGGCGCAGGATAGGCCCGCCCGCCACCGGGTCAAGGAATGCCGACCGATCGAGTCGCCGTGCACACCGAGTGCCACATCCGGTCAACCGCTGTGCCGACTTCGGCATACAATATGTTGGGCTACCTTCCGTTGACAGGCCACAAGACCGGCACAATACATTGACGTGAGGCCGCGCCCGCATCATGCTTGCCTTGATTTGAACAAAATTCGAATTCAGTGAGTCCGACCGCCGCATCCGCCGCGCTCGACGTGATCGAGCATGACGACCTTGCCGCCGCACGCCGGGTGGTAGCCCAGGAGTCGCGCGCGCTCGCGCGGCTGGCCGAGGCGCTGACCGGCCGCTTCGTCGAGGCGACGGAGCTGCTGGCAGCCACGCGGGGGCGGATCGTGCTCTCCGGCATGGGCAAGAGCGGCCACATCGCCAACAAGATCGCGGCAACCTTCGCCTCGACCGGGGCGCCGGCGCTCTTCGTTCACCCGGCGGAGGCCAGCCACGGTGATCTCGGCATGATCACCGAGGCGGACACGCTGCTGATGCTCTCGAACTCGGGCGAGACGCCGGAGCTCGCCGATCTCGTCAACTACGCCACGCGCTTCAGTATCCCGCTCATCGCCATCGTGGGCCGGGCGCCGAGCACGCTGGCCGATGCGGCCACCGTCGCGCTCGTCCTGCCCGACGAGCCGGAGGCGGGCACACTGGGACTGGCGCCGACGACGTCCACCATCATGATGCTGGCACTGGGCGATGCGCTTGCGGTCGCCCTGCTGGAGCGCAAGGGCCTCACGGCCGAGGACTTCAGCCTTTACCACCCCGGAGGCAAGCTGGGCCGGCGGCTGGTCCGGGTCGCCGACATCATGCATGCGGGCGACGCTCTGCCTCTCGTTCCTGCCGACACGACTATGGCGGAGGCGCTGATCGTGATGACGGCGAAGCGCCTCGGCTGCGTCGGCGCGACCGACGCGCTAGGCGCGCTGGTCGGCATCGTGACCGACGGCGACCTCAGACGCCACATGGACACCGGCCTCCTGCAGAAGCCGGTCTCCGAGCTCATGACGCGCGATCCGGTAACGATTCATGCCGGAGCGCTCGGCGCGGAGGCCGTGCACCTCATGAACCAGCGCCAGATCACCAGCCTCTTCGTGGTCGAAGGGGAGCGGCCCATCGGCGCGGTGCATATCCACGACTGCCTGCGGGCGGGCCTGGCATGAGCGCGGGACCGGGCAGAGGGCCGAGTGATACCGCGCCGTCAGGCCGGCTCCGGCACTACCGTGCGGATGGCGGTGACGTGGCGCGCCCCGGCCGCTACAGCGGCTTCGTCGGCCTCATGCGCTACCTGCTGCCGGCGATGGCCGCGGCTCTCCTCGGCCTGGTCGTGGCGTGGCCGCTGGTGAGCGGCGGGGAGGAGGGCGTTCACATCCCGCTGACCGAGGATCCCGAAATCGACGGCAGACTGACGATGGTCAATGCCAGCTATCAGGGGACCGATGCGAAGAACCGGCCCTTCGCCGTGAGGGGAGCGGAGGCGTTCCAGCCGGAACGCGATTCGCCGATCGTGCATCTCAGCGAAATCGAGGCCGACATATTCGGCGATCCGGCACGGAGCGGCCTGCTGGCGCTGACGGCGAACGAGGGCATCTACCAACGCGATGCCGAGCAGCTCGACCTGAGCGGTGACGTGACGGTCCGCTCCGACGCGGGTCACGAGTTCCGCACCTCGAAGGCCCATGTCGACCTGCCGGCGGGAACCGCGAAGGGCGACGAGCCGGTGAGCGGCACGGGCCCACACGGGCTGCTGGACGCCGGCAACTTCGCGCTCCGGGACCGGGGAGAGGTCATGACCTTCGGTGGCCGGGTGCGGATGACCCTGTACCCGGATGCGCTGGGAGGAAGCGATGACGCTTTGGGGAAGCAAGGCGATGAAGGCCGGGGTTAGCCGGCAGAGATCGGCGTGGCGACCGTGGCGGCTCGGTCTGCTCGCGTCCGCTCTCGCAGCCGCGGTCATGCTGGCCGGGGTGGGAGCGGCACAGGACTCGGACGACGCAGCGGGCGGTGCAAACGAGGCCAGCCAGGCGATCGAGATCACCGCGGATACACTCGAAGTGCGTCAGTCGGAGAACGTCGCAATCTTCGAGGGCGATGTGAAGGCCGAGCAGGGCGAGATGGTGCTGAACGCCGACATGCTCACCGTCTACTACCGCGATGTCGAGGGCGGCCAGGGCAACCTGGGGGTCTCGCGCATCGATGCCGAGGGCAGTGTCGTCGTCTCGTCGCCGGACGAGACGGCGCAGGGTCAGCGCGGCGTCTACGACGTCGAGAACGGCCGCATCGACCTCGCCGGAGGCGTGGTCCTGAATCGGGGCAACAACATCGTCAGGGGTGAGACGCTGACGATGGACCTGGAATCGGGGGTCAGCCGGGTCTCGGGCGGCAGCACGCGCGTGCAAGGCCTGTTCGTGCCTGAGGATAGGGGAGAGTAACGCGTGCAGGGCGTCGAGGTGATCGCCGCATGACACGGCCCGCTACCGCCGGCACCGCGGGAAGCTCGGCGACCCCGGTCGTCCTTGCCGGCAATCCGGGCCTGCGCGCCGAGAACCTGGGAAAGAGCTTCAAGAAGCGGCCGGTGCTGCGGGGCCTCAGCCTGACGGTCCAGCGCGGCGAGGCGGTCGGCCTGCTCGGCCCCAACGGCGCGGGCAAGACCACCTGCTTCTACCTGATGACCGGTTTGATGGCGGCGGACTACGGCCGTGTCTTCCTCGACGGGCACGACATCACGGGGTTTCCCATGTACCGCCGCGCCCGCCTCGGCCTCGGCTACCTGCCGCAGGAGGCCTCGATCTTTCGCGGGCTCACGGTCGAGAACAACATCCGCGCCGTGCTGGAGGTTTCCGTGCCGGCGCGCGACGAGCGCGAGCTCGTACTCGACGAGCTGCTCGCGGAGTTTTCGATCACCCATCTGCGGCGCACGCCCTCGCTCGCGCTTTCGGGCGGCGAGCGCAGGCGCGTCGAAATCGCCCGCTCTCTCGCCTCGAAGCCGCGCTTCGTCCTGCTCGACGAGCCGCTATCAGGGATCGACCCGATTGCGGTGGCGGAGATTCGCGATCTTGTCGCTCACCTCAAGGACCGCGGCATCGGCGTGCTGCTGACGGACCACAACGTGCGGGAAGCGCTCGACATCTGCGATCGCGCCTACATCATCAACGAGGGCGCCCTTCTGATGGAGGGCGCGCCCTCGGACATCGTCTCCCACGATGAGGTTCGGCGCGTCTACCTCGGCGACCGCTTCCGCCTCTAGGCGACCTTCCCCGCTCTAAGCCACCTGCTTCGATATTTCGGCACGCCGTGCCTCGGTGGCGGCCAGATCGATCTCCAGCGCCTCGGTGAGCACGACGCCGTAGGCCTGATAGGCGTGCTCACGGGTGCAGAAGTCGTCGAGCACGTCCTCGCGTACCTGCTCCGCCGGCCGCTCAAGCGGATCCCCGTAGCCGCCCCCGCAGGGGCCGAGAAAGCCGATACAATCGCCGGTCTGGTTGCGCAGCCCGTGGATCTTTGCGGGCAGGTCCTCGATCCGCTCCGGGTCCGCGACGTTGTACTTGATGAGGCGTCCGCCCTTGCCGGTGGTGCCGCCGCGGAATCCCCAGGGCGGGTCGTCGTGCCGGTCGGCCTCATGGGTGAGGAAGCCCGGCGTCAGGTAGCGCTGCACCTTGATCACGCCGATGCCGCCGCGATGGCGACCGGCGCCCGGCATCACGTCGTCCCGTAGCTCGTAGCGGTCGCACAGCAGCGGCAAATGCATGCCGAGGTCCTCGATGGGATTGTTGCGCGTGTTGCGCATCAGCTCCTCGATCGTGTCCGGCCCGTCGGAATAAGGCCTGCCGCCGCAGGCGCCCTCGTTGACCTCGATGAAGACCCAGTAGTTGCCGTCGGGCCTGACCCCCGAATAGGCGATGGCCGAGACGTCGGCGGACGAGCCCGCCGTCACCTTGTCGGGAATCACCGGCGAGAGCGCCTTTGCGATGCAGTCCACCACGCGCTGGATCTGATTGAAGCGCGCCTCCGCCGCGGCCGGGTACTCGGGATTGAAGATCGTGCCCTTGGGCGCGGTGACCTTGATGGGGCGGAACGAGCCCTCGTTCTGCGGCACGTGCTCGGTAATCGTCGCGCTATCGAGAAGCAGCGCGCGGAAGGCGAAGAAGCAGGCGACCTTGGTCGAGCCCTCGAAGGGCACGTTGAAGGCGGTCGGCACCTGCGGCGAGGAGCCGGTGAGGTCGACCTCGGCCGAATCGCCCTCGATCCGCACCGCGACCTTGACCGGGAGCGGCTCCTTCCGGTTGCGCCCGTCGTCGTCCAGGAAGCCCTCGGCCCGGTATTCTCCGTCGGGGATCGCCGCGATCTGGCGGCGCAGCATGCGCTCGGAATAGTCCATGAGCTGTTCGGTCGCCGCGAACACCACGTCCTTGCCGTGCTGGTCCAGCAGCTCGACGAAGCGCTTCACGCCAAGCTCGGCCGAGGCAACCTGGGCCTCGATGTCGCCCATCACCTGGCCGGGGACCCGTGTGTTGGTCTCGATGAACTGCCAGAGCGCGCGGTTGAGCACGCCGCCCTCATAGAGCTTCACGCCCTTGAACAGCATGCCCTCGGCGAACACGTCCGGCACGTCGATGATGAGGCCGGGCGTGGCGGCGCCGATATCCACATGATGCGCCGTGTTGGCCGAGAAGCCGACGAGCTCGCCCTCGTAGAAGACCGGCGCCACGGCGGCGATGTCCGGCGAGTGGCTGGCGCCGTAATAGGGGTGGTTGTGGATCACGATGTCACCGGGCTGCCAGGGGTCGTGCAGGGTTTTGTCGATCCCCCGCAGGTAGGCCGGGATCGAGCCGATGTGCATCGGCGTCGAATCCGATTCGCAGAGCGTGTTGAAGTTGCGATCGAAGAGCCCGGCGCCCAAATCCTCCGACTCCCGGATGATCGACGAATAGGACATGCGGTAGAGCACATGCCCCATCTCCTTTGCGATCGTGTGCAGCGCGCCGCCGATCACCTGGAGGGTGATCGGGTCGACTTCGGTCTTGTTGGCGGTCATGACTCGGCGACCTCCCTGACGTGAAGATTGCCCGAAGGCGCGACCATCGCCTCGTAGCCGGGCGGCACCAGCGTGGTCGAATCGGTCTGGATGACGATGGCCGGGCCGTCGATGTGCTGGCCAGCCTTGAGCTTGCTGCGGTCGAAGCGGGGGGTCTCGTAGGTGCGGCCGTCGTCGAAGGTGGTCGCGCGGCGGTAGAGCAGCGCGTCCTCGGGATTGCGGCCGCCGCCTTGAGGCGCCTCGGGCCAGCTCAGCGCGCCGATGCCGGCGGAGGCGACGACCCGGAGCGTGATGACCTCGACCTCCTGGTCCTCGAAGGCGTGGCCGTAATCTTGCCGGTGGCGCTCGTGGAAGCTCGCGAGAAGCTCCGCCCGGTTATCGAGAGTTAGCGGGCCGTCCGGCATGGTGCCGCGCAGCTCGAAGCCCTGCCCCTGGTAGCGGCACTCCGCGATCTTGACGAGCCGCTGGTGTTCGGGCGCGACGCCGTCTGCGGCCAATGCCTCCTGCGCGCGCCGCACGAGGGCGTCGGTCTGCTCGTTGAGCGTGTCGATCTCGTCCTGGCTGGCCTGGGTCAGCACGCAGAGCACCGAGCGCGTGAACTCGTAGCTCATGTCGGTGGCGAGCAGCCCGGTCGCGGCGTTGATCCCCGGCGCCGGCGGCACGATCACCTCGCGCGCGAAGACCGAGCGCGCGAGCGCGGTGCCGTGCAACGGCCCGGCGCCGCCGAAGGCAACCAGCGCGTAATCCCGCGGATCGACGCCTTTGGCCACGGAGTTGGCGCGGATCGCGAGCGACATGTTGGAGTTGATGACCCGGATCACGCCGAGCGCCGCCTCCTCGAGCGACATGTCGAGCCGGCCGCACAGGTTGTCCTCCAGCGCCTTGCGCGAACGCGCCGGGTCGATCTCCAGCCCGCCGCCCAGGAACTGCTCCGGGTCGAGCCGGCCGAGCACCACCTGGGCGTCGGTCACGGTCGGCTCGGTGCCGCCGCGGCCGTAGCAGGCCGGTCCTGGCTCCGCGCCAGCGGAGCGCGGCCCGACGCGGAAGGCCCCGCCGTCGTCGACGTAGGCGATCGAGCCGCCACCGGCGCCGATGGTCGAGAGGTCGATCATGGGAGCCAGGATCGGGTAGCCGCCGACCTGCGTATCCCGCGGATTCATGATGCGAACCTTGCCGTCCGGCACCACGCTGATGTCGGCCGAGGTGCCACCGATATCGACGGTGATCAGGTTGCGGACGCCCGACATGTCGCCCGCCCACTGCCCGCCGACGACACCGCCGGCGGGGCCCGACATGAGGATGGTCACCGGGCGCTCGGCGGCGCCGGCAAGCGTGGTCACGCCGCCGTTTGACTGCATCACGCGGATCTGGGCATCGACCCCGTTCTCCTGCAGCGCCGTCGCCAGATTGTTCAAGTAGTAGGACGTGCGCGGGCCGATGAAGGCGTTCATCGCCGCCGTCGAGAACCGCTCGTACTCCCGGATCACGTCAACCACCTCGGACGAGCAGCCGACATAGGCGTCCGGCACTACCTCCTTCACGATCTCCTTGGCGCGCAGCTCGTGCGCGTCGTTCAGGAAGGCGAACAGGAAGCAGACGATGACCGAGCCCACCTCGCGCGACTTCAGGAGCTCAGCGGCGGCGCGCACCTCGTCCTCGTCAAGCGCAACCTCGATGCGGCCGTCCGGCGGCAGGATGCGCTCCGTGATGGGAATGCGGTTGCGCCGCTTGACCAGCGGTCGCGACTGCCAGGGCACGTCGAACTGCACCGAGAAATTGTGGGGCCGCTTGTGCCGCGCCATGTGCAGGATGTCGCGGAAGCCCCGCGTGGTCAGCATGCCGACCTCGGCGCCGGAATACTCGATCACCGTGTTCGTCGCGATCGTCGTGCCATGCACGATCTGCTCGATGTCGCCCAGACCGACCCCGGCCTCGGCGCAGATCTCGAGGACGCCCTGGATGACCCCGCGCGACTGGTCCTCCGGCGTGCTCGGAACCTTGTGCACGAAGACCCGGCCGCCGCCGTTCGCAGCGCCGTCCGTCTCCAGGATGAGGTCGGTGAACGTCCCCCCGACATCGACGCCGATTCTCGCCATCGCCCCCTGTCCCCACACATGCAATTCGCGGCGCGTGCGGCCGCGGCCGCGCCATCTTAGCGGTCGGACGACCCGATAAAAGGGTGATTCCCGTTATCGAAGGGAGGCGATCGCGCGGTCGCTTGGGGCGCGTTCCGAGTCCCGACGCCCGGCATCCCCGCGCCCAGCACGCTCCGGCACCAGCGTCAGCGCCTCCTCGATGACCTCGGCGCCGGCGCCGGGGCGATGGCCGCCCTCGCCGAGTGCGCGGCGCCAGGCGCGCCCGCCGGGCTGTCCTGCGAAGAGCCCGAGCATGTGCCGGCTGATGTGGTGCAGCGGCACGCCGTCTGCGCACGTCCGGCGCACGTAGGGCAGCATGGCGCGGGCGATGTCGTGCCGGCTCGGCTCGGCGCGTGTCGGTGCGCTGAAGATGCGGCGGTCGGCTTCGCGCAGCATGGCGGGGTCGGCATAGGCCGCGCGCCCGATCATGGCGCCGTCGACTCGCTCAAGGTGCGCGTCCGCTTCGTCAAGGCTGGCGACGCCGCCGTTGATGACCACCTCCAGCGCCGGCAATTCCTGCTTGAGGCGGTAGACCGCGTCGTAGCGAAGCGGCGGAATCTCGCGGTTCTCTGCCGGGCTCAGGCCATCGAGCACGGCAATCCGCGCGTGCACGGCGAAGCTCTTTACGCCGGCGGCGGCGGCGGTCTCGACGAAGGCCTTGAGGTCCTCGTAGGCGCCACGCCCGTCGATGCCGATGCGGCACTTGACCGTCACGGGAGCATCCACGGCTCCGATCATCGCGCGGGCACAGTCCGCCACCAGATCGGGCGCCTCCATCAGGGCGGCGCCGAAGCGGCCCTTGCGGACCCGCGGGCTCGGGCAGCCGATATTGAGATTGATCTCGTCGTAGCCGAAGGCCTGGCCGATTGCAGCCGCGCGAGCGAGCGCGTCGGGTTCCGCGCCGCCAAGCTGGAGCCCCACCGGATGCTCCGCGTCGTCGAAGGCGAGCAGTCGGTCGGCATCGCCTCGCACAACCGCGTTGGCGTGGATCATCTCGCTGTAGAGGAGCGTGCGCGCGCTGACCAGCCGCAGCAGGTAGCGGCAGTGGCGATCGGTCCGCGCCATCATTGGCGCGACGCTCAGCCTGCGGTCGAGACCGCTCACGTGTTCTCCGCCGCTCCCTTCATATTCCGCAATCGCCGGGCGTCGGAACCCGCTCCACTATACGCGCCACAGCGCCAAAGCGAGTGACGGCTTGCGGGTTGGTCGAGAATGCGGCTAAAGCGTCTCCTGACCCAGGGAGGGATCGATGACCCAGATAAAGGCCGATTTCAGCGGCCGAAACGGCTTCGTGACCGGTGCCGGCAGCGGCATGGGGCTGCAAATCGCGCGGGACCTGATCGGCGCCGGCGCCCAGGCGACGTTCTTCGACGTGAAGCCCGCGCCGGACGACCTGCCCGCAGGCGCGCACTACGTGCAGGGCGACCTGCGCTCTCCGACCGACGTGGCCCAGGCGATGGCCGACTGCTACGAGGCGGCGGGCCGTCTCGACTACCTGGTGAATGCCGCCGGCGTGCTCCTGCTGGGCCGCGATCGTTCCCTGGTCGACATGGACCTCGACGTGTGGGACGACGTGCTCGCCATCAACCTCAAAGGCTCGCTGCTCGCTGCCCGCGAAGCCGTGCCGCTGATGAAACGGACGGGCGGCGGCGCGATGGTGCACATCGCCACCATCCAGTGCGTGCGCGGCGACGATGCGCCGCAGGACGCCTATCAAGCCTCCAAAGCCGGCCTGATCGCCATGTCGAAGTCCATCGCGATCCAGTTCGCCGGCGACGGCATCCGCTCCAACACTATTCTGCCGGGGCCCACGGAAACGCCGATGCAGCGACGCTGGGTCGACAACCCCGCGCTCATGGAGGCGACGGAGGCGGCGGTGCCCCTGGGACGCGTGGGCACCACGCGGGACATGGCCAACGCCACGCTCTTCCTGCTCTCAGACGCCGCCTCTTATGTCACCGGGACCGAGCTGATCGTCGACGGCGGGGTCTTGGCCAAGCCGTAGAGGCGGCTCCGCCGCGGGCCCCTCGCGCCACCAACTATTCCAAAGGCAGCGGGGGCAGCTCCGCGACCTTGATCGTCGCGACGGTCAGCGTGCCGTCCTGCGCCGTCACCGGCACCCCCCGCAGCACCGGCGGGCCGCCGTCCTCAGGCTTCTCGGCCAGCATGTTGAACGCGACCTTGGCGATGAAGGCATCGCCAAGGGGTATCATGTTGCTCATGATCAGCGCGTCGATGACATCGCCGTAGCCGATGATGTTGGCGGTCAGCGCGGCGATGGGGCGCATCGCCCCGTCGAGCGCGATGGTGCCGGCCGATTCGATTCCGAGCGGCCCCCAGCGCACGCGGAAGTCGTTGAGCTCCAGCGTGCCGCCGGCGTCGCGCCAGGCGGTGATCGCCTCGTTGGTGCCGCGCTCGCTCGGGATCGAGCCCACCACGCTCGCGTCGATGTCGAGGAAGTCGAGGGATTCGCCCAGCCCCTCGGCGAGGTCGCTCGGGAGCACGGCATCGCGCACGGCAATCGAGGTCTTCAGGACCTGCTCGCCGCTCCCGTCGTCGTCGATAGCGACCCCGTTGGCCTGCAGGCTGCCGATCTCGGCAACCCTCTCCGGCCACACGCCCGCGACCTCAAGCCCCTGCAGATCGAGCGCGACCTCCCTGAAGCGCCTGTCGTCGTCCAGCCTGACGACCATCTGCCCGCCGCCGATGCGCGCGTCGATGGCGCGCCATTCTCCGCCTTCCACAAGAACCTGAACCGCATTGCGGCGGTCGGGATAGACCGTGACCTCGCTGAAGTCCCAGGAGGAGGCTTCGGCGCGCAGCGAATCGGTGGCCCAGCGCCATCCGTTCCGCGTGTCGTGAATGCGCGGGTCGCGCAGGGTGACCTCAAAGCGAAGGGGAAAGCCCGATACGAACGTTCCCCCGGTCTCGATCTCGAGCCCTTGGGCCCGCTGCTTCTCGGTCCAATCGTCGATCCGGTCCCCGATCTCGCCCGCGGCAATGAACCAGTAGCCGGTATATCCGGCGACCGCGATCACTATCGTGCCGACGACACCGGCCGCCACCAAGAGGACGCGCCTCATTGAACTTCCCATGGACGGACTCGGTCCGAAGAACGGTAATCAGAGCGCCCTAAGGGTTCAAGCGTTAGCCGTTATTGTCATGCGCACTTGGAATAACCGCAGGAGGGACAGAGATCGCACCCCTCCCGATGCAGGAGGCCCGGTTGCCCGCAGCGCCCGCACAATCGCGCCACCCGTGCCGGCGCGTCGCCGTCTTCCGCCGACGGCGGTTCCAGCCGCGCGGTCTCCGGCGGCGCGAGCGCGCCGATGCTCACCAGGTGCTGCTCGATCACGCCGCCGATGGCGGCGAGAATGGAGGGCACATAGTGGCCGCCCATCCACTGGCCGCCCCTCGGGTCGAAGACCGCCTTGAGCTCCTCGACGATGAAGGACACGTCGCCGCCCCGGCGGAACACGGCGCTGATCATCCGTGTCAGGGCCACGGTCCAGGCATAGTGCTCGGTGTTCTTGGAGTTGATGAAGATCTCGAAGGGCTGCCGCCGACCGTCGCGCACGATGTCGTTGATCGTGATGTAGATGGCGTGGTCGCTCTCCGGCCAGCGGATCTTGTAGGTGTTGCCGTGCAACGACTCCGGCCGCTCCAGCGGGCGAGTCATCTGGATCACGGCGCCGGCCTCGAAGGCATCCGCGGGCCGGGCCGGCGGCGGCTCCAGCGGCAGCTCGCTCTGCCGTGCGGCCGGCAGGGCGTGGACCTCGGCCGAGACCGGCCGGGTCTCGCCCTCGGCTGCAGGCGTGGTGTCGCCCCCCTCCTCCGCACCGGACGCACTTTCGAGCACCGCGCCGGTCACCGGGTTGGGCCGATAGGTAGTGCAGCCCTTGCAGCCCAGGTCGTAGGCTCGCATGTAAACGTCCTTGAAGTCATCGAATTCCATCTCCTCCGGGCAGTTGATGGTCTTGGAGATGGAGCTGTCGACGAAGGCCTGGACCCGCGCCTGGACGGCGAGGTGATCCGCCGGGCGCAGCGACTGGGCATCGACGAAGTAATCGGGTAGCTGCGCCGCGTCGCCCTTGAGGCGCCTGAACAGCAGGTAGGCGTGGTCGTCCACCGACTCCGCCCGGCGCGTGCCGTCCGGCATCAACACGTTGCGCGTATAGGAATAGCTGAACACGGGCTCGATGCCGGAGGAGACGTTGCCCGCCAGCAGCGAAATGGTCCCCGTCGGCGCCACCGAGGTGAGCAGCGCATTGCGGACCCCCGAAGCGGCGATCGCCGCCCGCACGTCGTCGTCGAGGCGCTGGACGGTCGGGCTCTCGGCATAGCGTGCGGCGTCATAGAGCGGGAAGGCCCCCTTCTCCCTGGCCAGCCGCGCGGACGCGAGATACGCCGCCCGCTGCAGACCGCCCATCCACTGCTCGATCAACTCGTCCGCCGCGTCGCTGCCGTAGCGCGCCCGGCACATGATGAGCGCGTCGGCGAGCCCGGTGACGCCGAGCCCGATGCGCCGCTTCGCCTGCGCCTCTTCGTGCTGTGCCGCGATGGGGAAGCGAGAGCAGTCAATCGCGTTGTCGAGCATCCTGACGGCGCTGGCGGTGAGCGCTTCCAGCGCTGCCATGTCGAGCGCCGCGCCCGGCTCGAAGGGGTCCTGCACCAGGCTCGCCAGGTTGATCGAGCCCAGGAGGCAGGCGCCGTAGGGCGGCAGCGGCTGCTCGCCGCAGGGATTGGTCGCGAAAATCTCCTCGCAATAGGCGAGGTTGTTGGCCCGGTTGATACGGTCAATGAAGATCACGCCGGGCTCGGCATAGGCATAGGTCGAGCGGATGATCCGCTCCCACAGGGCGCGCGCGGAGACAGTTTTGTAGACGACACTCTCGAAGCGCAGCTCCCACGGCGCATTGTCCTTGACCGCCTGCATGAACGGATCGGTCACCAGCACCGAGAGGTTGAACATGCGGAGCCGGCCGGGGTCGCGCTTGGCCTCGATGAAGGCTTCGATGTCCGGGTGATCGCAACGCAGGCAGCCCATCATTGCGCCACGCCGGAAGCCCGCGCTCATGATGGTGCGACACATCGCGTCCCAGCAATCCATGAAGGGTAGCGGACCCGAGGCATCGGCGCCGACGCCCTTGACCGGCGCTCCCTTGGGCCGGAGCGTCGAGAAGTCGTAGCCGATGCCCCCGCCCTGCTGCATGGTGAGCGCGGCTTCCTTCAGGTGCTCGAAGATCGCGGTCATGTCGTCCGCGATCCGGCCCATCACGAAGCAGTTGAAGAGCGTGACCTGCCGCTCCGCCCCGGCGCCGGCGAGGATGCGGCCGGCGGGCAGGAACTTGAACCCTTCAAGCGCGCTGTGGAATTCCGGCTCCCAGTGCGCAGGCTCCGTCTCGACCGAGGCGAGCGCGCGGGCCACCCGCCGCCAGCTATCATCGATCGTGCCGTCGATGGGCGTGCCGTCGGCCGCCTTAAGGCGGTACTTCATGTCCCAGATACGGGACGAGATCGGCAGCATCTCGGTCATGACGCGCCAGCCGCTGCCGTGCGAACGCTCACCGGCTCGAAGCGCTCAAATGTTCTTTCTTTGTTTCCCACAACACACACTCTACCCGCACTGGGCTCTTCATTCAATATAGTGCGAGCCGGCGACGATACGATCGGCGAGACGGGCGCGTGGGTCAGGCCGCGTCGGACTGTGAGGAGGAAGCCTCTTCCTGCGGGGCGCCACAGGCCTCCGCAAAGAGCCTCTGCGACGCCTCCTCCATCGACGACTCGAGCCGTTCCAGGAATTCCCGCCGCGGCAGTCCCGGCGGGATCGGCGGCAGATATTCCATGACGATGGTGCCGGGATAGCGCCTGATCGAGCCCTTGGGCCAGTGCATGCCCGAGGTGAGAACCACCGGCACGACCGGCACGTCGAGAGCGCCGTAGAGCGCGGCGACGCCGGGCCGGTAGGGCAGTTTCTCCCCCGGCTTCACCCGCGTGCCCTCGGGGAAGATCACGACCGGGCGGCCGCGTGCCACGGCTTTCTTCGCGCCCTTGACCAGAGCCCGCAGCGATTTTCCGCCACCTTCGCGGTCGACGAAGATCATGTTCACCTTGGCGGAGAACCAGCCGTAGCCCGGAACGTAAGAGAGCTCCTTCTTGATCACGTAGGCGGGGTCGTCGAGTTCGTGCAGGAAGACGTGGGCCTCCCACTCCGACTGATGCTTGGACGCGATGATCGCCGGGCCCGTGGGCCTGTATTGGCGGTTCCGAATCTCGGAATGGACGCCGGCGATGATGCGGAGTAGGACGCCGTTGCCGGCAGACCATGTGACCACGAAGCGGCGGAACAGGGGGCGCGGTGTCAGCAGCATCGGCACCATCACGGTGCCGATCATCACCCCCCAGGTGTAGAATGCGACCGTGCAGAGCACCGAGCGGAGCGTGTTCCCAAGGGTGTGCGGCGGCGTTTGCCAAACCCGAGAGTCCGGCGCGCCAGTGCCCACAGATACTTGGTGAACTCGCTCGCGATCAGGGCCGCGGTCCCGCGATAGCGCCACCAATGCTCGACCTTGACGTGTTCCGGAAATACAGGATGTGCCACGAGAGTAGCACTTGGCATGGCGCTTCGGAACTCCATCATGGCGCGCGGCATGTGGTAACCGCTCGTGACCAGGCGCAGGCTGGTGAAGGTGCGATCCGCCATCCACGCCGCGGCTTCCTGCGCGTTCGCGGCGGTATCCTCGGCCTCGTAGCCGAGCTCCACGCAGCAGGCCCAGAGCGCCGGATCGTGGCGCACGCGCAACTCCGCACTCTCGACCCCCTCCGCGACGCCGGTGACGAAGAGCGCCTGCGCGAGACCACTTTCGAGCAGGCGGAGCCCCTCCTCCAGCCGGCCGGAGCCGCCGGTCGGGACGACGATGGCCTGGGTCGCAAGGTCGGGTTGTTGGGTCCCCTCGCCCGCCGTGTCGGCGAACCACGCCAGCCCGCCCGACCAGAGCAGCGCGAGAGCCACGACCGCCACGAGCACCGCACGTGCGGTTCGGCGCGTCCATCGCCGAACGCCCGGAAGCGGCTTAGACTCCATGACCGGCCGTCGCCGCGGCGCCGGGCCGCGGCACTTGCTCGCGCCGCGACTGAGCGCTGGGCTTGACAGCGCGGGCCGCGAGGTGACTTGGTCGGAATGCTCGTGTGACAGGCCGTGATTCGAAGAGAGGACGCCCGCGCGGCTCCCCATGATCGTACGCTGCTCTAATTGCAGGACCCGCTACCTGGTCGATCCGGCCGCCCTCGGCGAAGCGGGGCGCCGGGTGCGATGTACGAACTGCGGCCATGTCTGGCACCAGACGCCGGGCACCGATGCGCCCGGCGTATCCGACTCGAGGGTGGCTCCGGTGCCGCTGGACCGTCCGCCGGCATGGGCGGGCTGGGCCGCGGCAGGGCTCTTCGTGATTGCCGCCCTCGCAGGCCTTGCACTCGCGCGCAACGCGATCGTCACGAGCTGGCCGGGCACGGTCAGCATCTACGATGCCGTCGGCCTGCCGATCCAGGCCCCACAGGCGCAGGGCCTGCGCATCGTCGACGTGCAGTCGGAACGGGTGAAGGACGGCGACAGGATCATCCTGCTGGTGCGCGGGCTCGTCGAGAACACCACGGAGAAGGGCCGCCGGCTGCCGCCGCTCCGAGCGGTGCTCGCAGACGAAGCGGGCGCCGCGCTGCATCAGTGGCCAGTTGCGGCGCTGACGCGGGTTCTCGATGGCGGACAATCGACACCCTTCGAGAGCTGGCTCGAAGACCCGCCGGAAGGGGCGGCGAAAGTTTCGGTCGGCTTCGTCGCCGATGGTGAGGATTAGAGCGGCGCGCCGCGGCGGAATGGCGCTCAAGCGAGCCAGGATGGAACCTCGTCGCGGGCGAGCAATGCCTCGTGGTCCTGGCGCTGTCGGATGCAGGCAAGCGCGTCGCCGCGCACCATGATCTCGGCCGGCAGCGGCCGCCCGTTGTAGGTCGACGCCATGACCGAGCCGTAGGCGCCGACATCCCGCACCGCCAACAGATCGCCGGCGGCCAGCGGCGGCAACTGCCGTCCGCGGCCCAGCACGTCTCCGCTTTCGCAGACCGGCCCGGCGACATCGGTCTCGACCGTGCCGACGCCCGGCGCGGGCTCCGCCACCGGCACGATGCCATGCCAGGCATCGTAGAGCGCGGGCCGCATCAGGTCATTCATGGCGGCGTCCACAATGGCCCAGCAGCGCGCGCCGGCCTGCTTGACCGTGATCACACGGGTAAGCAGGACGC
The DNA here is from genome assembly GCA_022826665.1 of Alphaproteobacteria bacterium. Lineage (GTDB taxonomy): Bacteria > Pseudomonadota > Alphaproteobacteria > UBA828 > UBA828 > WTGU01. The sequence goes on along the minus strand of JAJDUK010000064.1, from coordinate 51,316 downwards.
CTGCCGGCGCCACCAGCCAGCGGCCGGGCTCGATCACCAGCGTTACGCCGAGGCGCTGGCGGACGCGCTCGACCAGCGCGCCGTAGGCCTCGACATCGGGCGGTGTCTCGTCCCGGTAGCGCACGCCGAGGCCGCCGCCGAGATTGAGCCGGGTCACCGGGTGGCCGGCCCCGCGCAGGCCCTCAACCAGCGCGATGAGCCGATCGAAGGCGGCTTCGAACGGCGCGAGCCGCGAGAGTTGCGAGCCGATGTGCACGGCAAGGCCGACCAGCTCGATGCCTTCTAGCGCGGCGGCTCTGGCGTAGAGCACCGGAATCTCTGCGTCGTCGATCCCGAACTTGTCGCCCCGCCGGCCGGTGGCGATCTTGTCGTGGGTCTCGGCATCGACGTCCGGGTTGACCCGGAGCGCCACAGGCGCACGTGTGCCGGCGGCGCGGGCGGCTGTGTCGAGGGCCTCAAGCTCCGCGGGCGACTCGACGTTGAATTGCCCGACCCCGCTGGCTAGAGCCAAGTCCATCTCGCCCCGCGTCTTGCCCGGCCCGGCGAACACCAGGCGGTCCGGCGCGATGCCGGCCCGGAGCGCGCCGCGCAGCTCGCCACCCGAGATGATATCGGCGCCGGCGCCGAGGCGGGCAAACGTGCGGATCACCGCAAGGGTGTCGTTGGCCTTGACCGCGTAGCAGACCAGCGCGTTCGGCGTGGCCGCGGCGAGCGCTTGGTAGCGGGCGACGAGGACCGCGTTCGCGTAGCAATAGGTCGGCGTGCCGAACTGCGCCGCGATGGCGGGAAGCGAGACCCCCTCGGCGTGGAGAACGCGACTGCCATTCTCCTCCCGATAGACGAAAGCATCCACGTCAGGCATCCGTCAGGCCTGGTCCGACACGGGCGCGGCCTGGGGCACGGCTCGGGCCTCATCAGGCGGCGGCTCCAGGGGTCCCTTCCTGCCGCAACTCGAGAGCGCAACGACCAGGCCGAGCGCGGCGATGATCGTCATCAGGAGGCTGAGCTTGCGTATCATGTGATCCGGCCCTCCGAGCGGCCCCGGCGCTCCGGCCGGGGCGCGCTTCTATAGGAAACGCTGCCGGGCGCGGGCAACCTGTTTCGCGACCTCGCTGGGCGCGGTGCCGCCCTCGCTGGTGCGGCGCGCGATGGCCGTGGCGGGGTCGAGCAATGCCACCACGTCGGCGGTAATCCGCGGCTCGATAGCCTGCAGGTCGACGAGCGCCAAGTTCTTGAGATCGCAGCCGTTCTCGTCGGCGAGCCGCACAATCCGCCCGGTGATCGCGTGGGCCTCCCGGAAGGGAATGCCGGCCTCCTGCACCAGCCAGTCGGCGAGGTCGGTGGCGGTCGCGTGGCCGGTCCCGGCGGCGCGGGCCATCGCGTCCGCATTCACGGTCATGTCACGCACCATGCCGGTCGCTGCCGCGAGGCAAAGTGCGAGGGAATCGAAGGCATCGAAGAGAGGCTCCTTGTCCTCCTGCATGTCCTTCGAATAGGTGAGCGCGAGGCCCTTCATCATGGTCAGCAAGGCGATCAGCGCGCCGACGATGCGCCCGCTCTTGCCGCGCACCAGCTCGGCGGCGTCCGGGTTGCGCTTCTGCGGCATGATCGAGCTGCCGGTCGAGAAGCGGTCCGAAAACGCGATGAAGCCGAACTGCGCGCTCGACCAGAGCACCAGCTCTTCCGCGAAGCGCGAGAGGTGCATCGCGATCAGCGATGCCGCCGCCAGCGCCTCCACGACGAAGTCGCGATCCGAGACCGCGTCGATGGAGTTGGCCGCCGGCCGGTCGAAGCCGAGCAGCTCGGCGGTCATGGCCCGGTCGATGGGAAACGAGGTGCCGGCGAGCGCGGCGGCGCCGAGCGGCGATTCGTTGAGCCGCTTGCGGCAGTCGGCAAGGCGCCCGCGGTCCCGCCCGATCATCTCGACATAGGCCAGGAGGTGATGGCCGAAGGAGACCGGCTGCGCCACCTGAAGGTGCGTGAAGCCCGGCATGACCGTGGCCGTGTGCTCCTCCGCCCGGTCGATGAGGGCGGCCTGAAGGGCGTGGCATGCCGCGTCGGCCTGGTCCAGCCGCGCGCGCAGCCAGAGGCGCAGGTCGGTGGCGACCTGGTCGTTGCGCGAGCGCGCGGTGTGTAGGCGCCCGGCCGCCGGGCCGATCAAGGCGGCGAGCCGGGCCTCGATGTTCATGTGAATGTCTTCGAGCGCGCGGTCGAAGGGAAAGCCACCGGCCTCGATTTCCGCCTGCACCCGGCGCAGACCGTCCGCGATCGCGTCCGCGTCCTCCTGCGAGACGATCCCCTGCTTGGCCAGCATGGTCACGTGCGCGATGGAGCCCGCGATGTCCTCGGCATAGAGCCTGCGATCGAAGTCAATGGAGGCGTTGATTGCCTCCATCACCTCGTCGGGCGATGCCTCGAACCGGCCGCCCCACATGCGGTTGGGCGCGTTCGCCGCGTCCGCCTCGGGCGCCGGCGATGCGGCCGGGGATGTCTTGCGTGTCATGAGTCGGCGACTCCACCGCTATCCTGACTAGTATCGCAGAGTCCTGCGGGAATAGGAGCCGGGTGCAGGGTTCTGGAACCCGGCGCAAGGCCGTGGCACCCTGCGCCCTATGCGAACATTGACGGTCAAGCCGGACCCCGAAGACGGGCGCCTCACGCGCTTGCTCGATGGCGTCGATCAGGAGGGCGCGGCGATCGAAGCTCGCGTCGTCGAGGAACGGCCGCTCACGCTCTTCCTCAACGGGCAGGAGATCGTCACGGTGATGACGATCCGCGACTACCCGGAGTATCTGGCTTTGGGTTATCTGCTCAACCAGAACATGCTGCGCCACGACGACGAGGTGACAGGCATAGACTACGACGAAGACATCGAGACGGTCGTCGTTCGCACCCGGCGCGAGACCGACTTCGAAGAGACGCTGCGCAAGAAGACGCTCACCTCGGGTTGCGCCCAGGGCACGGTGTTCGGCGACCTGATGGAGCGCTTCGAGGCGACGGTGCTGGACCCGGAGGCGCGCCTCAAGACCTCTTGGCTCTATGCGCTGAGCCGGGCCATCAACATGCAGCCGAGCCTCTACCTCGCGGCTGGCGCCATCCACGGCTGCGTGCTGTGCGAAGAGTCGCGGCCGCTCATCTATATGGAGGATGTCGGCCGCCACAACGCCATCGACAAGATCGCGGGCTACATGTTCCAGAACGGCATCGGGGCTGCCGGCAAGATCATGTACACCACCGGCCGGCTCACCAGCGAGATGGTGATCAAGACGGTGACCATGGGCATCCCGATTCTGATTTCGCGCTCGGGGTTCACCGCCTGGGGCGTCGAGCTCGCCCGCCAGGCCAATCTCACGTTGATCGGGCGTGCGCGCGGCAAGCGCTTCGTCGCGCTCGCGGGCGCCGACCGCCTTGTCTACGATGCCGACGCGTCGGCGGTTGCCGACGAGGCGAAGCGCCACCGGCGCAAGGGCAGCGTCGCCGCCGAAGACGCGGCCTGACCGGGTCGCTCGCCCCGGAGCAGACGCAATGCAGGAGAGACCGCGCTGAGCGCCTACACGGAACTGACGCCGATCATCGTGCTGACAGGCTTCTTGGGCAGCGGCAAGACGACGCTGCTCAACCAGCTCTTGAAGCATCCCTCGCTCGACGACGCGGCGGTCCTCATCAACGAGTTCGGCGAGATCGGCATCGACCACCAGCTCGTCGAAACCGTAGACGAGAGCACGGTTCTGCTCTCCAGTGGTTGCCTCTGTTGCACCATCCGCGACGACCTCAAGCAGGCGATCACGGAGGTCCACGACAAACGTGCGCGCGGCCTCGTGCCGCCTTATCGGCGCATGATCGTGGAGACCACCGGGCTCGCCGATCCTGCGCCGATCCTGGCCACGCTGATGAACGACGTGTCGCTCCGCTACCACTATCGCCTCGGCACGATCATCACCACGGTCGATGCCGTGAACGGCCTCGATCAGCTCGACCGCCAGGAGGAATCGCTCAAGCAGGCGGCGGTGGCGGATCGCATCGTGCTGACCAAGACCGACATCGCCGAGGTGGAGGCGGTCGAGACGTTGAGGCAGCGCCTCGACCAGATCAACCCGTCCGCCGAATTCCTGATCGGGCGGCATGGCGAGGTCGATGTGGAGCACGTGCTCCGCGCCGATGTTTACGACCCCGCCGAAAAGGGCCAGGAAGTGCTGCGCTGGATCGAAGCGGAGACGGCGGCCCCCCACGCACATGGCCACGTTCACGACGTCAACCGGCACGACGCCAGCATCTACTCGTTCTGCCTGATCCATGACGAGCCGGTGGATTGGACCGCCTTCGGCATCTGGCTCACCATGCTGCTGCACACTCACGGTGAGAACATCTTGCGGGTAAAGGGGCTATTGAACGTCGAGGGCGTGGACACGCCGGTGGTCATCAACGGCGTGCAGCACATCATCCACCCACCGATGCATCTCGACGCCTGGCCGGACGAGAGCCGTCAATCCCGCGTGGTCTTCATCGTGCGCGGGTTGGAACGGGCGCTGATCGAGGAGTCGCTCGCAGTCTTCAACCGCCTCGGCGGCGGTCAACCGCTCGGCTCCAAGGCCGCCTGATCGAAAGACCGGTGATCGCGGTGCTGAGCGGTGCCGACCGTCCCGGTCGTCACGTCGATAGCCGATCCAGAGGAGCCCGATGATCGAGATCAACGGGATGGCCCACGTCGTGCTTACCGTGAGCCGCTTCGACGAGGCGCGGGCGTTCTACTGCGAGCTGCTGCCCTACCTCGGCATGCACAAGGTCTTCGACGGCAACCACTTCGTCTATCACGTGGGCGGGCGTACCGCGCTCGGCATCCAGCGCGCGGCGCCGGACCATAAGGGTGAGCGCTTCGTGCAGGGCCGGGTGGGTCTGCACCATTTGTGTCTGCGTGCGCGTTCGCGCGAGGACGTCGACAAGGCGGCGGCGAAACTGCGCACGATGGGGGCTGCGATCGACCGAGGGCCGATGGAGCGGGAGTGGGCGCCCGGCTATTACTTCGTGGTCTTCGAGGACCCCGATGGAATCCGCCTGGAGATCAACCATATTCCGGGCAAGGGCCTGCTCGCCGGCGAGGCCCCGGCCGCGCCCAGCGACGACCCCGATTGGGGCGCGAATCCGTAGGTCCCGCCAGTGGAGAGACCGCGATGCTGACCGACGAGATGCAGACGCTGATCACGCAGTTTTCCGCCGGTGCCGTCGCGACGGTGAACGCGGACGGGACGCCGGCGGTCTCGCCCAAGGCAACGTTCGTGATTCTGGACGACCGCACCCTCGCCTTCGGCCATATCCGCTCGCCGGGAACGGTGGCGAACCTGCGCCGCAATCCCGCGATAGAGGTCTGCTTCACCGACGTCGTCACCCGCAGGGCGGTGCGCGTGACGGGCACGGCCGCCATCGTTCGCCGGGGCGAGGCCGACGCCGCGCTCGACGACGCCTTCGAAGCCGCGTGGGGCCCGTATCGGCCCCGCATGGGCGCCTACGTGAGGATTGCCGTGACGGCGGCCGAGATGATCCTCTCGCCGGCTTACGATCTGGGCCTGACCGAGGACGAGCTGCGCAAGACCAATCTCGAAAATCTGAACACATATTGACGGAGCGCTGGGGCTGCCTCCGGTTCCCTTAGTGGGTAATCACGATCTTGCCGAAGTGCGCGCCTGAGGCGAGGTAGCGGTAGGCAGCGGGCGCCTCGGCGAACGGGAAGCGCCGGTCGATCACGGGCTTGAGCCCGTTGCGATCAATCGCCCTGGTCATCTCATCCAATTCGCGCCGGTTGCCCACCAGGATGCCCTTGAGGTGGACGTTCTTCCAGATCAGCGCGAGCGGGTCGTTCTCGATACCGACCCCGCCCAGCATGCCGATCAGCGCGATGCGCGCCTGGAAGGCGGCAGCCTCGATGCTCTGGGCGAGCGTGGCGGCGCCACCGGTCTCGATGATGAGATCGGCGCCGCCGGTGAGTTCGGCGACGGTCCGGCCCCAGTTGGGATCGTCCACGTAGTTGATGCCGTGGGTCGCGCCCAGCGCGCGAGCGCGGGCGAGTTTTTCGTCGCTCGACGAGGTGATGACCGCGTCCGCCCCCATCATCCGCGCGATCTGGAGGCCGAAGATGGAGACGCCGCCGGTGCCGAGCAGCAGCACCGTGTCGTCCGCCTTCATCTGCCCGAACTCGACCAGCGAGACCCAGGCGGTAAGCGCAGCGCAGGGGAGGCAGGCTGCCTCTTCGTCGCTGAGCGAGTCGGGGACCGAGACGAGCGACGATGCCGGAAAGGCGGCAAGCTCCGCCAGTGTCCCGTCGCACCCGCCGCCGAGGTCGCTGCCGAAGTGCGAAGGCTGCAGCGGGCCGTCGAGCCAGCTCGTGAAGAGGCTCACCATTACCCGGTCGCCGGGCTTGACCCAATCCACGCCAGCGCCCACCGCCACGACCTCGCCGGCGCCGTCGCTCAGCGGGATCCGGTGCGCGGGCTTGGGCGCGCTGTCGATCAGGTTGAGGATCATGTGATCGCGGTAGTTGAGCGCGCTCGCACGAATCCTGACCAGGGCCTCGCCCGCTGCCGGTTCGGGATCGGGCCGTTCGACCATCCGCAGGCTGTCCACGCTGCCCTGTTTCTCGCCGAGCTCCCAGGCTCTCACCGTCGCTCCTCCATCCGTTGGCTTTCGCGTGTTGGTGGCGAACGCCCCCCACCCGCGGGCGCAGGTCGCGCGCGTTGGAGTCTCAATACTAATGTCGAATGTCGGGAGTGGAATTAACCGTGCAGCGCCGCCATTCGAGCGGCCCGGCGTCACGCGATGGCGGCAACCGGTTCGCGGTCCGGTTCTCCGTAAGCCGCATTCCCCTCATCACCGACGAGGCGCCACGCGCAGGGATCGTCGAGCAGGGCGGAGAGGAGTGCGTGGTTCATGCCGTGGCCAGAGCGCAGACAGCGGACATGGCCGATGATCGGCGCGCCAGCGAGGTAAAGGTCGCCGATGAGGTCGAGCGCCTTGTGGCGCGCGCACTCGTCGTCATAGCGCAGCCCGTCCTCGTTGAGGGGGCCGTCCTCACCGATGACAACGGTGTTCTCCAGAGAGCCGCCCTGGCCCATGCCGGCGGCGAGGATGCCCGCCACGTCCGACTCCCGGCAGAAGGTCCGGGCCCGTGCGAGCTCGGTGCGGAAGCTGGTGTGCAGCGGATCGAAGACCACCGACTGATAGCCCAGCGCTGGATGGTCGAAGTCGATATCGCAGCGAATGGAGAACGTATCCGATGGAATCACGCTGATATGCCGGTTGTCGTCGCCGAGACTGACCGGCTTGAGAACTTCGATCATGCGCCTGGGCGCGCATTGCTCGACGATACCGGCGCACTCGATAAGAAAGACGAACGGCGCTGCGCTCCCGTCCATCGCGGGAACCTCCTCGCCGTCGAGCTCGACCACCGCATTGTCGATGCCGCAGCCGGCGAAGGCGGCCATGAGGTGTTCGATGGTCCGGACCGAGACCGTGCCGTTGCCGATTGCCGTGCAGAGCGCCGCGTCGACGACGTTGCCGTAAACCGCCTCGATCGTCCGATCGGAGCCCGCCGGCCGGTCGGTGCGGCAGAAGACGATGCCGGTGCCGGGCGGCGCCGGGCGCAACTCCATGCGCACCTTGCGGTTGCCGTGGACGCCGATGCCGGCGCAGTGAATAGCCGATTTGAGGGTTTGCTGTGGGATCATCAGTCTATTGTTATGGGCGCGGGGCGCTCCCTTGGCTATTCACGCCGCGTCGCCGCCCCTTCGTCTTGCCGGTCTTGCCAAGGCATGTGGCGCGTCTGCCAGCCGGGCCCGACCTAGCCGCGAGAGGAAGCGGCGATCTCGGTCGGGATCGATCCTGACAAACGCGCCACAAGCGAGCAAATCACTGTTTGTTACGAGATGTTACAGTCCTTATTCTTCTGTTCATCTGGCCTAACGCCCCGTTCAGTTGGCTTGACGGCGGAGAAACGCCGGAATGTCAAGCGGGTCCTCCGTTCCGCCGGGCGCCCTGCTGGAGGGCGAGAACCCGTCGAGGAGCGGCCCGGGCGTGGGCGCTGCGGCCTTGGGCGCATTGCTTCCCAGCGTCGGTGACGGCGCCGGTGCTCCGCTCGTCTCACCGCCCAGCGCCGGGGCGGGCGTTGGCGCCGAGGCAGTCGGCTTTGGCGTCCCGCCGCCGGGCGCCGGCGCCTTTTCGGTGCGCGACGACGGTTCTGAACGGTGCCGGGCCTCCGGACCGCTCTTCTGCGGGCCACCCGGCTTCGCCTCTGCCGACGTGGGCGTGCGCGGTGCCGTGCCGGTCGAAGGCGTTTCACCCTCGACGCCATTCCGGCGTGCCCGCCCGGTGCCGGTCATCCGCTCGAAGAGCGAGGGCCTGCCGGACGGCGTGGCATCGCTTCCTTCCACACGGCGGGGTGAGGGCGCCGGACGCTCGATTGCCGGACGCTCGGTCCGCTGGCGATCGGTTGCCGGGCGGTCAAGCGGCAGGCTGGGCTTCTTCTCGGGCGTTCTGGCTTCCGGCGGCGTGAACCGCGCCGCCGGTCGCTCGGCTTTCGCTTCCACAGCCGCGACGGTCGCTCGGGCCGCGACGGCGCCGGAAGCGCTCGCCGCCACCGCCCTGTGCTCCTGCCGTGCCCGCGATTCGGCGGGCGCGGGGGTCTGAGCGCTGGGAGAAGCCGACGGCTGCGGCGTGGTGGACACTGCCGGCGCGGATTGCGCTCCGCCGCCCACGGCCGCCGCCGACTCCGCGACCGCCTCGGCCACCGGGATGACGAGGTCGGACTCGTCCGTTCCGGTCGCTGCGGAGGGCGGTGCCGCTGCCGGTTCAGCCGCTTCCTTTTCGGGCTCAGCCGCCGACATCGTGGAGCCACCGCCGCTCGCGCCCTTGCGGTCGGTGAAACCGAGGACGTGAATGTTGTCGGTGGAGTCGGGGATCGGCGCGCGAACCTCGTCGGAATCGATTCCCGTGGCGATCACGGCAACGCGCATATATCCGTCCATCTTCTGATCGAGGCTGGTGCCGAAGATGATGGTGGCTTCCTCGTCGACCTGCTTGCAGATGCGCGATGCTGCCGTGTCCACTTCGTGGAGCGTGACATCGGTGCCGCCGGTGACGTTGATGAGCACGCCACGCGCCCCTTCGATCGACGCATTATCGAGCAGCGGGTTGTTGATCGCCGCCTCGGCCGCTTCGGTGGCGCGGTTCTCGCCCTCGGCCTCCCCGGTGCCCATCATCGCCTTGCCCATGGTGCCCATCACCGTGCGGATGTCGGCGAAATCGAGGTTGATGAGGCCGGGATTGACCATCAGATCGGTGACCCCACGCACGCCCGCGTGCAGCACGTCGTCGGCCATGCCGAAGGCGTCCGCGAATGTGGTGTCCTCGCTTGCCACGCAGAACAAGTTCTGGTTGGGGATGACGATCAGCGTGTCCACGTACTGGTGGAGCTCCTGGATGCCGCGCTCCGCGATCCGCATGCGCTGCGAGCCTTCGAAGTGGAAGGGCTTGGTGACGACGCCCACGGTGAGGATGCCGTGCTCCCGCGCTGCGCTGGCGATCACGGGTGCGGCGCCCGTGCCGGTGCCGCCGCCCATGCCGGCGGCGATGAACACCATGTTGTTCCCTTGCAGGTAGCTCTGGATATCGTCGAGGGCTTCCTCCGCGGCCACCTTGCCGATATCGGCACGTGCGCCGGCGCCCAGCCCCTGGGTGATGTTGACACCGAGGCGGACCCGATTCTCGCACAGCGATTGGAAGAGCGACTGCGCGTCGGTGTTGGCGGCGACGAAGTCGACGCCCTCCAGCTCGCCGGCGATCATGTTGTTGACGGCATTGCCACCAGCGCCGCCGACTCCGAAGACCGTGATGCGGGGTCGGTTTTCCGGTTGCCGCTCCGGCATGAAATCGATGGTCATGGTACCCTCCTTTACGGTGTTCTTTGAACCGTGTGTTCCGAGAAGTTGCCCCTCAGCCAGCGGCCGAGGTGCGACAGGGTGTTCGTGAAGCGCCCGACCGACTCGTCGCGGGCGGATCTGGCCCTCGGCTCCGCGTGCTTGCGCATTGCGTAGGCGAGCAGGCCGGCACAGGTTGCGAACTCGGGCCCCGAGACGGCTTGCGCCAGACCGGGGAGTGAGAGCGGGCGAGCGAGCCGCACCTGCTTGTCGAGGATGCGGCTCGCGAGCTCGGTCATGGCGAAGCTCTGGCTTGCGCCGCCGCTGATGAAGACGCGGTTCCCCGACCACTTGTCGAGCCCGCTCGCCTCGATGCGGGCGCGGGCGAATTCGAGGATCTCTTCCATGCGGGCGCGCACGATTCGCGTGAGCATCGAGCGCGGCACATGGTGGACGGAGCCGGATTGGCCGTTCTCAGGACCGATCTCCGGCACCTCGATGCTGTCGTTGCCGTCCGCCGAATCGTCCGCCGCGCTCCCGTGCAGCCGCTTCATGCGCTCCGCGCTTGCGATCGGTGTCGAGAGCCCCTGCGCGATGTCGTTGGTGACGTGATCCCCGCCGATGGGGAGCGTCTCGGTCCACATCAAATTGCCGCCGCCGAAGATCGCGAGCTTGGTTGTGCCGCCGCCGATATCGATGCAGGTGGCACCCAAATCGAACTCGTCGGAGACCAGGCACGCGAGGCCTGAGGCGTAGCCGGCGGCCACCGGCGCAGCGACCTGCAGATCGCAGCGGGAGACGCAGGAGAGCAGGTTGCGCAGGCTCCCGTGGGCGACGCTCACCATGTGCAAGCGCACCTGGAGGCTGTCTGCGTACATGCCGCGCGGGTCCCTGATTCCGGGCGCTCCGTCGAGGGCGTAGTCGATGGGCACGGCGTGCACGATGTCGCGCTCGCCCCCCTCGTCCGACACGTGGAGCTGGTCGAACGCGCGCTGGATGTCGTGCTCCGCGACCTCACGCCCGCCGATCTCGACCTCGACATTGGCGAAGCTGGAGCTGGGCGCGCCGCCTGACGTGCCGACGAAGACGCTGCGGACGTTCTCGCCGGCCATCCGCTCCGCCCGATGGACGGCAGTGCGGATCGCACCCTCCGCCGCCTCCATGTCGACGACCCGGCCGGCGTGCATACCGGCGGCGACCTCCTGACCGCTGCCGACGACGGCGAGCGTGCCTTCGGCGTCGCGGTGGGCGAGGAGGCAGGCCACCTTGGTCGTGCCGATGTCGAGGGCGGCGATCACGTTGCGTTCGCTCCCTGTCTCGTCATGTCCGGTTGTCGGCCGGAGGCTCGGGCGGCCGGATGCGGACGATGGTCCGGTCGGGGAGGCGCAGGTCGACCACGGCAATCGGCTCGTCGAAGAGGCGGTGTTCGCCGATCTCCCTGACGAGCCGAGCCCAGGCCGCGCCGATTTCGCGCTCCGGCAGCTTGGCCTCGAGGCCGTTGTGGAAGTGGATCGTCCAGCGCCGCCCGCCGATCCAGGTGGCCGCCTGAACCCGCCTCGACAGAGCCGGATCGGTTGCCATTGCGTCGAGCAGCGCCGGCATGTGCGGGAGCGCGCCATCGCCCACCACGATCGGCAGATGGGCGAAGCGGCCGATCGGCTCCGCGCCGATCTCCGTTCCGGCGCGGTCGACCATGACCAGCCGCTGGTTGCGCTGCCAGAGCGCCACTGGTTCGCGCTCGACGATGTGCACGTGGAGCGTGGACGGCAGACGCCGCTCGACCGTCGCGCTCTCGACCCAGTCGATAGCCTCGACCCGGCCCCGCGCGGCAGCGAGATCGACCGCGAAGATGGGCGTGCCGATCTCGACACTGGTGGCCGTGCGGACCGCCTGGGCCGAGGTGCGCTCGCTTCCCGACGTATCGATCCGCTGCACCGTCATGCCCGCGCCGGCCGTGGCCGACACGAACCCGGCCCGTATGTCCTCGCCCACGGCTGCGAGCGTGCCTGGCTGCACGACCCAGATGGCGGCAGCGACCGCCACGCCGCCCAAGAGAGCGCACGTCCCCCACCTGAGCGCGCGCCGCGAGACGAGGCGGGACGCGACCGGGCGCGGCGCGGGCTGCGCATCGCGCTTTTGCGTGCCGAAGAGGCTCAGCTGTCGCATGCGGCGTTCTCCACGAGCCAACAGACGAGCTCTTCGAAGCTGATGCCGACGTCGGCGGCGATTTCGGGCACGAGCGAGAGCGGCGTCATGCCCGGCTGGGTGTTGATTTCCAGCAGATAGAACTGTCCCGGCTCGCCGGCCGTGTCGTCGTAGCGCAGGTCGGCGCGGGTCACGCCGCGGCAGCCGAGCGCCCGGTGGGCGGTGAGCGCGATCTTCAGCACCTCGGCGTAAGCATCCGGGTGAATGGGCGCTGGCATGTGGTGGTCGGCATAGCCTTCGGTATATTTCGCTTCGTAGTCGTAGAAGCGCCCCTTCGGCCTGATCTCGATGGCGCCCAAAGCGCGCTCTCCCATCACTGCGACCTGGATCTCGCGACCGGGGATGTAGCGCTCGACCAGCACCTGCTCGCCGTAGGGCCAGTCGCCGTTGGGGAGCGCCGCGTTGTCGCCGCTGAAGACCAGGTGGACGCCCACGCTGGAGCCCTGGTCGAGCGGCTTGATCACGTAGGGGGGCTCGCCTGCGGCACCGGCGGCGATATCGGCGCGGCACATCACCTGGCCCTCGGGGCAGGTGAGCCCGGCACCGGCGAAGAGCCGCTTCGCCGCGGGCTTGTCCATCGCCAGAGCCGAAGCCAGCACGCCCGAGTGGGTGTAGGGCAGGCCCATGACCTCGAGCAGACCCTGGACGCAGCCGTCTTCGCCGATGGAGCCGTGCAGGGCGTTGAACACGACGTCCGGCCGGACCTCCGCCAGCGTCGTCGGCAGGCCGCGCGTCACGTCTATACCGGTGACGCGATAGCCGCTCCCGGAAAGCGCACGCTCCACGGCGGCGCCGGAAACCAGCGACACCTCGCGCTCGGCGGACCACCCGCCCATCAGCACGGCGACGTGCTTGCCTGCGGCGCTCATTCCGCCTTCTCCCCGCCGTCCTGCGGCCAGCGGCCGTGGCGGCCGATCCTGCGGATTTCCCACTGCAGCGAGAGGCCGGTCTTCTCCTCGACCCGGCGGCGGACCTCCTCGCCCAGCCCCTCGATGTCCGAGGCCGTCGCGCCGCCGGCGTTGACGATGAAGTTGCAGTGCTGCTCCGAGATTTGTGCGCCGCCGCGCGTGAGCCCGCGGCAGCCGGCCTCGTCGATCAGTTCCCAGGCCGAATGCCCCGCGGGGTTGGTGAAGGTGCTGCCGCCGGTGCGCGCGCGGATCGGCTGGCTCGCCTCGCGCTGGGCATTGATCTCTTCCATGTGGCGGGCGATGGTGGCGGGCTCACCGCGCCGCCCGGCCAGCACCGCAGAGACGAAGATCCAATCCTCCGGCACCGCCGAGTGGCGGTAGGAAAAGCCCATCTCATCCGGCGTGAGCACGTGCAGGGCGCCGCCACCGTCCAGCGCCTTCGCCTCGACGAGGACATCCGCCATCTCGTACCCGTAGGCGCCGGCATTCATGCGGAGCGCGCCGCCGACGGTGCCGGGGATACCGCTCAGGAAGGCCAGTCCGTCCACCCCCTGGTCGCGGCAGTAGCGGGCGACGTTCATGTCGAGAGCGCCGGCGCCAACGTCGACCAGCGCGCGCTCGCCTTCCCAACGGATGCTCGTATCGCGAAAGCCTTGGCGCAGACGGATGACGACGCCTTCCACGCCGCCGTCGCGCACCAGCACGTTGGAGCCGAGGCCGACCACCGTCACCGGCACCTCGGCGGGCCGGGTTGCGAGGAAGTGCGCCAGGTCGTCGATATCCGCCGGTCGATACACGACGTCCGCACGGCCGCCGGCGCGGAACCAGACGGTGCGGGAGAGGTCGACGTCAATGGCGTAGCGACCCCGTACCGCAGGCAGCCGTTCGATCCAGTCCGCCATCTTGGAGCGCGCGATCATGATGTCTGCCCCGCCGGGCTCGCCGCCTGCGCGCCGCCCTGTAGCTCTTCCAGAGCCTCGGGGAGCGCCCGTGCCCAGTGGGTAATGCTGCCGGCGCCCAGGCAGACAACGAGGTCGCCGGGCTCCACCAGAGTGTCGATCAGTGCCGGCAGGGCGTCGGGCGCCTCCAGCGGCAGCACGTGACGATGGCCGTGGCGCCAGAGGCCCTCGACCAGCGCCTCGCGGTCAATCCCCTCGATAGGCTCCTCGCCGGCGGGATGAACGTCGGCAACGACCACCGTGTCGGCGTCGTTGAAGCAGGAGCAGAATTCCTCGAACAGGTCGCGCAGGCGGGTATAGCGGTGGGGCTGCACGACGGCGACGATCCGTCGGTTGTAAGCGCTGCGGGCGGCGCCGAGGACGGCCGCGATCTCGACCGGGTGGTGTCCGTAGTCGTCGATCACCGTGACCCCGCCGACGACGCCGACCTTGGTGAAGCGGCGCTCGACGCCCTTGAAATCCGCGAGCGCGCGGCGGATCACGGTGTCGGAGAAGCCCATCTCGCGGCCGATGGCGATCGCCGCAAGCGCGTTCTGCACATTGTGCGCGCCGAGCATCGGCAGCCGCACGCCCTCCATGGTGCCGTGGCGCTCGTGGACATAACCGGAGATGACGACGTCGAAGCTCGAGCCCAGCGGGTCGCCCGCGACGTTGACCGCCCGCACCTCGGCCTGAGGGCTCATGCCGTACGTCACGGTGCGCCGGTCCTCGATGCGTCCGATCAGGGCCTGCACCTCGGGATGGTCGATGCAGAGCGCGGCGACGCCGTAGAATGGGATGTTCTCGACAAAGGACTGGTAGGCCCAGCGCACGGCATCGAAGTCGCCGTAGAACTCCATGTGCTCGCGGTCGATGTTGGTGATGACGGCGGCGATGGCCGGCAGCTTGACGAAGCTGCCGTCGGATTCGTCGGCCTCGACCACCATCCACTCGCCTTCGCCGAGCCGCGCGTTGGTGCCGTAGGCGTTGATGATGCCGCCGTTGATGACGGTCGGATCGAACCCGGCGCTATCGAGCATAGCCGCGATGATGGAGGTCGTGGTCGTCTTGCCGTGGGTGCCGGCAACCGCCACCGACCACTTGAGGCGCATCAGCTCGGCGAGCATCTCGGCCCGGCGCACGACGGGAATGTGGCGCTCGCGCGCAGCCACGACCTCGACGTTGTCCTCGCCGATGGCCGAGGAGACGACCACCACCGCTACGTCGCCGATGGTTTCGGCGCCGTGGCCGCGAGCAATCGGGATTCCCAGTCCACGCAGGCGGCGCACCGTCGCGCTCTCGGCAATGTCGCTGCCCTGGATACGGTAACCGAGGTTGTGCATGACCTCGGCGATGCCGCTCATTCCGATCCCGCCGATGCCGACGAAATGAATCGTGCCGATGGCGAAGGGCATCGCCTTCATGCCGTGCCCCCCGCGTGCTCGGGCACCGGATGTCCTGGGAGTGACCCGTTGATCAGTCCCTCGATGAGATCCGCCAGCGCGTGCGCCGCATCGGGCCGCGCGAAGTTTGCCGCGGCGGCGGCCTGCTGCACCAGCTGCGCGGGCTCGCCGATCAGCATCGTGAGCTCCAGAGCCAGCCGCTCGGCCGTGAACTCCTTTTGCGCGATCATGGTTGCCGCGCCGGCCGCGACCAGGGCGCGGCCGTTCGCACTCTGGTGGTCGTCGGCAGCGATCGGCAGCGGCACCAGGATCGCCGGGCGTCCCGCCGCCGCGAGCTCTGCGATGGTCGACGCACCCGCCCGACAGATCACGAGGTGGGATTCGCCGAGACGCGCCGGGATATCGTCGAAGAAGGGCGCGAGCCTCGCCTCCACCCCTGCCTCAGCGTAGGCACGCTCAACGTCGGCGAGGTCCTCGGGGCGGCACTGCTGGCTGATCTCAATTCGCTCGCGCAAAGCCTGCGGCAGCGCCGCGATGGCGGCCGGCACCACCTCCGCGAAGATGCGCGCGCCCTGACTCCCGCCCGTGACCAGCAGCCGGAATGGCCCGCCCGGCGCGGGCGGGTCGTAGTCCGCCCCGCGCAGCGCCGCGATGGCAGCGCGAACCGGGTTGCCCACGTGGGTGACGAGGGCTGCCCGGTTGCGGGGGATGCGCGCGGTCTCGGGGAACGAGGTGGCGATGGCCGAGGCGCGGCGCGCCAGCATCCGGTTGGCCCGGCCCAGCACCGCATTCTGCTCGTGCAGCACGCTTGGAATGCCGAGCCGCCCGCTCGCCACCAGCGGCGGCACCGACGGGTAGCCGCCGAAGCCTACGGCGGCAGCCGGCCGAATCCGGCGCAGCACGCGCACCGCCTGCATGACTGCTCGCGCGAGCCCGAGCACGGCGATGGCGCGTGCCAGGGGTCCGCGCACGCTTGGGCTGCGGGCCGCGATGGCGTGGCGTTCGATGCGCCCGAGAACGTCGCCGAAGGCGACGCCCCTCCGATCCGTCATAAGAACAAGACGACGGCCACGTGCCTCCAGTTCCACCGCGAGAGCTTCCGCCGGGAACACGTGGCCGCCAGTTCCGCCTGCTGCGAGGAGAATGGGAGGGTTGGGCGCAGGCGTTCTCAAAGTTCGTATCCTTCATCACTCCACCGCTCGCGGGTCAGCGCGAGCACCATCCCGAGGCCGATGGCCGTCGCCATCGCCGACGAGCCTCCGTAGCTCAGGAACGGAAGGGTCATCCCCTTGGCGGGCAGGAGCCTGATGGCGACTCCCATATTGATCAGGGCCTGAAAGCCGAATTGGGCGAGCAGGCCGGAGACCGCGACCACCGCGAACAGGTCGCGCCCGCGCATGGCGCGGGCGAAGCCGCGGACGACGATGAAGCCGAACAGCCCGATGATCACGATGCAGGCGATGACGCCGAACTCCTCGGCGGCAACGGCGAAGATGAAGTCGGTGTGGGCATCGGGCAGCACGTGCTTGACGACCCCCTCGCCGGGCCCCCGACCGAAGAGCCCGCCGGCCTCGAAGGCACGGAGCGAGGTGTCGACCTGATAGGTGTCGCCGGTCGTGGGGTCGATGAACTGGTCGATGCGCGCCTTGACGTGCGTCAGGTTGTGATAGGCGAACACGAGGCCGCCTGCCGTCGCCACCCCGCCCAACACGGCAAGGACGATCGGCATGCCGACCACGAACATCTGCACGAACCAGACGGCGGCCACCGTCACCGCCATCCCGATATCGGGCTGCAGGACGAGGAGGAGCGCCGCGACTACCACGGGCAGCGAAGCCAGAAGCATGCCGTAGGGCAGCTTGTCGTCCCGCGGCCGCGTCAGGACTGCGGCCAGGAACACCGCGAGGCAGGGTTTCACGAACTCCGACGGCTGCAGATGGAAGCCGCCCAGCGACAGCCAGCGCTGCGCGCCGTTCAACTCCACGCCGACCATGAGGGTGAGCGCGAGCAGAGCGATGCCAAGCACGGTGCCGGTGGTGCCGATGCGCTGAACGCCAGTGCGGGAGAGCAGCGAGACGGCGATCATCACGACCAGCGCAACCGGCAGGAAGAGCAGCTGCTGCCGGGCGAAGTGGAACGGGTCGAGGCCGATCCGCTCGGCCGCCGCGGGGCTCGAGGCCAGCGCCAGGGCCGCGCCCAGCAGCATGAGCAGCAGGACGGCCGTCAGCATCCAGCGGTCGACTGTCCACCACCAGCGGCCGACGACGCTGGTATCCGTGCGGGAGAAGGGCGTCACCTGGTCCACGGCGCAGCCTCCTCCGACGCGGCGGGCGGCTCGACGGGAACCAGCGCCCGGAACCGATCGCCACGCTGCTCGAAATCGCGAAACTGGTCGAACGACGCACAGGCGGGCGAAAACAGCACCACGGTGCCCGAGCGCCCGTTGCTGCACGCGGCATCGAGGGCGGCCGCCACTGCACGGTCAAGCGTGCCGCAGCGGGTCACCGGCAGCTGGCCTTCGAGCGTGGCGGCGAAGCCGTCTTCCGCCTCGCCGATGAGGAAGGCATGGGCGATATGGGAGAAGAGAGGCGCGATGGCGTCGAGCCCGCCCTCCTTGGGCCGCCCGCCGGCGATCCAGTAGACGTTATCGAAGCAGGCGATGGCCCGCGCCGCTGCTTCGGCGTTCGTGGCCTTGCTGTCGTTGATGACCGGGATGCCGCTGACGCTGCCGATCTTCTCCATGCGGTGGGGCAAGCCGGGGAAATCGAGAAGCGCCGGCACCAGACTCTCGGGTGCGAGCCCACAGGCGCGCGCCGCCGCGTAAGCCGCTGCCGCGTTCTGCCAGTTGTGCCTGCCGGGCAGCGCCCTCGCGTGCGTGAGGTCGCAGACCGGCTCGCCGTCCTCGTGAAGGAGGCCTTCCACAACGGAAACGCCCTCGCGCGACCTGGCTCCCACGGTCACCGGCACCACCTGGAGCTGGTCTCGCGCCACGAGCGCGTCGCCGATGCTGCGCGAAATCGGATCGTCCATGCCGACGACGGCGGTTCCGAGCCGGCCGGGACGGAAGACCTGGCGCTTTGCGTCGACGTAGGCCGCCATGGTGCCGTGACGTTCGAGATGGTCGGGGGCAACGTTGAGCAACACGGCGACGTCGAAGGTCGCCTCGACGGTGAGGTCGAGCTGATAGGAGGAGAGCTCCAGGACGATGGTCCCCTCGCCCGGCACCGGCGTCAGATCGAGCGCCGGCGTCCCCAGATTGCCGCCGACGCGGATGTGGCGGGCCCCGGCCGAATGCAGCAGGTGGCCGATGAGCGCCGTCGTCGTCGACTTGCCGTTGGTGCCGGTGACGGCAATGTAGCGGGGCTCCGGCAGTATGCGCCACAAAAGCTCGATATCGCCGATCACCTCGACGCCGGCGTCATGCGCGGCAGCGATCATCGGGTGTGAAAGCGGGACGCCGGGGCTCGGCACCAGGGCTGCGATCCCGTCCTCGGGCCCGGCGGGGCGGACCTCGAAGCCCTGATCGCGCGCCGCCGCCCGCGTATCCGGCGCATCGTCCCAGCAGAGCACGCGAGCACCGCCGGCACTGAGCGCCCGCGCCGCGGCGAGGCCGGAGCGCGCAAGCCCGAGCACGGCGACCGTGCGATTGCGATAGAGCGGGACCCGAATCACCGGCTTACCTCAGCTTCAGCGTCGAGAGCCCGATCAGGGCGAGGATCACGGCGATCACCCAGAAGCGGATAACGATGGTGGGCTCCGCGACCCCCTTCTGCTCGAAGTGATGGTGCAGAGGCGCCATCGCGAAGACCCGCCGTCCCAGGAGCTTGAACGAGGCGACCTGCACGATCACCGACACCGCCTCCAGCACGAACAAGCCCCCCACGATGGCGAGCACGATCTCGTGCTTGGTCATGACCGCGATGATGCCGAGCGCCGCACCGGTGGAGAGCGAGCCGGTGTCGCCCATGAAAACCATCGCCGGCGGCGCGTTGAACCAGAGGAAGCCCAGCCCCGCGCCGACCAGGGCGCCACAGAAGACCGAAAGCTCGCCGGTGCCGGGCACGTGGTGGACCTGGAGGTATTCCGTGAACACGGTATTGCCCACCACGTAGGCGATCAGCGCGAAGCAGGCGGCGGCAATCATGATCGGCACGATTGCGAGACCGTCGAGGCCGTCGGTCAGGTTGACGGCATTGGACGAGCCAATGACCACGAAGGCGGCGAAGGGCACCGTGAACCAACCGATGTCGAGCAGGACCGACTTGACGAACGGCAGCGCGAGCCCGTGATCGAGCGGCGCCTCCAGGATCATCGTGACCCAGAAGACGGCCCCCACCGCGAGCACCAGCTCGGCCGCAACCTTGATGCGCATGTTCAGGCCGCGATGGCTGCGGTTCAGCAGCTTCATCGCGTCGTCGGTGAAGCCGATGGCACCGAAGCCGATCGTGACCACCAGCAGCACCCAGATGAGCGGATTGGTCATGTCGGCCCAGAGCAGTGTCGAGACCGTGACGGCGAGGAGAATGATCACTCCGCCCATGGTGGGCGTCCCCGCCTTGGCCGCGTGGCTCTCCGGCCCGTCGCTCCGGATCGGCTGCCCGTGTTCCTGACGCGCGCGCAGCATGCGGATCAGCGGCGGACCGAAGGCGAAGCTGATGAGCAAAGAGGTGAGAACCGCCGCGCCGGTGCGGAACGTCAGGTATTGGAAAACGTTGAAGATGCCGATCGAGTCCGAGAGCGGATACAGCAGGTTGAAGAACATCGCTCGGCGCGCCTTTCCCCGTCATGGCCGGCGAGCGGCCGACGCGTCGGCGACGAGACGCCGCACGATCGGCCCCATGCGACTGCCGAGCGAGCCCTTGACCAGCACCACGTCGCCGGCACGGATTTCCGCGCGCAGGATGTCGGTCAGGCTTTCGGACTCGGGCGCGTGGGCGCCGCGGCGGGCGGCGTCCAGGGCGCGGTGGAGGTGGGCCATCAACGGGCCTGCGGTGAAGACGAGGTCGATTGCCGCCGCTTCCAGGTCGTCGGCGAGTTCGGCGTGCCAGCGCGGCCCCTCATCACCGAGCTCGAGCATGTCGCCGAGGACCGCGATCCGCCTGCCGCCGGAGGTGGACGGGGTCGTCTCGGCGAGCGTCGCGATCGCGGCGCGCACAGCCGCCGGGCTCGCGTTGTAGCTCTCGTCGATCAGCTCGTAGGCGCCACCCTGGACCGGGAGACAGTGGCGCACGCCCCGGCCCGCCACGGGCGCGACCGTGCGCAATGAGAGGGCAGCTTGCTTCACCGACGCGCCGGCAGCCTGGACGCAGGCCAGCACCGCCACGCTGTTCAACGCCCAGTGCCGGCCGGAGAAGGCGATCTCGTAGTCGATCTCGTCCCCGTCAATCGTTGCGGTCACGATGCCGCCGGAGGCAGCGGGGTGCCAGGCGAGGAGACGCGCATCGGCATCGGCGCTCTCACCGAACGACACGATGCTTCCCGCACCGGCGGTGCACGCCGCAGTGGCCAACCGCTCGAAATAAGTGTTGTCCCGGTTCAGTACGGCGGTGCCGCCGGGCTCAAGGCCCTCGAAGATCTCGGCTTTGGCGTCGGCGACGGCATCGAGGCTGGGGAACGCCTCGGTATGGGCGGGTGCGATGGTGGTGATCAGTGCGGTGTGCGGACGAACCAGGCGCGAGAGCGGGGCGATCTCGCCCGCGTGGTTCATGCCCAGCTCGAACACGCCGTAGGCGGCGCTCTGCGGTAGCCGGGCGAGGCTGAGAGGGGCGCCGATATGGTTGTTGAGGTTGCCCGCGCTCGCGAGCGTGGGGCCACAGCCTGCGAGCGCGCCGGCCAGCAGCTCCTTGGTCCCGGTCTTGCCCACGCTGCCGGTGATCGCGACGACGTGGGCCGTGCTCCGCTCCCGCGCACAGGCGGCCAGGGTGCGAAGCCCGTCGTAGGTATCCACGACCAGCAGCAGCGGCGCGCCCTCGGGCTGCGCCTCCGGCGGGCGGCTCACCATCGCCGCCGCCGCCGCACGCTCGAACGCCGCCTGCACGAAGTCATGGCCGTCATGGTTGGGGCCGGCGAGGGCAACGAACAGATCGCCCGCCTCGACGCTGCGGCTGTCGATGGAGACGCCGGTCGCGCTCCAGGGCTCGGGCGCCTGACCGCCGGTGGCGGCGGCAGCCTCCGCCGAGGTCCACAGCGGGACGTTATGGAGGGGCCGGCTCATGCCGCCCGCCCGCCGGCGATCCCGGCCACGGCGCAGCGAGCGACGCCGACATCGTCGAACGCGATGGCGCGCTCGCCCACGATCTGCTCCCGTTCATGCCCCTTGCCAGCGATGAGCAAGCCGTCGTTCGCGCCCAGCCCTTCGATGGCGGTGCGGATGGCCCGCGCCCTGTCGCCGATCTCCTCGGCACCGGGGCAGGCGTCGAGGATCGCCTGGCGGATCGAGGCCGGGTCCTCGCGGCGAGGATTGTCGTCGGTGACGACGACCCGATCGGCGAGACGCGCGGCGATCTCGCCCATCTCGCGCCGCTTGCCGACGTCCCGCTCGCCGCCGCAGCCGAAGACCACCACCAGCGTGCCGGGAACCAACGGGCGCACGGAGGTGAGCGCCGTGGCCAGCGCGTCCGGCGTGTGTGCGTAGTCGACGAAGACGGCGGCCCCGGCCGGATGGCCCGCCACCCGTTGCAGCCTGCCCGGCACGCCGTCGATGCCGTGGAGCGCTCGGATTGCGTCCGCCGCGTCCACACCGGTCGCCAACGCGAGGCCGAGAGCGGCGAGCGCGTTCAGGGCCTGGAATGCACCGGGGAGCGGCAGGGCGACCTCGTGCACCGCGCCGGCGGCGGCGATGCTGAGCCGCTGCCCCGCCTCGGTGTCGTGCCGCGCCAGGAGCCGAATGTCCGCCTCGCCGGTACCGAAGGTGAGCACCCTTTGTCCGCGCGCCCGGCAGCGCGCCGTGAGTCCTGCCACGCGCTCGTCATCGGCGTTGAGCACAGCGGTCCCGTCCGCCGCCATGACCCGCTCGAAGAGGCCTGCCTTGGCGGCGAAGTAGGCGTCGGCGTCCGGGTGGTAGTCCATGTGGTCGCGGGAGACGTTGGTGAACGCCGCCGCGGCGACGCGGACGCCATCCAGCCGGTACTGCGCGAGACCATGACTGGATGCTTCCAGCGCCAGATGGTCGATGCCGTCTTCCGCAAGCTCGGCGAGCACGCGGTGCAGCTCGATCGGGTCCGGCGTCGTGTGCCGGAGCGGCTGCCATTCGCCCTCCGTGCAGATGCCGAGGGTCCCGAGGGAGGCAGCGTTGCGGCCCGAGGCCCGCCAGATCTGGCGGGTGAAATCCGCTACCGAGGTCTTGCCGTTGGTGCCGGTGACGCAGACCACGACTTCCGGTTGAGGGCCGAAGTAACGCGCTGCCGCGACTGCGAGCCGGAGACGCGGGTTGGGGTCGGTCACCAGGGCGATCCCTTGCGCGAGCGCCTGGTCGGTGCCTTCCGGCGCCAGCACCGCGGCCGCGCCGCGCCCCACGGCATCGGGAATGAAATCGGCCCCGTGGGCCTGACTGCCAACCAGCGCCGCGAACAGGTAGCCGGGTTGCACGTCGCGCGAATCCGAAGCGAGCCCCGTGATCTCCACGTCTGCCGGCGCCTCGGGGATCAGGCTAGTAAGACGCATGACGTCCCGCGCCGTCCCAACGGGCGAACGCGGGCTCCTCTTCGGTCTCATCGGGCTCGACGATGGCCGGCACGCCGAGAAGCGGCGCGATGCGCTCGATGACGGCGCCGGCGACCGGCGCTGCAGTCCAGCCCGCCGTCGCGAAGCCGTAGGTCTCCTTGGTCCCCTTGGGCTCGTCCATCATCGTGAGCACCGCGTAGCGGGGCCGGTCGATGGGGAAGACGCCGACGAAGTTGGTGATCATGCTGTCGCGCTTGTACCTGCCGCCGATGGCCTTCTCGGCGGTGCCGGTCTTGCCACCCACGAGGTAACCGGGAACCGCGGCATTCTTGCCGGTACCCTCGGCCACCACGGCGTAGAGCAGCATCCGCATGACGGCAGAGGTCTCCGCGCTGATGACCCGCCGCTGCACCATTTGCTCACCCGGCTCGCGCTTCAGCAGCGTCGGCGTCACCGCGATGCCGCCGTTGACCAGCGCAGCGTAGTTCGCGAGCAGGTGCAGCGGCGTCACCGCGAGCCCGTGGCCGTAGCTCACCGTCATCGTGGTGTGCTCGGACCAGCGCCGGGGCGCGAGGGGCCGGCCGCGCTCGGACGTCTCCAGGGGCATCCGCTCGAACATGCCTAGCGCGTCGAGGAAGGTCCGCTGGCGCTCCGCGCCCACCTCCACTGCCATCCGCGCCGCCCCGATGTTGGAGGAGTGGATGAGGATCTCCGGCACCGTCAGCCAGCGGTTCTCGGGATGGTGGTCGCGGATCAGATAGCGCGAGACCCTGATAGGCTCGGTGGCGTCGTAGCTGTCCTCGATGCCGGCGATGCCGAGGTCGAGAGCCGCAGCCACGGTGAAGGGCTTGAAGGTGGAGCCGAGCTCGTAAGTGCCCAGCGTGGCGCGGTTGAAGAGGGTCTCTGCAGGGCTGCGATCCGGCGCCTTGGGATCGAACGAAGGGAGGCTGACCAGGGCCAACAGCTCACCGGTCTCGACGTCCATCACCATGCCGGCGGCGCCGAGTGCGCGATGGGCGGTCATGGTGTCCTGAAGCGCCTGGGCGAGAGCGTGCTGGACCCGGATGTCGAGCGAGAGCGCGAGCGGGCCGCTGTGCGCTTCGGCACGCCGCCGCAGCTCCGCGTCGGCGGCCTTTTCGACGCCGGCGAGACCGCGATTGTCCACGTCCGTGAACCCGACCGCGTGGGCGAAAAGGCGCCCTTGTGGATAGACGCGCTGCTCCTGGCGTTCCAGCCAGAGGCCGGGGATGCCGAGCCGGTTGATGGAGTGCGCCTGCTCGGGCGTGAGGTCGTGCCGCAGGAGGGCGCTCTTCTTGCCGGACGCGATGAGAGAGGCCGTGCGCTCCGGGTCGAGATCGGGGAACAGGCGACCGAGCGCGGCCACGGCCTCCTCACGATCGAAGATCTTGCCGGGCTCGACGTAGAGGGCATGCGTAGGCAGGTTCGACGCCAGCAGGACGCCGTGGCGGTCCACGATGTCGGCCCGAGCGGCGGGGTCGAAGGCGCTCGCATCTCCGGCGGTGCTGATGTCGACGGGTGCGCCGATCACCGCCACGTCGAGGGTGCGAACCACCAGCGCACCGAAGCAGAGCAGGAAGATCACGCCGGTCACCAGCAGGCGGCCACGGGCGCGCTCCAGCAGCGCGGGCTGTGCTTGCGCCGCCGCGTCCTCACGGCGGGAGGTCGATCCGCGGCGCCACCAGCGCCGGGTCGCGAGGTCCCTCACAGCTCCCTCTCGCCGCCGATGGGCGTGACAAATGCGGAAGCCCCGGACGGCCGCTGGGGCAGCCAGCGGACCTGCGCGGGCGCTACCGGCTCAAGCGGGAGGTGGCGCTCGGCCAAGGCCGCGAGCCTGGAGGGGCGGGTCAGGTAGCTCCACTCGGAGCGGAGCACACGGATCGCCTCGACGTGACTCTGACGCTCGTGCTCGAGCGCCGCGAGCTCGTGCTCCAGCCCCCTCACCTCGTGCTTCACGAGGAAGAGGGCGAGCATCGCGACGACGAACGCTGCGATCGATATGAGGACCAGGTGCCGCATCATGCGACGAGCCTCTCGTGCCACGGCGGCGCGGCGGTCCGCTCCGCCGCGCGCAGGCGTGCCGAACGGGCGCGGGGGTTGGCCGAAACCTCCGCGCTGTCGGGCTTGCGCGCCCGGCGGGTCAACAGTCTGAAGGTGGGATCGGGCGATTTCGTGGCAGCGGGCGGCTCGTGACGATTGGGCTGCCGCCCACCACTGCGCTCACGGAAGAAGCGCTTCACCGGGCGGTCCTCAAGGGAGTGAAAGGACACCACGATGGCGCGCCCACCCGGCCGCAGGAGCCGTTCGATCTGGCGAAGCCCCCGCTCGATCTCGCCGATTTCGTCGTTAACGCGGAGGCGGAGAGCCTGAAAGGTGCGCGTAGCCACGTCGATCCCGCCCTGCGGCCGCCGCGCCACCGCGCGCCGGACGATCTCGGCAAGCCGGCCGGTGCTGGTGATCGGGCCTTCGGCCCGGGCGGCGACGATGGCCCGCGCGATGGCGCGGGCGCGGCGCTCCTCGCCGAAGCCGGCGATGATCGCGGCCAGCTCGGCCTCGGACTCGTCGTTGACCAGGTCGGCCGCCGTCGGCCCCGGATCGTCCCGGTCCATCTTCATATCGAGGGGGCCGTCGAAACGGAACGAGAAGCCCCGCGCGCCGTCGTCGAGCTGGCGCGAGGAGAGGCCGAGATCAAGGGCGATCCCGTCCACCGCGCTCACGCGGTAGGGCGCGAGCAGGGTCGCCATCTCGGAAAAGCGGCCGTGGAGCAGGATCAGCCTCCCCCCGAACCGGACCGAAAGCGCGTCGCCTGCACGCAGAGCGTCGGCATCGCGGTCGATCCCGTAGACCACGCAGGAGGCAGCCTCCAGCAGGGCCCGGCTGTAGCCGCCGCCGCCGAAGGTGCCGTCCACGTAGACGCCACCGTCCTGGGGCGCGATGAGGGAGAGCATCGCGTCCTTCATGACCGGGACGTGACCGGGCGAGACGCTCATCGATCGCCTCCCGGTTCCGGCTCGGAGGTTTGCTCCTCTTCCGCCTTCCGGGCGGCTTCGAGGGTCTCGGGTTCCCAAATTCGGAAGTCGCGGCCCATGCCCGCGAATGCGGCATGGGTGGTGATCCCGGCATGGTCCAACAGGTCGCGCGGCAGGAGCACCCGACCGTCCGCATCGAGCGGAAGGCGCTGGACGGCGGGGAAAAGCCTCATGCGCTTGCTGACGGATTCGGTGTCGAATGGATCATCGCCGCCCAGGGCGTCACTCATGCTTCTGAGACGATCCTCGCCACAGCCGGTCAGAGACGGGCTCTTGTCGACGGAGGGGTAGACCGCGATTCCGAGGGAGGACTGCCGGCCCAGCTCGTTGCGGAAGGAGGCGGGGACGGAGACCCGTCCCTTCCGATCCACCTTGTTAACGAACGTATTGGCAAAGACAGCCACCGCCTGCTCCTCGGGCGCGAGCCCTGTTCGCCGTGCCGTCGCTCGTTTCCGTCTTCGTCTGTTCCCGCTCTGATCCGGGATGCTATGGGATAACATGGTATCTCATGGGAAATCATGGATGCAAGACAAAATTTCAAGTGTTCCGGCGAACACGCAAGAACAGCGGCCCGACCACTCTGATCTGATTTGGGAGGAAGGCCTGAGACCAAGGCTAGAGCGCCAGTTACCGGGAGAGAGGAATCAAGTCTCGGCCGATATCAACTATATGTTCTCTTTATGTTCTATTATCAGTACTGGAAGCGACCGCCAAGACAACAGTCGATGAGGGAATATCTAGTGTACCGGTATTCAGACTCCCCCACATATTGGGGTCCGTGGGGAGAGAAACGCCAGACGGCCTGTAAGCCGGGTTCTGTCGCGGGCCTCACGGCCCGCGCGATGGCCATTCATCTGGGACGCCCGTCACCGGGCGCCTCGCGCGACCGACCCGGGCAGCCGGCCCGGAAACCAACCTGGAAACGGTCTTGCGACCGCCCCCGCGCCGCCCCTACTTGGTCTTGCTCCCGGAGGGGTTTGCCATGCCGCCCCCGTTGCCGGGTGCGCGGTGCGCTCTTACCGCACCCTTTCACCCTTGCTCGCCGGCCTTGCGGCTCGGGGCGAGCGGTCTGCTCTCTGTGGCACTTTCCCTGGGGTCGCCCCCGCCGGGTGTTACCCGGCTCCGTGCTTCCGAGGAGCCCGGACTTTCCTCCGCCGCGCGCCCGAGGCGGCGACGGCGGCCATCCGGCCGTCTGGCCCGCCCTGACTACGCGCGCGCTCGGACCCGGTCAAGCCCGTCTCAGGCCTGCGCGATCGCGAGCGCATGCACCTGGCCGATGACGGCGGCCGTACTGGCATCGATCGCGCCATCGACGCAGGCCTGGCGGAAGTGCCGTTGAAAGGCGCGCACGACGGCTGCGGTTGTCGCGCCGAAATCGCCGTCGGCCACGATGCCGTAGCCGATTGCGCGCAGGCGCTCCTGGTGCAGTCGCACGGCAGCGCCACGATCGCCGAGGCGAAGCCGCGAATCCTTCCGCACGGGTTCGGCCTCACTCCTGGGCCAGACGCCGATGCCCGCCTGGGCGAGACGCGCCCAGTCGAAGAGCTCGCCGGGGTCCTGCCGGCGCGTCGGCGCGATATCGGAATGCGCCACCACGTTGCAGGGGTCGATGGTCTGGCGCGCGACGATGGCGCGGGCGAGATCGAGCAAGGCATCCATCTGGGCCTCCGGGAACGGACGGTATCCGTGCTCGTGGCCGGGATTGACCAGCTCGATCCCGATCGAGAAATCGTTCACCGCGCGGCGGCCGCGCCATTCGCTCACCCCGGCGTGCCAAGCGCGGCGTCCCTCGGGCACCAGCCGCCAGAGAGTACCGTCCTCGCCGATGCACCAGTGTGCACTGACCTTCGCCGCAGGGTCCGACATCCGCGCGAGCGCGGCCTCGGCCGAGACCATGCCCGTGTAGTGCAGCACCAGCGTATCGACCGACCCGGCAGCCGTAGGCCGCTCGTCCCAGTTGGGCGAAGGCATGTCGACCACGGCACGCCGGGCGACACTCTCTTCGCTCACGCTCCGGCCTCCCTCGCTGCGGACGATCCCGAATTCAGCATCATCGGCTCGTCACCGCTGGCTCCGGTGTGCGCTTGAGGACGATGAGGGCCACGCCGGAGACGATGATCGCGCCGCCCACAAGGGTCTGCCAGGTGATCGGATCGCCCAGGATGAAGACGCCGAAGATCACGCCCACCACCGGCACCAGCAACATGAAGCCGGCCACTGTCGCCACCTTGTTGTACGCGAGCAGATAGTACCAGGCCCAGTAGGCCAGCAGGGTGGAGCCCACGACCTGGTAGACCAGTGAGCTGTGCAGGCGCCAGTCGGGCTGCAGCAGGCTCGCGATCTGCCCTTCCTCCAGGGCGAAGGAGAGAGGGAACAGGAGCAGGGCAGAGATCGCCGACATCCAGCCGTTCAGCGCCAGCGGCGAAATGTCGGTGAGGCGCTTGACCTGCACGTTGGCCACCGCCCATGCAATGCTGGAGCCGAACATGAGCGCGATGCCCGCCGCGTTGCCGGTATGGCGTGGCTCGCCGACCAGCAGCACGGCGCCGCCGAACGCGATGGCGATGCCCAGGAGCGCCATCCAGCCCGGACGCTCGCGCAGGACGATTCCCGCCAGCAAAGCGCTGAGGGGAACCTGCGTGATCCAGATGATCGCCGCGGTCGAGGCCTCCACCCCGATGTTGAGCGCGATATAGAACAGGCCGAAGTGGCCGGCGCCCATGGTCAGCGCGAAGAGGCTCACGGCGAGCCAGCGGCCGGCAGGCGGGCGCACGAACCAGAGCAGCATCAGCGCCATCAGCGCGAAGCGCAGCGCCAGGAAGAACAGCGGCGGCATGTGGTCCGCGCCGTACTTGCTGGTCACGAAGCCGAAGCCCCAGAGCAGGGCCGTGCCGAGCGCGATTGCAATATGACTCGGCGGCATTGGGCAGCGGGCGCAGCGGAAGCGGGCGTAACGGCGGCGCGGGCGCGCTCAGGGCGCGGCAAGCGCGATCAGCGCAGCCCGCGAAGCTTGGCGATCCTGTCATAGGCCGCGTTGATCGCGGCCATCTGCTCGTTCGCAACCTGGACCATCTCCTCCGGCATGCCCTCGGCGATGAGCTTGTCGGGGTGATGCTCGCGGATCAGCCGGCGGTAGGTCTGCTTGATCTCGTCGTCCGAGGCGCTGGGCTCGACGCCGAGCACCTGATAGGGGTCGGCCTCGCCGCCACCCATGTGGCGCGACATGATCTGCGCGAAGCTGCGCTCGTCGAAGCCGAAGATTTGGGCAACGCGGGTCAGGTAGGCGCGCTCCCCTTCGTGCAGCTCGCCGTCGGCCATGGCGATCTGGAAGAGTGCGCCGAGCATTTCCTCCCGCATGGTGGTGTCGTGCGGGAAGATCTGCACGATTTGCTCAGCGTAGGGCTCGAAGCCGGTCGCCTCGCGCCGCGCCTCGTCCCAGATCCGCCCGATCGCAGCGGCGTGGGCTTGGGGAACGGCGAAGACCCGCTTGAACGCGTCGATCTCCTCGCGGGTGACGCGGCCGTCGGCCTTCGCCATCTTGGCAGCGAGAACCACCAACGCGATCGAGACTGCGGCCTGCTTGGTCTCCTGATCGCCCGCGCCGATGCGCCGGACGCGGCGGCCCGTGGCCATGCGGTCCACGAAATGGCCGGCGGCCACGCCGAGAATCGCGCCGATGGGGCCGCCCAGCGCGAACCCCGCGGCGCCTCCGATGATCTTGCCCCAGATGCTCAACCGAAACCCATCCTCGCAGCCAAACCGCAGGCACCATAGCCGCCCCACCCTGGCCACGCCAGACTGGGCCGGCCGGCCCGCTCTCTCGTTGCGGATCGAGCGCTAATCGCGGTTGCATTCCGGCCGGGGCACTGGAAACATGCCCGCCCCGTGACCGCGGAACGAAGCCCGCCGGCGCGGTTCTGGGTAAAGGGAGATAGCATGAGTGATTCGACCGGGGCGCTGAACATTGCGCTTGTCGGCCCCTACACGAGCGGCAAGACCACGCTACTGGAAAGCATGTTGTTCGTGGCCGGTGCAATCGGCCGCAAGGGCAAGGTCACGGACGGCAATACGGTCGGCGACTGGTCCGACGAGGCGCGCGGGCGCCAGTCGAGCGTAGAGGTCAACGCCGCCTCGTTCGAGTACCGAGACCGCCACTTCACGATCCTGGACTGTCCGGGCTCGATCGAGTTCTTCGCCGAGACCGCCAATGCGCTCATGGGCGTCGATCTCGCCGTCATCGTGTGCACGCCCGACACGAACCGGGTCTGGACCATGGGACGGCTCTTCAAGTACCTGGCTCAGCATGAGATTCCGCACGTCGTGTTCACCAACAGGATGGACGAGACGGCGGTGCGGGTCGCGGAGTTGATCGAGGCGGTGCAGCCGGTCAGCGACCGACCGCTGGTGCCCTGCCAGGTTGCAATCCGCGACGGCGACAGCGTCAAGGGCTATGTCGACTTGATTACCGGCAAGGCCTACGAATATCGCGACCAGGACGGTGCCGTTGGCGTCGACGCGCCGGATGAGGTTTTGGAACGCCGGGAGGACGCGCGCACGCAGCTACTCGAGAGCCTGGCGGACTTCGACGACACGCTCCTGGAACGCCTGCTCGAGGACGAAATTCCAGAGCCCGAGGAGATTCAGGCCTACCTGCGCGGCGTGCTGGCGGATGCGGCTGTGGTGCCTGTGATGATGGGGTCTGCGGAGCGGGATTGGGGCGTGCGCCGCCTGCTGGAATCCCTGATCGACTTCGCGCCCGGCGACGCGCTCGCGTCGCGGCGGCTGCCGGCCGATGCTGACGGCGCCTCGATCGCACAGGTCGTCAAAACCTACATGACCCAGCACGGCGGCAAGGTATCGCTCGCGCGGGTCTGGGCAGGCACTATCGAAGACGGCATGACGCTCAACGACGGCCAGCGCATCGGCGGGATGTACCGGATGCAGGGCCAACAGCAGAACAAGATCGACAAGGCGCAAGCCGGCGAGATCGTCGGACTCGGGCGGCTCGAATCCATCTCCACCGGCGATACCGTCGCTCCCGCCGACGGGCCCGAGGTCGAGCCCATGCCGCGGGCGAACCTGCCGTCCTCGGTCTATGCCTATGCCGTGCGGGCCAGCCGGCGTGAGGACGAGGTCAAGGTCTCGGGCGCGATGAGCCGCCTGGCCCAGGAAGACCCGTCGCTCAGCTTCCAGCCCAATCCCGACACCCAGGAGGCGGTGCTCTGGGGCCAGGGCGAGATGCACCTGAAGGTCGCGCTCGATCGCCTCGCCGGCAAGTACGGGCTCAGTTTGCAGACCGAGCGGCCGAAGGTCGCCTACAAGGAGGCGATCCGAAAGCCGGTCTCCCAGCACGCGCGCTTCAAGAAGCAGACCGGCGGCCACGGCCAGTTCGGCGACGTGCATATCGACGTGAAGCCGCTGCCGCGCGGTACCGGCTTCGAGTTTCAGGAAAAGGTGGTCGGCGGCGCCGTGCCGCGCCAGTACATCCCTGCGGTGGAGGCCGGCGTGCGCGACTTTCTCACCAGCGGGCCGCTCGGCTTCCCGGTGGTGGATGTCTCGGTGACGCTCACCGACGGCAAGCACCATTCCGTCGACAGCTCGGAAATGGCCTTCAAGACCGCCGGCCGCATGGCGATGGCCGAAGCGCTGCCCAAGTGCAACCCGGTGCTGCTGGAGCCCATTTGCGAGGTCAGGATCTCGATACCGAGCGAGTTCACGCCCAACGTCCAGCGCCTGGTGACCGGCCGCCGCGGCCAGGTATTGGGTTTCCAGACGCGCGAGGACTGGTCCGGCTGGGACGAGGTGACGAGCCAGATGCCGCAGGCGGAGATGCACGACCTGATCATCGAGCTGCGCTCGCTCACCCTGGGCGTCGGCACCTTCGAAGCCCAGTTCGACCGCCTGCAGGAGCTCACCGGGCGGCTGGCCGACGACGTGCTCGCCGCAGCGAAGGAGGACGACTGACCGCCGGCATGAGCGAGAGCCTTCCGCGACAGCCCGCTCCGCGCCGAGCCATCGGCCCATTCGCCGCCCCGCAGCGCCTTCTGGCGATCCTGCTGCTCGCCGGCGCGCTGCTCTGTATCGCCGCAGACGGCCGCGCTCAGGACCCCTTCGACGCGAACGATCCGCTCGAAGACTTCAACCGGGCGATGTTCGAGGTCAACCAGACGATCGACCGCTTCCTGTTGAAGCCGATCGCCGAGGCCTACGTGTTCATCCTTCCAAATGAAGTGCGCCACAGAATTGCCAATGTTCTGGGCAATCTGGCGGAACCGCTCAACCTTGTGAACAACGCGGCCCAGGGCAAGTTCGAACGGGCGGGCTCGACGCTCATGCGCTTCACGGTCAACACCACCATCGGCGTCGGCGGCATCTTCGATGTGGCCGCGGAGTGGGGATACGAGCGCACGCCTGAGGACTTCGGGCAGACTCTTGCGACATGGGGCGTGGGTGGCGAGCCGTTCCTCATGCTGCCGCTGCTGGGGCCTACCAATCCCCGCGACGCGGCGGCCTTCGGGGTCGATTGGTTCGCGGATCCCTTTGGTTATCTCCTGCCGGCCGAGGCCGGCCTCGCCCGCGGCGTCACCAGCGGGGTCTCTCAGCGCGCCCAATACCTTGAAGAACTGGAAACGCTGGAAAGCACGTCGGTCGACTTTTATGCTGCATTGCGTGAGCTATACCGGCAGTATCGGGCCACGGAGATCAGGGACGGTGCGCCGCCGCCCGCGATGGAGATCCCCGACTTCGACTTCGATGAGGATTTCGACGAGGACTTCGATGAGGAGTGATCCGGGGAAGAGCACACCGCGCGGCACGCCTGGATGAGACAGGGCAGACATCCCATGAGCATTCTCATCTCTCGACGCTCTCTCGCGGCCGCCGCCTTCGCTGCGGCCGTATTGCTATCCGCGCTCGGCGCGCAGCGCGCCGCCGCATCCGACGACCCGGCGCTCACGTTCATTCAGGGCCTTGGGGACCAGGCCATCTCGGTCCTCAAGGACAAGGCCAACACGACGTTCGAGGAGCGGGAGGCCGCCTTCCGCGAGGTCATGGTGGAAGGCTTCGACATTCCGATCGTCAGCCGCTTCGTGCTCGGGCGTTATTGGAAGACTGCGGGCAAGGAACAGCGCAAGGAATACCGGAGGATATTCGTCGACTTCATCGTCCGCGTATACGCCAGCCGCTTCGATTCTTACGGTGGCGAGCTGTTTACGGCACGCTCGGTGATCAATGACGAGAGTGGCGACAAGATCGTGCGGGCGCAGATCGTGCGGCCCGCCGGCGGCGATCCCATCGGGGTCGATTTCCGCGTGCGCAAGCGCGACGAGGGCTACAAGGTCATCGACGTGAGCGTCGAAGGTATCAGCATGCTGCATACCCACCGGGTCGAGTTCGCCTCGGTCGTCAATCGCAAGGGAATCGACGGCCTGCTGGGCGACCTCCGGGCGCGCGTCGAGGCACCGGTCGAAGGCGCTGCGGAATAGCCCAACATGGAAACCAAGTTGTGCCCCTTGTCCTGGGTGAGGCGCGCTTGCGCGGCGCGACCGTACTCATCGTCCCGGTCCTGGCCATCGCAGCGGTTATCGGTCTCGCGGCCTGCGGCGAGCCGCTCCATCCCAGCATGTGGAAGGACGATCCGGACGAGATTCCGCCGGGCGAAGGTCTCCTGACCGGAGAAGACGGCGAGTGGACAATCTACAGCGAATAGGAGCCGCTACCCTTGGGGGCGGTCCGTGGAGAGAAGAATGAAGTTCGGCGTTCTCGTTACCTCGCAGCCCAATCTGGACGTGGAGCCCTACCCGCACCGCGCCGTGCACGCGCGGGTAACACGCGAAATCGTGGAGGCGGACCGGCTGGGCTACGACACGGCATGGATCGCCGAGCACCACTTCTCCAACCAGTACGGCGTGCTGCCGGACCCCTTCGTCTACCTGGGCTATCTCGCGCCCAAGACCACCAAAATCGGGCTCGGCACGGCGGTGATGACGCTGCCGCTGCACAATCCGATGCGGATCGTCGAGAACGCAGCCTTCGTGGACATTCTGAGCGACGGGCGGCTGAGCCTCGGTCTCGGCTCCGGCTACCGGCCCTACGAGTACGAGGGCTTCGGGATCCCGTTCGACGCCCGCCACGACATCCAGGAAGAGGCCATCCCCTTGATTCTGGATGCCTTTCATACGCGGAAGGTCAGCCACGAGGGCGCCCATTTCCAGCACCAGGTCGAAGGCGACTACGAGATCTACCCGGTGAGCGTGCAGCAGCCGCATCCGCCGTTCTACATGGCTGCCGGCACCACCCGCTCCATCGAGGTCGCCGCGCGCCACGGCTTCGGCCTGATGCTTTCCACCCTGCCGTCGTTCGAAACCCTCGCCGGGCAGATCGCCCTCTATCGCGAGACCATGGCCCACGCCCCGGCGCCCTGGAACGCCAATCCTGCCTTCGGCTCCATCAATATTGCCCGCTGGGTCTATGTGGCCGAGACCGACGCCAAGGCGCGGGAGGAGAGCGAGGGCGGCATCGTCCGCCATCTCGAAGCGTTCCTCGGCAAGAAGACCGCGGGCTATCTCGGCAACGTCTCGGAGAAGGAAAGCGCTGCGGCGTTCGACTACGACACGCTGCTGGAGACCACCTTGGTCCACGGCTCGCCCGAGACCGTGATCGCCCGCATTCGGGCGCTGCGCGCCGCCACCGGCCTAGATTCCCTGCTGCTCCATTATCCGCCCTACTATGGGGCGGATAATCTATTGAAAAGCCTACGGCTATTCGCCGAGGCGGTGATTCCGGCGTTCCGCACGCCTGCCGGCAGCACCGAGGCGGCCGAATAGCCCCTGCGGCCGGCCGGGGTGCCCATTTTGGGCGTTCGATATGAAGATTTGGCTTAGATCGAGCGCCGAGTTCCGCTACAATGGTCCTACCGGACTACCCACCGACAACCTCGCCAGGGAACTCGCGCCAAACGATGTCGCTCGCGCCTCAACGACGGACCAAATGGGATGCGCGGCGTGAAGCCGCCAGAAATGTGGATCGCGGACCGGGGATGATCTCGCTCTCCGACGAACTCGCGGAGCTCGATCGCCTGGAGGCGCAAGAGAGCCAACGCCGCTGCCTGCGCTGCGGCCGACTCTTCGATAGCGCGGGGCCGGGCAACCGGCTCTGCGGTTCGTGCCGGTAGTTTCACCGTCCGCATGGCCGACGAGGGCGCGCCCTTCCGCCATCCCATAGACTGGCGAAACCCCGAGTTCTACGACGGTGAGGCCCTGGAGCGGGAAACGCGCCGGGTCTTCGACATTTGTCACGGCTGCCGGCGCTGCTTCAGCCTCTGCGATTCCTTCCCGCGGCTCTTCGACCTGATCGACGAATCCGAGACGGGCGAGCTCGATTCCGTCGATTCCTCCGGCTTCAAGTCGGTCGTGGACGCCTGCACGCTCTGCGACATGTGCTTCATGACCATGTGCCCCTACACGCCGCCGCACGAGTGGGACGTCGATTTTCCCCATCTCATGCTGCGCCACCGCGCCGCCGACCGCCGCGCGGGCCGGCGCCATACCACGGCATCCAAACGGCTTGCGGAGACCGACCGAAACGGCCGTTTGGCCCGTACCTTCGCGCCGGTCATGAACTGGGGCTCGGCCCGCGACAACCGCCTCACCCGGCCGTTGATGGAGGCCGTCGCCGGCGTCCACAGGGACGCGCCGCTGCCACGCTACCAACGTCGCACCATGCTCGACCGCGCGGCCAAGGGGGGGCCGGCGGTCAACCGGCAGGCGCCGGCAAACGGGCGCAAGGCGGTGATCTACGCGACCTGCTTCGCCAACTACAACCAGCCGGAGGTCGGTGCGGCGGCCCGCAAGGTGCTGGCGCACAATGGGGTCGAGACAGTCGTGGTCTATCCCCGCTGCTGCGGCATGCCGCAGCTGGAAGAGGGCGATATCGAGCGCGTCGCCGACAATGCGCGGCATGTAGCGGGGGCGCTCGGCGAGTGGATCGACAAGGGCTACGACGTTATAGCCCTGGTCGCGAGCTGCGCGCTCATGCTCAAGCTCGAATGGCCGCTGATCCTGCCGGAAGACCCGGCGGTCAAGCGGCTCGCCGAGCACAGCTATGACATTTGCGAATACGTTGTCGGCATCTCCCGGTCGGACGGGCTGGCTCCGGGCCTTGCCCCCATCGACGGCGGCATCACGCTCCACCTGCCTTGCCATGAGCGGGCCCAGAACGTCGGGCGCAAGTCGGCGGACATGCTGGCCCTCGTGCCGGACACCGAGGTCTCCATCATCGAGCGCTGCTCCGGCCACGGCGGCTCCATCGGCGTCACCAAGGGCTTCCACGAGACCGCGCTGAAGGTCGGCCGCACCACCGCGCGCCGGGCGCGCGAGGCGGCGAACCCCTATCTCGCCTCGGAATGCCCGCTCGCCGGCGCCCACATCGTGAACGGGATGGCCCGCCAGGCGGCCAAGGACGGCGATCCCGCCGCCGGTGCGCCTGCCGCCGGTCGCGCCCATCACCCGATCGAGCTGCTGGCCCGCGCCTACGGCCTCGCCTGAGACGATGAGCCAGCCGCGCCGCGCGCTCACCCGCGCCGACATCATGGACATGGCGGACTACGCGAAGGTCCGCAAGGAACGCCGCGCCGCGATCACGGCGCTGAAGCGCCATCGCCGGCTTGCCGTCGGCCCCTTCGCCACCTTCCATTTCGAGTGCTTCGAGACCATGTGGATGCAGGTCCACGAGATGCTCCACATCGAGCGCGGCGGCGAGGAGCAGATCGCGGGCGAGCTGGAGGCCTACAACCCGCTGATTCCACGCGGCGACGCCCTGATCGCAACCATGATGCTGGAGATCGACGATCCGGCGCGCAGAGAGCGCGAGCTCTACCGCCTGGCCGGCATCGAGGACACCATCCAGCTGAAGGTCGGCGGTTCCACTGTCGTCGCCCGGCCGATCGAGGACGAAGTCGCGCGCACCACCGAAGACGGCAAGACCTCCTCGATCCATTTCCTCCGCTTCCCCTTCGCACCGAAAGCAGCCACGCAGTTCCGCACGTCGGGGACACGCGTGCTGCTCGGCATCGAGCACCCGGCTTATGGCCACCTCGCCGTCATGCCAGAGGAGACCCGCGCCGCCCTCGCCGAGGACCTGGACGACGGCGGCGCCTGAGCGGGACTTCTCACCACATTCCTGCGCTGAGCCCCTTCCTGTCCGAGTCACCGGACCATGGTGCGGTGCACAGAGCGCGGTGGTTGCGCCAGCATCGCGCCATGAGGAGCAAGTTCATTCAGCACGACAGCGAGCGGGCCGCGGTGGGCGGAAGGACGTTCAAGCAGTCCGCACCGTTGTCGGCGTCGCAACGAGGGACGGTCGCCGCTTTGGTCCACCTTGGACCGCTGGCTTTGGTCCACCTTGGGCCACCTTGGGCCGCTTTGGGCCGGAGTAGGCCGGAATAGGCCGCAAGAGAATCAAATTCTGCTGAATCCCGAGACGCCGCCCTGGAGGACGGACGTGCTCTACACTGTCGATGCAGGCCGCAACTGCGGCGCGACTTGCGGGTTACTGCGCGGGCGGCTTGACACCCCAGAGGGCGCTTTCGGGCAGCCAGCCTTCCTCGCCGGCCAGCCCGATGCGGCACCAGCCGTCCTCGCAACCGAGCAGTTCGGCGATGACCCCGGCTTCCGCCCGCAGGATTGCCGGCGAGCCTGTCAACGGACGCTCCCGGATGGTCTGTACCCCGCCCATGATGACGACGGTGCGGTGGGTTGTGAGCAATGACTTGTGCATCCAGCCCTTCGTCCCCTCGTGGTCGAGCACCCAGCGCCATTGATCGAAGTGTGCGACCACCAGCAGCGGCAGGCCGCGCCGCTGGTAGACCCACTCGATGGGATAGCGCCGGCCGGGGCCGACCCGAAGGTTGGCGACCTCCGCCTTCAGCGAGACGAAGCGCGGCCCCTCCTGGGCGCGGACTTGCGGCCCAAGAGCCGCGGCGACGGTGGTGACCATAGCCGCGAGCGCGGCCGCCAGCGCGAGCGCGCGGCCGGCTGCAAACAGGCGCGCAGGCGTGCGAAGGGTGTGCTGCGGCGCACATTGCCCGCGGCGGCGGCTTCGATCAGCACTCATGGCGGGCGCCGAATCCCGCCCTGCGGTTTGAGTCGCCATGGGGCGTTTGCTAAACAGGCTGCCGGTTGCGCTCGGATCGCGCCCACCGAGCCGCGCGCGGAGGGTCGATGAGGCCTGGCAGAAAGCTCAAGGTGATCGTGACGCGGCGTCTCCCCCGGGAGATCGAGGCGCGCATGATGGAGCTTTTCGACACCCGACTCAACGAGGACGATTGGCCGCTCGACCGCGAGGCCATGGCGAAGGCTGTGGCAGAGGCTGACGTGCTCGTGCCGACCGTGACGGATACCATCGACGGCGACCTGATCGGCCAGTCTGGCCCTGACCTGAAGCTGATCGCGAGCTTCGGCACCGGCGTCGATCACATCGACCTCGCTGCGGCGGGGAAGCGCGGCATTCTCGTGACCAACACGCCGGGCGTGCTGACCGAGGACACGGCGGACATGACCATGGCGCTGATCCTCGCGGTGCCGCGCCGGCTCTCCGAGGGCGAGCGCCTGCTGCGCGGCGGCGACTGGCAGGGCTGGGCGCCGACCACCATGCTGGGCCACCGAATCTGGGGCAAGCGGCTCGGCATCATCGGCATGGGGCGGATCGGCCAGGCGGTTGCCCGCCGGGCGCGCGGCTTTGGGCTCGCGATCCACTATCACAACCGGAACCGCCTCGACGAGGAGACCGAAGCCGAACTCGACGCCACCTGGTGGCAAAGCCTCGACCAGATGCTGGCGCACATGGATTTCGTCTCCATTCACTGCCCGAGCACGCCGGCGACCTATCACCTGCTCTCGGCGCGTCGGCTCGGTCTGCTGCGTCCGCAAGCCTATGTCATTAACACATCGCGCGGCCATGCCATCGACGAGGCGGCCCTGGTGCGACTGCTGGAGGCCGGCAAGATCGCGGGCGCCGGGCTCGACGTCTACGAGAACGAGCCGGTGGTCTCGCCGAAGCTGCTCACCCTCGACAACGTGGTGGCGCTGCCGCACATCGGCTCGGCCACGATCGAAGGGCGCCGCGACATGGGCGAGAAGGTGTTGATCAACATCCAGACCTTTGCCGACGGGCACAACCCGCCCGATCGAGTCATCGATCCCGGGGACTGATCGGAAACTCCGGGAGGAGGAGGAAACGATGCTATTCGACGGACGCGCGGCGATCGTGACTGGTGGCGGCTCAGGCATCGGGCAGGCGACGGTGGTGGCACTCGCTACCGAGGGAGCTGCGGTGCTGGTCTCCGACATTGACGAGGAAGGCGGCGAG
This sequence comes from Alphaproteobacteria bacterium, assembly GCA_022826665.1. GTDB lineage: Bacteria > Pseudomonadota > Alphaproteobacteria > UBA828 > UBA828 > WTGU01. The sequence continues at coordinate 11,886 of JAJDUK010000064.1, read as the reverse complement.
GCGGTGGCGGCAGAGGTTCGCGACGCGGGCGGCAAAGCGGCCTTCATGCGCGTGGACGTGGCCGAGGCGGGCCAGGTCGAGGCTCTCATCGACCGGGCGCTCAGCGAGTTCGGCCGGCTCGACCTCGCCTACAACAACGCCGGCATCGAAGGCCCCCAGGCGTTGCTGGCGGAGCAGGACATGGCCGCGGTGCAGCACGTCTTCGCGGTCATGATCGAGGGCGTCTATCTCTGCATGCAGGCGGAGATTCCGGCGATGCTGGAGTCGGGCGGCGGCTCCATCGTCAACGCGGGCTCCATGTGGGGTTTGGCGGCCTACCCGCTGTGGTCGCCCTACATGACCGCGAAGCACGCGGTCTCCGGCATGACCAGGGCGGCGGCACTGGACTATGCCAAGGACGGCATCCGGGTGAACGCGGTGGCACCGGGGCCGATTCTGACCCCCCTCCTCCTGCGCGGCTGGAACAACGACCCCACCAATGCCTCCGGCCGCGTGCCGATGGGGCGGATCGGCCGGCCCGAGGAGGTCGCCGACGCGGTCGTCTGGCTGCTCTCGGACAAAGCGAGCTTCGTCACCGGCCACGTGCTGCCGGTCGATGGCGGCATGCTGGCGGAAAAAGGTTAGGTCGTCGGCCGTCTCAATCCCGCCAGAAGCGGGGCACGAACAGCACCAGCACCGTGAACAGCTCAAGTCGGCCGAGCAGCATGGCGGCCGATAGCAGCCACTTCGCCGGCTCCGGCAGGGGCTGGAAGGAGCCGGCAGGGCCGATGGTCTCGCCCAGGCCGGGACCGACATTGGCGATCGCCGTGGCCGCGCCGCTGATGCTGGTCACGTAGTCGAGGTCCATCAGCGCCAGCCCCATGGCGATCAGCCCGAAGCTGACCATGAACAGGAAGAAGAAGCCCATCACCGCCGGCGACACGCTTTCCGGAATCGGCCGCCTGTTGAACTTGCTGATGAAAACGCCGTGGGGCTGGATGAGCTGGCGGATCTGCGACAAGGACGTGGACGCGAGAACCTGAATTCGGAAGACTTTCACACCGCCCGTGGTCGAGCCGGTACAACCGCCGATAAACATGAGGAGCGTAAAGACGGGAAGCGCGAAGGTGCCCCAGGCGGAGAAGTCGGCGGTGGAATAGCCGGTGCCCGTCAGTATCGAGATGCCGTTGAAGGCCGCCTCGCGAAACGCATCGGTCGGCGCGGCGTCGTTGGCCACCATCAGCCAGCCCGCGAGCGAGAGCAGTGCGAACAGAATCAGCCCGAAAAACCAGCGCACCTGCGTGTCGCGCGCGAGCGCACCCCAGCCGCCGCGCACGGCCTGCAGGTAGAGCACGAAGGGGAGCGAGCCCAGCACCATGTAGACGGTGGCTATGCCCTCGATGGCATCGTTGTTGAAGTGGCCGAGCGAGGCGTCCGAAGTCGAGAAGCCGCCGGTGGCGATGGTCGTCATCGCATGGCACACCGCCTCGAACGGCGTCATGCCGGCGGCCCAGTAGGCGATTCCGTTGCTGATCGTGAGCCCGAGGTAGACCATGCCGATGGCGCCGGCGAGCTGGGCGGCGCGGGGCAGCACCTTCTCGGAGCTGTCCGAAGACTCCGTGTGAAAGAGCTGCATGCCGCCGACCCGCAGCATCGGCAGGATCGCGATGGCCGTGACGATGATGCCGATGCCGCCGAGCCACTGCAGCAGCGCGCGCCACAGCAGAATGCCGGCCGGCGCATCGTCGAGCCCGACGATGACCGTGGACCCGGTCGTGGTGAGCCCCGACATCGCCTCGAAATAGCCGTCGGTGTAGCTCAGGTTGAGGTCGGAGAAGGCGAACGGCAGCGCGGCGAAGGCGGCCACGATAACCCAGCTCAAGGTGGTGAGCACGAAGGCCTGACGCACCGTCAGCCGCGGCTCCCGCATCCTGTTGGAAAGCACCAGGCAGGTACCGATGAAGAGCGTGAAGACGCTCGCGGCGAGAAAGACCCGCCAGTGGGGATTGCCCGTGACTGCGTCGGCGATGGCCGGTAATGCCATCGCCAGCGAGAGCGTGATCAGCAGGATGCCGACCACGAAGAGAACCGGCCGGAAGTCCCTGACGGAGCCCATCGGGCGGCTCGTGAGCCCTGGCGGCTGCCCGGCGGCTCAGCCGGGCCGGGCGTCCTAGCGCGGCACCGAGGACGCCGGGTTCCCGATCATGCTGAGAAACTCACGGCGGGTCTTCGGATCCGTACGAAACGTGCCGAGCATCCGGCTCGTCACCATGAGGACTCCCTCCTTGGACACGCCTCGGGTCGTCATGCAGTGGTGCGCGGCCTCGATCACGACTCCGACGCCGCGCGGTTGCAGGACCGTCTCGATCGCGTCGGCGATCTCGGCGGTCAGCTTCTCCTGAATCTGCAGACGCCGGGCGTAGACGTCGACCACGCGCGCGAGCTTGCTGATGCCGATTACGCGGTGGTCCGGCAAGTAACCGATGTGGGCGCGGCCGACGATCGGCGCCACGTGATGCTCGCAGTGCGAGCGGAAATCGATGTCGCGGAGAACGACCATCTCGTCGTAGCCGTTAGTCTCCTCGAAAGTGCGGCGCAGGATCGCATAGGGGTCCTGGCTGTAGCCCCGGAAATACTCCTCGTAGGCGCGCGCGACCCGCTTGGGCGTGTCGAGCAGCCCCTCGCGCTCGGGGTCATCGCCGGCCCAGCGGAGCAGGACGCGCACCGCCTGCTCGGCCTCGTCCCTCGTCGGTCGTGCGCCCGTTCCCTGGGTCGTGTCGTCATCGGCGCCGGTTAGGGGCGCGGGCTGGCTGTCGTCCACAGGCAGTCTCCTTCTCCGGCTCCGGGCCGGCTGTACGGTACTGCGAGACCGCAGCGGGGCGGTCTCGGCGGCGTTCGGCTGTCTGGTCAGCGTGCCGGCGGCTGCGCGGCCTCAGTTGAGCCGCACGGGCGCATCCGGCGCGTCGAGCGAGAACGCGGGAATATCCACATCGAAGCGCTCGCCGTCCAGCGTTTCCATCTCGTAGGTGCCGACCATGATGCCGGTCGCGGTGTTGAGCGGGCATCCGCTCGTGTACTCGAATGCCTCCCCCGGCCGCAGCACCGGCTGCTCGCCGACGACTCCGGGCCCCCGCACCTCCTGGATGCGGCCGAGGCCGTCGGTGATCTGCCAATAGCGGTTCAAGAGCTGAACCACGTCCCCGCCGTTGTTCTGGATCCGGATGTGATAGGCGAATACGAAGTGGCTGTCGTCGGGCTCGGACTGCTCCTCCAGATAGAACGGCTTGACCGTGATTTCAATGGCGCGCGTTTCCTTCTGATACATCCACATCCTCCGGGGCAATCGGCCCGCACTATCGGCCCGACAATGGCGTTTGTCCAGAACGGCAGGACCCTCAAAAGCGCCCTCTGGCGTCCGGGCTTGGGGCAGCCATATAGTGCGCCATGGTCCAGTCGGCGGAAGCGGCGGAACGGTCGGAGCAGGCGCCCGTGACGGGCGGCGGCGCGTTCGAAATCGTCTCGGCGTTCGAGCCGGCGGGCGACCAGCCCGAGGCGATCGCGCAGCTGATCGAGGGCGTGCGCGGGGGCGAGCGCGACCAGGTGCTGCTGGGCGTCACCGGGTCGGGCAAGACCTTCACCATGACCCATGTGATCAAGGCGCTCGGCCGGCCCACGCTGATCCTCGCGCCCAACAAGACGCTGGCAGCCCAGCTCTACGGCGAGATGAAGGAGTTCCTGCCGAACAACTCCGTCGAGTATTTCGTCTCCTACTACGACTACTACCAGCCGGAGGCATACGTCCCCCGTTCGGACACCTATATCGAGAAGGACGCCTCGATCAACGAGCACATCGACCGCATGCGCCACAGCGCCACGCGCGCGCTGCTGGAGCGCGAGGACGTGGTAATCGTGGCCTCGGTCTCGTGCATCTACGGCATCGGCGCGGTCGAGACCTATTCGTCGATGGCGGTCTCGCTCGCGCTGGAGGGGCGCGTCGACCAACGCGCGCTGATCCGCAAGCTGGTCGATCTGCAGTATCGCCGCACCAACCAGACCCTGGATCGCGGCAGCTTCCGCGTGCGCGGCGACGTGATCGAGCTGTTCCCGGCGCACTCCGAGGACCGCGCCTGGCGCATCTCGCTCTTCGGCGACGAGATCGAGGAAATCATCGAGTTCGACCCGCTCACCGGCGCCAAGACCGACAAGCTGGTGCGCGTCCGCATCTATCCCAACAGCCACTACGTCACGCCACGCCCCACCGTGCGCCAGGCGATCAAGCAGGTCAGGATCGAACTCGCTCAGAAGCTGGAGGAATTCAATGCGCAGGGCCAGCTGCTGGAGGCACAGCGGCTGGAGCAGCGCACGCTCTTCGACCTGGAGATGATGGAGGCGACCGGGAGCTGCGCCGGCATCGAGAACTATTCGCGCTACCTGACCGGCCGCAATCCGGGCGAGCCCCCGCCGACACTTTTCGAGTACTTGCCGGAGAACGCGCTGCTGATCGTGGACGAATCCCACGTCACGGTGCCGCAGCTGGGCGGCATGTTCCGCGGGGACTTCCGGCGCAAGTCCACCCTCGCCGAGTTCGGCTTCCGCCTGCCGTCCTGCGTCGATAACCGGCCCCTCAAGTTCGAGGAGTGGGACGCCATGCGGCCGGAGACGATCTTCGTCTCGGCCACGCCGGGGCCGTGGGAGCTGGAGCGCACCGGCGGGGTCTTCGTCGAGCAGGTCATCCGCCCGACCGGGCTGATCGACCCGGTTTGCGTGGTCCGCCCGGTCGAGCAGCAGGTCGACGACCTGATCGCGGAGTGCAAGGACCGTGCCGCCAAGGGACTGCGCGTGCTGGTCACGACGCTCACCAAGCGCATGGCCGAGGACCTGACCGAATACCTGCACGAAGCTGGCGTGCGGGTGCGCTACCTGCACTCCGACATCGACACCATCGAGCGCATCGAGATCATCCGCGACCTGCGCCTCGGCGCCTTCGACGTGCTGGTGGGCATCAACCTCCTGCGCGAGGGGCTGGACATCCCGGAATGCGGGCTGGTGGCGATCCTGGACGCCGACAAGGAGGGTTTTCTGCGCTCCCAGACCTCGCTGATCCAGACCATCGGCCGGGCCGCGCGCAATATCGACGGCCGGGTGGTCCTCTACGCCGACCACATGACCGACTCGCTCAGCAACGCGCTGGCGGAGACCGAGCGGCGGCGCACGCGCCAGCAGGCCTACAACGCGGCCAACGGCATCACGCCGGAGAGCGTGCGCAAGGCGATCAACGACATTCTGGAGAGCGTCTACGGCGGCGACCACGTCACCGTCGAGACCGGCGACGAGGCGACCCCCCACCTCATCGGGCACAATCTGGAGGCCCACCTCAAGGACCTGGAAGCCCGCATGAAGGCGGCGGCGGGAGAGCTTGAGTTCGAGGAGGCGGCGCGGCTTCGCGACGAGATTCGCCGGCTCAACGACCAGGACCTGGGGCTCAAGGGCGCACGGCGCGGCGTTGGCGAGGGAAGCCACGGGCGCAGCAGCAAGGGCGCGCCCGGCACCTCGGCCCGCAAGCGGGGCAAGAAGAAGTCGCCGCGCCGCCGCAGTGCGTTCGGCTGAAGCGAGGCAAGACGCCCGGTCCATGGTCGCACTCTCGGTCCTCGATCTTTCGCCGATCCCCGAAGGCGCGGATGCTGCACAGGCCTTCCGTAACACGGTGGAGCTCGCACGCCACGTCGAGCCCCTGGGATTCCGCCGCTATTGGCTGGCAGAGCATCACAACATGGCCGGGATCGGCAGCGCCGCGACGGCGGTGCTGATCGGCCACGTCGCGGGCGCCACCGAGACCATTCGCGTCGGCGCCGGCGGCATCATGCTGCCCAACCACGCGCCGCTGGTGATCGCCGAGCAGTTCGGCACCCTGGAATCGCTCTATCCGGGGCGGATCGACCTGGGCATCGGGCGTGCGCCGGGAACCGATCAGATGACGTCCCACGCGCTCAGGCGGACGCTCACCGGGGACGTCAACGACTTCCCGCGGGACGTGGTGGAGCTGCAGAGCTACTTCCAGCCATCGGAGCCGGGGCGGCGGGTGCGGGCGGTACCGGGGGCGGGCCTCAACGTGCCGATCTGGATCCTGGGCTCAAGCCTCTTCGGCGCCCAGCTCGCCGCTGCGCTGGGGCTGCCCTACGGCTTCGCGTCGCACTTCGCGCCCGCCGCGCTGATGCAGGCGATCGAAGTCTACCACGAGCAGTTCCGCCCCTCGGAGCAGTGCGACGCGCCCTACGTGATGGCGGGGTTCAATGTTTTCGCCGCCGATAGCGACGAGGAGGCGGCTTACGTGCGAAGCTCGGCCCAACAATCGGTGCTCAACCTGCATCGGGGTGTGCCGGGCCCCCTGCCCCGTCCGGTGCGAGACTTCGAGGCCGGACTGGATGCTCAGGAACAGTCCATCCTGAAACGCTGGTTCACCTGTTCAGCCTCGGGCACGCCGGATCTGGTGGCGGATCGCCTCGCGACGTTCGCGAAGCACACCGGCGTCGACGAGATCATGGTGACGTCGAACATTCACGATCACGCGGCCCGTCTGCGCTCCTACGAAATCACGGCTGCTGCGAGCACTAACTTGGGTTAAGGCGCGGCTGCCACGTCGTGCCCTTCCGCCGCGAGCCGCTGGCCGAGTGCGGCGATATGGCCAGGCCCGATCTCGCAGCAGCCGCCGACGATGGCAGCACCCGACGCGATCCAGCCCATCGCGTGGTCGGCGTAGGTCGCAGGACCCAGATCATCCCGCGCCTCCAACGCCTCCACCGTTCCGCCCGGCTGCATCGCGGCTATGGAGACGAAGCCGTTGGCGTAGCCGCCGAAGGGAACGCCGATGCCGGCCAGCAGCCGCATGGCGGTGGCAACCGCTTCAGGGCTGGAGCAGTTGATCAGCACTGCGTCTGCACCCGCATCCACGGCGGCCCTTGCTCCTTCGGCAACACCCTCGCCCGAGCGCAGCACGGAGCCGTCGGCATCGTCGACCGAGAGCGCCGTCCAGACGGACTTGCCGCTTTCGGCCGCGGCCACCGTCGCCGCGCGTGCCTCCGCTGCGGACAGCATGGTTTCGCACAGAAACAGGTCCACGTGGTCGGCCTGCACCGCGACGATTCTGCGGTAGTTCGCGAGGCATTCGTCCTCCGGCGGCGTCAGATCCGCCCTGTAGCTCCCGACCAGCGGCGGCAGACAGCCGGCGATCCTGACCGCCTGACCGCTCTTCTCGCGGGCGGAGGCCGCTGCGGCGAAGGCGGCGGCCTGCAGGGCCTCGAACTTGTCGGGCAAGCCCTCGCGGGTGAGCCTGTGGGGCGTCGCCGTGTAGGTGTTGACCGTGATGATTCGCGCTCCGGCCTCGATGAAGTCGAGATGCACGGCCTCGACGAGGTGCGGCTCGTCCATCATCACCTGGACGGACCAGAGCGGCGCCGCTGGCCGCGTGCTCCGGCGATAGAGTTCCTGCCCGACACCGCCGTCGAGGAGGACGATCGTCTTGCGCCGCGCCGCTGCATGTTCCGTCATGATTGTGCTCCGCTCTCGGGCCCAACGCCCAAGCCGCGCGATGATAGCCACGGGCAACCCGAGGAAACAGACCCACACGGCCGGCCGTTGGCCGCGGTCCCCATCGCGTGCGAGACTCCGCGCCTCGTCATCAGACCCCTCCACACCACTGAGTGAGAGCCATGGACTCGCTGAACAGCCGCTTCACCGTGTGCAAAGAGGATTTCGACCGGCCGGTGCTGGTGACCGGCTCCAGCGGCTGCATCGGGAGCTGGGCGCTCGCGATCCTGGTGCGCGCCGGCGTGCCCGCCGTCTCCTTCGACCTCGACTCGAGCCGCCGCCGGCCGGGACTCTTGATGTCGGAGGAAGAGCTCGCACAAGTAACCTGGGTGGAGGGGGATATTGCCGATGCCGAGGCCGTCGATCGGGTGGTCGATGAGAACGGGATCGGGGCGATCCTTCACCTCGCGGCCCTGCAGGTGCCCTTCTGCAAGGCGGACCCCGTCGCAGGCGCTCGCGTCAACGTGGTCGGCACGGTGGCCGTGTTCGAGGCGGCCCGACGCCACGGCGTGCGCCGCCTCGCCTACGCGAGCTCCATCGCCGCCCACGGCGCGCCGGCGGAGAGCGGCTACGCCTCCACCCTCTACGGCGCCTACAAGGCCTGCGACGAGGCCATCGCCCGGACCTATTGGCTGGACTGGGAGGTGCCGAGCATCGGGCTGCGCCCCGGCATCGTTTACGGCGTCGGCCGCGACCAGGGCATGACGTCGAAGACCACGGTCGCGATCCTGGCGGCAGCCGCCGGGCGCGACTACGAGGTGCCCTTCACCGGGTCGATCTCATATCTCTACGCGGGCGAGGTTGCGGCGGCCTTCCTCCAGGCCCTCGCGCGGGACGGCGATGGCGCGCCCGCCTTCGACTGTAACGGGACCGTCACCCCGATCGAGAATGGGCTGGAGGCGATCCGACGGCTTGCTCCCGGCGCGCGGGTGCGGGCGAGCGGCGATCCCCTGCCCTTCCCCATGGAAGACGAGGACGCGCTGCTCCGCGCGCATATCGGCGACTACGGCGCGATCTCCCTCGAAGAGGGCACGGCCGAGACGTTCCACGCGTTCCAGGTGCTGCTTCTGGACGGCCGCGTCACTGCCGACTTCTGACCCAGCCCGAGCGTGGAGCGCGTTCGTCGCTGACGAACGCGCGACAGGCCGCGACCGCGGCCCGCCGCTGAAGCGGCGCCCTCGCGGAGGCGCCGGCCAAAGGCCGGCTGCCGTGAGCGATAAGACAGGCGCGTACTTCCGCCCTCACAGGTCGAGCGCGGTCACCCGGTCGGCGTGGGTCTGGATGAAGGCGAGGCGGGATTCGGGCCGGCGGCCCATCAGCTCCTCGACGCGGCGCGCCGTGGCCGTGCCCGCGTCCTCGGCGACCTCGACGCGCAGCAGCGTGCGCCGCGCCGGGTCCATGGTGGTCTCCTTCAGCTGGGCCGGCGGCATCTCGCCCAGCCCCTTGAAGCGGCTGATCTCGACCTTGCCGGCGCCGGCGAAGTCGCTGGCGAGCAGCCGGTCGCGGTCGGCATCGTCGCGCGCATAGCGGGTCGTGCCGCCGCGCGCCAGGCGATAGAGCGGCGGCTGCGCCAGGAAAAGATGCCCGGCGTCGATCAGCCCCGGCATCTGCCGGTAAAAGAACGTCATCAAGAGCGCAGCGATGTGGGCGCCGTCCACGTCCGCATCGGTCATGATGACGACGCGCTCGTACCGGAGCGCGCCTGCGTCGAAGCGCGCGCCGGTGCCGCAACCAAGCGCCTGGACCAGATCGTCTAGCTCCTTGTTGCCCCGCAGCTTGTCGGCGCTCGCGCTCGCCACATTGAGGATCTTGCCGCGTAGCGGCAGCACGGCCTGGGTTTCGCGGTTGCGCGCCTGCTTGGCGGAGCCGCCGGCCGAATCGCCCTCGACCAGAAAGATCTCGGTGCCGTCCGCCGCCTCCCGCGCGCAATCGGCGAGCTTGCCCGGCAGCCGGGTCTTGCGCGCCGCACGCTTGCGGGCGACCTCGCGGTCCTTCCGGCGCCGGAGCCGCTCCTCGGCTCGCTCGACCACGCGCTCGAGCAAGAGGTTGGCGGCGGTGGGATCGGCCGAGAGCCAGTGGTCGAAGTGATCGCCGAGGGCGTTCTCCACCAAGCGACCCGCCTCGGGCGAGGCGAGCCGCTCCTTGGTCTGCCCCTGGAACTGCGGGTCGCGCAGGAACACAGAGAGCAGCGCGCAGGCGCCGCCGGTCGCGTCGTCCGCGGTGAGCTGCGCCGCGCGCTTGTTGCCCACGAGCGCGCCGTAGCCCTTGAGCCCGCGCACGAGAGCGGACCGCATCCCAGCCTCGTGGCTGCCGCCCTGGCTGGTGGGCACGGTGTTGCAGTGGGAGGCGACGAAGCCCTCCTCGTCCTCCGGCCAGGCCAGCGCCCACTCGATGCGCCCGGAATCGCCGTTGAGCGTGCCCTGGCCCGCGAAGGGCTCGGGCGTCAGCGTGTGGCGCTTGCCGAGCGTCGCGCTCAGGTAATCGACCAGCCCGCCCGGATAGTGCAGGACCGCGGTCTCCGGCACCGCGCTGCCGCCGGTGAGCAGCGCCGCGTCGCACGACCAGCGGATCTCGACCCCGCGGTAGAGGTACGCGCGGGTACGCGCCATCTCGAAAAGCGGCCCCGGCCCGAAGCGGACGCCGTCGCCGAAGATCTCGGGGTCGGGGTGGAAACGCACGAGCGTGCCGCGCCGGTTGGTCACGGGGCCCGCGTCCTTCAGCGGACCGGCAGGCAGCCCCCGTGCATAGGACTGCCGCCAGAGCCGCCTGTCGCGCGCGACCTCGACCGTCAGCGCGTTCGAGAGCGCGTTGACCACGGAGAGGCCGACCCCGTGCAGGCCGCCCGAGGTCGCGTAAACCTTATCGCCGAACTTCCCGCCCGAGTGCAGTGTGGTCAGGATCACCTGCAGCGCCGAGACGTTCTCGTACTTGGGGTGGGGGTCGACGGGGATGCCCCGGCCGTTGTCCTCGACCGAGGCCGAGCCGTCGCCGTGGAGCGCGATCTCGATCCGGCTGGCGTGGCCGGCGATCGCTTCGTCCATCGCGTTGTCGATAAGCTCTGCCAGCAGGTGGTGCAGCGCCCGCTGGTCGGTGCCGCCGACGTACATGCCGGGCCGGCGGCGCACCGGCTCCAGCCCCTCCAGAATCTCGATGTCGTGCGCGGTGTAATCGCCGTTGGCGGGCGGCGCGGGCTGGGGCGCCGGCGCTCTCGCCTTGGTCCGCCGGCCGGGGGCGCGCGGCGCCCTCTTGGCGGCCTTGCGCGCCGGCTTGCCCTTCTTGGCTGGGGCGGTCTCGTCGAGCCCGGCGAAGAGATCGAGGTTATCGGCCATGGAGCGGTGCAGCGGTCGGGTGGTGACGCCGGAACATACTATAGGGAGCGTCCGGGCGCCTGCCAACGATCCCGCGACATGTTGTGGGTGCTTGGCACCCTTCTACCACAAATGGTTGCTTGCGGGGCCGGCGGCCGGGCCCAATTGTCAAGGGATGCGCCTCTGGAGCCTCCACCCCAAGTATCTCGATCGGAAGGGACTTGTTGCGCTCTGGCGCGAAGCCCTGCTCGCCCAGGCGGTGCTCAAGGGCCAGACCAAGGGATACCGGAACCATCCCCAGCTGCAGCGCTTCCGCGCGCAGCCGTCGCCGGTCTCCGCCATCGCCGCCTACCTGCGCGCTGTTCACGAAGAGGCGGCCGAACGGGGCTATCGCTTTGACGCGGGCCGGATCGCGCCGGGCAGCAAGGCGCCCCTGATCGATGTGCCGCAGGGCCAGCTCGACTTCGAGTGGCACCATCTGGTGGTGAAACTTGAGGCACGGGCGCCCGCATGGCGCGAGGCGCTGGGCACGCCCGATCCGCCGGCGCCGCACCCGCTGTTCCGGACGGTCCCCGGCGGCATCGCGGACTGGGAACAGCCTTGCCCGCATTTCTCACCACGGTCATGGTCTGCGCGGCGCTCTCCGGCCCACAGGGCAGGAAAGCTGCGTAGCGCGATGTGGGGCATCGGGCAAGCAGCTTGACGTACACTGTGGGCCGGAGAGCGTCGCCCTCCGGGTCGCGCCAGGCGCCCGCCCGCGGCGTCGCGGCCCTCAACCGTATTCCCTGATACGCTTTTCGGCCTGCTCCTATCGGATCGAACGCCTGGGTGCGACGCAGGCCGTGGCCCTGATGAGAAATCCGGGTTAGCAGTCTGTCGGACTTTAGGGTCGGATTTTGGTCATGAACGATCTGGCTTTGGTCTGCCGGCGGCACGGTTGACGTTGGATGAGGCGGCGAGGATGGGGTTGGGGCGATCGCTGGAACGTCGATCTGCGGCACTGGCAGGCTGTGTC
>JAJDUK010000009.1 GCA_022826665.1 Alphaproteobacteria bacterium | reverse complement strand
ATGACCCTCGACACCATCACCAGACACCCCGTGATCCTCGACTATCGGGATCGCATGCTTGGGGATGCCGTCGATGCCGCCCTGCTGGGCGGCGGCGCCTGTGCAGGCCTGGCTGCTGCCGTCCTCTTCGGGCTGCGCCTGCTGGGGCGAAGACTGGGGCGCGGCAAGCGCCTGCGGGGCGGCGAGCTGGCAAGCGCGAAGGAGCTGAGGCGCCGAACACTGCCATGGCGGCGCCGGCTTCTGCTGCGGGACCGCCCCCCTGAGGCCCAGCCCTACCGCATCGCCGGCATTCCCTGGCCGAAGGACGCCGAGAGGCACCACACGATCGTCTCCGGCACCACCGGCTCCGGCAAGACGGTGCTCATCTCTGACCTGGTCGAGCAGATCCGCAGCCGGGGCGAGCGCTGCGTGATCTACGACAAGATGGGGAGCTATACCGAGACCTTCTTCGACGAGCGCCGAGACGTTCTGCTCAACCCCCTCGACGAGCGCGCGCCGCGCTGGTCGCCCTTCCTCGAGGCCCGCAACGCGCGGGACTTCGATACCATGGCAAACGCCCTCATCCCGCGCCAGAAGGACGCCGCCGATCCCTTCTGGATCACCGCCGCGCGCCAGCTCTTCTCTCGCGGCGCCGCCGTGCTCTGGCAGCGCGGCGAGAGGCGCAACCGGGTGCTGGTGGATGTTCTGCTGAAGACCGAGTTGAGCGCGCTCGCGGCGGCCATGGAGGGCACCGTGACCCAGTCCATCGTCGATCTCGCCAACCCGAAGACGGCACTCTCGGTGCGCGCCATGCTGACCGCCAACATCGGCGCCATGGAGGTGCTGCCCGACGAGGGCGAGCCCTTCTCCATCAGGAAGTGGATCGAGCGCGAAGACGGCGGGGGCTTCCTGTTCCTCACGTCGAGGGGCGATCAGCACGCGAGCCTGCGGGGCCTGATCTCCACCTGGCTCGAGATCGCGGTCAACTCGCTGCTCTCCCTGCCCCGCGATGACGGCAGACGCATCTGGGTGATCCTGGACGAGCTGCCGACGCTGCACCAGCTCCCGAGCCTCGAGTCCGGCCTTGCGGAGAGCCGCCAGTACGGGGGCTGCTTCGTGCTCGGCGTACAGGTGTTCTCCGCTCTGCGCGACCTCTACGGGCGCTACCTTGCGGAGACGATCTCGGGGCTGTGCGGCACCCGCGTGGTGCTGGCGGCTCCCGACAAGGATACGTCCGAGTGGTCGGCGCGGAGCCTGGGCAGCGTGGAGATGGAGTCTCTCTCCGAGGGCGTGAGCTACGAGACCGCGCACGGCGGCGTCACGCTTAGCACGCGGCGCGAGGAGCGTCCTCTGGTGCTGCCCTCGGAAGTGTCGCGGCTTGAGAACCTGTCGGGCTACCTGAAGTTCCCCGGCCCCTCGCCGGTCGCACGGATCAGCCTGAAGTACCGGAAGCGGGACATCGTCGCGGCGCGCTTCGTGCCGAGACCGGACGACAGCCACGATCCACGCTGCGCCGGCGGAGCGCCGGCTCTGCTGACTTACCTCACCGGCGATGGGGCACCCGGCGAAGCCGGTGCGCCGGAAACGGCAGAGGAAGCGCAGGTCGGAAAATCCCGGCCTGACGGCGACGATGCGCGGAACGGACAGGAGCGGCTGCCCCAGGGGTCGGCCGCTGCCGACCCTGACGGCAATCGAGCCGGGTCCTCGTCAGGCGAAGGCACGGAGAAGGCGGCGACCGGCACGCCGGCGGAAGAGAAGAAGACGCTGCCGCCCTGGGTCAAATTCTGAAATGGTCGCCTCGATCGGCGCTATCGCCTCGCCCGCCCAGGGCGTCTCTTACTATGAGAGAGATGGCTACTACGCGAAGGAAGATCCGGCGCACAGGGAGGCCAGCGCCTGGGCGGGCAAGGGCGCGGACGCTCTGGGGCTCTCCGGGCCGGTCGATCCGGACGTCTTCAGCGACATCCTCGCGGGCGAAGTCCCCGACGGCTCCGGCCGCCGGCTCGGCCGCAGGCTGGGGGACGGCACGATCGACCACCGCCCCGGCCGTGACGTCACCTTCTCCGCGCCCAAGTCCGTATCCATCGCGGCCCTGATCGGCGGCGACGAGCGCATCGTCGCCGCCCATGACGCCGCCGTGCGCAGGACACTTGCCTGGATCGAGAAGAACGTGGTCGAGACCAGGACGATGGATGCAGACAGCGGCCGCATGGTGCGCACCGGAGACCAGAAGGCGGTGATCGCCACCTTCCGCCACGAGGTCTCGCGCAATCTCGACCCCCAGCTCCACACGCATGCGGTGATTGCGAACATGGTGCAGGGTCAGGACGGGGGAACGCCCCGGTCCGGGGAAACGCCCCGTTCCGCGAAGTGGCGCACCATGGCCAACGAGAAGCTCTATGCGTCCAAGATGCTGATCGGCGCGCTCTACCGCGCCGAGTTGGCGAGAGGCCTGGAGGAGCTCGGCTACGGCATTGAGAAGACCCACGCGGACGGGCGGTTCGAGATTGCGGGTGTACCAGGGCGTTCCCCTGCACCAGGGCGTTCCCCTGTACCAGGGCGTTCCCCTGCACCGGGGCGGTCCCCCGTATCGCGGTCCATCGTCGAGGCCTTCTCCACCAGGCGCGCCGAGATCGAGGCGGCGATGGACGCGCGCGGCCAGGGCGATCCCGGAAGCAACCCCCATCTGGCGGCGCGCGCGGCGCTCATGACCCGCGCCCACAAGCGCGAGGTGGACAGGGTCGCCCTGCGCGAGAGCTGGCAGAGACAGGCCTCCGAATTGGGCTTCGATGCTCGCGAGTTCGTCGACGAGGCCCGGCACCGGCAGGCGGCCTGTGGAGACCGGCCCCTCGCCCGTGAAGGCCGGGACCGGGAGGCGGAGCCTGGTACGACGGCGGAAGTGGACCGGGCGGCCGCCTGGGCCGTGGCGCACCTCTCCGAGAGAGAGGCGGTATTCTCTCGAACCGACCTCCTTACCTCCACCCTCGCCTGGAAGCCCGGCGCGGTGAGCATCGGCGAGGCCGAGGCCGCCGTCGCCCGGCTGCAGAAGGCCGGCACCCTGCTGGCCGCCAACCACCCCGTGCCCGGGGACTCGCTCACCACTGACAGGACCGTCGCCGACGAGCGCGAGACCATGGCGCTCATGGAACGCGGACAGGGGCGGGGCGCGGCTCCGATGCGCGGGCGTGCCGTCGACAAGGCGCTCCGCAACGGCCCCCTCACGGCCGGACAGAAGCAGGCCGTGAAGCTGATCCTGTCGGACAAGGATCGCGTCGTGGGCGTGCAGGGCTACGCCGGCACCGGCAAGACCACCATGCTGAACAGGGCGCGGGCGTTGCTGGAGAAGCGCGGCTTCGAGGTCAGGGGCCTAGCGCCGTCGGCCTCTGCCGCGCGCACCCTGGATGCCGAGGCCGGCATCGCGAGCGAGACCCTGCAGGGCTTCCTCGCCCGCAACGCGGGCGTCGCCGAAGGCCGGCTCTCCCGCAAGGGTGAGCGGGCCATGAAGGCACGGTTCCGCAAGACCGTGCTGGTGGTGGACGAGGGCTCCCTCGCCTCGACCGCGCAGGCGCGCGACCTGCTCAGGATCGCCAACACGCTCCGAATCCCCCGTGTGGTCCTGGTGGGCGACGAGAGGCAGCTCGATGCCGTCGACGCGGGCAAGCCCTTCGCGCAGCTGCAGACCGCCGGCATGAAGTGCGCGGTGATGGACGAGATCGTGCGCCAGCGCGAGCCGGCGCTCAAGCAAGCCGTCGAGGCCAGCCTCGCCGGCGACATCCACAGGGCCTTCCAAAAGCTCGGCGACAACGTCGCGGAGGTGAAGGCGGACAATCTGGCGGGCGCTGCCGCCGCGCGCTGGCTTGCGCTCTCGGCCGAGGAGCGGCAGGTCACGGGGCTGATGGCCCCCAGCCACGCGCTGAGGGAGAAGACCAACGCCATCGTCCGCGAGCGCCTGATCCGCGACGGCGTCATCGACGGGCCTGCGATCGACGGTGAGAGGCTCGTCTCGCGCGGCTATACCAATGCCGAGAAGGCGCTTGCCGCGAACTATGTCCCGGGCGACGTCGTGGCCTTCCACCGCCGCTACAAGCGTCTCGGGGTCGACAAGGGCGACGAGCTGCGCGTCGCAGCTGTCGACCGGGCGGCGGGTGTGGTCACGCTGCAAGGCAAGCATGGCGCCACCGTCGCCTGGGAACCCGCCAGGCTGGCGGCGCGGCGCGGCGGGGTGGAGGTCTACGCCGTGGATGCCATGGAGCTTCGCCGCGGCGACCGCATATGCTGGACCCGCAACGACAGGAGGCACGGGCTGGTGAACAGCGGCACGGCGGAGGTGTCGGCGGTCGGCGAGAGAGCCGTCTCGTTCCGGCTGGAGGACGGCCGGGCTCTGACGCTGCGCCGGGACGATCCCCAGCTGCGCCATGTCGACCGGGCCTGGGCAGCGACGGTGCACGCGTTCCAGGGCCGCACCGTGGACCGGGTGATCGCGGCGATGGAAGCGGAGCACGCCCATCTGACCACCCAGAAGACATTCTACGTGGAGATCAGCCGTGCCCGCCTTCATGCCGAGCTGGTGACCGACGACCGCCGCGCGCTGCGCGAGCGCCTGGAGGCGGCGACGGGAGAACGCATCGCCGCCCTCGAAGCCATCGCGCCGTCGCCGCCGGACAGTCCGGCGAGGGACGGCAAGGCCAGGGACGATGCGGCGCGCGAGCCGGTAGAGCCCAAGTCTGTGCCGCAGCGGGACCGTGAACGCGGTGCGTTGGCACCTGCGCCGTTGGAGCGTGCCGATGTCGGCAACCCCGCCCCGGCCGATCGACGGCCTGCCCAGCCTGCACGGCCGATGCGCGAGAAGACCTACGAGTACGAGCTCGAGCTGGAGTTGTAGAGGAAGCCTGGCCGCGCTCGTGCTTCGGTAGCACCGGATGCCCCGCTTCTTTCGCTGCCGACTCCGATCATCGTCGCCCGAATCGTCGTCGTGAAGGCCGAGCGGGTGTTGGTGAACCTTCCCGACCCGCGGGCTGCGGGAGGATCGACAGCGTCGGCCGGCGCCGGCTATCGCCGGTCGCGGGGCGGAGGCACGGCAGGGGGGGCGGCAGCGCAGTCAGGTCCCCACGTCCACGATGGCCACCACCGGGCCGCCGCCCTGCGGCCCCTGGTGCATCGCATCGACCGAGACGAACACGGCCGGATCGCCGATGGCCGCCGCCGCGACGCCGCCCACCGCGCCCTTGGAGTGGCGGTGATGGTGGACGTCGGAATCGTCCAGCATGATCTGGCGGCGGCCGCGCAGGCGGGCGGTGCGGTCTGCCTCGCACTTGATGAAGCAGTTGACCAGCCTGCCGCCGAGATCGGCCGCACGCGGACGCTCCGGCAGGTCGAGGCCGGCGTTGCGGATGCCGTCGTAGATGCCGTCGATGTCGAGCGCGTCCTGCATGACGCCGTGGCCGATGCGGAAGCGCCCGCCTGCTCCGGCTGCGTTGCCGAAGAGGACGATCTGCCCGCGGTCGAGTTCTACGCCCGACGAGCACGAGGCGACGGAGGAGTAGAGATCGAGGTTGCGGCAGATCTCGCCCGCCCGTGGCATGGCGACTTCGCCGAGGGCGACGGCGATGCCGAGCCCGGTGGTGCCGTTGGAGACCCCCATCGATTCGTGGACCTCGCAGGCCGCGCTCTCGTCACGCCCGTGGGCTTCGCGCACCGTGTAGATGGTGAGCAGCGGCGTCTTGGTCTGCACGTAGTGGACGTCCGCCGGGTCGCCGATCCCGGCATCGGCCATGGCGGCTCGCACGCCGTCCGCGATCTTCTGGACCATCGCCGGCCGGCCGATGTCCTCGGGCAGGATGGGTGCGCTCATGGCGGTGCCCATGGCGAGGCGGAGCGAATCCTGGGGCCCGGTCTCGTCGTTGCGGGCGAAGACCGTGGCGTGCGGGGTGAGCACGCCGTCGCAGCCGCCCGACCAGACCATGGGGATCTCGCCGACTTCCGCCTCGCTACGCGTGCCGTGCTTGAGCAGGACGCCGCGGAAAGCGGTATCCGACAGGATGCGGGTGAAGTCGTTGACCCCGCCGTTGCCCTCCGTCTTGCCGATCACGGCCACGACCTCATCCGCCGCCATGCGGCCCGACGCGATCAGTTCCTCCAGCCCCGAGGCGTCCGAGACCGACTTGATCTCGACCTTCGCGACGTCGATCGCCATGTCTCCCTCCCCTGCCGCTCTCAAGCCCAGGCCGTGCGCCGCTGCGTCACGGTCTCGGCGACGACGCGGCCGCGCTTGATGACGTGGG
>JAJDUK010000094.1 GCA_022826665.1 Alphaproteobacteria bacterium | reverse complement strand
GCTAAGAAAGATCGGCGACAGGATGGACATCACCGATGTCGTGGTCGAGGGCGGCACCGCATGGTGCAAGTGGCAGGTCGGAGACATCGTGGGCGCCGGCTTGATCAGTTTCGGCGATGAGGGCGTCACGCAGGAGCAGCTGTTCTACTTCTGACGGGCGACGGCCCCACGCCGCACGACCGGCGCCCTACCGACCGTTAGCGGTGAACGTCCTCAGTCTCGCCGAGCGCGCGAAACCCACCGCGGATGAACACCGCGAGCGTGGCACCGTCTTCCGAGACCGAGACATGCTTCGAGCCCGGCTTCAGTGAGACGAAATCGTTGCGGCGGTAGACCGTGCCGTCGCAATCGGTCAGCGTCCCGTCGAGGACCAGAAACTCCTCGTATCCGATGTGCTCGTGAGGCGTCGAACCGGCCCCTGGCGCAAATCGAATCAGGTAGCAGCCTTCGCCCGCTTCCGCGTCGTAGCTGATGTTGCAGTAGCTGACGCCGCCACGCGCCGGACGATCGGAACGGTCCACGCGCCTCATGCGATGGGGCGGTTCCGCTCCGAAGGTCGCGGTCTCGATGTTCACGACCGTGCGATAGCTTGCGAGGGATGTACTCATCTTGGCCGTCATCTGCATGGTTAAGGCGTAGCCATCGACCGGCTCGTCGATCGCCGCGAGCAACTTACGCCGGCGCCGGACGAGGCCACAAGGCTCCCGCACTCCTCGCTCAGTTCACACAAAGACAACACCCCCGTGCGGGCTCCGACGGTCGCGCATGCGGCATCCTGGGCTTTGGGACTGATGAATTTCGAGATTGCCGCTGCCTCCGCGCCTGGCACAGCCGTCGCGTTGCGACAGCGCGAGGGGCAGCACTAGAATGACGGGAACCCGAACGTCCCTCGCGACCGGCTGGCCACCGCTGAACTTCAATTCGCGATCGACTGGGGGGACGGCGAGACGGAGCGAGTGTCATTCGACCCAGTACGATCGCGGCGTGCCGCAACCTCTCTGCACAGTGGCGTTATTGGCCTAGGGCCGGGGGCATCGTCTCTTGAGCACGCACGGGATGGTCCATACCGGATCCACGCGAACCTTCATGTGGTTCTGCATGGGCCCGGTGCTCCTGTTGCTGATCATCGTGGCCGTCGCCCCGGTCACGCTCGCCCTCATCGACAGCTTCCGCGATCTGTCGCTAGCCATGCCGAGCAAGCGCGGGCAGTTCGTGGCGCTCGACAACTACCGCGACCTGCTCGGCTCCGACGGCAACTTCTACCGATCGCTGGCCCATACGGTGATCTTCATGATGATCGCCGTCCCGATCGAGCTGGCGCTCGGGCTTCTCATCGCCCTCTGGATCAACCGGGAGTTCACGGGCCGCCGGCTCGTTCTCACCATCCTCATGATCCCGACGATGATCGCGCCCGTCGTCGTCGGCATGATCTGGCGCTTCTTCCTGATGCCGAGTTTTGGGGTGCTGACGGTCTATATGAACCGCCTGGGGTTGTTCGAGGAGACCAGCGTCTTCTCGGGGGCGATCACCGCCTTCGGCGCCCTGATCATCATCGACATCTGGGAATGGACGCCCTTCATCATGCTGATCATGCTGGCCGGGCTCAGCGCGCTACCGCAGGCACCCATCGAGGCGGCGACGATCGACGGTGCCTCTCGCTGGCAGATATTCCGGCATATCCAGCTGCCCATGCTCTTTCCGCTCATCGTCGTCGCGGTCATGCTCCGCGGCATCGATGCCAGCAAGGTGTTCGACACCATCTACGTGCTCACGGGTGGCGGGCCGGGCAACGCGACCGAGGTCATCTCGACCTTCGCCTACCGAACCAACTTCATCCGCTGGGACCTGGGCTACGGTGCCGCCGTCTGCCTTGTCCTCGCGTTCGCCTCCCTGGTGGTGGCCGCGCTCTTCTTCAAGACGGTGAGCGGCAAGCCCAAGCCCGTGGAAGAGACTTCATGACCACCGGGCGCAGCCTCTTCGCGCGCCAGCTGGTCACGTTCGTGGTGCCTCTTCTCGTGCTGCTGGGGGTGGCGCTGATCCCCTACATCTGGATCCTGCTGGCCAGCTTCAAGACGCGCGGCGAGCTGATCTCGCCCGATCCGAAGTGGGTCTTCAACCCCACCTCGATCAACTACACGGACATCATCTACAAGGGCTTCGACGGTTATCTGCTGAACTCCGTGATCATCGGCTTTTCGAGCACGGCGCTTTGCGTCTTCGTCGGAACGCTGGCGGCCTACGGCTTTTCCCGCTTCAAGATCCCGGCCGGCAATCACCTCTTTTTCTACATCCTGGCGACCCGGCTCGGCCCGCCGGTGGCCTATGCGCTGCCGATGTATCTGATCTTCAGGGATCTCGGTCTCGTCAACACCTACGCGGGCGTCATCCTGGCGCACACCACGTTCAACCTCGTCCTGGTGGTCTGGATGATGCGGTCGTTCTTCGACGACGTGCCGCGCGAGATCGAGGAGGCGGCCTATCTCGACGGCTGCGGCCATTTCCGGGTGTTCCTGCAGATCACCCTGCCGATGACCTACCCCGGCCTCGCCGCCGTCTCGATCTTCGTCCTGATCTTCTCGTGGAACGAACTGCTGTTCGCCCTGATCCTCACCGGCGGCGACACGCGCCCGCTGACGGTGATGATCCCGTCGCTCGTCCTGCATACGGGAACGCAGTGGGGCCAGGTCGCCTCCGCCTCGATCATCCAGAGCATTCCCGTGCTCATCTTCATCTTCTTCATCCAGAAGAAGCTGGTTCAGGGCCTGACCTTCGGCGCCGTCAAGGGTTAGGCGCGAAGACGTATTCCCGAGTCCTGATCGAAGGCCATGACGTTGGCCGGATCGACCCACAGGTGAATGTCGCTGCCGTAAGAGATTCCGTCGTTGCGGGCCAAACGGGCGACCAGCGTCGGGCCCGCCGTCTCGAGCTCGACGATGGTATCCGCACCGAGATGCTCCACCGCCTCGACCCGCCCCGCAATGGCGACGGCGCCATTGGTCGGCTGCAGGTCCAGGAACTCGGGCCGGATGCCGATCGTGATGGACCCGCCGCGCGCGGCCGGATGTTCCACCGGGAGACCGATGTCCAGCCCGTCGGTCCGGAAGGTGGCGACGCCGTCGCCCGATTGCGCCACGCCGTCGATGAGGTTCATGGCCGGGCTCCCGATAAAGCCGGCGACGAACGCGTCATCGGGGTCGTCGTAGACCTCCAGGGGTGTGCCGACCTGCCGGATGCTTCCCTCGTGCATCACGACGATGCGGTCGCCCATGGTCATCGCTTCGATCTGGTCGTGGGTCACGTAGATCATCGTCGTGTCGAGGCGATGATGCAGCTTGATGAGCTCGCTCCGCATGGCGACGCGGAGCTTGGCGTCGAGATTGGAGAGCGGCTCGTCGAACAGGAACACCGCGGGGTCGCGCACGATGGCTCGGCCGAGCGCGACGCGCTGCTGCTGACCGCCGGAGAGCGTCTTCGGCCTGCGCGGGAGCTCCTGGGTAAGCCCAAGGATGGCTGCCACCTCGCGCACGCGTCGTTCAATTTCGTCGCGAGGCAACTTCCTGATCTTCAGAGCAAAGCCCATGTTGTCCGCCACCGACATGTGGGGATAGAGCGCGTAGGACTGGAACACCATGGCCACGTTGCGATCCTTGGCATGGACCTGGGCGACGTCGGTGTCGCCAATGAGGATGCTGCCGGAGGTCACCGTCTCCAGGCCCGCGATCATGCGGAGACACGTGGTCTTGCCCGACCCCGACGGGCCGACCAGGACGACGAACTCGCCGGAATTGATGGCGAGGTCCACTGATTCGACCGCAACCACCGGGCCGAAGCGCTTGGTCAGACCCTCGAGACGCACGTCCGTCATGACACCACACCCAGATATACGAGCTCGACCGCGATGAAGAGGGCCACACCCCAGAAACGGACTTCGCCGGGCGTCAGCCAACGCCGCCGGGTGTTCCACACCCCGATCAAAAGTATGAACGGCACGCAGACTGCAGCGACGGCGACGTGTTCCAACACCGCCTAGTCTCGCGTCGGCGGGCCGGCGGATCTGAACCAGATCACGAAGGGCAGGCTTGCCAGCAGGGGGAACACGAAAAGCCCAACGGGCACCACCACGAAGTACGAAATCTCCTGTTCGATCATCGCTCCGCACCCGACGACGATCAGCAGACAATAGAGGATCGCCCACAGGCAGGCGCGAAGGTTTGAGCGGTCGATCAAGACGGATATCCCGAACCCCGTGGCCAACGCATTCAATCGGCAGCCATCTGGCCGGTCAAGCATCCGGGCGGCAGCGGCTCACGGTCGGAGATCACGGCTGCAAGGCCCGCGCGTTCGTGCGCCATGACCTCTCGTGATAGGGTCTCTGCGGTCCTTCGAGCACATGTGCCGCCGGTCTCGGGGCAAGGGGGGAAGGCTCATGGAGGGGTTGGAGCGCTACCTCAAGCTCGATGAAGGGCTGATCAGCCGCAGGATCTTCTTCGACCCGGAGATCTATCAGTTGGAGCTCGAGCGCATCTTCGCGCGCTGCTGGCTCTTCCTCGGGCACGAGTCCCACATTCCCGAGCCCGGCGACTACATCACGTCCTACATGGGTGAGGATCCCGTCCTCATCTGCCGTGGCGACGACGGGGTGATTCGCGCGTTTCTCAATTCATGCCGCCACCGGGGCATGCGGGTCTGCCGGGCGGACCGTGGCAACGCGCGCCAGTTCACCTGCAGTTTCCATGGCTGGACCTACGCCAACACCGGCAGGCTCAAGGGCGTGCCGCTGGAACGGGATGCCTATGGCGACCGCCTCGACCGGGACCGCTGGGGCCTGCTCGAGGTGCCGAAACTGGCGGTCTACGGCGGCATGATCTTCGGCAACTGGGACGCCGGCGCAGACAGCCTCGACGACTTTCTCGGCGATCTTCGCTGGTATATGGATGTGATGATCGAGCGCCACGTCGGCGGGATCGAGTTCGTACCCGGCGTCCAGCGCTATTCCCTCAACGCCAACTGGAAGATCGCGAGCGAGAATTTTACGGGCGACACCTACCACCTGCCCTACTCGCACGGGTCGATGTACAAGCTCGACATCCCGCAGATCAATCCGGCCAATCCGAGCTTCCGCGGCAAGGAGGACGAGTACTTCAACATCGGCCTGGGCAACGGCCACGGCATGACGGGGATCGTCTTCGGCGGCGAGCGCTACGACGTGGATCGGGAGCTCGCGGAGTCCTACGGGCCGGAGGTGGTCGAGTATGTCGAGGAGTGCCAGCAGCGGCTCATCACGGCGTTTCCGAAGCATCAGGCCGGCCTCTACGCGCTCTCGTTCAGCAACATGTTCCCCAATCTCTCGTTCAACGACTTCAGCGCGCTCAGGCCGATCGGCTTCTACCTGTGGATTCCCAAGGGGCCGGACCGGCTGGAGGCCTGGAACTGGTGCGCGGTGGACCGCGATGCGCCGAAGGTGATCAAGGAGCAGGCGCGGGTCGATTTCACGCGTATCCAGGCGGTCAGCGGGATCGCCGCGCAGGACGATACCGAGAACTTCGAGCAGGTGACCGAGGCCACCCGCGGCGTGGTGGGTCAGCGGCTGGACTTCAACTATCAGATGAACGCGGGCCAGCCGTTGCTGGATGGACCCGAGGGCTGCCCCGGGCGCTTCTCGCCCTACATCTCGGAGACCAATCAACTGAACTTCTACCAGCACTGGGCGGCGCTCCTGGATGCGCCGTGGTCCGGCCGGTCTCGTGGTCGACGCCGCGTTGCAGCACCGCATTGAGCAATTCCTTTACCGCGAGGTTCGCCTGCTGAGCGAGCTTCGCCTTGAGGAATGGCTCGCGCTCTTCACCGACGACGCCCGCTACTGGATGCCCGCGCGCGAAACGGTGGACGGGCAGCCCGACGCCGTGGCCGCCGATGGCGAAATGGCCTTCTTCGATGACGACAAGCCATTCCTCGCAGCCCGGATCGAGCGCCTGCGCTCGTCGCTCGCCCATGCGGAACAGCCGCCCTCTCGGATGCGCTATTTTGTCTCGAACGTGGAGATCGAAGAGGCAGACGAGGACGAGCTCGACGTGCGCTGCAACCTGCTCGTATACCAGTCGCGCCTGGAGCGCACGGAAGTGCTGTATGTCGGGCGCCGCGAGGACCGGCTTCGCCCTGACGGCGGCTCGTGGCGCATCGCGCAGCGCAAGGTTATCCTCGACCAGACGCTGATCCCTCGGACCATGTCGACGTTTTTCTGAGTTCCGGCTCACAGCGCCGCAGTGCCTCAGTGGAGTAGCTCATGCCCCGCGATCCCCGTTTCGATGTCCTCTTCGAACCCGTCCAACTCGGTCCCGTAACGGCGCGCAACCGCTTCTTCCAGGTGCCGCACTGCAGCGGCATGGGCCATCTGCTGCCGCGCTCCGATGCTGCCATGCGGAGCATGAAGGCCGAGGGTGGTTGGGCTGTGGTGTGCACCGAGCAGTGCTCGTTCCACCCCCATGCGGAGGCCGCCCCCTATCCGGAAACCAAGCTTTGGGACCAGGATGACGTCATCCGCATGCGGCACTGGACCGACACGATTCACGTCCACGGCGCGCTGGCCGGCACCGAAATCGTCAGCAACGCCTCGGCGCTCGCCAACTACTACAGCCGCGAGATCCCGCTCGGGCCGTCGCACACGCCGGTGACCTACAGCCCCGATCCGGTGCAGGCGCGCGCCATGGACCTGGACGACATCCGCGAGTTTCGCCGCTGGCACCGCGACGGGATGTTGCGGGCCAGGGATGCGGGCTTCGATTTGGTCTATGTCTATTGCGCCCACGACATCGCCATGCCGATGGATTTCCTCTCCCGGCGGCGCAACCGGCGGACGGATGAGTACGGCGGCCCTTTGGAGAACCGTGTGCGGCTGCTGCGCGAGCTGCTTGAAGACACCGTGGAAGCCGTGGGCGGCAGCATGGCGATCGGGCTCCGGTTCGCCACCGACGAGCTCCTGGGCAAGGACGGTATCACCTGGGAGGACGAGGGCTACAAGGTGGTCGAGATGCTCGCCGACCTGCCCGATTTCTGGGATGTGAACGTCAGCGACTGGACCCACGATTCCGCGAGCTCGCGCTTCACCTCGGAGGGCTATCAGGAGCCTTACATCGCGTTCGTGAAGGGCATTGTGAAGAAGCCCGTCATCACCGTCGGTCGCTACACCTCGCCCGAGACCATGCTTTCGCTGATCACGCGGGGGATTGCCGACTTCGTCGGCTGCGCCCGTCCGTCCATCGCCGATCCCTTCATCCCCCGCAAGATCGAGGAGGGGCGGCTCGACGACATCCGCGAATGCATTGGCTGCAATATCTGCGTGACCGGGCAACACATGAAGACCCCCATGCGTTGCACGCAGAACCCGACCGTGGGCGAGGAGTGGCGCCGCGGCTGGCATCCGGAGAAGATCGAACCCAAGGGCTCCGACTCCTCGGTGCTCGTGGTGGGCGCCGGGCCGGCGGGCCTGGAATGCGCGCTCGCGCTGGGGCAACGCGGTTACCAGGTCGGGCTCGCCGAGGCCTCGCGCGAGCTGGGCGGGCGTGTCACCCACGAGTCCGCTCTGCCCGGCCTCTCCGAATGGGCGCGCGTGCGCGACCACCGCACCTATCAGATCGAGAAGCTACACGAGTTAGTCGAGGTCTTCCGCGAAAGCGAGATGACGGCCGAGACGGTGCTCGAAGCCGGTTACCAACACGTGGCCGTCGCCACCGGTGCCCGCTGGCGCCAGGACGGCATCGGCCGCACGCATACGGCGGCACCGATTCCGGGCAGCGATGCCGCGCATGTGTTCACACCCGACGACCTCTTCGCCGGCGCCGCGCCGGTATCCCCGGTCGTGGTGTTCGACGACGATTGCCACTACCTGGGTGGCACGATCGCGGAGAAACTCGTCAATGATGGCCTCAGCGTCATACTCGTGACACCGTCGCCGGTGGTCTCCGCCTGGGCCGAGGAAGCCCTGGAGCAGCACGGTATTCAGGCCAACCTCGTCAAGATCGGCGTGCAGATCGTCACTGGCCACAGCCTGTCGCAGATCGACGCGGGCGGCGTGCAGGTGGAGGGAGTCTACGGCGAGGGCGCGCGGTCCATCGAATGCGCCTCCGTGGTGATGGTGACGTCGAGGCTTCCGAACGATGCCCTCTACTACGCGCTCAAGGCCTCGCCCGAGCGCCTTGCGGATGCCGGCATCCTTTCGGTCAAGCGGATCGGCGACGCCCTCGGCCCCGGACTGATTGCCGCTGCCGTGTGGAGCGGCCACCGCTTCGCCCGCGAGCTCGATGCGCCGCCGCCGGGCGACGTTCCGTTCAAGCGCGAACTGGTGGTCGTGTGATGCAATGGAGCCGCGCCGGCCGTGCTCAGTGGGCGCAGTCGTGGCAACATGATCCTGAGAGTTATGGAACCCGCATTGCGACCGGGCCGCGCTGCGGGGTGGCATCATGGGAACGGCCTGGATGCAAAATGGGGAGATTTCGATGATGAACAGGCCGATACATCAACGCTTGAAGGCGCTGGCTCTTGCCGGTGCCCTGGTAGCGGGTGCTGCCGGGGGCCTGGCGTCGACGGAGGCGTCGGCGTGGTCGCTGGAGGAAGCCGCCAAGCCTTACGCCGGCACCGAGGTCCGGGGTATCTGCGACGGCTATTCCCCCTGCCTCGCCTATACCGAGATGGCCAAGAAGTTCGAGGAGCTGACGGGAATCAAGGTGAGCCTGGAAGTCGCCGATCTCGAGGCGGTCTGGCGTCAGGTGCTGGCCGATCAGCTGACGGGTGGGGAGTACTACGACATCTTTCCCGCCGCCAACAACCAGACCGTGGCCTTCGCCGCACCGGGCTTCACCAGCGACCTCAACCAGTTCATGAACGACCCCGCCCTGCGCGATCCCGCCGTCAAGGTTGAGGACTTCGTTCAGGCCCACTTCGAGATCTCGGGCTACTACGACGACGCGCTCGTCTCCGTGCCCTACCACTACCTGCCGCCATATGCGGCGTACCGGACGAGCCTCGCCAACGACCCCACCGAGCAGGCCAACTTCGAGGCGGCCTACGGCTACGCCATGCCGCTGCCGCCCACGACCTGGGAGGAGTTCCGCGACCTTGCCGAGTTCTTTACTCGGGAGAAGGGCGAAACGCTGGCGGGCGAGACCCTCGAATCCAACTTCTACGGCACGATCGCGGCGTTCAAGCGTCACCTCACGGTCTACTACGACTATGAGCGCATCCTGCTTGCGATGGGCGGCGAGTATGTGGATGCGGACCTGAACGTCGCCATCGACAGGGACGACACCGCCGTAAGGGCGCTGCAACTCATGCTCGACCTGCGCCAGTTCGCGCCGCCCGGCCATACTGAGGCGACGTGGGATACCGAGTATTCCGAGATGTGCAGCGGCAACGTGTTCATGATCTTCACCTGGGGAGACACGACGCCCTATCTCGAGATTCCCGGTGACTGCCCCGCGTCGGCGGGCGACATGACCTATTTCGTCCATCCGGGGAATCACGTGACGGCGGCCTACGGGCAGTCGTGGATGATCCCCAAAAGCGCACAGAACAAGGAAGCGGCCTGGCTCTTCGTTCAGTGGCTGCTGACGAAGGAAATCCAGAACGAATGCCTGCCGCTCGGTTGCCTCGCCGTCCGCAGCGACGTTCTTGCCGACCCGCGTTGGGAAGACGAGGCCTGGGAGAACCGTCAGCGCGAGGCCATCCACATCTGGCTGGACGAGAACGGCCTGCTCTACGAGCTGCCCAACACGCCGAACTGGTTCGTGTGGCAGGACATCATCATTGAGGAGCTGAGCGCAGCCGGTGCCGACCAGAAAGACGCGGCATCGGCCATCGCCGACATCGCCTCACGCATGCGCGAGGCAGTCGAGTAACAGACCCGCGAGAACGATGGCCCCGCCACGGGTGCGGGGCCATCGTTCTCAGTTTACCGTGGCCCCGGTGAGAAGCGCGGGTCAGTGCCGGCTCGACTGGCCGAGTATCGCCGTCTTGAAGAGCGTGCTGTCGTCGACATACTCGCCGCCCTCTGACACTGCCGGCATGACATCGCGGTAGCGATCCTCCAGCACGATGTGAGGATCGTGGCCCTCGACCCATCCCAGGAATATGTCGTGCAGGTGGTAGCCGATCAGGTGCTGCACGTCCTCGCGCAGGTCTTTTGCCACGGCCGGAGGGACCGCGAGGTACTGGTTCTCCTCCTGACGCAGCCATCCCAGGCTGTAGCCG
>JAJDUK010000096.1 GCA_022826665.1 Alphaproteobacteria bacterium | reverse complement strand
ACCTCGATGGCCTTCTCCAGCGCCTCCTCGAGCGTGTCGGCTTCGACCGAGACCGTGTTGGCGTGGTATGCGGCGAAGCCGCACTGCACAGTGAATTGCTTCGTCATGCCGCGGCCTCCTGCGGCGCCGGGCTCTCGGGCCCGAACTCCACCGCGACCTTGCCTCCGCTGACCTTGATGGAGACCTCGCGGTCGCGCGGCATGACCCAAAAGATCTCGCGCCAGACGGCTTCCGCGATGGAGTGCTTGCGCGCTTCGTCCTCGCTGGCCAGCAGCTTGATGGCCATGTGCGTCGCGTCCTCGCGGAAACGCCGGCGCTGGGTGTCGTGGCTGTCCGCCTCCGGGTCGTCGGAGGCCGAGAAATACGCCGCCTGCAGGAGCTGGCAGAGTGCCGGGGGCTGCAGGTCGCTGTCCCTGGTGACGAGCGGATGCGCGTCCTCGACCCAGGAGCCGTCCTCGCCGATGAAGGCGACGTCGGCGGGGATGGCGATGGTCTCGGGCGGCCCGTCCCTGTGCGCTACGTCAAGGTGAATGTGGATGGCCTCGGGCCGCGCCAGCGTGTCCGGCAGGCCCGGCGCGGTGACGGTATCCGGCAAAGAAGACTCGTCCGTGCCGCGCAGGGCATCGAGCGATTGGGTGACGTCCGCCTCGGTGACGTCGATGCGCACGCCGTTCACCCGCGCCAGCGCGTCGTACCAGGCATAGCCCTCCAGGCGACTGTCGGCCTCGAACAGGCGGCCGGCGATCCCTGCCCGTTCCGCTGCCCGCCAGAGGCATTGCTGGTCCTGGGTCTCCGCATCGACCGCCATGACCAGGGTGTCGGGGCGGACCGGCTCACGGTCCGGCGTGTCCCGCCAGTCGTCAATGTCGGCGATGCCGGGCCGCCAGGGACGCAGCACGGCAGGCGCGATCGGCATGTCGATACCCGCCTTCCGGGCAGCGGTGAAGCGGGCGTGGGAGAGCGCAGGCGTGCGGTCGGCGCGGCGCATCGCCCGGTAGATGGCGATACGGGCCGCCTTGCGCATCTCGTCCAGGAAGGGCGTCTGCACCGCCTCGCGGCGGGCGGGCAGGACCAGCTCCAGCTCGGGGCAGGTGTCGACGTCGGCGAGCACGGACCAGGTGCCGCCGTCGATGGTGTCCATCGTGGGCAGGAATACGGAGAGCGTGAGTCCGTGGAAGTTGAGGTTGGAGTTGTTGAAGCCGGCGAACCTGCTGTCGAAGACGCCGAAGGAGAGTCCCTGCCAGCGCTCGACATGGACGGCGCCGTGGAGGAAGGACTTGCGCTCGACGACCTCGCCGTTGACGGCCACGGCCAGCGGGCAGTGGCGCGCCGCGGCGGCGAAGGCGGCGCGGATGCCTTCCCGGCCCTCTTCCGCGCGGAAGGAGATCGCGGTGCCGCTGGGCAGGGGGGCATCTTCGCAGGCGACGATGCGGGCCTCCTGCTTTCCGATGAAGCACTCGGGTGTGAGTTCGACCCGCCAACCGGGCATGGGGACGCGCCCGGCGGTGCCCGGCCTCGACGAGATGACACAGCCGCGCTTCGACAGCGCATAGACGCCCATGCCGGCGGGGTCCTCGCGCTTTGCCGTGGCGGCGTCCCAACCGCTCTCGCCGAAGGAGAGGAGGACGGCCGGGTCGGCGATGCCGAAACCGTCGTCGGTAACGGTGACGACGGTGCCGCCCTCGGGGACGTCCTCGGTGGCGACGTCGAGCCGCGTGGCGCCGCTGCGGCGTGAGTTCTGGATCAGCTCTGCCGCCGCGTCCGCGACGGAGGCGTTGAAGAATCTCGAGACCCGGTCGATGGCGCCGTCGTGGACGCGGGCCCGGATCGTGGCGGGCAGTTGTGAACGATCGTTCATGGCGTTGATCTCCCATGAAAGCGGTGGACGGAAATGCGCCCCGCCGCATCGGCCGGCGGGGCGCAGGGAAGGAACGCAGCGCCTACGTGCGGCGCAGGAAGGCGGGGATATCCAGCGCGTCGCCGCCGCTCGCACTGGCGGTGTCGTGGCCGTTGCCGGGAACAGGCGGTGCGGGCGGGACATCTTCGGTGGACGCATCACCATCGCCGTCACCGGCGTTCTCGAAGCCCACGGTGTTCACGATCACCCTGGGCCCGCCGCCCGCGACGGGGACGGCGTTCACGGCGTCGATCGCCTCGTGGCCGGTGGGGGCGACGGTTTCCCCATCGGATGCGCCGGGCGATCCGGTGGTCTCCGGCACAGGGGCCCCGTTGGACGGTTCGGACGGATCAGCCTGTTCCGCATCGGCGGTATCGGGCGCCTGCCCCTCGGGGGCCTCGCCGCCGGCGTCTGCTTCGGGCTGCTCCGTCGCGGCCTCCTGCTGTCCACCGGACTGCGCATCGTCCGAAGGTTCCGCGTCCACGGGTGAAGTCTCCTGCGCGGAGTCGGCCTCGGCCGCAGCGGGCGCGGGCTCCGTCACCGTCTCACCGGACGGTGCGCTCTCGGCCTGGGCCGGCGTCGTCGCGTCGCCGTCGTCGACGTGGCCTGTGTCGAAAGCGGCGAAGCCGGGCGGCACCCAGGCCAGCGCAGCCGCGCGTCCTTCCTTCGGGACGCCAAGAGGCACTGCGTCTCCGGCCGCGAAGGCGGTCTCCATTGCCGTGGCGAGCGCTGCCTTCTTGTCCTTGCGGTGGGTGTGCGCCCACTCGATACCCAGGGTCTCGCGGGCGACCTTGAGCATCCTGTCCTTGCGCACCCGCGACCAGAACATTTCGGCGCCGGGACGGACGTGCTCCGCGAACTCGATGTCGAGCCGCGCCACCGTCGCTTCCGTCTCGGGCCGCGCATTGGCCTCGAAGGCGAGCTGGCCCTTGAGCGTGCGCGCGACGCAGGCGGCGAACAGCCGCTTCTTGTCCTTAGGGGCAAGTGCTCTCAGCGCGGCGAAGGATTCTGCGCCGTCCTCGATCTCCAGCCAGTCGAAGGGGAGTGACGAGCGATCTTCCAGCATGGCCTCGCCGGGGCTCGACTCGTGGAACGTGTCGTCGTTGGCGCGGAGCGGCGGCCGGTCCGGGGTCTCGCGCACCGCGATGTCGAGCGCATGGTCGTGATAGCCCGGGGTGAACGCTGCGCGTCCCATCTGGAACAGCATGAGGTCGAAGGCCGCCCCGAAGTCGTCGGCGAGGTGCGCCTTGACCAGCGTCGTCCTGATGGCGCGGAGGTCGTCGGCGAGGCCGATGCCGACACCGGCCTCCTTGCGCGCCTCGGCCTCCGGGTCGGGCCGCGCGGGCGGCATGGCCGGACCGGAGATGGAGGGGGACTGGATGCCGGAGGTAGCCTGTCGGCTGTCGTCCTGGCCTCCACCGCCATGGGCGGCGGCGCCTTGCGTGGCGGTGTCGGTATCGGCCGGCATGTCCTCGGGCCTGACCAGACCGTGCACGACCTGGAGCGTGCCGTCGCTGCCGACGGTGACGATGCAGCCGGCGATGGCGATATCCTCGGGCTTGAAGACGGCGCGGGCCTTGACGGCCTCGTCGATCTCCGCGAGGCGGGTGTCGATGCCCTCGGCTTCCTCGGCCAGGGTCTCGGTCCACTCGTCGTCGTCCAACTCGGCGAGCTCGCCCTGACGGGTGTGCAGGCGCTCGATCTCGGCCTTCTCTTCGTCGGTGGGCTCGGCCGGGGTGGGGCGCACCCGGCCGAAGCGGGCGAGATCGGACCACTCGACGTCGAGCCTGGCCTCGGCCCACTTCCAGCGGGTCGCGAGCTCGTCCGCCGCGACCTTGAGCCGGTCCATGGCAAGCTGCATCAGCAGCGCCGGGTCCTCCAGCCAGACGCCGTTCTCGTGCTCGTCGGCGAAGAGGTCGCGCAGCACGGGACCCCCGGCGGCCTCGTAGGTGTCGATGCCGACGTAGCGGGCGAGGGCGGCGCCGGCGGGGATGCGGTCCTCGGTGAGCATGCGCTTGATCTGCCAGTCGGTGGGCCGGTAGCCCTGGTCCTTGACCTGCTCCCACACCGCAAGCTGGCGCGCAGTATCGGTGGTGACGGCGAAGGCCTTGAGGGTGGCCAGGTCGATGGCGTTCTCCCGGTAGGCGTCCAGCAGCTCCGGCGCGGCGTGACCGAGGCGGAGGCGCTGCTCGACGATTCGCTCGGAGACGCCGAAGCGTGCGGCGATGTCGGCGACGGTGGCGCCGGCGAGCGCCAGGGCGCCGAAGGCCTGGACCTGGTCTGCGGGGTGCATTGCGACGTGGAGCACGTTCTCGGCGAGCGAGATCTCGGTGTCGCTCACACCGTTCTCGATGACGCGGCAGGGCACGGGGAAGTCGGCAGCGATGGTGCCCTTGCTGGCGAGCTCGTTGAGCGCGGCCAGTCGCCTGGCGCCTGCGATGACGGCGAAGCGCTCGCCGCCGTCCTCGCCGGGACCGATGGAGCGGGCCACGAGGTTCTTGATCAGGCCGTGGGCAGCGATGGATGCCTTGAGCTCGGCGAAGGCGGTTTTGCCGGCCTCGGTCCTGCGGACGTTGGCGGGCGAGCGCTCCAGCCGGTCGAGGGGGATGGATCGGATGACAGGGTCGTGCATGAAACGGTCTCCGGGAATGCGTGGATGGGGAGAGGAGCGACTCCCTCCACGGAAATCGATCCTCGCCACGCGGCCGGGCTGACCGGGACACTCGTCGCCGTATCGGCGGGGACATGTGGGAAAGATTCAGTCGGTGCAGTGGCAGTCGAAGGAAGCCGACTCGGCGCTCTCGCCGGAGGATGCCGCCGCATCGTCGAACAGGTCGTGGTGGGCAAGCGCCGCGGCCTTGAGCTCGGTGTAGGTCTCGGCGAGGCGGAAGCGCTTCATGGATTCGCAGGCGCGGCCGTCGGGGCCGGTGCGCTTCGCCACCCTCGCCTCCTGCTCGATCCACCAGTCGGCGAGAGTGGGGTCCTCGCGGATGAGGCGGATCAGCTTGGAACGGGCCTTGACCATGCAGAGCGTGCAGTTTCCGGCGTAGGAGGGAATGCCGAGATCGAAGGGCTGGCGCTTCCACCAGTCGAGGACGTCCGCCTCGCGGACCCCGTCATCGGCCAGCGGCAGCACGGCGCGGGCGCCGGTGCGCGAGCCGCAGTTACGGGCGCGCATCTTCAAGACACGCCGCTGTTCGTCGGCGCGCAGCCCGATCACCGAATGCCAGCGCTTGAGGCCGAGGCGGTAGCGAGCGAAGGAGTCGATCCTATCGCGCTTGAGAAACGAGGAGCAGAATTTAGTGGTGACGTTCGGGACGAATCCTTTGCGATCGATGAGCGCGGCATAGGGCTCGCCGTTGCGGGACGCGGTGGCGAAGTCGACGACGCGGGTGCGGTGCGGCGCGTCCCAGTCGTACTCGACCCAGTGCACCGTGGTGGACCACGCTGTCGCGCACGTGTCGACAAAGTCGAGAGTCTCCGGCCGTTCCATGGCCGTGTTCGCGAAGACGACGAAGAGTCCGTCGGGAAGCCGGCCTCCGTAGGCGTCGATGACGTGCTTCAGCAGGAATCCCGAGGTCCTGCCTCCGCTGAAGCTGATGACGGCGGGGCGCGGCACGCGGTATGGATTCCGGATCGTTCGGGGGAGGCGAGCAGTGGCGGTCATCGTGCGCGCTCCGTGCCACTGGCGCGGCTGCTCGAGTGCTTGTCGCTAAGCCTGTCTGCGTCGGCGATCGCGATGTCGAAGGCATGCACGATGCAGCCGTGGTTGGTCTGATCGTTGTAAGTCGTGGCCTCGGTGTAATGGCCGAGGGTGAGCGCCCGCACGGTTTTGGTGAGAATGGTCCCGGCCTGGTTGCGGGCATGCTGCAGCGGCGGCGGAACCTCCAGGGAATCGACGTGGCGGTACATGGCGCAGTTGATCGCGCCGGTGGCGCACCACGAGACGGCGTCCTCGTGTTCGACGACGACGGGCTCGCCCTCGGCGTCGCGGGCGGCGGCGCCCTGGGTCCAGGCCTCGGGCCTGGCGATCAGCGTGCGAGCCTCGACGAGGAGGTCGCGCGGAGAGGGATCGGTGGCGGTCATGGTCACGATGCCTCCGGTTTGGGAGCGGAGTCCGCGCGCGCCATGTCGAGGGCATGGTCGAACATGGCGACGACCTTGGCGTGAGTGTCGTGCTCGTTGAGGCCGATGTAGCTCTGGTGCTCACCCAGCGCGTAGGCGGCGGAGTCGAGCAGGCGCTCGGCCTTTTCGAAGGGGGACCCGGCGAGCTTGCCGTCCGGGGGCCGCTCGGTCAGCACGTGGCTGGCAAGGCCGAGCGCGCCGGCGGCGCAGAAGCGGCAGCCGCCGTCGAAGGTGACGAGGGCGCGGCCGTGTCTGTCGAGGGCGATGGCGCCTTGGGCCCAGCGCTCCGGGCGCGCGATCAGGGTGCGGGCCACGGCGAGGGCGTGGAGGGGGCCGGGAGCGGGCGGCTTGCGCAGGATGCGGAGCGCCTCGTCGAAGCACGCCACGGTCATGGCGTGGGCGGCTTCGGAGCTGAGCAGCCAGGGCGTGCCGGTCCACTTGCGGGCCAAGAGGACGGACGCGTCCTTCAGGTGGCGCCGGGCGTCGAGAAAGCTGACGTGCGCCGCGCCGGCGTCAGCGGCCGCGCGGTCGAGGGCGCCGACGGCGCCCCACGCGGCGGCGCGGTCGGAATGGCCTTCGCAGGTGTGGCCGTTGGCGTCCTTGGCGTGGTGGTAGTGGCACCAGCGTGCCGGATCCGCGACGATTGCGCGGGCGGTGACGAGAATGGCCGCGAGGATGGTGTGGCGGCCGAGTGTCTCGGCGGAAGGCATCATGGGGTGTTCCTCCGTGGTTCGCGAAGGGAGGCGGCAGGGCGAGAGTTCGGTGCGGTGGGACGGGGGCGGGAGCGCGCCCATGCAGGCCCCGCCCGGGCGCCCTGCGTGAGGCTGCCCGGACCTCTCGGCGGCGGGAGACGGGGCCGGGCTGCAGGCGGCGGGTTAGCGGCGCGGACGGGGTGCGAGGGTCAGGCGGGGCGCGCCTCGCGCGTGTGAGCCCAGGGGCAGTTTTCCCAGAGCTTGCGCAGGGTGCGAGGCATGCCGCCCCACTCTCCGTCGTTGTGGTCGTAGGAGGGCCAGTCCTGGTCGCGCATCCAGGTGGAGCCGTCGAGCCAGTAGGTGCCGCCGGGGCACTTGCGGCGGATGGGCGCGCCGTCGGCGCGGCGCCATTCGTAGCCGATCAGCGTGTGCTCGTGGTGCGGGGAGCGGTAGAGGGTGAGCCGCCATTCGTGCTTGCCGATTGTCATGGGCTCCGACTGGCGGACGATCCGGTTGCCGCCGAAGTCGAACGCGCTTCTCTCCTGCATCACGCGGCCTCCGTGAACGGCTTCATCGTGTAGCTGCACTCGAGGTCGCAATCCGCGCAGATGGCGACTGCCTCAAAGGTGGAGTGCAACTCCCAGCGCTGCCAGCGCGTGTCCCAGCGAGCCCATGCGTCGACGCGAACGCTTGTGCCGCCGCAGGCATTGCAGACGGGGCGAACAGGCGGCCCTGCCGCCAGCGCCTTGCGGGCGGAATCGGCGAGCTGCTTGAGATAGGCGCCGATGGGCGCGCGCAGCCTGCCCGAATAGATGTTTCGATGGAGCAGGTCGAGATCCAGCATCAGGGCTTCCATCTCGGGGCGCAGGTCGCCCATGCGCTCGCGCTGCTCGTCGAGCATGGCGTTCGCGCCGCATTCAGGGCATTCGCCCGCGGGCATGACGTCGCCCACGGCGACGCGCTCCGGCAGATAGCGGGGCGCGATCGGCTCGCAGTGCGCGACGGTCCCCTTCCATCCGCACTCCCGACAGGTGACGGTTCGTACCTCGGTCATGGTGCTGCTCCTTGAAGTGGGGGGGAACCGGTGGGGCGGGCGGGATTCGAACCCGCGAGGTCGTTCCCTCCAGTTGACTCCGGGTACTCCCGCGCATGACACGCGTTGACACTTTCTCCGGAGGCTCACACCCCGATGGCGCCGCTGTGCTCACGCGGGCTCGATGCGCAAGTAGCCGCGCGGGACGGTCTCGCGCTTCGGTGTCTCGAGGTAGACCGCGACCCGGAAGCCGGATGACCCGAGGTCCTCCACGCGGTAGCTGTACCTGTTGGCGGCAAGCCACATGACGTCGGCGAGGGCCTCCGCGGTCGAGCGGACGCCGAACTTGGTGGCGCGCTCCGGCATCAGCGTGGTGACGATCGTGGCGCTGGGCTCCTGCCTGGCTTCGTCGAGCAAGGCCGATGCGCTGCAATTCGGGCAGGCGCCGGCGGGCATCGGAGTTCCGGGCTCGACGCGTTCCCAGGCATTTTCCAGCAGGTCGCATTGGTCTGCCGGCCCGCTCCTACCGCAGTACTGGCAGGTGGCCGTGGGCATCATGGCGTGATCCTCCGGTTTCGGACTGGCCCTCGTTGGCAGGGCGGACGTGCCGCCCCACTGCTGAGGGTCAGCCCCTGATCCTGATGTGCTCGCCCCAGGGCGGCGGCTGGCACCAGAGGCCGACGCTGTCGCCCCAGTCGCACCAGATGACGTCGTAGGCGGGCGCCGTCTCGGGATAGCGGTCGCAGTCCATGTCCGTGAAATACAGGCACACGGCGGGCCGGATGCCCTGCTCGGCGAGGCGCTCAAAGCCCGGCCGGAAATCCGTCCCCCACCGACCCTTGACGACGAATTGCTCGGGCAACTCGCCCGGTGCGTATTCCTGTTCGTCCTGCACGGCGGCGTCGACTTGGAGCACCACGATGCGCTCGGGCTCGATCTCGGCCGCGACCTCGCGCACCTCGGACCAGAAGGACGCGAGAGCATCGCTGTCGACCGAGCCGGAGGTGTCGATGATGACGGCGAGCGTGCCCATCCCCTCGGAGCGGATCGAGGGGAGATAGAGCCCTGAGTCGATGAAGCGGCGGTTGGGGACGCTCCAGGAGTAGTCGCGGGCCGCCGCGTCGGTCATGTAGCGGCGCAGGAGCGAGCGCCAGTCGAGGGTGCTGCGGTGGGCGCCCTGAATGGTCTCCTCCACCGCCCCCGGCGCCTTCCCTTGCGCCTTGGCGAGGTTGAGCGCCTGGTGCATGGCCTCGTCCCAGGCTTGCTCCTCGGTGGAGACGTCGGCGGGCGCCTGGCCGGTGCCGTCGTCCTCGCCGCTCGCGGCCGGTGCGTCCATCACCTCGCCGGTGCCTGAGGGATCGCAGCTCGGCGGCGTGCCGGAGTCGCTGCCGCCGGAAGAATCGTCTCGGGGCTGGGGGTCCCCGTCATCGGCGGAATCACCCTGGCCGGCAGCGCCATCGTCGTCGCGGCCGTCCACGCCCTGAGGCTCCTGCTGCTGCGGTTCGCCGCCGTCGTCCTCGCCGCAGTCGTCATGGTCAGCGTCGGGTTGCGACCCGCCTGCCGCGGCGCCGTCGCTTGCCGATGGCGGGCCGTCGCTCCCTTCTCCCTCGCCTTCCTGCGGCTCGGGCAGGCGGTCATAGGCCTG
Organism: Alphaproteobacteria bacterium; assembly: GCA_022826665.1. Classification (GTDB taxonomy): domain Bacteria; phylum Pseudomonadota; class Alphaproteobacteria; order UBA828; family UBA828; genus WTGU01. Next base: position 1,240 of record JAJDUK010000096.1, on the reverse strand, counting down.
CTCGACGCTGATGCCGTCCCAAGCTTCCGCGTCGGGCGGAAGCTTGAACCCCGCGTCGCGCAAGAGCCCGTGGGTGACGAGCTGCGAGGCCTGCTGCCAGCGCCCGGGCTCGCGCTCGCCTCGCCGGGTGTGGTGCTTCAGCGCGCAGGCCAACACCACGCGTCCGATCGCCGTCTTGATGAGATCGGCGTCGGTGTTCACGACCCAGTCGGGCGAATAGCGGATCTCGCGGCCGTCGCTGCCGAGCGTCTCGCGGGCCGCGTCGGGGCGGATCGGCAGGCGCAGCGCGAGGCTTCCGAAGAAGGGCTGGTCGCGCAGCAGCGCCGTGACGCAGCCGCTGACGCGGTGCGCTGATTCGCGGCGGGCGCGGGTGGCCATCAGGCGGCCTCCCGGTCGACGGCAGGGGTCCCGAAGTACCCCGCGAACTTCTCCATCAACGCATCGGCGTCGTGCTTCACCTGGCGCCGGACGTTCGGGTTGAAGTTCGGGGACGGCCTGAGCGTCGCCGGATCGGCGTGGGCGATCCTGTCCTTCACCTCCTGGCAGAGCTGCGCGAGGCGGTCGTCCCCGAAAATGTTGAGGCGGGGCACGACGTCGACCAGGTCCCGGACGTTGGAGATCATCGTGTCGCGGAACACCAGCGGCTTGCCCTCGCCGTCCTCGGTCAGGCGCTCCGAGACGCGTTCCACCGCCTCGCCGAGACGCCGGTAGAGATCGCCCACGGCGTCGTGCAGGCGCTCCTCGATCTCGCGCTCGATGCCGCGCTTGACCCGCTCGGTGTCGTCGCTCGCGAGTTTCGCCATGAAGTGATCCGCGTCGGGCACGGGAACGATGCGGTAGCGGATCCCGAACTTGCCCTGCAGCGCCTCCTTGGAGGGGTAGTCGCCGATGCGGAAGAGCTTGCCGAGGTCCAACCGAGCGCGGTCGATGTTGTCGTCGTAGTCCTCGATGAAGCGGGCGCGCTCGCGCACCATGCGCTCGCGCAGGCCGTCCATCAGCTCGGTATAGGCCTCGTAGTTGGCGACGGTCAGAAGTCGCGAGCCCTGGTCGTCCCAGGGCAGCGAGTTGGCGTAATGTGAACTGCGTGCCTCGCTCACGGTGGCGGTGAGCGCAGCGAAGGCGGCCTTGGGCAGCAGGCGCTTGTTGTAGCGCCCGGCGCTGGCGGAGGCATCGTGCTGGGCCGCGACGTGGTTGGAGGCCTGGCGGTCGTAGAGCCGGCCGGACCAGGCGGTGATGCGCA
>JAJDUK010000105.1 GCA_022826665.1 Alphaproteobacteria bacterium | reverse complement strand
GCGGACTTCTGGGCCGAACTCCGCGAGATCGCGGCCGAGATCCAGCCGGAGAGCGTCCACGTGCTCCAGGTCGACGCCGTGCTGCAGGACGCAGCGGAGTACGCGCCCGACGATCTTCCCGACGAGATCGCGCTGAAGGGCCGCGGCGGTACCGACTTCCGGCCGGGCTTCGAGTGGCTCAACGAGCAGGGAATCCTGCCCAGCGTGTGCCTCTATTTCACGGACATGGAGTGCTCCGACTACCCCGAGGCCGAGCCTTCGTTCCCCACGATCTGGGTGAACTATTCGGACCCTCCATCTGACTGGAACCGCGAGCCCTGGGGCGAGCGCATCGACATCGCCGCATGACGTCCCGGCGAGACCGCCGCGCCGTTGGAGGAGCCACCGCCATGCAGACCGTTCACCAGTCTCCCGAAGCCATCCGCCTCGCCATGGCGCGGATCGAGCGCGCCATCGAAGTCCACGGCGGCGACCGCGAGGCCCCGATGGACTGGGGGATCGTCCACCGTCTCGAATGCCGCACCACCGCCTGCCACGGCGGCTGGTACGCCCTCGGTCGCCTGATGGACCACCCCGCAATCCGCTGGCGCCACGACGAGACCTTCTACAAGGACCCCGGCGAGACCATGATGGCGTTGAGGCGGGACGGGTCCGTCACCCATCTGATGTACCACGAGGGGGCGCACATGCTCGCGCGCGACCTCGGGTTCATGAATGTCCCCGCGTGCAAGGGCTGGGCCGAGCGGCACCCTCAGATCTGGGGCAACCGCCACGGCGAGCGGATGTTCGCCGGCGACGGGGCGCTCGCCTTCGGCAAGCCGCCCTTTGCGCCGGTCCTGGTAAGCGAGATCGTCGCGTGGTGGCGCGCGGTCGCGGACCGGCTCGAAGCGGCGATCCCGGTTCACCGCAACCGGCCGGCCGGTCTCGCGGCTCTTGAGCGCCACGATGCGCACACCCGTGAGACCGTCGCGGTCGAGCCCTGCACGGGCGGCTACCGGATCGTCCGGCGGCCCCGCCCGATAGACCTGCTCTCACTCCAGTCCTGATCGCGTCCGTTCGGGGCGCGCGCCTCACCGCCGTCCCGCCGCCGCACCCCGGCCCCCGACCGCAACGCCGCCGGGAGGCGGAGCGGGGCGGCCGTTCGGACGGGCGCGGGGTGGCCGGAGAGGGCCGCCCGCGCCGCATGTTCGCAACCCTTCAGGGAGATTCGCATGAACTTCATCGCCCCCAGGGCCGAACCGCTCATCCGGGAAATCCCGCTGAGCCGGCTCGCGCTCGCCCCCGAGAACGTCCGTAAGACTCCGCCCGATGCCCGGGCCGACGCCGAGCTCAAGGCCTCCATCGCCGCCCTCGGGCTGCTGGAGAACCTCGTCGTCCGCACCGATGACCCGGGTGAGGATGCCGCGGAGCGCTACGCCGTGGTCGCCGGCGGGCGCCGCCTCAAGGCAATGCAGAAGTTGGTCGAGGACAAGGTGTTCGATGCCGACCATCCTGTGCCCGACGGCGCCGAGCCGGTGTCGAGATCCGCGCCGAAGACCATGCGCAGCTTCGTCCCCGCCACCGAGGCGTGCACAAGCGCCGGACCTTTCGTGCCGGGCGTGTTGTTGGTCACCGCCAGGCCGCGGAACATCGGCGCCCGCTTGCCGCTCGCGCCGCTGCCCTTGAGCGTCGTGCCCAAATAGGTCAGCGTGACCGTCTCGTCCGCCAGCGCCGGGACGCCGAGCGTCAGCGTCAGCTTGTCGGCGTCGGTGCCCGTGCCCCTGACGACCGTGCTCGGGCTCTGGCTTTGCGTCCTGTCGTCGGCGCCGATGCCGGCCGCCCCGCGCACGAAGAAGTCGAACCTCAGCGCGTCCGCGTCCGCCAGCGCGGCCAGGTTCGTGTCGAAGGTCACCGTCAGCGTGTCGCCGTTCACCGTCGCGCTGGACGGAAGCGGCCCGATGTCGTCGTCATCCTTGCTGCCGTCGACCTTGTGCAGCGGGTCGCCCGCGGTCGGCAGGTGCCTGTAGGTCCGGTCCGCGGCCTCGCCCGTCACCGCGTGGGTGATGGTCACGCTGGCCGGAAAGAGCACAATGTTCCGCCCGTCGGGATCCCTCTGCACCCATATCCCGTCAGGGTCGCAGTCGCCGTGCTGCGTGGTGAGCGAGCAGTTGTTGCTGTTGCCGACCGAGTACTCGAAGCGCAGCGTCTGGCCGCCGTGCCGCACGCTTTGCAGGTCCATCGTCTCGCGGTTGCTTGCCCGGCTGTCGCTGTCCTCTCCCAGGTCCAGGCGCAGCTTCAGGGCGGTCTGGTCGCTGACCGTCACCGGCGCATTGAACTCCACGTCGACGTGAATCTTGTCGCCCTTGACGTAGGTGTCGGCCGTGCCGTCATTGTCCGAATCCAGCGTCGGCTTCGAGACGATCCGCACCCGGTCGATCCGCGGCCCGTCCCCGACCCACACCCGGATGGTCTGGCTCGCCTTGTCCACCCGGCTCACGACACTGTCGGCGTCCCCCGCCGTGTAGGTCACGAAGAAGAGCCCGGTCTCGGTCGGCGTGCCCGAGAGCTCGCGGGTCGCCGCGTCGAACGCGAGGCCCGCCGGCAGGTCCTCCACCTCGTAGGTGTAGGGGAATTCATAGGTGCCGCCGCCTCCGGCGAACGTTCCACCCACGTCGCCGCCAGTCGCCGCGGGCAGGACAACGGGCTCGATCGCCCGGTTCGCGGCGAAGCGCAGGGTCTCCACCTGCGACTCGAAGGTCGGCGCGCCGTTCGTGTCGCCGAACGCGCCCACCCGGGCGATGAAAAAGGTGCTGACCGTTTCACCGTGCGGGTCCGTGGCGGTGACGTCGAAGGTCACGTTCGTGTGCCTGAACGCGGCGACGGCCTGAACCAACACCGTGTCTGCGGTCGCCCGCGCGAGGGGAACGCCGGGAGCAAGAAGGACGTTGTCCGGCAGGCTCCGCACCCGCGCCGTGAAGGTCAGGGTGTCGCCGCTGTCCGGGTCGCCGAACATCGCAGGTTCGCGAGTTGGGACACTGCCGCATTTCGCCTGGCTCAGCACAGGCCCCCTGCTGGCTAACGACCCTGCGGGCACATTGAGCGGCGTTAGGAAAGCCGTGTTCGCGGTCTTCTCGATGCAGCCTTGGGAAACCGTGCCGAGCCTCAGCCGGATCGGCGCGCTGTTCGTCCCTCCGACCGCGGTGGTGCCGGCGCTGCCCGACGCCGACCACGGCCCGTCGCCGTTCGCGTTCACAGCGCGCACCTGCACCTGGTAGGTCGTGCTCTGGAGGAGTCCCGAGATCGTCGCCGAGGTCGCCGTGTTCGTGGCCAGGTTGGGAATCCCGGTCGCTTCGTTCTGACGCACCCAGTCCGCCTCGTCGTCGGGGTCGGCGCTCCCCGCGTAATAGCGCAGCTCGTAGCCGGTGATCGCCGATCCGCCGGTGGCCGGCGCCGTCCAGCTGACGTCCAGGCCGATCGAGCTCGATGCCGCACTCACCGTCGGCGCCGCCGGCGCTGAGGGCACCGAGCCGACCGTCGTGGCGCTGCCCGAGGCCGACCACGAGCCCTCGCCGGCCGAGTTCTGCGCGCGCACCTGCACCCGGTAGGCCGTGCTCCCCGAGAGGCCCGTGATCTTCGCGGTCGTCGCCACGCCGACATGATCGTGGCCGCCGGTCTCGCCCGCCTCGATCCAGTCGGCGGCGTCGGACGGGTCCGCGCTCCCCGCGAAATACCGCACATCGTAGTCCGTGATCGCCCCGTTGTTGTCGGCCGGCGCCGTCCAGCTCACCGACAGCGCGCGCTCGCCCGAGACCGAGGACACCGTCGGCGCCGAAGGCGCGGCGGGCGCCGACGCGACGAGGTTGGTCACCGGCTTGTTGGAGAAATTGGCGATCTCCAGGCCGTCGGCGTCGGTGAGCTTTGCGCCGGAGGGCTTTGCGTAGCTCACCGTGACCGTCTGGCCGGCCTGGACCCTATCGGCCGAGTTCACAGCGAACCACGTCGTGTAGGCGTCGGGGTTCTGACTCACAGCGGTCGAGGTCCTGTCTACTCCGCCCGCCCTGAGCGTGTAAGCAGTGACGGTCAACGCACCCGTTATAACCTTGGTCCAAGTGATGAGTACATGCACCCCGCTCGCAGTCGTCTCCGCGCTCACGAACCGGGCCGGGCCGGTGTGGCCGGCGCCCGTCGCCGACCATTGGCCGGGGCCCACGGTGTTGCGGGCCGCGACCTGCGCCTCCCAGCTCCAGCCCCGCGGCAGGCCCGTGATCTTGGTCGAGTGCGCGCCGGCGCCGGTGACCTCGTGCTCCGTCCAGGCCGTGTCGCCCTTGCGCCGGTAGCGCACATCGTAGTCGGTGACCGGCTCCAGCACGGCCGCCGGCGCCTTCCAGGTGATCGTCAGCTCCGTGCCGTCGTCCGTCGACAGCGTCGGCGCCGCCGGAGCCGGGGGAGGCTGGGAATTCCTGATGTATCCCTGGATGGCCATCTTCAGGGGTCGATTGTCGCTACCCCATGATACGGTGCCGGACCAGTTGCGCTGCAGTCTGGTGTTCGCGATGCTCCACCCCGCCGGCGCGCCTGCATCCTCCGCGGGGGAGGTCGTAACACTAACAAAGACTTGGTTATTCCCCCCCGAGGTGATGTCGATCACCACCCAGTACGTCTTGTTGGCGTCCAGGTCGATGCCGCCACTTGGCGCCGCGTATTGGATGGCTGAATTGCTTGAGGGCAAGCTCGCCGGGTTTGTCAGCGTCCCCACGACGCTGCCCGGAGTGCCCGAGGAGTCCTGCCGGATGCTCACGGTGTAGGTCGGCGTGCTCCCCGATGTCTTCGAACCTATGAGGCTCAAGCCGGTCAGCTTGGCGGGGTCGCTGCCCGTGGTGAAGGCCTGAGCGGTATCGCTTTCAAAGTTGCTGCCTCCAATGGCCGCCTGCCCTGTGTTGCTCAACAGCCCGCTCGGGGCCGGGGGGAGGGTCTTGACGACGCCGCGGATGGCCATCTTCCAGGAGCGTGTGCGGCTGGTCCACGCGCCGCCGGATTCGAATTGCCGGGTGAAGCTGTTGTCCGCGATGCTCCACCCCAGGCGTGCGCCCGAATCCTCGTTGTCGGAATCCGTGATGTCGTTCGAGATTCTGTGGTGATTGCCGCCCGTGCCGGTCACGTCGATCACCACGAAATACGTCGTGTTCGGGTCCAGATCGATGCCGTTGGTCGTGTAGCTGTTGGTGCCGTCGATCACCGAGGACGGGTTGGTGAGCGTGCCCAGCACGGTGCCGCCCGGACCGGCCGCCCCGGCGTTGTGGATCTTCACCGTGTAGGCCGGCGCCGTGGGACTGGTGTGCCCGTTGTAGGACATCGGCAGGTCCACCCGCTTCAGCGTGTAGCCGGTCGCGTTGGTGCCGGTGGTGAACGGCTGGGCGCGGTCGTTGATGAACCTGAAGTTGGTGTCGGTGGTGTTTTCCGTCTGCGCGGTGGTGGCCACCAGCTTGACCGTCGACTGCGCCTCCGCCGCCCCGGCGGAAAGCAGCAGGGCGCCGGGGAGCACGAGGGCTGCCGCGAGCAGGCAGGCCGCCGCGCGCAAGCCGGGCGCCGGGCGGACCGCCCGGCGGGGTGAGGGGGAAGAGAGGGAAGGGGAAGCGGGACCCGCCGCACGGCGGCGGGGAAAGCTCAGGCGGGAATGGCGCTCCCGCGGACGGTGCCCGGCGCGGCCCATGGCGTCAGGCCCGCGCCGCACGAGGCGCCGGAGGAAGCCGCCCGGCGTGAAGACATAAGAATGGCTCGGCTCGGCTCGGCTCGGCTCGGCTCGGCTCGGCTCGGCTCGGCTCGGCTCGGCTCGGCTCGGCTCGGCTCGGCTCTTAATTATAAGACCATAGCCGACAGCGAGCCCACGGCTCCGGACAGGAAACGAGCCCATCGATCCACTCCTCCGCTCCACCGCGCGGGCCGGGGCCGGAGGGGTCCGCCGAGCCGCGACGGTTACCTGTTCGGACGAAGCGTAATTGCGTCGAGCGGCCCGTAAAATCCTGCCATTCGGGAGGTATCCAACCGCGAATTGAACGCCGATGAGGGTGGCCCCGCCAGCAGGCGCGCCGGCTGCCCGCGGGCGGTCAGCGCCGCGGCAGGGCGTCCACCGCCAGGACCTGCCGCACCAGGTCGACCTGCCCGGACGCGCCGAGCTTCCGGTAGACCTGCTTGGTCATCCAGCGCACATAGTCCTCGCTCCAGCCCTGGACCGCGGCGATCTCGCGCATCTTCAGCCCCTCGGCCAGCAGCGCCGCCATCCGGCCCTCCGACGCCGTCAGGCCGAGCGTCACCGCTACCCGCTGGGCGTTGATCGGTGGACGGCGCGCCGGGTCGACCAGCAGCACCAGCACCGCCACCCGGCGCCCTCCGAAATCCGCCACCGCGTCGCCCACCGGCATGACGTGCAGCCCCAGCCGCGACCGCCCCGAGGGGCGCTGGACCGTCATCGAGCCGCCGCTCGGGGCCTCGCCCAGGAAATCCGGCAGCGCGCGCGCCAGCAGCCGGCGCAGGCGGCTGCGGTCCGCCGGCAGCACAGCGTCCAGGGTCCCGTCGCCCTCGACCAGCCCGTCGCCGCGGCGCAGGATCTCCAGCGCCGGCGCGTTGGCCTCCAGCACCCGCCCGTTGCGGTCGAGCTGCACCGCGCCGATGCGGTCGTTGTCCAGCAGGCCCGCCAGCCCGGTGCCCAGCGCCTCGGAAGCCGCCAGCGTCTGGCGGATGATGACGGACCGGCGGATGTGCGGCAGCAGGCGCTCCATGAACCGGAGCTGGGCGGACTCCCAGACGCGGCTGCGGTCGGGGTCGCTGATGACCCAGCCAATGCGCGTTCCGTCCGGCCCGCGCATCTGCGTCTGCAGGCCGTTCTGGCCTCCGAGGCGGGCCAGCCCCTCGTTGTAGGCCACCGACGTCTTCAACTCGTCTTCGGTGTAGAGCTCGCGGACATGGACCAGCCGGGCGTGGGGAAGCCGCCTGGCGCGGGGCATCGCCTCGTCGATCGGGTGGTAGACGGTGAAATACTCGTGCATCAGGTCCTGGACGCTCTCGCCGCGCCGGAGAAAGCGGGCGAAATGGACGCGCGCGTTCAGCACGTCGTCGTCCCCCACTTCGACGACGCCGATGGCGGTACCGGAAGCGTCGAGAGCTTCCTCGATCAGCAACGTGGCGGCGGACCAGCGGGTGTCGTCGAGGGCGGCCTCGTACAGCGACGCAAGGATGCGCTCGAAGGCGTCGTCCGGATTCATGCCGCCTCGCTTCCCAATGGTCTGTTCCTGCCTGTGTGAGCCCGAGCCGGATGGACGGAGAATGCCGGCCCGGTCCGTGATCCTGGCGAAGCGGGCAGGCCGGATGCCAACCGCTCCGGACGCCTGCCGGTCTCCCCCCCGACGCCGGCGGCGGCACTCCCGGGCAGGCCCGGCGCGCGGACCGAGGGCCTGCCGATGCCGAGCGCCTCCAGCGTCCGCACCAGCCCCGCCTCGGTGTAGCGCGGCGGCGGGCGGGTGAAGCGCTGCGCCGTGCGCACCTCGCCAACGAACGCCCGCTCGCCTTCCGCCATCTCCGGCAGGCGCACGTCCGGCCCGTCCTCGTCGCGGTCCTCCTCCTCCCGCCCTTCGCGGTAGACCCGCAGAAAGCCGTCGAACGCGGTCTCCGCGCCGGACGCGCCCAGCACGATGTCCGCGCCCTCCGAGACCAGCGCGACCCGGGTCCGGGCGATCCGCGCCGCCGCCATCCGGCTCGCCAGGGCGCGCCGCCAGATCAGCTCGTAGAGCCGCGCCTCGTCCTCGCCGAGCGCGCCCGCGAGCGCCTCGGGCGTGCGTGTGAACTCTGTCGGCCGGATCGCCTCGTGCGCCTCCCGCGCGTTGCCCGCGCCGAGGTGGTACCCGCGCACCCGGCCGGGCAGATAGTCCCCGCCGAAACGCTCCCGCACGACCTCCCGCGCCGCGCCCGCCGCGCTCCGGGCCATGGCGGTGCCGGCGGTGCGCATGTAGGTGATGAGGCCCTCCGCGCCGGCGCCGGTCTCCACGCCCTCATAGAGCGCCTGGGCCAGGCGCATGGTCTTGCGCACCTCGAAGCCGAGCTTGCGCGAGGCCTCCTGCTGCAGCGAAGACGTGGTGAAGGGGGGCGCCGGGTTGCGCCGCAGCTCATCGTTCTCGACCGTCCCGACCGAGAACCGGGCCGCGCGGATGCGCTCCGCCGCCGCCTCGGCCATCGCTCGGCTCTCCATCGCGAGCCGGCCCGCCTCCGACCCGTCGAGCCCGCTCAGCTCCGCGGTGAACGTGCCGCCGCCGTCCGCCATCACGCCGGCCTCGACGGTCCAGTATTCGCGGGGGACGAAGGCCTCGATCTCCGCCTCGCGCTCGCAGACCAGGCGCAGCGCCACCGACTGCACGCGTCCCGCCGACCGGCTCCCCGGCAGCTTGCGCCACAGCAGTGGGGACAGGTGGAACCCGACCAGGTAGTCCAGCGCGCGCCGCGCCTGCTGGGCGCGCACCAGGTCCATGTCGAGCCCGCGCGGGCTTGCCATCGCCGCGCGCACGCCGTCGGGCGTGATCTCGTGGAACGCCACGCGTTGCACGGGACGCTCGCCGAGCGCGCCCCTCTCGCGCAGCCAGGTCAGCACCTGCCAGGCGATCGCCTCGCCCTCGCGGTCGGGGTCGGTGGCGAGGATCAGCCCGTCCGCGTCTTCCAGCGCCGCCGCGATCCGTCCCAGCGCCCGGCGCGCCCGCGCCCCCGTGGCGTAGGTCATCGCGAAGCCCTCGGCGGGCCTCACCGAGCCCTCCTTCGCCGGCAGGTCGCTGACATGGCCGAGCGTCGCGAGCACGCGGTAGCCGTCGCCCAGATACCGGCCGACCGTCTTCGCCTTGGCCGGAGACTCCACGACCACCACCTGCATCGCGCCACCTCCGATGCACTCCTGGCATCGGGGTCCGGCAGGGGGTCGGGGCGCGCGCGGAGCGGGACCGGGCCGCCCCGCCTGCCGCGCAGGTCATCGCGGAAGCGCCGCCGCGCCGGCGTTCCGGCGCTCCGCTGGCCGGGGGAGGCTCGTCCCGGGCGCATCGCCGCTCGGGGTCCTGCCAGCCGGCCCGGCGGGCCGCCTGTGCCATGTGCAGGACCCACTCCATTAACGGCGAGGGGGCGGAAATGATAATGCCGCGTCAGGTAAAACAAATACCGCCGGGGCATGAAGCCTGAGAATTGCGATGGGGGACTGCCGGGGGTGTTCCCGTTCCCTCGAACGCTTAAGGGTTGGCCGGAACCCCTGATATGGATGGCAAGGCTTCGGCCAAGCCCTGGAACGGTCCCGCCGGAGGTTGCAGCCTTGAAACCATCGTGTGCAGGGATCATTCTGTTGGCCCAACGGACGTCCAACATGGCTGTCCGCCCGGCTCATCCCGGCCCACCGAGAGATTACCATCGTGACATCAGCCACGACGATTGAGGTATCCGGAGGTCTACGGGAGGGCCCACAAGTGTCATACTTGGTGTGGGATTGATTTAGGGATAGAAAGCCGTGATGCCCGAAAAAAACTGTTCATATCAACTAGTTATTGAAATCCGGCGAGCGCCGGGCTAGAGACCGTGCCGGCCTGGCCTGCTTAGGGGAGCGCAATGAAGAAGATCGAAGCCGTCATCAAGCCGTTCAAGCTCGACGAAGTGAAGGACGCCTTGCACGAGGTCGGGCTGCAGGGAATCACCGTGACCGAGGCCAAGGGCTTCGGCCGGCAGCGGGGCCACACCGAGCTCTACCGGGGCGCCGAGTACGTGGTTGATTTTCTGCCCAAGGTGAAGATCGAGATCGTGCTCGAAGACAACATGGTCGAGCGCGCGATCGAGGCCATCTGCGAGGCGGCGGCGACCGGGCGCGTGGGCGACGGCAAGATCTTCATCGTGCCGGTGGAGGACGCGATCCGAATCCGCACTGGCGAACGCGGCCGCGAAGCCATATAAGCGCGCCAGCGCGCTGCCGGATGCAGGCGCCATGAGGACAGACCGAGCGGGCGACGGAGCAGTGAAATGAGTGATGTCGACAGCGTCTTGGAGATGATCGAGAAGAACGAAGTCCAGTTCGTGGACTTCCGGTTCACCGACCCGCGCGGCAAGTGGCAACACATGACCCAGGCGGTCCGCACGGTCGACGAGGACATGCTCACCGACGGCATCATGTTCGACGGCTCCTCGATCGCCGGCTGGAAGGAGATTCACCAGTCGGACATGGTGCTCATGCCGGACCCGGCGAGCGCCGTGATGGACCCGTTCTCGGCGCTGCCGCAGATGATCCTGACCTGCGACGTGATCGAACCGTCGACCGGCCAAGCCTATGACCGCTGCCCGCGCAGCGTGGCCAAGAAGGCGGAGATCTACCTCGCCTATTCCGGTCTTGGCGACACGGCCTATTTCGGGCCGGAAGCTGAGTTCTTCGTCTTCGACGACGTGCGCTTCAAGGTCTCGATGAACGAGACCTACTACATGCTCGACCAGGAGGAAGGCCCCTACAACACGGGCCGCGCCTACGAAGAGGGCAACTATGGCCACCGCCCGCCGACCAAGGGCGGCTACGTGCCGGTGCCGCCGGTCGATTCGATGAACGACATGCGGGCTGAAATGGTCACCCACCTCGCCGGCATGGGCGTCAAGGTGGAGAAGCACCACCACGAGGTGGCGCCCAGCCAGAACGAACTCGGGGTCGAGTTCGGCACGCTGCTCTCGGCGGCCGACCAGCTTCAGATTCAGAAGTACGTGGTGCATATGACTGCCCACAGCTACGGCAAGAGCGCGACCTATATGCCGAAGCCAATCGTCGGCGACAACGGCTCCGGCATGCACGTGCACCAGTCGATCTGGAAGGATGGCAGACCGCTGTTCGCGGGCTCGGGCTACGCCGATCTCTCGGATATGGCGCTCTACTATATCGGCGGCGTGATCCGTCACGCACGGGCGATCAACGCCTTCACCAACCCGTCGACGAACAGCTACAAGCGGCTCGTGCCGGGCTACGAGGCGCCGGTGCTGCTCGCCTACTCGGCGCGCAACCGCTCGGCCTCCTGCCGCATCCCCTACGCGGCGAGCCCGAACGGCAAGCGGGTGGAGGTACGCTTCCCCGATCCCTCGGCGAATCCCTATTTGTCCTTCGCCGCGATGCTGATGGCGGGGATCGACGGCATCGAGAACAAGATCCACCCCGGCGACGCGATGGACAAGAACCTCTACGACCTGCCGCCGGAGGAACTGAAGGACGTGCCGACGGTGTGTGGCAACCTGGGCCAGGCGCTCGACTCGCTCGATGCCGACCGCGACTTCCTGAAGAAGGGCGACGTCTTCACCGACGACCTGATCGACGGCTATCTCGAACTCAAGCGCGAGGAGCAGACGGCCTTCCTCATGGCCCCGCACCCCATCGAGTACGAGATGTACTATTCGGTCTGAGCGGGGGGCGCGGACGACGCAGCGCGCCGAACGCGCCCATCCCGCCTGAACGACCGCAACCGCGCGGCGGCCGTGCCTGTCCAAATCGTCGTCGGCCTCGCGCTCGGGGCCATACTCTTCTATCCGGCTCTGCGCATCTGTCGGCGTGCGGGCCTGCGCTGGCCGCTCGCACTCGTGGTGTTCGTGCCCCTGGTCGGGCCGCTAATCTTACTCGCGCTGCTCGCCTTCATGATCTGGCCGAGCGATCCCTACGGGAAGCGCTGAACCGTGGTCGGCGTCCTCCAGTACCTCGCGGTCACGGTCATCATGCTCTGGATGTTCTGGCGCATCTTCAACAAGGCCGGGCGCAACCCCTGGTGGGCGTATCTCATGCTGCTCCCCATCGTGGGGCTCTTCATCCCGCCGGTCACGGTTGGACTGGGCCTCCTGATCGGCGTACCCGTGGTCATGATCTGGGTCTTGGCGTTCGTGCCGTGGCCATCGATCGACAACCCACGCCCGCTCCCCGATACGCCGGGCTACGATCCGCCGGAGCCCGAACGCTTCACGGGCCGCTTCAGACGAGCCACACGGCCGAGCGAGACGGCGCGCCGGAGGAGCCGCGGGATCACCCGCCGTCTGGTAAGGAGACGAGACGATGAATGAGGCGCCGAAGAAGGTGGTGCTTGCCTATTCCGGCGGGCTCGACACCTCGGTCATCCTGCGCTGGCTGCAGGAAACCTATGGCTGCGAGGTGGTCACCTTCACCGCCGACATCGGCCAGGGCGAGGAGCTGGAGCCGGCGCGCGCCAAGGCGGAAACCCTCGGCGTGCGCGACATTCGCATCGAGGACCTGCGCGAGACCTTCGTCCGCGACTACGTGTTTCCCATGTTCCGGGCCAACGCGATCTACGAGGGCGTCTACCTGCTCGGCACGTCGATCGCGCGACCGCTTATCGCCAAGCGTCAGATCGAGATTGCCCGCGAGACCGGCGCCGATGCAGTCGCCCACGGCGCCACCGGAAAGGGCAACGACCAGGTACGCTTCGAGCTCGGCTACTACGCGCACGACCCCGGCATCCGGGTGATCGCGCCGTGGCGCGAGTGGGACATCGATTCGCGGGAGGCGCTGGTCGAGTACGCAGAGAAGCACCAGATCCCGATCCCGCGGGACAAGCGCGGCGAGCCCCCCTACTCCACCGACGCCAACCTCCTGCACATCTCCTACGAGGGGAAGGCACTGGAGGACCCGTGGGTCGCGCCGGACGAGAGCATGTTCACCCGCTCGGTCTCACCCCTAGAAGCACCGGACCGGCCGACCACCGTCGAGATCGAGTTCCAGGCCGGCGATGCGGTTGCGGTAGACGGCGAGGCGCTGAGCCCGGCGGCGCTGCTTGAACGGCTGAACGAGCTGGGTGGCGCCAACGGGATCGGCCGGGTCGACCTGGTCGAGAACCGCTTCGTCGGCATGAAGTCGCGCGGTGTCTACGAGACCCCCGGCGGCACCATCCTGATCGCCGCCCACCGCGCCATGGAGAGCCTGACACTGGACCGTGCCGCCGCGCACCTTAAGGACGAGCTGATGCCGCGCTACGCCGAGCTCGTTTACAACGGCTTCTGGTTCGCGCCCGAGCGCCGCATGCTGCAGGCAGCGATCGACGAGAGCCAGCGGGGTGTCACCGGCACGGTGCGGCTCGCCCTCTACAAGGGCTCGGTCTCGGTCGAGGGCCGCAAGGCGCCGACCAGCCTCTACAGCGCGGAGCACGCCACCTTCGAGGCGGATTCGGTCTACGACCAGCGCGACGCCGAGGGCTTCATCAAGCTCAACGCCCTGCGCTTGCGGTTGGGCAAGACGGGCGAGGACACTTAATCCGCATCCCCATCGCGGGGCCGCTCACGGCTATCACCTCCCGGTGTCACTCGTCTCCGCGTCTTCGTTCGACGCTTAGGCAATGATTCCGTGGGTCTCTGCCCACACTCGCCACTCAAACAGCTCTTCGCCCACCACCTCGAGCTTTTCGGTCAACGCGTGGTTGTCTCCAAATATCATCAGGTTGTCGCAAGGCCAGCGAGCCGAGGGCGCGATGAGCCCGTCGAAGCCGAGAAAGACCAGAGCCGCACCGATCTCCTGCGTTCGGTCGTAGTCCCGCTCCCCGTAACGGGCCAAGTCCACCCCGAGCGTAGCGAGATCGGTCCTCACAAGCTGCAGCGTGTGCGATGTCGAGACGGCCAGGCGCGTCACGCTGATCGGACGGGGGCCTGGAATCGGCGTCAGTTCCGCCAGAAACGAGGCTACCTCGGCGATCGCCCCATCGCGTTCGAGACTGGTGTAGAGAACGGAGTGCCCGACATTGCCGTCGGGCGGCGCCGCCCACCGACCGCCGCTGATGGATGCGGCAATCGGATCCGCATTTGTGCGTGTTGCCCGGAATACCTCACCCTCGAAACGTTCCGGGTGAAATGCGCTCAGGCGATCCAGAAGATCCGGATCGTGGATCATGGTGGAAAATCAATACCGCCTAGACGTACACACCGTCGCGGAGCTGGTTGACCAACCGTCGTACGTCATCGATTCGCCCGGCCTGGATCAGCTCTGCCGGCGACCGCCCGCGCAAGAGCTTTTGCGGCGCAAACATCCACTGACGAGCTTCGTTCGGTTCGTAGAAGTCCGATAGCTGGTCGACGATGAACTCCAGCTCCAGAAGAGTTTTCTCGGTTCTCGCGTGCGGATAGGCGCGGCCCTGATTCCAGCGCGACACCGTCTCTGGACGTGTCCCAAGCAGGTTGGCCACCTCGACATGCCGCATTGCACCCTTGGCGGAGATCGACCCCAATCGCTTCGCGATTGCACCGCTCACAGGCGTCGTTTTTGCTCCTGCCATTGTCCGCTTACCCTGCTTGGTACGCTGTCAACCGTCGCGTCCGCCACGTGACACTCGCTACGAGGGCGCCCTCCATCACGGCATAGATATAGCGCTTCATATTGCGTATTATATTGACATTTCGATTGATGTAGCAAGACGATTGTGGAGGCGGGGAAACCGGCGTCGGGCGCAGCAGCGCGTTGGCACCTTACTCCGGCTCTTCGATCCCGTGGCGGCGGCAGGCGGCGGTCAGCGTGTTCTTGAGCAAACACGCAATGGTCATGGGCCCGACGCCGCCCGGCACAGGCGTGATCCAGCCGGCGTTCTCCACCGCCTCCTCGAAGCAGACGTCGCCCACCAATCGGGTCTTCTCGCCCGCCGGCACGCGGTTGATGCCGACGTCGATGACCGCAGCACCCGGCTTGACCCAGTCGCCCCGGATCATCTCGGCTCGTCCCACGGCGGCAATCAGGACGTCGGCACGCCGGCACTCGCCGGGCAGGTCCTGGGTGCGCGAATGGCCCACCGTCACGGTGCAGTGCTCGCGCAGCAACAGCGACGCCATCGGCTTGCCGACGATATTGGAGCGGCCGACGATCATCGCCCGCATGCCTTTCAACTCGCCCACGAAGTGACGCAGCATGAGCATGCAGCCGAGCGGCGTGCACGGCACCAGGCTGTCCTGCCCGGTGGTGAGCCGGCCCACGTTGGTGGTGTGGAAGCCGTCCACGTCCTTGTCGGGGTCGATGGCGTTGATGATCGCGTTTGAGTCCACCTGATCCGGCAACGGAAGCTGCACCAGGATGCCGTGCACGGAATCGTCGGCGTTCAGCCTCTCGACCGTCTCCAGCACCTCCTGATGGCTCGCGGTATCAGGCAGGCGGTACTCCTGCGAGTCCATGCCGGCGGCGACGGTCGCCTTGCCCTTGTTGCGGACGTAGACGTGGCTCGCGGGGTCGTCGCCCACCAGCACGACCGAGAGCCCCGGAACGAGGCGGTGGCTCTCCTTCAGGATCGCCGCCTTGCGCCCGACCTCGGCCCGGATGTCGGCCGCGAATGCCTTGCCGTCGATGATAACTGCGTCGCTCATGGGTGTTCCTCGTCTGGGGCTGAACACGATCCGACCCGGCAGGCGCAGGGGCGCGCCGGGCTCGGACGAGTCATGGAACGATGTTGCTCACGATGAGATCGCGGAGGAAGTAGAGGATCAGAATCAAAATGACCGGCGATATGTCGATGCCGCCGAGGTTGGGGATGATGCGCCGGATTGGCCGGAGCGGGGGCTCGGTGATGCGGTGAAGGAAGCTCAGCAGCGTGAACACGAAGCGGTTGCTCGTGTTGATCACGTTGAACGCCACCAGCCAGCTGAACACCGCCGACGCGATCAGCAGATAGATGTAGATCGAGAAGACGGCGTGGATGAGGTCGGCCAACGCGTTCATCGCCGGGCGCGTCTCGGTGATTGCGGGGCGGGAGGCAGAATCCGGGGGCGGAGTATATCGCAGGGACTAGCGGGTGCGAGTCCGTTATGCGTGCGGGCCGGAGGCGGAGAGTCGCCCGTGCCTCAGAGCGACCACGCGGTGCGGAGGCGCTCGCGCAGGCCGGCGAGGCGTTCGCACGGCTCGTTGGCGAAGACGAAGCGCAGGAAGCGGCCGGCATGATCGTCGCTGCCCCAACCGGTCATCGGCGTCGCGGCGACCTTGCCCTGCTCGAACAGCCGCTGCGACGCATCCGCAGGACTCATGCCGAGCGCGACCGTATCGATCAGGAGCGACCAGCCGCCGTCGGGACGGACCACGGGCAGGTCCGACAGCTCCTTGAGAATGACGTTCCGCCTCGCCTGCAATTCGGCAACCGCCGCGGCGATGCCGTCATCCTCTGCGGTGAGCGCCGCGGCCGCCCCCGGCATGCCGATGCCCACCTGGCAGACCACGTTGGTCAGACTGACCAGCCCGATGTCCCGCATGATCCCCGCGGGTCCCACAATCCAACCCACGCGCCAGCCGATCATCCGGTATTCCTTGGAGACGCTGCCGACGGTCACGGTCCTCTCGGCTAAGCCCGGTATCCGAGCCGGGTGCAGCGCCGGCGCCGAGTCGAACAGAAGCCGCTCCATCGCCGCGTCGTGCAGGAGCCAGGCGCCGGTCTGCCGCACCACGGCGGCGATGGCCTGCCATTCTTCGGCCGTGTGGACAATGCCGCTCGGCATCGACGGGCTCATGGTGAGCACGACCCTGGTCTTCCCACTCGCGGCCTCGGCCAGCGCCTCCAGATCGAGCCGCCAGCCGCCCTCCACCACTCTGAGCGGCACCAGGCGCGGCACGCCGCCGGCGAGGCGGATGCGGTTGATGAGGCCCGCGTAAGCCGGGTCGCTGATGACCACCTCGTCGCCGGGCTCCAGCATGGCGAGCAGTGCGTTGAGGATGCCGGAAAGCCCGCCCGCCGAGATCACGCACTGCGCCCGCCAGTCGTAGACGATGCCGGTGTCGCCCTCGAGCCGCGCCACTACCGCCTGCCTGAGTTCGTCGGTGCCCAGGAAGGGCAGATAGCTGTTGGCGTCATCGCGGGACGCGGCCGCGCGCGTGGCGTCGATGGCAGCTTGCGGTGGCGGGATGTCGGTATCCAGGTTCTCCAGCCGGAGCATGTCCGGATCGCGCGCGGCGTCCGCCGCATCGCCCATGCGGTCGACGCCGATGCCAGGAATGTCGCGCAGCCTCGATACCGTCATCGTCTGCTGGCCACGGTGCTTGGCCGCCGCCAAGGCCGTGTCCGGCCGTTCAATCCCCGTGCCGCGGGATGAAGTTCGACCAGGCCATGACGTAGGGGTGGGAGCTGACCTCGACGATGGTGCCCCAAGGGTCTTCGCAATAGCAGATCCGGTAGGGCTTGTCGGGCCAGAGCTTCCAGACCTTGCTGCGCTGCCTCCCGCCGCTCTCGTCGATCCGTTTCACCAGGCCCTCGATGTCGGGGTCGAGGATGCAGATATGGTAGATACCGTCCTTCCAGTAGGCGAAGTTGTTCTCCTGCCGCTCGTTGGCGACAAACTGGAAGAGTTCGATTCCGACCCCGTCGGCCGTCGCCAGATGGGCGATTTTCATCCCCTGAAAGTCCGCACCGTAGATGTCGGCGACGATCTGACCGAAGTAGCTGCCGTCGGCGTAGCCCTCCACGGGCTCCATCAGCACGTAGCAGCCGAGGATGTCGCGATACCAGGCGACGGCCGCGTCGATGTCGGGCACCGAAATGCCGACGTGATCGAGCGCCCGCGCCGGCCCCTCCGCCGGAGCCGTCGGGCCACGTTGTCCTTCTGCTGAACCTGCTTCGTCCGTCATGTCCATTCTCCCTAGCCGGCTGCCTCTATCGTTCGGCGCCCGGCCGCACTAGAGGTGACGCTCAGTGCCGCACGTAAATTCAACGTCGTATCGACCCAATGAGCTCGGCAGTAAGCTCGTGGCGTTCATCGCATATCTCCACCAGCTCGCGGCTGGGTGCCGTCTGATCGGAACGACTGCCATGCCAGAGAGTGGTGAGAACCCCTTCGCGTTTGACGGCTTCGATCGCCGGCGTGAAATCGCTGTCTCCAGCTAGCAACGCAACCCTAGCAATGCGGCCCTTGCCGGCGAGGAGAGCCATATCGACCCCGAGCATGAGATCGACCCGCTTTTGTTGAAAGATCGGCCTGCCACGCTCGTCCTGCCCTCTGTACGCGAGTTTGCCCAATCGCACGTCGAACCGAGGCAGATGAAGGAGAGCGGTGATGAAGCGGTGTTTGGCCGCGTAGCGACGCTTCTCTTCCTCGGTGGGCGGGCTCCCTTGATACGGCAGGCAATGGTAGTAGTAGGCGCGCAACAGTTCGCCTTCGCCCGTCATGGCCTCGACGAGACGGGCGTAGTCGATGCGCTGGTTGCCGTGATCGTGGTACAGGACCTTGTCGAGGTAACCGCCGTCGATGAAGACCGCCGTAACTGACATCGACGCCCCTTCGAAAAAAGGGCCGGCTTGTGCCGGCCCCATTCAATACCCACCGTGCCCAAGGGAACGATGGGGTCCATAGAAGGTCGCTACGATATGGGTCCGGGCATCGGCTCGTCAAGCCGGGAATTCGTCTGACGAAACCTTAACAATCGCTATGCTCGCTCCGCGCTGGGGCGAGTGTCAGCCAACTGAGAACGAGGAAGAGTCATGGGCGCTATCGGAACGCTCGGCCCCAACGAACCGCTCATCGGCCAGCAGGGCTCGCGCACGGCGCTGTCGACGCCGGCGCTGGTGCTCGACCTCGACCGTCTGGAGCGCAACATCGCCTATCTTGCCGGCTACCTGGGCAAGGCGGGCCACGGGGTCCGGCCCGTCGCCAAGATTCACAAGTCGGTCGAGGTGGCGAAGCGCCAGATCGAAGCCGGGGCGCTGGGCCAGTGCTGCGCGACGCTCGCCGAGGCCGAGGTCATGGCCGACGCCGGCATTCCGGGCGTGCTGCTGTTCTCCCAGGTCGTGACCGAGCCCAAGATCGCCCGCCTCGCCCGGCTCAACGCCCGTGCCGAAGGACTGCTCGTCGCCGTGGACGATGCCGCAGTGGTGGACCGGCTGGCCGCGGCCGCTTTGGAAGCCGGCGAGCCGCTCCGCATGCTGGTGGACTTCGAGGTGGGTGGCCGGCGCACCGGCCTCGTCGCGGTGGACGATGCCTTGGCGCTCGCACGGCATATCGCCGGGACCGAGGGCGCGATCTATGCCGGCGTGCAGGGTTATAACGGCTCCTTCCAGCGCGAGCCCGACCGCGACGCCCGCCGCGCCGAGCAGGAGCGCTGCACGGCGCCGCTGGCCGAGCTTTGCGGACGCCTCACGGAGGCCGGCCTGGCCCCGGAGATCGTCTCCGGCGGCGGTACCGGCACCTATGCCATTGATGCGGCCAATGGTCTCTTCACCGAGTGCCAGGCCGGAAGCTACATCTTCATGGACGTGAACTACGCCGATACCCCCTTCGAGCCCGACAACCCGCATCCCTTCGAAACCTCGCTCTTCGTCCGCACCACGGTGATCAGCGCGCGGGACGAGTTCGCCGTCACCGACGCCGGGATCAAGGAGCTTCAGCGCGAGGAGTTCCCGCCCCGCGTCGCCCAGGGCGCGCACCCGGACTCCCTTTACGAGCTGGTCGGCGACGACATGGGCCGCCTCACCGTGCCGGAGGGCGAGCGCCTTCCGCAGGTGGGCGACGCGCTGGAATGCATCGCGCCGCACTGTTACCAGACGCTCCTGCTCTACGACGTCTATCATTGCGTGCGCGGCGACACGCTGGTGGACATTTGGCCGATCGAGGCCCGCTCTCAGTGGTAGAGAGATGCCCGACCGGATCGCTCCCTTCCGATTCCTACGTGCTGCAACCGAGGAGAGCGCGAAGAGCGTGGCACTGCCTCGCTGCCGCTCTGGTTGTGCTTGCGGCGGCGATGAACGCGGGGACCGCAACGGCCGAGGACCTCTATCTGCGGGCAGGGCTCGGTCTCGAGCGCCCGACAGAGACTGTGTTCCGCGACAAGAAGTGCGAGATCGAGACGCCGGTCCCGCTGTACGGCTGCGGCCCGGCCCCCGACGGCGCGCCGTATCGTTCGGTGGGGAATTTCGGCACGGTGGCCGCCCTCGAAGTCGGGATCGGCACCACCGTAGCCCCGGCCGTGAGGATCGAGGCTCTGGTCGAGGTCCGCCCAAACCTCACCTTCAGCGGACGAGCCAATTATCTGGACTCCGAGATGCGGCAGTCTGTCTCAGTCGACCTCTCCGTCGTGTCGGGGATGGTTGCCGCCTACGCGGACCTCCCGGCGCTGGGCTTGCCGAGGCTCGGCCCGTTCGATCCCTTCCTGGGAGTCGGGGTCGGCGCCGCCCGGATCGCGACGGGTGAAACGCGAATGATGTTCCCGGAGACGACGACGATCGTGCCGGGCGTGCGCCGGTCCGATTTCGCCTGGATGGTGACGGCAGGCGTCGCGACGGCGCTAAGCGAGAGCACGACGCTCGACCTGGCGTGGAGGTACAGCGATCTCGGCACCGCCGAGACCGCCACGGGCGGCGGCCGGGTTGTGTGGCGCGACGGGAGCAGGGAGCCGCTCATGCTCGATCAGGCCGCGAGCGAGGCCCGTTTGCGAAGCCACGGATTTCGTCTCTCCGTGCGTCACAAATTCTGATTGGATATAGCCGCATATAGCCGCACACGGTGGACGGCATCGCCGGCCTTCGCCACGATTGACGAAAGCGGCAGCAGTCCCAATTGGAGGGTCGTTATGGTGAAGGCATGGGCCGGCATCGCCGGCATTGCAGCGCTCGGGCTGAGCGTTCTCGCCGCAGGCGAGGCACAGGCGAAGGTGGAAGGCGATACCGTCTACCTCGGCGCTGCCGTCTCGCTGACGGGCAAGTACACCACCGCCGGCGAGCACACCCAGCGGGGCTACGACCTCGCCGTCAAGACCATCAACGATGCCGGCGGCATCACGGTCGGCGGCAAGACCTACCGCCTCGAAGTCATCTACTACGACGATGAATCGACGCCGGCGCGCGGCGCGCAGCTCGCCGAGCGGCTGATCAATCAGGACGACGTCGAGTTCATGCTGGGCCCGTACAGCTCGGGCCTCACCAAGGCCATCGCGCCGGTGACCGAGCAGTACGGCGTGCCCATGGTGGAGGCCAACGGCGCCTCGCTCCAGCTCTTCAACAAGGGCTACCGCTACCTCTTCGCGGTGCTCTCCACCACCGAGCAGTACCTCGCGAGCGCGGTCGCGCTGGCGGCCGAGCTTGCCGAGCGCGAGGGGCGCGACCCGGCCACGCTGAAGCTCGCCGGAGCCTTCGAGAATGACCCCTTCAGCCAGGACATCCGTGCGGGCGTGCTCGCCGATGCGGAGAAGCTCGGCATCCAGGTCGTGATCGACGACCAGCTGCCGCCCGAGCTCAACGACATGGCGGCAACGCTCGCCAAGACGAAGGCGCTGAAGCCCGACATCCTCGTCGTCTCGGGCCATTCCAAGGGGGCAGCGCTCGCTATCCGGCAGGTCGAGGAGATGCGGGTCGACGTGCCGATGCTGGCCATCACGCACTGCGACAGCGCCGACGTGATCGGCAAGTTCGGCGCCGCGTCCGAGTACACGCTCTGCGCGAGCCAGTGGGCACCGACGCTCTCCTACCAGGACGACGTCTTCGGCTCGGCGGCCGATTTCGCCGCCACCTTCGAGGCCGAGTACGGCTACGCGCCGCCCTATCAGGCCGCGGAATCCTCTGCCGCGGTGCTGGTGTTTGCGGACGCGTTCGAGCGCGCCGGCGGTTTCGACAAGGACGCGGTGCGCGATGCGCTCGCCGCGACGGAGATGCAGACCTTCTACGGCAACATCAAGTTCGACGAGACCGGCAAGAACATCGCGAAGCCCATGGTGCTCTACCAGATTCAGGACGGCGCCTATGTCGTGGTCGCGCCGACCAGGTGGGCCGCCTCGGAGGTCCGTCACCCGACCCCGCCGTGGTCCGAGCGGTAAGCGCAGCCCGCGCGCATCTCTGGTGCGCGGAGGCCTGATCCGCTAGCTCTCACGGCCGTTAGACCCACCCCGGCCGGATAGACATGGCAGCAAACGTCGCGCTCCTGGGGGAGGCGCCGTTCCTCATCCTCCAGCTGTTGCTGGACGGGCTGATGATCGGCGCCATCTTCGCCGTCGCCGCATACGGCATGGCGCTGGTCTGGGGCGTGATGAACGTCATCAACGTCGTCCAGGGCGAGTTCGTCATGCTGGGCGGCTTCATCACGTACCAGCTCACCCTCTGGGGCGTGAGCCCGCTTTGGGGCGTGCCGGTGGCCGCCATCGTCCTCTATTTCATCGGCGCCAGCCTGCATCACGTCGTGATCCGGCGCGTGGCGGACCGCGACATGTTCATCTCGCTGCTGGCCACGTTCGGGCTCTCCATCCTGCTGCAGCAGCTGATGAACCAGATCTGGGGCGGCGACGTGAGGACCGCCCAATCGGGCCTCGGTACCTGGTTCCTGCTCGACTACACGGTGACCGTCTCGCAGATGAAGGTCGCGGCCTGCGGCGGCGCCATCGCCATCGGCGGCGTGCTGATCCTCTTCCTCAAGAGGAGCAGGCTGGGCCAGGCGATCCGCGCGACCGCGCAGAACCCGCGGGCCGCACGCATCCTCGGCATCGACACCAACCGCGTCTTCGCCGCCACCTACGGCATCAACGCCGCGCTCTGCGGCGCCGCTGGCGCGCTCGTGGTGATGGCCTATTCGGTCCACCCCTATATCGGGCTGCCCTACACCGTGCGCTCCTTCATGATCGTGATCGTGGCGGGCCTCGGCAATCTGCCGGGCGTGATCGTTGCGGGTCTCGGCTTGGGCGCGGCGGAGAATTTCGCGGGCTTCATCCTGGGCGTGCAGTACCAGGTGGCCTTCGTCTTCATCCTGTTGGTGGTGATCCTCGTCATCCGCAGTTCCTTGCTGCAACGGCGCAGGCAGTTCCTCAAATGACGCTCCGCCGCCAGCCGCTGCTCATGCTGGCCGTCGCCGCGGCAGGCGTCGCGCTCCCCTTCGTGATTCCCGACTACCGGGCGCAGATCGCGATGCTCTGGGCGCTCGTGATCATGGCCCAGACCTGGGACATTACCGGCGGGCAGACCGGCTACAATAGCTTTGGCAACATCCTCTTCTTCGGCGTCGGCATGTACGCCTCGGTCGTCGTGCAGCGGGATGTGGGGCTCGACTACTTCCCCGGCCTCGTGCTCGGCATGGTGGTGGGCGCGGGGATCGCCGCCGCGCTTGCCGTGCTGCTGGGATCGATGATCCTGCGTATGCGGGGCCACTACTTCGCCATCGCGACGCTCGGCCTCGGCATCGCGGCCGGC
Source organism: Alphaproteobacteria bacterium (assembly GCA_022826665.1). Lineage (GTDB taxonomy): Bacteria > Pseudomonadota > Alphaproteobacteria > UBA828 > UBA828 > WTGU01. The sequence goes on along the minus strand of JAJDUK010000105.1, from coordinate 109,541 downwards.
GAGATCGCGGGCGGATGGGACTACCTGGGCGCTGGCTCCGGCCTCTCACCGCCCTTATTCCCGGCGCCGCCGGGCACCGCCAACCTGTTCTTCGCCTATCTCTTCTTCGGGCTTGCCGCGCTCGTCTTCGTCCTGCTTGCGGCGCTCTACCGCACCCGGTTCGGCCTTGCCCTCAACGCCATCCGCGACAATGAGGACAAGGCCGAGGCCATGGGGCTCCACACCGGGGTCTACAAGGTCACGGCATGGACCATGGCGGCCTTCGTGCTGGGGCTGGTGGGCGGCGCCATGGGCAACATGCTGGGCTTCGTCGACCCGCGCGATACCGCTTTCGCCGGTGCCACCTTCGGCGTCTGGATGGTTCTGATGGCGATCCTGGGCGGCAAGGGCACGCTCTGGGGCCCGGTGCTCGGCGCCGTCATCTTCCACATCACCCAGGAGCTGCTCTGGACCCACCTGCTCGGCTGGCAGCGGGTGGCGCTCGGCGTGATCATCGTTGGCATCGTGGTGTTCTTCCCGCAGGGGATCCTGGGTTGGGCGCGGACCCGCTGGCCGGCGCGCCACGAGCCCCGCGAGCAGGGGAGCGAGCGGGCATGAGCGCGCAACTCGCGATCCAGGGCGCCACCAAGCACTTCGGCGGCATCACCGCCAACGAGGACATCTCGCTGGAGGTGCCGGAGGGTCGGGTGATCGGCCTGATCGGGCCGAACGGCTCCGGCAAGTCGACGCTGTTCAATTCCATTGTCGGCTATCACCCGGTGGACGGCGGCTCGATCCGCTTCGAGGGGCGCGAGATCACGCGCCTTCGCACGGCCGAGATCGCGCGGCTCGGGCTGATTCGCACGTTCCAGCAGACCCATGTCTTCGTGCGGATGACCGGCCTGCAGAACATGGCGATCAGCGATGCCGAGGCGGGGCACGGGCTGTTCCGGCTCATGCGGCCGGTTTCGGCCGAGACGCGCGAGCGGGCGGAAGCCCTGCTCGCCTTCTGCGGCCTCTACGGCAAGCGCCACCTGATGGCGGGCGAGCTTTCCTTCGGCCAGCGCAAGCTGCTGGAGCTCGCGATGGCGCTGATGGTGCGCCCGCGCATGCTGCTGCTCGACGAGCCGACGGCCGGCATAAACCCGACGCTGATCAACGGCGTGATCGAGCGCCTGCAGCGCGCCAACCGGGAGTTCGGCGTCACGCTCTTCGTCATCGAGCACAACATGCGCGTCATCATGAGCCTGGCCGAGCACATCCATTGTCTGGCCCACGGGCGTCTGCTCGCCAGCGGCCCGCCCGAGGCGCTGCGCAACGATCAGCGCGTGATCGACGCCTACCTGGGCGCGCGCTGATGGCCGCGACACCCCCCGGCACCGGCCCCGACGTGCCGATGGACTTCGAGACCGCGCTCTCGGTGGACGCGGTGGAGGAGGCCGCGCGCGAACTGGCCGGCGAAGGGCCCTCGCGGGATGATCTGGAGGCGCTCTGCCAGGGCGAGCCCGCCATCGACATCCGGGGCTTGCGCGCAGGCTACGGCCGCATGGAGATCGTCCACGGCATCAACCTCGTCGCGGGCCGAGGCCAGTCGCTCTGCCTCATCGGCCCCAACGGCGCCGGCAAGTCCACCGTGCTCCACACCATCTTCGGCTTCGCCGACGTGATGGCCGGCAGCATTCAGGTGGGTGCGAAGGACGTTACCCGCCTCGCCTCCAGCCGCCGCCTCTCTGACGCGGGCGTGGCCTACGTGTTGCAGGACAACTCCGTCTTCCCCGACATGACGGTGGAGGAGAACCTGCTGATGGGGGGCTTCCTGCTGCACCGGCGCGGCGCGGCAAAGCAGGCGGCCGAGCGCGTGTTCGACCGTTACGACAGGTTGGCCCAACGGCGGCATCGGAGGGCCGGTGTGCTCTCCGGCGGCGAGCGGCGCCTGCTCGAAATCTCCCGCGCGCTCATTATGGAGCCGGACGTGCTTCTGGTGGACGAGCCCTCCATCGGGCTGGAGCCCCGCTTCATCGACATGGTGTTCGAGATCCTGGCGGACCTGCAGCGCCGCGACGGCAAGACCATCGTGATGGTAGAGCAGAACGCCAAGAAGGGGCTGGAGTTCGCCGATATCGGCTACGTGCTCGTCTCCGGCCGACTCGCCATGGCCGGCCCCGGCGATGCCTTGCTCGAAGACCCGGAGGTCGGCCGCCTCTTCCTGGGCGCGTGAGACAACCTGGAGCGTCGCCTTCGTCGTCGTCGCATAGCTAACCATCGCCGCGTGAGCTAAGGTCCCCCAGCCGACCTCGCCACCGAGGACGGCACGTCCGCCGCCCGCGTCGCGCCCGATGCGGTTCCCAGCCCCCAAGAAGCAGGACAGACATGGCCGCTTTCGACGATCTGATCGCGGCCTTGCCGGCGTGGCCCACGATTCTTGGTGCGCACATGCTGCTCATCGTCGTTCCGGCCGGTGTCGCGTTTCTTGCTCTCTGGATCTGGAAGGGTAATCCCTTCCGCAGGCGCAAGATTCAGCCCGGCTTCGCACCGTCTTCCGAGATCCGGCGCGAGGTACTCTATTCGCTCTTCACAGCGTTCATCTTCGCGCTCAACGGCGTCTTCATCTATGTCTCGATGGCGAACGGCTGGACGCTCATTTACACGGATTTCGCGGATTACGGCTGGCTTTACGGCGGCTTCAGTCTAGCCGTGACCATCGTGCTTCACGATGCCTATTTCTATTGGACCCATCGCTTGATGCACCATCCGCTCCTGTTCGACCGGTTTCACCGGCTGCATCACGAATCGCACAGCCCTTCGCCCTGGGCGGCCTACGCCTTTGCGCCCCTGGAAGCCGTGATTCAGGCGATGTTCCTGACGATCCTCATATTCGTCCTGCCGCTGCACGTCACGGTCATATACCTCTTCATGCTTCACATGATCGTCCGCAACGTTGTCGGCCACAGCGGCTTCGAGCTGTTTCCGCGGGGCGTGCCGGCGCATGCGGTGCTCGGTGTCTTGACCACGAACACCCATCACGACCTTCATCACAGCTCCAGGGGCTACAATTACGGCCTCTATTTCACCTGGTGGGATCGCTTGGGCGGCACGGAGCATCCGAACTACCGCGAGGTCTTCGATCGTGTGACCCACGGACAAGCGGACTCCGCTGAATCACCGCTGGGCGCGCCGGTGACATGGAATCCGAGCGCGACCGACAATGAGAGCGCTGAGGTACGCGGTTGATCCGGGCCAGCGTAGCGACTTGACCCGGTGCGAGCGCGGGCTTAGGGTCCGCCCGCTTCGAGAGGTTGTAACAGGCCACCCTTCGAGGAGGGACGCCGGTCCGCGAGTGTCGCGCGCTGGCGCGCCGACCGTTGGGGCGGGAGAACGGCGTGTTCGATAGTCTGTCCGGCAGGCTGAACGGGGTCTTCGAGACGCTGACGCGCCGCGGCGCGCTGAGCGAGGCGGACGTGAGCGCCGCACTCCGCGACGTGCGGATCGCCATGCTCGAGGCGGACGTGGCGCTCCCGGTCGTCAAGGACTTCGTCGCGGGCGTGCGCGAGAAGGCGGTCGGCGCCGACGTGCTGAAGAGCGTGGCGCCGGGCCAGCAGGTGATCAAGATCGTGAACGATCACCTGATCGAGATGCTGGGCGGCGAGACCGCCGAGATCGGCATCGCCGCAGCCACCCCGCCTGCCGCTGTCCTCATGGTGGGCCTGCAGGGTTCGGGCAAGACCACCACGACGGCCAAGCTCGGCCTCTTCCTGCGCGTGAGCCACAAGAAGCGGGTGCTGATGGCCTCGCTCGACACCAGCCGGCCTGCGGCCATGGAGCAGCTCGCCGCGTTGGCCGTGCAGGCCGAGGTTGATGTGCTGCCGGTGATCCCCGGTGAGCGCGCGGTCGGGATCGCGCGGCGCGCCATGAAGTCCGCCGCCCAGGAGGGCCACGACGTGGTGCTGCTGGATACCGCCGGGCGGCTCCACGTGGACGAGGAGCTGATGGCCGAATGCGCGGCGGTCCGCGACGTGACGGTGCCGGCGGAGACCCTGCTGGTCGCCGATGCGCTGACCGGCCAGGATGCGGTCAACGTCGCCAGCGCCTTCCACAAGCGGATCGGCCTAACCGGGATCGCGCTCACCCGCGTCGATGGCGACGGACGGGGTGGTGCCGCGCTCAGCATGCGCGCGGTTACCGGCTGCCCGATCAAGCTGATCGGTGTCGGCGAGAAGCTCGACGCCATCGAGCCCTTCCACCCGGACCGGATCGCGTCGCGCATCCTCGGCATGGGCGACGTGGTCTCCCTGGTCGAGCGAGCGCAGGAGACGATCGAGCAGGACGAGGCCGAGCGCCTGGTCCGCAAGGCCAAGAAGGGCGGCTTCGACCTCAACGACCTCTCCAAGCAAATTCAGCAGGTCCGCAAGATGGGCGGCATGGAGGGCCTGCTCGGCATGCTGCCGGGGGTGGGCAAGGTCAAGCGCCAGCTCGCCGAGGCCAACGTCGACATCAAGATGCTGGACCGCCAGCAGGCAATCATCGATTCGATGACGCCGGCCGAGCGGAGCAACCCCAAGCTGCTCAACAGCTCGCGCAAGCGGCGCATCGCGGGCGGCTCGGGCACCACCGTGCAGGACATCAACCGCCTGCTCAAGCAAGTGAAGCAGATGAACGTCATGATGAAGCGGGCCGGCAAGCTGGGCGAGAAGGGCCTGATGCGGGCCGGGATGCCCGGCATCATGCCGCCCCGCTGATCACAGGTAGCCCACAAGGAGACTGGAGAGAGCATGTCACTGAAAATTCGCCTGTCCCGCGCCGGCGCCAAGAAGCGCCCGTTCTACCGTGTGGTCGTGGCCGACACCCGCAGCCCGCGCGATGGCCGCTTCCTGGAGCGTCTCGGGACCTACGACCCGATGCTGCCCAAGGACCATCCCGAGCGCGTGCGCCTCAACGAGGAGCGCATTCGCCACTGGCTCGGCGTCGGCGCTCTACCCTCGGATCGCGTGGCGCGATTCCTCGGCGCCGCCGAGATCATCCCGATGCCGGCGCAGCGCAACAACCCGCAGAAGGGCCAGCCAAGGGCGAAGGCCCTGGAGCGCCAGGCGGCACGCGCTGAGAAGGCCAAGGCGGCGGCCGAGGCCGAAGCCGAGGTCACCCCTGAGCCCGCCGCTGAGGAGGCTGCGCCTGAAGAGGCTGCTCCGGAGGAGGTCGCTGCTGAAGAGGCACCTGCTGAGGAAGCCGCGCCTACCGAGGACGCCGCCGCCGAAGAGGCTCCCTCCAAGGAAGCCGCCTCGGCGGAGGCCGGCACAGACGATGGCGAGGGCGAAGAGAAGGCCGAGGGCTGAGGCCGCACCCGCCGCGGCTGCTGCCCCTGGGGAGGCTGCGGCGCGGCGGGCGGAGACGGTCTGTCTCGGGCGCATCGTGGGCGCCCACGGTGTGCGCGGCGTCGTGCGCATCAAGAGCCATACGGCGAATCCGGACGACCTCACTGCTTACGGCGCACTCAGCGACGAGGCCGGCACCCGGCGCCTCACGGTCACGGTGACGGGGCATGTGAAGGGCCTCGTGCTCGCCCGCGTCGAGGGCGTTGACGACCGCGACGCGGCAGAGGCGCTGCGCGGCACCGACCTCTTCGTCCCGCGGGCGGCGCTGCCGCCGACCGAGGGCGAGGAGTACTACCACGTCGATCTCCTCGGCCTCCGGGCTGAAAGCGAGGATGGCACCGCCTTGGGCCGCGTGAGCGCCGTTCACGACCACGGCGCCGGGCCCATCGTCGAGATTCAGCCGCCCGACGGGCCCTCCACCCTCGTCCCCTTCACGCGGGAGCACGTGCCGGCCATCGACATCGAGGCCGGCCGCATGGTCGTTGCCAGCCCGGAGGACGGCACGTGACTGCGGACTGGCGCGAAAGCGGGCAATCGGGTGCCCGGCCCTGGAGCGTCCACGTGCTCACCCTCTATCCCGAGGTCTTTCCCGGGCCGCTTGGGGCCGCGCTCGCCGGCCGCGGCCTCGATTCCGGCCTCTGGCGGCTGGAAACGGTGGACATCCGCCGCTTTGCGCGCGATAAACACGGCACCGTCGACGATCACCCGTTCGGCGGAGGGGTGGGTATGGTCATGCGCCCCGATGTCCTGGCAGCGGCCATCGATTCGGTTGGGCCGGCGGAGGGTGGCGTACCGCGCTTCCTGCTCTCGCCGCGCGGCGCCCCGCTGACCCAGGAGCAGGTGAAGGCATTGGCCGACGGCCCCGGCATCATGCTGATTTGCGGCCGTTTTGAAGGAGTCGACGAGCGTGTGCTGGAAGGCCGAGGGGCTGCCGAACTCAGCGTCGGCGACTACGTCCTGTCGGGCGGGGAGATCGCGGCAATGGCGGTGATCGATGCTTGCGTGCGCCTGCTGCCCGGCGTGGTCGGCCGGCCCTCCTCGCTGGTTGAGGAGAGTTTTGAGGACGACCTGCTGGAGTATCCGCAGTACACCCGCCCCCGCCTTTTCGAAGGCCGTGCTGTGCCGGAGGTGCTTCTCTCCGGCGATCACGCCGCCATCGATGCCTGGCGCCGTGCCCAGGCGGAACATGTAACCAGAACGCGGCGTGCCGACCTGTGGGCGCGCCACCAGGCGCGTCGATAACGCGCCTGAGATCGCGAGGATAGTGCCGTGAACATGATCGAGCAGTTGAATGCCGAGGCCGTGGAGAAGCTCCAGGAAGAGCGGGAGGTTCCGACCTTCGGCCCCGGCGACACCCTCCGCGTGCACGTCAAGGTGGTGGAAGGCTCGCGCGAGCGGGTGCAGGTGTTCGAGGGCGTCTGCATCGCCCGGCGAAACCGCAGCCTCAACTCCTCCTTCACCGTCCGCAAGATTTCCTATGGCGAGGGGGTGGAGCGGGTCTTCCCGCTGCATTCGCCGCGCATCGCGCAGATCGAGGTGGTGAAGCGGGGGGCGGTGCGCCGTGCCAAGCTCTATTACCTGCGCGGCCGGCGCGGCAAGTCGGCGCGCATCCGGGAGAAGCGCGACGACCGCGGCGCGAAGAAGGTCACCGCCAAGGCGGAGGAGACCGCCGCGTCCGAGGACTGAGCACGCCGGCCATCGCCGCGGGAGGACACCGATGAGCGGCCCCAAGACCCTATTCGACAAGATCTGGGAGAGCCACGTGGTGGCCGAGAACGACGACGGCACCACGCTCCTTTACATCGACAAACACCTGATCCACGAGGTCACGAGCTGGACCGGCTTCGAGAAGATGGCTGAGGACGGGCGCCCGGTGCGCCGACCCGATGCCACCCTCGGCGTGCCGGACCACTCGATCCCCACCAGGAACCGCGCCGCCGGCGTCGACGGTATCGGCGATCCGCTCGGCCGCGGCCAGGTGGAAGCGCTGATCGAGAACTGCGAAAAGTTCGGCGTGCCCCTGATCCCGCTTACCGACGTACGACAGGGCATCGTCCACATCATCGGGCCCGAGCAGGGCCTGACCCTGCCGGGCGCAACGCTGGTCTGCGGCGACAGCCACACCGCCACGCATGGCGCCTTCGGCTGCCTCGCCTTCGGCATAGGCTCCAGCGAGGTTGAGCACGTGCTCGCGACCCAGACGCTCAACCAGAAGCGCCCGCGCAACATGCGCATCACGGTGGCCGGCGACCTGCCCGCAGGCATCACCGGCAAGGACATGATCCTCGCCATCATCGGCGAGATCGGCACGGCCGGCGGCACCGGCCACGTGGTGGAATACGCCGGCCCTGCGATCCGCGCGCTCTCCATGGAAGGGCGCATGACGGTCTGCAACATGACCATCGAAGGCGGCGCGCGTGCCGGGCTGATCGCGCCGGACGAGACCACCTTTGCCTACCTCAAGGGCCGGCCCATGGCCCCCGCGGGTGCCGCCTGGGACCAGGCCATGGCCTATTGGCGCACGCTCGCCTCCGACGAAGGCGCCGCTTACGACAAGGAAGCCACCATTCAGGCGGCTGACATCGCGCCGCAGATCACCTGGGGCACCAGCCCCGAGGACGTGATCCCGGTGACGGGGCGGACCCCCGACCCGGCCCAGGCGCCGGACGAGAAGCACCGCGAGGCGATCGCACAGGCCCTGGACTACATGGCGCTCGAGGCCGACACGCCCATCAAGGGCGTGGCCGTGGACCGGGTCTTCATCGGCTCCTGTACCAACGGCCGGATCGAGGACCTACGCGCCGCCGCCGCCGTCGCCAAGGGGCGCAAGGTGCCGGCAGGCGTTGGTGCCATGGTGGTGCCGGGCTCGGGCCTCGTGAAGCAGCAGGCCGAGGAGGAAGGGCTCGACCGCATCTTCCTGGAGGCCGGCTTCGAGTGGCGCGATGCGGGCTGTTCCATGTGCATTGCGATGAACGACGACAAGCTCGCGCCGGGCGAGCGCTGCGCGTCCACCTCCAATCGCAACTTCAAGGGCCGCCAGGGCCGCGGCGGGCGCACCCACCTGGTGAGCCCGGCGATGGCCGCCGCCGCCGCCGTCAGCGGGCGTTTCGTCGACGTCCGCGAACTCGTGGCCTGAGGAGGGCCCGTCATGCGGACATTCACCACCCTCTCCGGCCCGGCGGCAGCGCTGCCGATGATCAACGTCGATACCGACCAGCTGATTCCCAAGCAGTATCTCACGGCGATCAGCCGCGCCGGGCTCGGCAAGGGCCTGTTCCACGACTTCCGCTACGACATGGAGGACAAGGAGCTTCCGGACTTCGTCCTCAACCGGGAGCCCTGGCGCGGGGCCAGCATCCTCATCGCGGGCCAGAACTTCGGCTGCGGCTCCAGCCGCGAGCACGCCCCCTGGGCGCTGGAGGACTTCGGCATCCGCTGCGTGATCGCGCCAAGCTTCGCCGACATCTTCTTCAACAACTGCGTCAAGAACGGAATCCTGCTGATCCCGCTGCCGGAAGACGATGCGAATCTGCTGATGGACGACGCCGGCAATTCCCAGACCTGCCGGATGACGGTCGATCTGGAGGCGCAAACCGTCACGCGCTCGAACGGCGAGACCATCGGCTTCGAGATCGAGCCCTTCCGCAAGCACCGGCTGCTGAATGGGCTGGACGATATCGGCATCACCATGACCAAGGCCGGCGAGATCGACGCCTTCGAGGCGACGCAGAAGGCCGCCCAGCCGTGGCTCTACGGGGGCGAGCCCCCCGGCTGAGACGAGCCTTCCGAGCCACACCTCGGCCCTCGATGGCGGCGGAGGTGACTGCCGCTACCAGACATCGCCTTTGGCGATGACGAAATCGACCAACCCCTGGTGGAGCCCCTGGCGCGAGGTCGACGGCGCGACGATCCTCCACGTGGACCTCTCGCCGGATGCGGAGCGCGAGGCCCGCGCCCTTTCGCTGCTAGACGATGACGAGGAGGCACGCTGGCGCCGCTTCCTGTCGGAGCGCGCCCGGCGGGAGTACGCCCTCTGCCGCGCTGCGCTCCGCGTCAGTCTCTGCGATCGGTTGGGCTGCGAAGACCGCGCGCTCTCCTTCGGCTACGGCGAACACGGCAAACCCTTCGCCAGGATCAATGGCGCGTGTGTGGAAATCGGCTTCAACGTCAGCCACAGCGGCAGGCTCGGCTTGATCGTGATCGCCGCGCATGACGGGATCGGCGTCGATGTGGAGGAGCGTGTCGCGCAGCGCGACCTGGAAGGCATCGGCAGCCTGGTCTACGGCCCGGCGGAGCGGCAATTGCTGGCTGCCGCTGCGGGTCGGGAAAAGGTCCATCTCTTCTATCGCCTGTGGAGCATGAAGGAAGCGCTGATCAAGGCGATCGGTGCCGGGTTTTCTCTAAGCCCATCGCGATTCGAAATCCCGGAGGCGATGCAGCGGGGCGACCGGACGGGTTCGTTTCGATTCCCGCACGCGCCGGAGAGCGAATGGCGGCTCCTGGATTTGGGAGAGCCCCGCTTCGCCGCCGCGCTCGCCTACCGACTACCGTCTCAGAGCAGCGGCTCGTAGCGCAGCGGGTGCGTACCTATGTCGAGTTTTTCCGCCCATTACTTCTCGCCCATGACGGTCTTCATCGGCCTCCCCCTCGCGCTCCGCAAGGCGCCCCATCAGTTCCAAGTATCCCGCCGTGAAGTTGCAGCGTGGTTCCTCGAAGACAAACGTTGCGGCAAGGCTTGACCGAATCGGCATAATCGACGCCTAATAAGGCGCAGTTGTTGCGCGGCACCTTCCGTCTCGACGATGGTGTCGATGCAACCGGACCTGTACACTTCTGAGCCCCGTGTGGGGTCTCACTTTCAGCTCTTAAAGACAGGGAGACTATGCGCATGTCGTCAACGGAAACCCGCCTGCGGACAATCATCAACGACAGCTTCGACCTGGATCACGATCCGGATTTCGATCGGCCGTTCAGTGACGCCGGGGTCTCTTCGGTGGATGCGGTCGCGTTTTACAAGGCGGTCAATCAGGAGTTCAGCCTGAACATGGTTGCGGAGGACTGTTTGCAGTTCAATACGTTACGGGAGCTTGTGACGTATATCGATGCCCGCGCCGGGTGATGCTTTCCGGCGCCAAGTGAGCACGGCCGGCCGCCTCCAAACGCGGGGGCGCCGGCAATTCCGGCACTGGCCGTAGCTAAATTCGGCCCGTGTTGCGTCTCCGTTCAAAGCCCGGCGTCGGGAGGAAACCCGACCCTTTGCCATGACGACAGAAGCGGTTTGGGAGATACCCCAGCCCCTTTCGACGCTGGATGTTCGCCTTGACGCCGATACCACCACCACGGTGCGGCGGCACGGCAATCCGTCGGGCCTCAGAATCGTCCTGAGCCACGGCAGCGGTCTCGCCGCCGATCTCTACTATCCGTTCTGGTCTCTGCTCGCGGACGACTTCGACCTGATGGTCTACGACCTCAGGAACCACGGCTGGAACAGCGTCGGCGCCCAGACGGATCACAATGTTCCGACCATGATTCGCGATCACGACATCATTCTCGAGACCATCGATCGTACCCATGGAAGCAAGCCGACCGTTGGCATCTTTCACTCGCTCACCACGGTCGTGACGCTGCTCTCGTTCAGCAAACTCTATTCGGCGTTGGTCCTGTTCGACCCGCCCCTGACCAGGCCCGGCGCGAGTCAGACGGAGCTTCACGACGCTGCCGAGCGCGGGGCAGCCCTGATTCGGCGGCGGGGACAGCACTTCAAAAGACGGGAAGACTTTATCGAGATTTTGGGAATCTTTCCGACCTTCAAGCGGGCCGCTCCCGGCGTACATGAGCTCATGGCCCGGACGACGCTCCGAGGGTCCGCGAGCGGTGAGGGCTATGAGCTTCGCTGCCCCCGCGAATACGAAGCGCAGATGATGGATTACGCCCGGAGCTTCTTCCCGCTGCTGGACCTCGACCTGCTCGACTGCCCCACGAAGATCATCGGTGCCGACCCCACCCTGCCGCATGCGTATCTGCCGACGCTCGACCAGCGAATTGTCTCGGCCATGGACTACGATTTCATCCCCGAGGCGACGCACTTCCTGCAACTGGAGAAGCCCGCGGAGTGCGTTGCGGTGACCCGCGAATTCCTGGAGCGGCACGGCCTCTCGTAGCGCACGTGTGACCGGCGCCCTGGCCAGTGCACGTTCGCGCGCTCAATCCGAAACGGTGGTGTGCCCCCCAGGCTTCGATAGCCAGTAGCGCCGGCGCTGGAAGGGATAGCCCGGCAGCGAGATACGACGCCGTGTCTCGCCCGAGAAGAGCCCCGCGAAGGACACGCCGAGCCCCGCCTCGTAGGCCTGGGCGACCGCCTCCACGAAGGCACCGTCGGCATGTCCTGCCGCCGTCTCTTCGCTACCCGACGACTCTCGCTGGCTCGACAACAGCATTGGCGCCGCTGCGTTCTCCTCTGTCTTCGGCCAAGCCTCTGCCAACAGCGGCGCCAGCACGGAGTCCCGTCCGATCTCGATGACGACGTCGACGCCGAGAGCGGCCAGGGTCTCGGCGCAGCCGTCGATTGCGAGTGGAGCGCCTGCCGCCTGGCGGTGCCAGTACGCCCCATCCAGTGCTTGATCCGGATCCATCACGCGGCCGGTGAGGCCGCTCACCAGACCAACCGACGGTGCGGCCAGTGCGACGCCTTCCGGCGCCGCCTCAATTTCGCTCCCGGCCGCAGCTAGCCGCAAGCCGTCCCCCAGACTGAACACGCCGGCGGCCTGTGCCGCCGCGATCTCGCCTGCGCCCTGCCCAGCCACCACGCTCGGCTGGATGCCGACGCTCGCCCACAGTGCGTTGAGCGCGCACGCCAGAGCGTAGGTTGCGGGCCGCGCCCACTCTGGATCGCTCAGCCCCCCCTCGGCGCCGGGACCGCCGAACATCGCATCGAGCAGCGAGACCCCCCGATCCTCCCCAAGCACGGCGTCGCAACGGTTGAGCACGGCGCGCACCACGGGCTCGCGCGCGTAGAGCGCCCCCCCCATGCTGACCCACTCGTCGGTCTCGCCGGTGTAGGCGAATGCCACCTTCGTCGCCGTCTTCGGACCAAGTCCCTCGTCGGCATTCGCCTGTGCGGTGAGGCTCCGTCGCAGCGATTCCGCGTCCTGGAACACCACGCCCGCCCGATGGCCGAAGTGGCTGCGGCCGACGGCGGCCGTCCACGCCATGTCTGAGAGCAGGGTGTCAGACGCGGCACCCTCCGAAGCCAACTCGTCGGCGTGCTCGTCGAGCCACGCGAGATATCGCCCCGCCAGCACCCGGAGCGCTTCGCCAGACTTGGCCGAGAGCGGCAGCAACCGCGTGTTGCGCGCGGAGAAGGCTTCCTCGGACGGCGGCAAACTCGCGGCAGGCGCGGGCAATGTCGCCGCGACGCGCTGCGGTGCGCCCGCATGGGAACTATTGCCATCGGTCCCGGCCGATGCGCCATTCGTCGGCCCGTACCCCTCCAGCACGACGTGCGCGTTCACGCCCGAAATCCCGAATGCACTGACGCCTGCCCTTGGTGGCCGGCCGGGCGCATGCGGCCAGTCCGCCGTCTCCGACACCACCAGCACCGGCAGTCGGTCCCACTCCAGGTGCGGATTGGGGTCCCGGAAGTGCAGGTTCTTCGGGATTGTTCCGTGCCGCATCGCCAGCACGACCTTGATCAGGCCGGCGACGCCCGCCGCCGATTCCAGATGGCCGATGTTGGTCTTGACCGAGCCGATCAGCAGCGGACGGTCAGGGCTCCGCTCCCGGCCATAGACCGCCGCCGCCGCGTTCACCTCGATGGGATCGCCTAGCGCCGAACCCGCCCCGTGCGCCTCCAGATAGTCGACGTCCGACGGCAAGACCCCCGCCTGCGAGAGCGCTTCCTCGATCACCCGCTCCTGCGCCGGGCCGTTCGGCACTGTCGGTCCCGCGCTCGCCCCGTTTTGGTTGACCGCCGCCCCGCGGATCACCGCCCAAATTCGGTCGCCGTCGGCCTCCGCCTCGGCGAGCCGCTTTAGGACGACCATGCCGCAGCCCTCGCTCCGCACGAAACCATCCGCCGCGGCATCGAAGGTCCTGCAACGACCGTGCCGTGACAGCATTCCCAGCGCTGCCATCTCGACGGTCAGGCCGGGCGAAAGCACGGCGCTCACGCCGCCCACCAGCGCCATGTCCACCTCGCCCTGCCGCAGGCCCGCGACCGCCTGCTGCACCGTGACCAGCGACGCCGCGCAGTTGAGCATCACCGGATTTGTCGGCCCCGTGAGACCCAGCTTGAACGCGACGCCTCCGACTGCGGTGCTGCTGGCGGTACCGAGATAGCTGAGGTTCTCGTTGCCGGCCAACATCATCAGGTCGCGGTACTCGCTGGTGGAGACCCCGGCGTAGACCCCGGTGCGGCTGCCCCGCAGGCCGTCCGGATCGATCCCCGCATCTTCGAGCGCCTGCCAGGTGGTTTCCAGAAGCAGTCGCTGCTGCGGGTCCATCATGCGTGCGCCGATCGGCGTCATGCCGAAGAAGCGCGCGTCGAAGCGGTCGATCCCGTCGACGAAGCCGCCTTGCCTCCAGGGACTGTCGTCGGCTGCCGGGTCGCCAGCAACACCGGTCCAGGTCCCGCCATCCTGACGCCCGTCCGTCACCGCGTCGTGACCCGCTTCGAGTTGACGCCAAAAGGATCCCAGGTCCGCCGCACCGGGGAAGCGGCAGGCCATCCCCACGATGGCGATGCCGTCGTCCTCGCGCTGCACCGGCGCCTGCCGGCTCGGTTCGGTCGTCGCCTCGGGGGCTGGGGCCGCGATCTCGTCGCCAAGCTCACCCACCAGATGACCAGCGAGAACGGAAATATTCGGATAATCGAACACCAGCGTGTTAGGCGCAGCGTAAGCGCCGGAGAACGCCCGGTTCAGGCGGTTCCGCAGCTCGACCGCCATCAGCGAGTCCATGCCGAGGTCGAAGAAACCGACCGTCGGCGCCGGCGCCGACGGCAGCCGCAGCACCGCCTGCACCTCCTGTTGCAGGAAGGACACCAAGAGCTCCTCGCGCCCCGCCGCGGGCGTCGCGGCGAGCTGTGCAAGCAGGTCTTCCGACGAGGCCGCGGCTTCGTCGTCCGCGGACGCGTCAGAGAGCAGATCCTCGAACAGGGGTGGGCGGCTCTCAAGGGCCTCGCCGAACGCCGCCCAGTCCGCCGTCAGCACGGCAGCGGCAGCGGCGTCCTGCCGCAGCAGACGGTCGAGCGCCTTGAAGCCCTGCTCCGGCGTGAACCAGCCCGTTCCTGATGCCTCCCGCCGCTGAGCGATCCGCTCGCGCTGCTCTTCCGCCTCACCGAGCCCCGACCACGCACCCCAGGCGATGGCCTGCCCCGGTAGCCCCAGGGCGCGCCGGTGGGCGGCGAGCTGATCGAGGAACGCGTTGGCCGCCGCGTGATTGGCCTGGCCCGGATTGCCCAGGATGCCGGCCACGCTCGAGAAGATGACGAAGAGGTCGAGGTCGCGATCGGCGGTTGCGCGATGGAGGTGCCATGCGCCGAGCATCTTCGGCCAAAGCACGGTCTCGAAGCTCTCCCAGCTCTGGTTTCCGAGCGCGGCGTCGGCCAGCACGCCGACGCTGTGGATCACCCCGGCGAGCGGCGGAAGCTCCCGATCCATCTGTGCAAGCATGGCATCCAGCGCGGCCGGATCCGTCACGTCCGCAAGCTCGACCTCCACGCTGAACCCGCGGTCGCGCAGCGCCTCGATCGCCTCTTCGGCAGCCGCGTCCGGTACCCGCCGGCCGTTCAGCACGACCGTGCCCGCGCCGCGCTCGGCAAGCCACTCGGCAAGCGCACAGCCGATGCCCCCGAGGCCACCGGTCACCAGGTAGGTCCGGTCCTGCCGCAGCCGCCCCGCCCCGAGGGGAGACGTCGTCAGCACGATCTTGCCGATGTGCCGCGCCGCGCGCATGTAGCCCATCGCGGCGCTCGTCTCGGCCAGCGGCCATCTAGTGTGCCTGAGCGCCGCAAGCTCGCCCGTAGCGATGCGCGCCAGCACCTCTTTCAGGGCCGCACCGGGACGCGCGGGATCCTGCTGTTTCAGGGTGTAGAGATCGAGGATCGAATAGGCGACATCCGGCCGCAGTGCCGCCATCTCGTCTTCGCTCAGGATATCCCGCCTGGCGAGCTCCACGAAGCGGCCGCCCTGCGCGAGGCAGGCGAGGCTCGCTTCGATGAAGCCCTCGCCCGTCAGGCTGTTCAGCACGACGTCGACCCCGGCGCCTTCTGTCGCGTCGAGGATGTCCTGGCCGAACGCGGTCGAGCGGCTGTCGAACACGTGGTCGACGCCGAGCGAGCGGAGGTAAGCCTGCTTTGGCGCGCTCGCCGTGGCGAACACCTCCGCGCCCGCAGCTTGCGCGAGCTGGATGGCCGCAAGGCCGACTCCGCCCGCGCCGGCGTGAATCAACACGCGGTCCCCGGCCTTCAGCCCGGCAAGCTCGTATGACAGCGCGCATGTCACGAACACCGAGGGGATGGTGGCGAGCGCCGTCGCCGACACGTCCGGTGGCGCAAGCGCGACCAGTTCCTCCCGCGTCACCGCCTCCGGCCCGAAGGTGCCGAACGCGAAGCCGGCCACGCGGTCGCCCACCGTGACGGAGGTTACGTCCGAACCGGTTTCGACAATCCGGCCACAGAATTCCTCGCCGAGCAGCCCCTCCTCGACCAGGCCCATGGCCCGGAACACATCGAGGAAGTTGAGCCCGCAGGCTTCGACCGCGACGCGCACCTCCTTCGGTTCCAGGGCACGCGCCGCCAGCGGCTGCACCCGCAGTGTCTCGATCGCCCCTCCCTCGTCCGGTGCCAGCACCCAGTCCGCCTCCTCCGGCAGGGCAAGACGCTCCGCGCCGGAACCCGTCCGCACCAGACGGGCCACCTGGCGGCGCCCCTGGCGGTGCGCGACGTGGTTCTCCGAATCCGGGAACAGCAACTCATCCGCGAGGATGGCCTGCGGCTCCGCTGCCTCGGGGTCGAGATCGAGCATCCGGGATTGCAGTTGGGGCGCCTCCCGCACCACCACCTTGCCTAGGCCCCAAAGGGAGGCGCCGGCCAACTGCCCGGTTCGCTCCCGCTCCAGCACCTGCGCACCCCGGGTGACGAACCAGAGGCCCTTCTCGGGCACGGCGTCCGCGTCCGCGATGCCCTGCACGAGTGCGAGCGCGCTTGCCGTCGCGCGTTTCGCGTCCGCCGCCAGGTCTGTGGTCGTCGCGTCCGCTCCGTGGCCGTCCTGCGCGACGAGGTGCACCGCCCCGGCCAAAGGCACGTCCGGGGGCAGGCCCTCGACGAGCGATCGCCAGGACTCGCGGCGCTCCATCTCGACTGATACTGCGACGATCCCGGCGTCGCGCTCCGCCACCGCGCCCGTGCCCTCCGGATCGCCGCCTGCTAGCACCACCCGCTGGTTCTGTGCCGCGAGTTGCGCCGCCAGCGACGCCGCCACGCCACCCCGGTCGGCAGCCAGAATCCAGGCGCCTTCCGGCAGGTCGATCTCCGCCGGGCCCTGCGCCACGATCACCCCTCGATCCGGCAGGCCGGCCGCCTCCGACCGGTCCACGCCGAGAACTTCGGCTTCCGTGAACCCTGCATCGGCCAGCGCCTGACGCCACACGTCGGGTCCGGCGAGGGCGTGGTTCGGGCGGTAGCGATCGGCGAAGCGCCACCATCCGTCCAGCTGGCCGAAGATCAGGTCCATCCAGCCCCGGCCGCGCTGGTTCTCCAGCGCCACCAGCAACCCCGACGGCGCCAGGAGCGCCCGGCAGTGGGCAAGCGTCTCGTCCAGATGGCTCGTGGCGTGCAGCACGTTGGCCGCGATGACCATGTCGTATGCGTGGGGCTCGAAGCCCTGCTCCACCGGGTCCTTCTCGATATCCAGCACCCGGTAGTCGATCGACGCCTCGGCGCCGCCGAAGCGCGACTCCGCCTCCGCAAAGAAGCCCGCGGAGATGTCGGTATACATGAGGTCGAACCGTCCGGCCGGAAGCTCGGGCAGGATGGTTTCGGTCGCTGAGCCGATGCCGGCACCCACCTCGAGCACGCGCAACCGTCGACCGTCCGGCACGTCGTCCACGAGCGTGCGAACCACCTCGCCAATCATCCGGTTCGCCGCCCGCCAGACCGGCGCCAGCCGATACAGATCGCCGGCCGTCGGCTCTGCATCGCCGAACAGCAGCGACAGCGGGTCCTCATCGCCGCGCAACACCTCGGGCAGGGCACCGGCGCAACGCCGAAACAGCCCGATCTCGTTCGCCGCGTGCGGGAAGCGCGCCGTCACCTCGGCCAGAAACGCCTCGGAATCGCGCGGCATTTCGTCCGGCAACGGATCGTCGGCTCCAACCGTTACGACAAAACCTTCGTCCTTCGCCTGCAACACGCCCGAACGAGCCAGGATCTCGAGCATCCGGCGGAGCAGATGCGCGTGCTCGGGCAGGACCTCGAGGCGCTCGCGCAACTCCTCCGGTTTTACGACCGCGCTTGCCGTGCGTTCCCACCCGAGCGCTTCCAGCGCCGAGAGCGCATAGCACCACGACGCCCGCCCCATTTCCCCTTGGAGGTCGGTCTCGTCCGCGACCTCGACTCCCTCATCGGTCAGATACCGGGAGAAGGGCTGCGAGCGGGACGCCGCGGCCGACGGCCTCGGCAGGAAGTCCGCCGGCAGCATGCCGGGCGGCAAGGCGCAGTCGCGCCATACGACTTCGTAGAGAAGCTCGTCGATCCCTTCCACGCCTTCGAGCAGCGCCGCCCGCGTTGCCCGCTTCACGGTAAAGCCGGTCAGCTCCCCGATCAGCGCCCCGTCTTGGTCGTAGAGGCGAAGGTCGGCGGCATGAACCTCCGGCACTCCGCCGCTCTCAGCGTCCGCCTCCTCGCCAGGCCGGCCTTCCTTCACAGTCACGTGACAGAACAGGCGCTCCGGCAAGCCGCCAGCCAGCCACAGCCGCTCCCACGCGAAGGGCAGATATGTGATCCCTTCCTCGCCACCGTCGGGGTTGCGCGCCGCGCCGAAGACTTGGAAGCAGCCGTCGAGCACGAGCGGGTGCACGTCGAACGGGTTTCGCTCCACACCGGCCGGAAGCGCCACCTCGGCGACGGCCTCACCCGGCCGTGCCCATAGCCCCTCGACCGTGCGGAAGGAGGGGCCGAGATCGATCCCGACCGCGGCCTTGGCGCGGTAGTAGGCCGCGAGGTCCACCGGCGTGAGGGCGGCCTTCAGCCCCTCGATATCGAGCGGCGGGGCTGCTTGCGACTGCCCAGCTGAGCTTGCCGAAATACGACCCTCCGCGTGCTGCGTCCACCCGTCCTCAGCGTCGCCGCGGCTGAGGATGCGGACCCGGCGAGCCGCCTCGTCCTCGGCGTCGTCGAGCAGCACCTGAACACGCCGGCCCGCGTCGCCGGTGCCGTCCTCGGCATCCCCGTCGGGTAAGACCAGCGCGCTCTGCATCTGGAAGTCCTCGACGACCACCGCGTCGCTGCCCTCGGCGAGGGTGGCCGACGCTGCCATGGCGCCGTAGAGCGCGCCCGGCGCGATCAGCCGGCCGAAGACGCGATGGTCGGCGAGCCACGCCGGATCGGAGGGGAAGACCTCCGTGTCGAAGGCGACCTCCCCGCTCGCGGACTCGTGGCGGCTGCCGAGCAACGGGTGGTCGCTTGACTGCCGCCGCCGCTTGGGCGCCTCGACCCAATAACGCTCGCGCTGGAACGGATAGCCCGGCAGCGCGATCTTGCTCCGCGACTCACCGGCGAAGAGTCCTTCGAAGCGGAGCGGAAGCCCCGCCTCGTAGGCGCCGGCAACCGCCTCCACGAAGCCGCCGCCGGAACCCGACGCCGGCTGTGGCTCGTCCTTTGACGGACGCTGCAAGCTCGAGAGAACCGCCGGTGCGGTCCCGGCAGTCTCCGGCCACGCCATGGTCGTCATCGGCCCCAGCACGGCATGGGGGCCGATCTCGATGACGGCATCCACGCCGAGCTCCGCCAGCGTCTCGATGCAGGCGCGGAAAGCCACCGGCTCGCGCGCCTGGCGCCGCCAGTACGCCGCGTCCGGCGCCTCGCCCGCGTCCAGCGCCCGGCCGGTCAGGTTGCTGACGAAGGGGAGCGACGGCGGCTGGAATGCGATCGTCGAGATTTCGGCCTCCAGATCGCCCAGCGCCGGCTCGATCATGGCGCTGTGGTAGGCTGGGCTCCTGCGCAGCCGTGCGACGCGAACCACGTCTGCCTCGAAGCGCGCGAGCAATGCCTCCACATCAACTTTCGGGCCGCTCACCACCTGGTGGGCGCCGTTGTCCGCGGCGACGCTCAGGCCCGGCCCGCCGGAGGCGGCGTTCAGCTCTCCCACGGCGTCGGCCACGCGGGAGGGCGGCGCGAACACAGCCGCCATCGCGCCTTCGCCGGGAAGCGCCCCGATCAGGCTCCCGCGGGCCGCTGCGAAGCGCAGGCCTTCCTCCAGGCTGAAGACGCCGGCGGTATGCGCCGCCGCGATCTCCCCAAGGCTGTGCCCGAGCACCACATCCGGCCGGATGCCGATTCTCTCCCAGAGAGCCGCGAGCGAGCACTCCAGCGCATAGATCGCGGGCTGCTTCCACAGCGGGTCGTCCAGCTCGCCCGCCGCATCGGGCCTACCGAACATTACGTCCAGCAGTGAGGCGCCGCCCCGGTCCTCCGCGAGCACCTGGTCGCAGCGGTCGAGCACCGCGCGCACCACCGGCTCGCTCGCATAGAGTGCCTCGCCCATGCCGGGCCACTGGCTGGCCTGTCCGGTGTAGGCAAACGCGACCTTCGCCGCCTTGCGCGATGCCGGTCTCTCGTCCGTCTCGACGATCGTCCGCAAACCCTCCCGCAGTGACTCCGCGTCCTGGAACACCACTCCTGCCCGGTGGCCGAAGTGGCTCCGGCCTGTGGCGGCGGTCCACGCCAAGTCGGCGAGCAACGGCGTGTCCGCCCGTTCGTCGAGCCACGCGAGATAGCGTCCTGCCATGTCGCGAAGCGCCGCGTCTGACTTTCCGGAGAGCGGCAGCAGGCGCGTACCGCGCGGCGTAAGCTCGTCCTTCGATTGCGAAGGCACGACGGACGCCGGCAGCGAAACGGCGATCGGCCGCGGAGCGCTGGCAATCCAATCGCCCCCATCGAGGCCAGTCGCGGCACCGCCCGGCGCGGCATATCCCTCCAGCACGACGTGGGCGTTCGTCCCGGACCATCCGAACCCGCTCACACCCGCCAGCGGCGCGCGGTCTGCATGGGCGGGCCACGACGTCGGGGCGGACGTCACCTGCAATGGCAGCCGCTCCCAGTCCATCTCCGGATTGGGGTTGCGAAAATGGAGGTGCTTGGGGATGAGCCGCCGATTCATCGCCAGCACGGTCTTGATCAGCCCCGCGACCCCTGCCGCGGATTCCAGATGCCCGATGTTGGTTTTCACCGAGCCGATCAGCAGCGGGCGGCCAGCGTCCCGACCGCGCCCGTAGACCGCCGCCGTCGCATTGATCTCGATCGGGTCGCCCACCTCGGTGCCGGTCCCGTGCGCCTCCAGATAGTCGATATCCGATGACCGGACTCCAGCCCGCTTGAGCGCCGCCCGGATCACCCGTTCCTGCGCCGCCCCGTTCGGAACCGTCAGACCCTGGCTCGCGCCGTCCTGGTTCAGTGCCGTGCCCCGGATGACCCCCCAGATGCGGTCACCGTCCGCCTCCGCCTCGGCGAGCCGCTTCAGTACCAGAATCCCGCAGCCTTCGCCCCTGACATATCCGTTGGCGGAGGCATCAAAGGTCTTGCATTGGCCGTCCGGCGCCAACATCCCCGCGTTGGCACGAAACTCCAGAAGCCGACCCGAGAGAATGATGTTCACCCCGCCGGCGAGCGCGAGATCCGCGTCGCCCCGCTGCAGGCCAGAGACGGCCTGATGCGTTGCGACCAGCGAGGACGAGCAGGCGGTGTCCACTGCCATCGCCGGCCCGCCGAGGCCGAGCGCGAACGCAACCCGGCCGATGGCCGTGTTGAGGGAGGTGCCGGTGACCGCATAAAGACTGGCAGCAGGTTCGGCAGGCGCCGCGTTCTCGCTGGCCGCCAGAATCAGCCCCCGATAGTCGTTGTTGCTGATCCCCGCATAGACACCGGTGCGGCTATCCTTCAGCCCTTCGGGATCGATGCCCGCGTCTTCGAGCGCCCGCCAGCTCGTCTCCAGGATCAGCCGTTGCTGGGGATCCAGCAGTTGCGCTTCCACCGGCGAAATACGGAAAAAGGCGGCATCGAACTGCTCGAGCTCTTCCAGATACGCGCCGAAGCGGCAGGCTTGGATCTGACCCGTATCGTCGGGGAAGAGCGCGCCGATGCGCCCGATGCCGGAGCCCGGCACGCCCTCCTGCACGGCGTTCCCGCCCTCCTCAAGCAAACGCCAGAAGGCGGAAATGCCGTTGGCGCCGGGAAACCGGCACGCCATGCCGACGATCGCTATTGGTTCGTTCGATCCGGAGACTTCCGGCGCGCGTTCGTCGTTTAAGTCGGGCGCGTCGCTCGCGCGTCCGCAAGCCCTGTCTCGCTCCGCCATCGCGATACTCCCTCAGTCAGGAGGACGGAATGGTTATTCTAACCCGCGCTTATGGGCCAATGGCATTCACATAAGCTAAGGCTGTCGTCGATTGCGGTGACACTTTCAATTCCTTTCGCCGGCCGCCCCTGTTTCGCCGGCCACCACCGCTGCCACGCGAATCGTCACGATGTCGGTGCCATGATACTGCTGATGGCGGACGGAGGAAGCGAGCCGGCGCAACAGGCGGAGCGAGACCTCCTGCTCGGCCGAGACCTCACCGGGCTCGTCGCCGAGCAGCGAAAGGCGATCCTGGATATTGTCCTCTCGCGACGCGACGACGAACTCGAGAACCGCGCCATTGCCTTCCCTGTAGGCCACCAGTCGCAGGCGGCGCTGCCGTTTCTCCTCATCTTCTTCCTCATGTCGGATCAGGGTCAGCAGCGTCTCTTCGCAGACGGCGTCCAGCCGCGTCGCCATTGCCGCGTCCCAGCCGCTGCGGATCGCGAAGGCGCCGAGAAAATCCCTGATCTTCGGCAGGACCGAGAGATCGAATGCCTCCTCCATGCGGCTGCGGCGGGGTTTGGTCAACTCCACGAAGAAGGTCATCAGGATGGCCGTGACCCCGCCGGCCGTGACCCCGTTGCGCAGGAGACCGCCTGCGAATTCCGAGATGTGCTCGGGATACACAAGGTCGTTCTGGAAGCCGACCCCGACCCAGAACGAGACGCCGACGATCAGGCCCTTGCGGTAGTCGATGCCGTCCTGGATGGCGATCCTCATGCCGATCACGAAGAGCGTCGCCAGCAGGACCCCGAGGTAGGCAGCGATCACCGGCCCCGGTATTGCGAGCACCAGGGCCAGCAGCTTGGGCAGGAACGCCGCTGCGAAGAAGACTGCCCCGCATGCGATGCCGACGCTGCGCGCGCCCACACCGGTGAGCTCGGTCACCGACGCACCCACCGTGGTGGCCGTATTCGGCGTCGTGCCCACGAGACCGGAAAGCACGTTGCCGATCCCGTCCACGGTGATCGCCCCTTGCACTGCCCGAAAATCCACGGCCCGCGGCCGCCGCCACGAGACCCGCTGGATCGCTACGGCGCCGCTGATGGAGCGGATGGTCGCGATCACGGCCACCAGGAGGAAGGCCGGAAGTAGCGCCCAGAACGACGGCCCGAATTCGACATCGAAGCCCGCCCATTCGCCCGCCGGCACGCCGACCCAGGGCGCATCGACCACGCGGTCCGCGTCATAGAGGCCGAATGCGGCGGCGACGCTCGTGCCGGCGACGACGCCGATGACCGGTGCCCAGAGGCGGAGCGCGCCCGACGCCTTCAACGCGATGGCTGCCAGAACGAGCACCACCGCAAGCGCGCTCAACGGCGCCGCCAGGGCGGGGGTCTCGTCCGGTACATCCCCCAGGAGCTTGAAGACGGCCGGCATCACCGTGACGGGGATCAGCATGATCACGGTGCCCGAGACCGTCGGCGTCAGGATCCGCTGGAAGAGCGCGAGGCGGACGGAAATCAGGAGCGGGACGAGGGAGGAGATGATGACCAGCGTGGCTAGCAAGGCCGGGCCACCGGCCGCAATCGCGTTGATGCAGACAGCGATGAAGGCCCCGGAGGCCCCCATGATGAGCACGTGGCCTGAGCCGATCCGCCCGGTACGGATCGATTGCAGCGCCGTGGTCAGGCCGCAGATCGCGACCGTGCCGAACACCGCCCACGAGAGATAGTCCTCGCTCGCGCCGGCGGCACGCATCACGATGGTGGGCACCAGGATGATGCCGGCGATGGTGAGCACGGCGATCTGAGCGCCGAGGCCAAAGGCGAGCGCCGGCGGCGGCCTCTCGTCAGGCTGGTAGCGGATACCTTTGAGGCCGCCGGTTGCGGCAGTGCTCATGGAGCCCGTCCCTGTGCCGCGGGAACGAGCGATCGCTACGTTCCGCTAAGCTCTTGTAAGGCGGGCAATCGTAGCAGGCGGGGAGCGCCTCTCACACGTCCCGTCCTCGCCAAGCCTGCGCAACGTCGCACGCGGTCACTGCGCGCGCGACCGCGTGGATCAGTGCACATTCGATACGGTGGACAGAATTCTTTGTACATTCTCATCGGCGAAAAACTCGGGGATGGACACGGTCTGGGCGATCAAGCCCAGGAAGCGATTGGTGTCCGGCTGGTTGTCGATAAGGGCTTCCAGGAGCTGTCGCCTGTCGGGCGGCAGCGGCGCGAAGGACGCCAATTCGCAGGTGAGCTCGTAGATCGGCACGATCGCCGCGTTGCGTCGTTGCTCGTACTGGGCAAGCGCTTCATCCATCGGTCGCAGGCCGGAGAAACCTTCGTCGAGGGCATCGGCCAAGAAGTCGGCATCGCGCAGAGCGTTGGTGATGCCTTCCGCCGTGCACGGGTCCATGGTAACTCCGGCATCGCCCACCAGCGCCCAGCCAGATCCATAGGGCTTGCGGAGGAAGCTCGGAATGGAGCCGCCGAGCCAGCGATCCTCGCGCGTGCCATCGCGCACCCGTTCGGCGAGCGACGGCGTCCAGGCTTCCAACGTTTCGAGGTAGTTCGTCTCGATGTCGGCTTTAACGTCGCGAGCGTCTCGCGCGGTCCAGTTCGCGCCGACCACCGTCAGGCCGTCGTTGGTGGGGAACGCGTAAGCCCCCCGCCATTCCCCGACGTAGATCTCCACGGCATGGGACGGCACGTCGCTCCAGTAGCTGAAGTAAGTCCTCTGCAGCCGTGGTTTCGCGTTGTATTCCTGTGCCTGAACCGCGCGCGCCACCAGCGAATTCATGCCGTCCGCGCCGACGACGATGCGGGCGGTCTCTCGAACGGTGGCGCCGTTCTTGTCGGTTCCGGAGATTCCGGTCACACGGTCGCCGTCGCCTTCGAGCTCCCGGACGAAGATGCCCTCCCGCACCTCGGTGCCGGCCGCCGCGGCGGCATCGACCAAGAACTTGTCGAGCAGGAAGCGTCTGGGACAGAACGCGTATTTCTGACCGTCCGCCGGCGTCGGTTCGCCGTCGAGCCGCAAATCCCCGAAGTCGATGAAGAAGGAAGACATCGGCGGGCAGTTCGAGGCGGCGACCGTGTCGAGCAGACCCCATTTCCGCAGACGGTTCGTTCCGTTCTGCCAGACCAGATGCGTCGACATGGTGTGGTCGCTGGGAAAGGTTGCCCGATCGACGAGCAAGACGCGGTAGCCCTTGCGGGAGAGAAGCATCGCAAGAGAGGCGCCGGCACACCGCGCCCCCACAACGATTGCGTCGTACATGGCGCAGCCCCCGTCGATCAGCCCGGTGGATGAACAAGGCTAGCGCTGGCAGAGAAGCATTGCCAAGGCCTTACGATCGGTCCGCCGCGCTCCCTCGCCGCCTGAGGCAGGCGGGCGGGAGTCCGGTGAAACAACCAGGCTAATCGTGAGCGAAGATGTCCGCCTCGGGCCAGCCCTCGAGATCGAGCCGGGCGCGGTGGGGCAGAAAGGCGAAGCAGGCTTCGGCGAGCTCGGTCCGCTCCTCGCGGGCGAGCATCTCGTCAAGCTTCTCCTTGAGCGGATGCAGGTGGAGGACGTCGTTCGCGGCGTAGTCGAGCTGGTTCGAGGAGAGCTGGTCCGCACCCCAGTCGGATGATTGCTGCTGTTTGGATATCTCGACGCCCAGCAGGTCGCGGCAAAGGTCCTTGAGGCCGTGGCGGTCGGTGAAGGTGCGCGCGAGGCGCGAGGCGATCTTCGTGCAATAGACCGGAGCGCAGTGGACCCCGAGCGCGTGTTCCAGCACCGCGATGTCGAAGCGGGCGAAGTGGAAGATTTTCAGCACCGCCTCGTCGGCCAGCAGCGCCGCCAGATTGGGCGCGTCGACGGGCTCGCCCGGCGGGAGCTGCACCAGATGGCAGTCGCCGTCGCCGCGCGAGATCTGCACCAGGCAGAGCCGATCCCGGTGCGGGTTGAGGCCCATCGTCTCGGTGTCGATCGCCACCGAATCGCCGAAGGTGAGCCCCGGCGGCAGGTCGCCGCGATGGAGGTGCTGAGCCATGGCGTGCTGCCTAGCCCGGAACTCTCACCAGGGTCAACGCCTGCGCGACGGAGGCCGTGACATTGGTGAGACATCCGGGCTAATAGTCGGGGCGCGTCAACGCTAGGGACGAGCGAGCGGGGCCGACTTGCAAATCGTCACAATCTTCGGTGGGACCGGGTTTCTCGGGCGTCACATCGTCCAGCGGCTCGCGCAGGAGGGCTACGGCATCCGTATTGCGACGCGACGGCCGGAGCTTGCCGGCTTCCTGCGCCCGTGCGGCGATGTCGGCCAGGTCGTCCCGGTTCAGGCCAACGTGCGCAACGAGGACTCGGTCCGGCGCGCCGTCGCCGGCGTGGACGCCGTCATCAATCTGACCGGCATCCTCTACGAGCGCGGCCGGCAGAACTTCTACGCCGTCCACGTGGCGTCGGCCGACCGCATCGCGCGCGCGGCGGCGGAGGCTGGCGTCGCGCATGTGCTCCACGTCTCGGCGATCGGCGCGGATGCGGCCTCGCCCTCGGACTACGCGCGCTCCAAGGCCGCCGGCGAGGCGGCGGTACGGGAGGCGTTCCCCGACGCCACCATCTTCAGGCCGAGCCTGGTGTTCGGGCCGGAGGACGACTTCTTCAACCGCTTCGCGTCCATGGTGCGTCTGGTCCCGGTCCTACCGCTGTTCTTCGACGGCATGCCGAAGATGAAGCTCGACGGGCTGTTCCTCACGCCCGAGTTCGAGGCGGGCACCACGCAGTTCCAGCCGGTCTTCGTCGGTGACATCGCCGAGGCCACCCAGCGGGCGCTGAGCGGCGACGCAGCGCAGGGCAAGACCTACGAGCTCGGCGGGCCCTCGATCTACAGCTACGCCGAACTGATGGCGCTGGTCGCGCGGGAGACCGGCCGCAATGCGCTCTACGTGCCGGTCCCGTTCTTCGCAGCGGCGGTGATGGCGAAGTTTCTACAGTTCGCGCCGATCCCGCCGCTGACACCGGACCAGGTCAAGCTGCTAAGGATCGACAACGTCGTTGCCCCGCACGCGCTGGGGCTCACCGACCTCGGGGTCGACGCGACGGCGGCCGAACTGATTCTTCCGACCTATCTGCGCGATTACCGCCGCGGCAACACCGAATCAGCACCGGTGAGCGAGACCTGAGCCGCACTTTCTCACGCTGGCTCCTTACGACAAGTAGTAGAGCCAGACCAGGACGGCCCCGCCCAGCAGCAGGCGGTAAATCACGAACGGCGTGAAGCTCACGCGCCGCAGCAGGGCGAGCAGCAGCGCGATCGCGAGCAGCGCCACCACGAAGGAGAGCGCCGCGGCCAGCGCCGCGCTCCCGATAACGATCGGATCGCCCTGCTGCCAGACCTCGTATCCGGCCACCGCGCCGCTCGCCGCGATCACGGGGATCGACATGAGCATCGCGAAGCGGGCCGCCTCTGGCCGCTCATAGCCGAGCCAGCGCGCCGCCGTCATGGTGACGCCCGAGCGGCTCGCGCCGGGAATGAGCGCGAGCACCTGAGCAAGCCCGATGAAGAACGCGTGGCCGAGCGTCATGTGCTCGACCTCTCGCACGGTGATCCCGATGCGATCGGCGAGATAGAGCAGGATACCGAAGCTGATCGTGGCCCAGGCGACGACCTCCGGGTTGCGCAGCATCTCGTGCCCGAGCACGTAGATCGCCCCGCCCGCGAGGATGACCGGGACCGCCGAGACCACCACGTAAAAGCCGAGCGCGCGGCCGAGGCGGCGGTCCCGCCGCCGCCAGCGCCCGCCGATCCAGCCGAGTATGATCTGCCCGAGATCGCGCCAGAAGTAGACCAGCACCGCCGCCAGCGTGCCGACATGGACCGCCACGTCCATGACCAGCCCCTGGTCCTGCCATCCGGTGACGAATGGCACGAGCACCAGATGCCCGGATGAGCTCACCGGCAGAAACTCGGTGATGCCCTGAATGATCGTGATGACGACGATATGAAGGAACGGCACGGGCGTGCTGCTGCCTCAGTGTCGACCGACTCGGGCCGCGGCGCGCTTATACCATCGCTGGCCCGATCAGGCACGATGCGCCGCTCGCGCCATATCGTCGCATTTCGGTTCCAAATTTGGCGCGAACTTTGGTCGGACCGGTCGACCTGAAATTCGACTCGATATCACCCGCGCGTTTTAGACAGTAGTACTGCCTTATAACTGCTGAATTGTCTGGCACGTGTACCGGCTTGCCGCTATAGTACGCAGGGCAACAGCGCAAGACCGGTGCCGGCAGCGGCTGCCACGCCGAAACCTTGTGGAGAGAGCGCGTGGGCGCAGAAATGCTCAAATTCGTGACGCTGGAGCAAGAGCACCCGGACAAGCGGGCGCCGGCGCTCCGCCGCCGC
The DNA here is from genome assembly GCA_022826665.1 of Alphaproteobacteria bacterium. Classification (GTDB taxonomy): domain Bacteria; phylum Pseudomonadota; class Alphaproteobacteria; order UBA828; family UBA828; genus WTGU01. The sequence goes on along the minus strand of JAJDUK010000105.1, from coordinate 81,261 downwards.
GACTGGGGCGAGGTCTATGAGGACTTCCAGCCCGAGGCGGCGGCTGATCAGGCCGCGCGCTGCTCTCAGTGCGGCGTCCCCTTTTGTCAGATTCACTGCCCGGTCTCGAACAACATCCCCGACTGGCTGATGCTGACGGCCGAAGGACGGCTGGAAGAGGCCTACGAGATTTCGTCGGCGACCAACAACATGCCCGAGATCTGCGGTCGCATCTGCCCGCAGGATCGCCTCTGCGAAGGCAACTGCGTGATCGAAAAGGGCTTCGAGTCGGTCACCATCGGCGCGGTGGAGCGCTACATCACCGACACCGCCTTCCACAATGGCTGGGTCAAGCCGCCGAGACCCAGGGCGGAGCGGCCGCAGTCGGTGGGCATTGTCGGTGCCGGCCCCGGTGGCCTGACGGTCGCCGAGGAGCTGCGCCGCATGGGCTATCAGGCCCATATCTACGACCGCTATGACCGGGTCGGCGGACTGCTGATTTACGGAATTCCGAACTTCAAGCTGGAGAAGTCCATCGTTCAGCGCCGGGCCGACCTGCTCATCGAGGGCGGCGTGCACATGCACCTCAACGTCGAGGTCGGGCGCGATTGTTCGCTCGCGGAGCTGCGCGCGCAGCACGATGCTGTGGTGATCGCGACCGGCGCCTACAAGGCGCGCGACGTGTCCCTGCCTGGGATTGGCCTCGGCAACATCTTCCAGGCGATGGACTACCTCACCGCGAGCAACCGCAAGGGGCTGGGCGATGCGGTGCCGGCGTTTGACGACGGCACGCTCGACGCCAGCGGCAAGAATGTCGTGGTCGTCGGCGGCGGCGACACGGCGATGGACTGCGTGCGCACGGCGGTGCGCCAGGGCGCGCGCTCGGTGCGCTGCCTCTACCGGCGGGACCGCGTGAACATGCCGGGCTCGATGCAGGAGGTACGCCACGCCGAGGAGGAAGGCGTCGAGTTCGTCTGGCTCTCTGCGCCCGAGGCCGTGCTCGGCGATACGTTGGTCCAGGGCGTGCGCGCGGTGCGCATCCACCTCGGCGTCGCCGACGCGAGCGGGCGGCAGACGCCCCAGCCCATCCCCGGCTCGAGCTACTCCATCGACGCCGACCTGCTGATCAAGGCGCTCGGCTTCGATCCCGAGGATCTGCCGACATTCTTCGGCGAGCCCACGCTCAAGACGACGCGCTGGGGCACGCTGTTGATCGACTGGCGCACCATGATGACGAGCCTCGACGGCGTCTTCGCCATCGGCGACATCGTGCGCGGCGCCTCGCTGGTGGTGTGGGCGATCAAGGACGGGCGCGACGCCGCGCGCTCCATCCACCGCTACATCCAGCCGAACGCGGACGAACGCGATGGCGTGAGGGAGGCAGCCGCATGAAGGAGCGACAGCACCATCTCCATGCCGCTGAGACCGGCCAGGGCTTCGGCCTCTACGATCCCTCTTTCGAGCACGATTCCTGCGGGGTCGGGCTGATTGCCGCGCTCGACGGCACGCCGCGGCGCGATGTGGTCGAGGCCGGCATCGCAGCGCTCAAGGCCGTGTGGCACCGGGGCGCGGTCGACGCCGACGGTATGACCGGCGACGGCGCCGGAATCCACGTCGAGATTCCGCAGGACTTCTTCCGGGAGCATATAGAGGCGACGGGCCAGAGCCCCAAAGGCGGGCGGCTCGCCGTCGGCATGGTGTTCCTGCCCAAGACCGACCTTGGCGCACAGGACCTCTGTCGTAGCATCGTCGAGACCGAGATTCTTCGCTTCGGCCACGGCATCGTGGGCTGGCGCCAAGTGCCGATCGATTCCTCGGTGATTGGGGAGAAGGCAAACGCTGCCCGGCCTGAGATCGAACAGGTGATGATCGTCAACCGGCGCGGCGTTGACGACGACCAGTTCGAAATCGACCTCTACATCATCCGCCGACGCATCGAAAAGCAGGTGCTCGACCGTCACATCACCGGCTTCTACATCTGCTCCCTTTCGTGCCGCTCGCTCATCTACAAGGGCATGTTCCTGGCCGAGCAGCTCACGGCGTTCTATCCGGACCTGCTCGACGAGCGCTTCGTGTCGCGCTTCGCGATCTTCCACCAGCGCTATTCGACCAACACCTTCCCCACGTGGCGGCTGGCGCAGCCCTTCCGCATGCTCGCCCACAACGGCGAGATCAACACGATTCGCGGCAACAAGAACTGGATGGCAAATCACGAGACGCGCGCCGCGAGCGACGTCTTCGGCGCCCATAACAGCGAGCTCTTTCCGCTGATCGAGCCGGACTCGTCGGACTCCATGGCGCTCGACGCCGTGCTCGAGGGCGTGGTGCGGGCCGGGCGCTCCGTGCCGGCGGCGCACAGCCTGCTGATCCCCGACGCCTGGTCCAAGAAGCAGGACATGCCGGCCCACCACCGCGCCTTCTACAACTTCTGCAATTGCGTGATGGAGCCGTGGGACGGCCCGGCGGCCATCGCCGCGACCGACGGAACCTGGATCCTCGCCGGGATGGACCGCAACGGGCTTCGCCCCATGCGCTACAGCGTGACCGCCGACGGCATGCTCGTGGTTGGTTCCGAGGCCGGCATGGTCCCCATTGCACCGGAGCGGATTACCGAGAACGGGCGCCTCGGCCCCGGTCAGATGATCTGCGTCGATCTCTCCGAAGGCCGCCTCTATCACGACCGCGAGATAAAGGACATGCTCGCCGAGGCCAAGCCATACGCGGCATGGGTCGCAGACGTGGTCGACGCGAGCGCGCTGGTTTCCGGCACGGCGGCGCCCCGCATGTTCTCGCGCGACGAGCTCCGGCTGCGCCAGCGCATGGTGGGCTATTCCATGGAGGAGCTCGAATTGGTGCTCCATCCCATGGTGGACGACGGCAAGGAGCCGACCGGCTCGATGGGCGACGACACGCCGCTCGCCGTGCTCTCGGGCCAGTATCGGGGCCTGCACCACTACTTCCGCCAGATGTTCGCGCAGGTGACCAACCCGCCAATCGATTCCCTGCGCGAATACAGCGTCATGAGCCTGCTCACCCGGCTCGGCAACATGGGCAACATCTTCGCCGGCGAGCCCGAGCAGACCGCGTTGTTGCAACTGGATTCGCCGGTCCTCACCAACGGCGAATTCAAGGGCCTGACCGAGCTTCTGGGCGACAAGGCGGTGTGGATCGACTGCAGCTTCGACGCGTCCCCTGGCCGCGGTCGGCTCACTGCGGCAATGGAGCGCATCCGCGCGCAGGCGGAGGAAGCAGTGCGCGGCGGCGCGACCCACCTCATCCTGACCGACGAGCACGTCTCGGAGGAGCGCGCGCCGATCCCCATGATCCTCGCGGCGGGCGGGGTTCACAGCCACCTGGTGCGCCAGCGGCTCAGGACCTTCACCTCTATCAATGTGCGCGCCGCCGAATGCCTCGACGTCCACTATTTCGCTGTCCTGATCGGGGTGGGCGCGACCTCGATCAACCCCTATCTCGCGCTCGAAAGCTTGGCCGACAGGCAGGAACGCGGGCTCTTCGGCAACCACAGCCTGGCGGACTGCGAGGACCGCTACCGCCGCGCGGTGGATGCGGGACTGCTCAAGATACTCTCCAAGATGGGCATTTCGGTGCTGAGCTCATACCGCAGCGGCTACAACTTCGAGTCCGTCGGCCTCAGCCGGGCGCTGGTCGCAGATTTCTTCCCCGGCATGACGGCGCGGCTCTCCGGCATCGGGCTCAGCGGCATCAAGCGCCGCGTGCTGCGCCAGCACCGCAAGGCCTACGAGGAGAGCCCCGTGGTGCTGCCGGTGGGCGGCCTCCTCAAGTACCGCCGCTCGGGCGAGATACACGCCTTCGACGGACCGCTCATCCATATGCTCCAGTCGGCGCTCGCAGCCGACTCTTACGCGACCTACAAGAAGTATGCTGAGGGCGTGTACGCGCTGCCGCCGATCCAGATCCGCAACCTCCTCGGCTTCGAGTCCGACAAGACGGAGATCGGGCTCGACGAAGTGGAATCGATCACTCAGATCCGCAAGCGCTTCAGCAGCGGCAGCATGTCGCACGGCGCGCTCTCCAAGGAGGCGCACGAGACGCTGGCCATCGCCATGAACCGCATCGGGGCTGCGTCCTGCAGCGGCGAGGGCGGCGAGGCACGCGAGCGCTTCGAGCCGCGCGACAACGGCGACAACGCGTCGTCGGCGACCAAGCAGATCGCGTCGGCCCGCTTTGGCGTGACCGCGGAGTACCTGAACCACTGCCGCGAGATCGAGATCAAGATGGCGCAAGGCGCGAAGCCGGGCGAAGGCGGCCAGCTGCCGGGCTTCAAGGTGTCGGAGGAGATCGCCAAGCTGCGCCATTCGACGCCGGGGGTGACGCTGATCTCGCCGCCGCCGCACCACGACATCTACTCGATCGAGGACCTGGCCCAGCTGATCTACGACCTGAAGCAGATCAACCCGAACGCCAGGGTCACGGTCAAGCTCGTGGCCGAGGCCGGTATCGGCACCATCGCCGCCGGCGTCGCCAAGGCGAAGGCCGACGTTGTCCTGGTCTCGGGCCACGACGGCGGCACCGGCGCCTCGCCCCAGAGCAGCGTGAAATACGCCGGCGTGCCCTGGGAGATGGGCCTCGCCGAAGTACATCAGGTCCTGACCCTCAACCGCCTGCGCCATACCGTGACGCTCCGGGTCGATGGCGGCATCAAGACCGGCTGCGACGTGGTCACCGCCGCCATGCTGGGGGCCGAGGAATTCGGTATCGGCACCACCTCGCTGGTCGCGATGGGCTGCATTCTTGTGCGCCAGTGCCACAGTAACACCTGCCCGGTCGGCGTTTGTACGCAGGACCCGGCGCTCCGCGCCAAGTTCGAGGGCACGCCGGAGAAGGTGGTCAACCTGTTCACCTTCATCGGCGAGGAGGTGCGCGAGATTCTTGCATCGCTCGGGGTTGCGACCCTCGACGAGATCGTCGGCCGTACCGACCTGCTACGCCAGGTCAGCCGCGGCAGCGCCGATCTCGACGATCTCGACCTCAACCCGCTGCTCGCCCAGGCGGACCCCGGCGGCCACCCCCGCCACTCCACGCGCAAGGGACGGATCGAGGTGCCCGGCACCCTCGACGAGCAGATCATCAGCGACGCCGACGACGCGCTGGAAGTGCCGGAGAAGATGCAGCTCGCCTATACGATGAGCAACACCCACCGCACGATCGGGGCTAAGCTCTCCTCCCACCTGACCCGCCGCTTCGGCATGTCGGGGCTGCCGCCCGACTACTTCACGGTGAGCCTGCGCGGCTCCGCCGGCCAGTCGCTCGGCGCCTGGGCCGTCCAGGGCCTCAAGATCGTGGTGAGTGGCGACGCCAACGACTATGTGGGCAAGGGGCTCTCCGGCGGCACTATCGTCTTGCGCCTGCCGACCTCGAGCCCGCTCGCCTCCAACGAGAACACGATCATCGGCAATGTCGTCCTCTACGGTGCCACCAGCGGAAAGCTGTTCGCCGCCGGCCAGGCGGGCGAACGCTTCTGCGTGCGCAACTCGGGCGCGCGCGCTGTGGTGGAGGGCTGCGGCTCGAACGGGTGCGAATACATGACCGGCGGCATTGCGGTAATCCTGGGGCCCGTGGGCGACAATTTCGCCGCTGGCATGACCGGCGGCATGGCCTTCGTCTACGACCCCGACGCCACCTTCGAGCGGCGGGTCAACGCCGACACGGTAGTCTGGCAACGCATCGCCAGCGCTTACTGGGAACGCGAGTGCCGCGCCCTGGTCGAGGAGCATCACGCCGAGACCCGCTCGCGCTACAGCGAACGCCTGCTCGCCGACTGGACCCTGGAGATCGGCAACTTCTGGCAGATCTGCCCGCGGGAGATGATTTCCCGCCTGTCCCACCCGCTGGTCGACGAGGCGCAAGCCGAAATCGCCTGAGCCGGTCGCGGACGGGGCCGCAAGTGGGCGGGGGCGCGACGCATGAGCCCTGCAAGCGAGGCGCTTCGGCTGCCTGAGGACATTGCCGCGCTCCAGCAAGAGCGGTGGCAGGACCAGCGGGCCTACGTCGTTCGCCAATCGCCTTTCTTCGCCCGGCTGTGGGCCGGCCGGCACGTGCCAGAGCGGCTAGAGGACCTGCCCGCACTCCCCCTCTGCGACAAGGCGATGCTGCGCGAATCCCAGGCGGCGCATCCGCCCTTCGGTGATTACCTCGCGGCCGTGCGTGAGTTCGTCATCCGCCTGCATCGCACCTCCGGCACCACGGGCCAGGCCATGAACATCGCCCAGACGGAGGCCGACGTGGCGCAGACGGCCGCGATCGGCGCGCGCTGCTTCCAGGCCGCCGGGCTCACCACCGGCACGCTCACCGTCCACTGCCTCAACTACCGGATGTGGATGGGCGGCGTGAGCGACCATCTCTCCCTCGAAGCCGCAGGCGCGACGGTGATTCCCTTCGGCGCGGGCGAGAGCCAGCTCCTGATACGCACGATCCTCGACCTCAAGGTCCGTGTGATCCACTGCACGCCCTCCTACCCTGCCGCCCTGGAGCGGACGATCGCGGAACACTTCCCCGGCCTCGCGCCGCGCGACCTGGGGCTCACGCTCGGCCTCTTCGGCGGCGAGGCGGGCCTGGACGACCCGAACTTCCGCGGGCGTCTGGAGAACGTCTGGGGCTTTACCGCGCGCAACGCCAACTACGGCGTCTCGGACGTGTTCAGCAATTTCGCGAGCCAGTGCTGGGCCAGCAACGACCTGCACTTCCTGGGCGAGGACGTGCTGTACCCGGAGCTGATCGAGCCGGAGAGCGGCGATCCGGTGGCGTGGCGGGAGGGCGCAAGCGGCGAGCTGGTGTTGACGCACCTGAAGCGCGAGGCGCAACCGCTGGTGCGCTTTCGCACCAACGACGTGATCGTGGTCACTGGCATGGGGCGCTGTACGTGTGGCCGCTTGACGCCGCGCTTCCGGGTGCTTGGCCGCAGCGACGACATGGTGGTGGTGCGCGGCGTCAACATCTTCCCGACCGCCGTCGGCGGCGTGATCGCCGGGTTCGACGCGCTCTCGGGTGAGTTCCGAATCCGCCTCAAGGGGAACGGACCCTACGACCGGCTGCCGGTGGATGCCGAAATGGCGGAAGGCGCCGAGGCCTCGGAAGCGCTGGCTGCGCGCGCGGAAGAGGCAATCAAGGCCACGCTTCGCACCTCGGCCAACGTGACCCTGCTGCCGCCCGGCTCGCTGCCGCGCACCGGCGGCAAGACGCAGCGACTGATCAGGGAGAATTGAAGATGGCGGGTACCGTCCTCACCGGCGTGACGGCGGGCGTCGCCACACTCACGCTCAACCGGCCGGAGCGGCTCAACGCGCTCAACGCCACGCTGCTCACCGATCTCTGCGCGGCACTGGACGACGTGCTTGCCGACGATGGGGTGGGCGCGCTGGTCCTGCGCGGCGCAGGGCGTGCCTTCTGCTCCGGCGATGACCTCAAGGACATCGAGAACCAGACCGCCGGCGAGGCGGAGACGCGGGCCTTCATCGAGGCGATCCAGGCGGTTTCGCGCCGCTTGGTTCTGGGCGACAAGGTGGTGGTCGGCGCCATTCATGGCTGGGCGGTGGGCGGCGGGCTGGAATGGGCGATCAACTGCGATCTCGCCGTCTTCGGCGAAGGCACCAAATGTTTCTTCCCCGAGATCAAGTGGGGCATGTTCCCGACCGGCGGCGTGACGGCGATCCTGCCGCGCATCGTGGGGCTGGCGAAGACCCGCGAACTGCTGCTGCTCGGCGAAACCTTCAGCGCCGCGGAAGCGCACGAGATGGGCCTCGCCTGGCGCGTGGTGCCGGACGATCAGGTGTTCGAGACGGCGCACGAGACGGCCGCGCGCATCGCCGCCCTGCCTCAAGGAGCGGTGTGCGAGCTCAAGCGGGTACTCAACCGGGCGGGCGGCTTCGATATCGAGGGCGCGTTGGCGCTGGAGACCGAGGCGACCGTGCGGCGCTTCCTCGACCCCGAGACCGCCGAGCGAGTCAAGAGCTTCGGCGACTGACCTCTCCGGTCAGTCGTCTCCCTCGGCGTCCCCGTCTCCTCCCTGCGCCGCTGCGAAGACATCGAGGCGACCCTCACCGATCGCGGCGCGCAGGTCGGCCATCAGCCGCTGATAGACGTAGAGGTTGTGCTGGCTCAGCAGGATGGGGCCGAGCATTTCGCCGGTGCGGAACAGGTGGTGGACGTAGGCCCGGCTGTAATCCGCGCAAGTCGGGCAGTCGCAAGCGGCATCGACCGGCGACGAGTCCTCGGCGTGGCGGGCGTTCCGCATGTTGAGGGTGCCGCTCGCGGTGTAGGCGCGCGCGGTACGACCCGAGCGGGTGGGCAGCACGCAGTCGAACATATCGATCCCGCGGCAGACCGCCTTCACGATGTCATCCGGCGTGCCCACTCCCATCAGGTAGCGCGGCCGCTCCGCCGGCAACGCGCCCTCGAGCCCGTCGAGCACCGCCAGCATTTGGGCCTGCCCTTCGCCCACCGCGAGCCCGCCCACGGCGTAGCCGTCGAAGCCGATCTCCGTCAGCGCCGCCGCCGATTCCGTCCGCAGTGCCGGGAAGACGCTGCCCTGCACGATGCCGAAGAGCCCGTAGCCTGGCCTCTGCACGAACGCCTCCTTGCAGCGCGCGGCCCAGCGCATGGAGCGGCGCATCGACTCAGCAGCTTCGTCCTCGCTCGCCGGATAGGGCGTGCACTCGTCCAGCACCATGGTGATATCGCTGTCCAGAGCGTGCTGTATTTTCACGGCGCCCGCCGGAGTCAGATGATGGCGGGAGCCGTCGGTGTGTGCGCGGAACACCACGCCGTCCTCCTGCACGGTGCGGAGCTGGGCGAGCGACATCACCTGGAAGCCGCCCGAATCAGTAAGGATGGGCCCCGGCCAGTTCATGAATTCGTGCAGGCCGCCAAGGCGGGCGATACGCTCTGCGCCGGGGCGGATCATCAGGTGATAGGTGTTGCCGAGAACGATCTCGGCCCCGCTCGCACGCACCGTATCGACCGTGAGCCCCTTGACCGCCGCCTGGGTCCCCACCGGCATGAAGGCAGGCGTGTGTACGGGCCCGTGTGCCGTCTCCAGCCGGCCGAGCCGGGCACGGCCGTCGGTCGCCTCGACGGTGAAGCCGAGGCTCACGCTGTCTCCCCGCGCGTGAGCAGGCAGGCGTCGCCGTAGGAGTAAAAGCGATACCCCGCCGCGAGCGCCTCCGCGTAGGCTGCCGTCATTCGCTCGGTGCCGGCGAAGGCGCAGACCAGCATGAAGAGAGTGGAGCGCGGCAAGTGGAAGTTGGTCAGCATCAGGTCGACGACCTTGAAGCGATAGCCCGGCTCGATGAAGAGGTCGACTTCGCCGGTGAACGCCTCGACGGTGCCGTTGGGCTGGGCCGCGCTCTCCAACAGTCGCACGACGGTGGTGCCCACCGCGACGATGCGCCCGCCAGCCGCGCGGCAGCGGTTGATGGCGGCGGCCGTGTCGGGCGTGAGCACGCAGGCCTCGCTGTGCAGCAGGTGATCGGCGGTGTCCTCGACCGAGACCGGTAGAAACGTGCCGGCACCGACGTGAAGGGTGACGAAACGCCTCGCGATGCCGCGCGCATCGATGGCCTGCAGCAGGCGCTCGGTGAAATGCAGGCCCGCCGTCGGCGCGGCGACGGCGCCCTCGCACCGCGCGAACACGGTCTGGTAGTCATCGCGGTCGCGCACGTCTGCGGGGCGGCGGAGATAGGGCGGCAGCGGCATGGCGCCGTGGCGTTGCAGCGTCTCGGCAAGCGCCGCCCCGCCTCGGTCGAAGACCAAGCTCACCTCTGGTCCGTCCCGCGCTTCGACCGCAGCCGAGAACTCTTCAGCGAAGCGCACCGTGTCGCCCGGCCGGAGCCGCCGCGCGGGCTTGGCGAACGCCAACCAGCGGTCGTCGCCCAAGCGCCGGTGCAGGGTGAGCTCGACCCGCGCCTCGCCCCTCATGCCCGCAAGGCGCGCCGGGATCACCCGCGTGTCGTTGAAGACCATCATGTCGCCCGGCCGCAGCAGGGCCGGGAGGTCTGCGATGCTGCGGTGAGCGAGGCCGGCGGTCAGGTCCAGAAGGCGGGCGGAATCGCGCGGACGCGCGGGGCGCGTCGCGATCGCCTCGCGCGGAAGGTCGAAATCGAAGACGTCGACCCGCACCGATGGCCGCCGGCGCCGCCGGCCTCAGGGAGGCGGCGTCCCGAACCGCTCGGCGAGACGTTGGGCGATGAGCGGCGAGACGAAGCTCGACACGTCGCCGCCGAGGGAGGCGATCTCCTTGACCAGCTTCGAGGAGATGAAGTGGTGTCGCTCCGAGGCCATCAGGAACACGGTCTCGACACCCTGGTCGAGCCGGGCGTTCATGCCCGCCATCTGGAACTCGTACTCGAAGTCGGAAACGGCCCGGAGCCCGCGCACGATCACCGTGGCGTTCACCTCGTGGACGAAATGCATAAGCAGGCTGTCGAAGCTGCGCACTTCCAGCTGCGGCGGCTTGAGCCCGAGCGCTGCGAGGTCCTGCGCGGTGAGCCCAACCCGCTCGTCCACGTCGAACAGCGGGTTCTTGCCCGCGTTGACGGCGACCGCCACCACCAGCCTGTCGACCACCCGGAGCGCGCGCCTGATGATGTCCTGATGGCCCGTGGTGATCGGGTCGAAGGTTCCGGGATAGAGGCCGACCCGCTCAGCCATCCTGTGCCGCCCCCGCGTTCGTTGCCGCCTCGCTCGCCGCGCCGTTGCCGTTCACGTCGGCAAGCCGTGCCGCCGACACCACCCGCTCGCCCTTGCCCAGGCGGAAGATGGTCACGCCGCGTGTGTCCCTGCCCGCCTTCCTGATGCCCTTCACCGGGCAACGGATCAGCTGACCGCCGTCGGTCACAAGCATGATTTCGTCCTGGTCAGCCACAGGGAAGGCGGCGACCACCTCGGTCTCGCCGGCGCCGATTGCGGTGTTGATGATACCCTTGCCGCCGCGCCGGGTCAGGCGATAGTCGTGGCTGGAGGTGCGCTTGCCGAAACCATCGCTGCGGACCGTGAGGAGGAACTGCTCCTGGATGGCGAGTTCTGCGCGGCGCTCTTTCGTGAGCTTGAGCGCCTCTCCCTCGCGCGCGCGTCTGAAATAGGCGTCCCGCTCGGCCGCGTCGAGATCGACGTGTGCGAGCACGCTCATGGAGATCACCCGGTCGCCCTCGGCAAGGTCCATGCCGCGCACGCCGGACGAGCTGCGCCCCCGGAACAGGCGAACGTCGGCGGCAGCGAAGCGGGTGCACTTGCCGCCGCGGGCGGCGAGGAACACATCATCGCCGTCGGAGCAGGTCTGCACGCCGATGATGCGATCCTCGTCGCCGAGCTTCATGGCGATCTTGCCGGCGGACGGCACGTTCACGAAGTCGCTCGCGCTGTTGCGCCTGACGGAGGCTGCGGCGGTCGCAAACATGAGCTGGAGGCTCGCCCACTCGTCCTCGTCTTCCGGCATCGGCAGGATGGTCGAGATGGTCTCGCCTTTCGCCAGCGGCAGCAGGTTGACCAGCGCCTTGCCGCGCGCCTGCGGCGCGGCCTGGGGCAGACGATAGACCTTGAGCTTGTAGACCTTGCCGGCGGTGGAGAAGAACAGCACCGGTGTGTGGGTGTTGACCACGAAGACCTGCGAGACGAAGTCCTCGTCGCGGGTGCTCATGCCGGCGCGGCCCTTTCCGCCGCGTCGCTGGGCCCGATAGGTCGAAAGCGGCACCCGCTTGACGTAGCCGCGGTGGCTGAGCGTGACCACCATTTCCTCGCGCTGGATCAGGTCCTCGACATCGTGCTCGAACTCGGCTTCGCCCAGCTCAGTCCGCCGCACGTCGGCGAATTTTTCGCGCGTGGCGACCAGCTCGTCGCGCAGGACCGAGCGCAGACGCTCCCGGTTCTGCAGGATGTCGATGTAGTCCTTGATCTGTTCGACGATGCCGGCGAGCTCGTCCGCGATCTTGTCGCGCTCCATGGCGGTGAGCCGCTGCAGGCGCAGCTCCAGGATCGCCCGCGCCTGCTCGTCGGTGAGCCGGCAGGTGTCCGCCTCCGTCACCCCCTGGCGGGGATCGGCGATCAGCGCGATCAGGGGGCCCGCGTCCTTCACCGGCCAGTCCCGGCCGGTGAGCGCCGCACGGGCCTCGGCGGGGTCCTTCGCCTTGCGAATGAGCACGATGATCTCGTCGATGTTGGCGACGGCGATGGCAAGGCCCGCGAGCGCGTGGGCCCGCGTTCGCGCTTGGGCGAGTTGGTAGGCGGTGCGCCGGGTGACGACCTCCTCGCGGAACTCGATGAACGCCGCGACGATGTCCTTGAGCGTCAGCAGCTCCGGACGGCCGGCACGCAGGGCCAGCATGTTCACGCCGAAGCTCGTCTGCAGCGGCGAATAGCGGTAGAGCTGGTTGAGCACCACCTCGGCCATTGCGCTGCGCTTGAGCTCGATGACGACACGCACGCCGTCGCGGTCCGATTCGTCGCGGAGGTCGGCGATCCCCTCGATGCGGCGCTCGTTCACGAGGCCGGCGATGCGCTCGATCATGCGCGCCTTGTTCACCTGGTAGGGGATCTCGGTGACGATGATCGCCTCGCGGTCCTTGCCGGCCTGCTCGATCGTCGTGCGACCACGCATGACCACGGAGCCGCGGCCAAAGTGATAGGCCTGTCGGATGCCGGCGGCGCCGATGATCATGGCGCCGGTGGGGAAGTCCGGCCCCGGCACATGCTCCATCAGGGCATCGATGGTGATCTCCGGGTCGTCGAGATAGGCGCAGGCGGCGTCGACGACCTCGCCCAGATTGTGCGGCGGGATGTTGGTCGCCATGCCGACCGCGATGCCGCCCGCCCCGTTGACCAGAAGGTTGGGGAAGGCCGCCGGCAGCACCACGGGCTCGTGCGCCGACTCATCGTAGTTCGCCTGGAAGTCGACCGTCTCCTTGTCGATGTCTGTGAGCAGCGCATGCGCGGGCTTACCCAGGCGCACCTCGGTGTAGCGCATCGCCGCCGGCGGGTCGCCGTCCATCGAGCCGTAGTTGCCCTGGCCGTCCAGCAACGGCAGGCGCATGGAGAAATCCTGCGCCATGCGCACCATGGCGTCGTAGATCGCGGCGTCGCCGTGGGGGTGGTACTTGCCCATGACGTCGCCGACCACGCGGGCCGACTTGCGGTAGGGCTTGTTCCAGTCGTAGCCGTTCTCGTGCATCGAATAGAGAATGCGGCGATGCACCGGTTTTAGCCCGTCGCGCACGTCGGGCAGCGCGCGACTGACGATCACGCTCATCGCGTAGTCGAGGTAGGAGCGTTTCATCTCCTCCTCGATAGCGACGGGGGGCGTCAGGGGCGCGCCGCCGTCGGGCGGCTCCCGAGATGGCGCGGAGGGCGGTAGCTCTGTCACCAATGACCGAAAAGATTATTGAGGGACAAGGAATTAGGCCGCGCGTCGCGACTCGATCCTCATGCCTCGCAGGCTACAGGAAACACCCTTGATTCACAACGTCGGCGGGCGGGATTCTTCATGCAATTAGAACGGAATATCGTCATCCAGGTCGGTGGATGATGGGCCGCTGTCGCGGGCCGTGGCTGGGGCGCCGGCCGGCTCGCCGCCGTAGTCGCGACCGCCGCCGCCGCTATCGGCGCGGCTGTCCAGCATCGTGAGCTCGCCCCGGAAGCGGCCCAGCACCACTTCGGTGGTGTAGCGCTCCTGCCCCGACTGATCGGTCCACTTGCGGGTCTGCAGCTGGCCTTCGAGATAGACCTTGGAGCCCTTGTGCAGGTAGCGCTGGGCAATGTCGGCGAGGTGCTCGTTGAAGATGACGACGCGATGCCACTCGACACGCTCGCGGCGCTCGCCGGTCTGGCGGTCCTTCCAGGTTTCGTTGGTGGCGAGCGTAAAGTTGACGATGGGCCTGCCGTCTTGGGTCTGACGGGTTTCCGGGTCGCGTCCCAGGTTGCCGACCAGAATGACCTTGTTGACGCTCCCCGCCATAACTCAACCTCCTCTGTGCTAACAGGCTCCGGCCGCCAGTCTTAGCCCATTGCCGGAGCCGCCTCAAACCGGCCCCCGTATGCCGACTACGCATACCGGCGGCTCTCGCCTTCGCCGGGCGAAGCTCCTATATTCCAGAGTCGATCCCCGAACCGTTTCGTCCGCGCCCATGGCCAAGACCATCAGCGTTCGCGGCGCCCGTGAGCACAATCTGAAGGGCGTCGACGTCGACCTGCCCCGCGACCGCCTGATCGTCGTCACCGGGCTGTCGGGCTCGGGCAAGTCCTCGCTCGCCTTCGACACGATCTATGCTGAGGGCCAACGGCGCTACGTCGAGAGCCTCTCGGCCTACGCGCGCCAGTTCCTGGAGCTGATGCAGAAGCCAGACGTGGAATCCATCGACGGGCTCTCGCCGGCGATCTCTATCGAGCAGAAGACCACGTCGCGCAACCCGCGCTCCACCGTGGGCACGGTGACCGAAATCCACGACTACCTGCGCCTGCTCTTCGCACGAATTGGCGTGCCGTATTCACCCGCGACCGGCCTCCCCATCGAGAGCCAGACCGTGAGCCAGATGGTGGACCGCATCCTGGCGATGCCCGAGGGCACCCGGCTCTACCTGCTCGCGCCGGTGATCCGCGGCCGCAAGGGCGAGTACCGGAAGGACCTTGCCGAGCTGCTCAAGCGCGGCTTCACCAGGGTCAAGATCGACGGCGAAACTTACGACATCGACGCAGCACCGGCGCTGGACAAGAAGCGCAAGCACGACATCGAGGTGGTGGTGGACCGCGTCGTGGTCTCGCCGACGCTCGGCACCCGCCTCGCCGACAGCGTGGAGACCGGGCTCGGGCTCACCGACGGGCTGGTGGTCGCCGAGGATGCTGACACCGGCGAGCGGACGACCTTCTCGGCCAAGTTCGCCTGCCCGGTCTCGGGCTTCACCATCGAGGAGATCGAGCCCCGCCTCTTCTCCTTCAACAACCCCTTCGGCGCCTGCCCGAGCTGCGACGGCCTCGGCATCCGGCTCTATTTCGACGCCGAGCTCGTGGTGCCGGACCAGCGCCTCAGCCTGGCCCAGGGTGCCGTCGCCCCCTGGGCGGGGTCGTCCTCGCCCTACTACCGGCAGACCCTGGAATGCATCGCCGAGCACTACGGCGCGCGCATGACCGCGCCCTGGAGCGATCTGCCCGTGAAGGTGCGGCAGACGATCGTCCACGGCTCCGGCAAGGAGCGGATCACCTTCACTTACGACGACGGCATCCGGCAGTACAGCACCACCAAGCCCTTCGAGGGCGTGGTGCCCAACCTGGACCGGCGCTGGCGCGAATCCGACAGCGCCTGGCTGCGCGACGAGCTCGGCAAGTTCCAGAGCACCGCCGCGTGCGAGAGCTGCAGCGGCCATCGGCTGAAGCCGGAGGCGCTGTGCGTCAGGGTGGGCAACCTGCACATCGGCGACGTCACGCAATTCTCGATCGCCGAAGCCGCGCGCTGGTTCGCGGCTCTCGACGACAGCCTGACTCCAAAGCAGCGCGAGATCGCCCGGCGCATCCTGAAGGAGATCAACGAGCGCCTGCAGTTCCTGGTGGACGTCGGCCTCGAATACCTCACGCTCTCGCGCACCGCCGGCACGCTCTCCGGCGGCGAGAGCCAGCGCATCCGCCTCGCCTCGCAGATCGGCTCGGGGCTCACCGGCGTGCTCTACGTGCTCGACGAGCCCTCCATCGGCCTGCACCAGCGCGACAACGCGCGCCTGCTCGGCACGCTGCGCAACCTGCGCGACCTCGGCAACACCGTGCTCGTGGTCGAGCACGATGAGGACGCGATCCGCAGCGCCGACTATGTCGTGGACATGGGGCCTGGCGCCGGAGTCCACGGCGGAGAGATCGTGGCCGAAGGCGAGCCCCCCGCCATCATCGCGAGCCGGGAGAGCCTGACCGGTCAGTACCTAAGTGGGGAGGAGGCGATCCCGGTGCCGGAGGCCACGCGGCCCGGCAAGGAGGGGCAGCGGGTCACGGTGCGGGGCGCGCGGGCGAACAACCTCGCATCCATCGACGTCAGCTTCCGCCTCGGCACCTTCACCTGCGTCACCGGCGTCTCGGGCAGCGGCAAGTCCACGCTGGTGGTCGACACGCTCTACCGCGCCGCCGCACGACGCATGTTCGCAGCCCGTGTCCAGCCCGGTGCCCACGACGGCGTCGACGGGCTCGAGTTCCTCGACAAGGTGGTGGACATCGACCAGTCGCCCATCGGCCGCACGCCGCGCTCGAACCCGGCCACCTACACCGGCGCCTTCGGCCCGATACGCGAATGGTACGCCGGGCTGCCGGAGGCCAAGGCGCGCGGCTACAAGCCGGGGCGCTTCTCCTTCAACGTCAAGGGCGGGCGCTGCGAGGCCTGCCAGGGCGACGGCCTGATCAAGATCGAGATGCACTTCCTGCCGGACATCTACGTCCAGTGCGAGGAGTGCAAGGGCCGGCGCTACAACCGCGAGACCCTGGAGATCCTGTACCGCAATCAGTCCATCGCGGACGTGCTGGCGATGACGGTGGACGACGCTGCGGCCTTCTTCAAGGCGGTGCCCGCGATCCGCAACAAGCTCGAAACCCTGCAGCGCGTCGGCCTCGGCTACATCCAGGTGGGCCAGCAGGCGACTACGCTCTCGGGCGGGGAGGCGCAGCGGGTCAAGCTCGCCAAGGAGTTGTCGCGACGCGCCACAGGGCGCACCCTTTACATCCTTGACGAGCCCACAACGGGCCTCCACTTCCACGACGTGCGCAAGCTGCTGGAGGTGCTGCACGCGCTGGTGGAGAGCGGCAACACCGTGGTGGTGATCGAGCACAACCTCGAGGTGATCAAGACCGCCGACTGGATCGTCGATCTCGGGCCCGAGGGCGGCGACGGCGGCGGGCGCGTGGTCGCGGCCGGCACGCCCGACGAGGTCGCAGCGGTGGACGAGAGCTACACCGGGCAGTTCCTGCGCCGCGCCCTCGGCCCCGCGCTGGCCCGCCAGGCGCATCACGGAGCGCGCCGCCCCCGGCGCACCCGGCGCAAGGTGGCCTGAGCCCGGCGCCGGAACGCGGAGCACACAAGGGTGGACCAGCGAATCCGCATCGTCGGCGGCGGCCTCGCCGGCTGCGAGGCGGCGTGGCAGATCGCGCGCCGGGGTGTGGCGGTCGAGCTCTGGGAGATGCGCCCGGTGCGCGCCACCGAGGCGCACGTCACCGACCGGCTCGCGGAGCTGGTCTGCTCCAACTCCTTCCGCTCCGACGATGCCGAACGCAACGCCGTGGGCCTCCTGCACGAGGAGATGCGGCGCGCGGACTCGCTGGTCATGGCCGCCGCCGACCGCCACAAGGTGCCGGCCGGCCAGGCGCTGGCGGTGGATCGCACGGGCTTCGCCGATGCGGTGCAGCGGGCGATCGAGGACGAGCCCGCCATCCGGGTTTGCCGCGCGGAGGCCCCCGGCCTGCCGGATGCGGCGGAAGGCCCGGCCATCGTCGCCACCGGCCCCCTCACCGCGCCGGGGCTCAGCCAGGCGATCCTGGACGCCACCGGCGAAGAGCACCTCGCCTTCTTCGACGCGCTCGCGCCCATCGTCCACCGCGAGAGCATCGACTTCGACCGGGCCTGGTTCCAGTCCCGCTACGACAAGGCCGGGCCCGGCGGCGACCGCGCCGCCTACATCAACTGCCCGCTGGACCGCGAGCGCTACGAGGCCTTCATCGACGCCCTGCTCGCCGCCGACACGATCCCCTTCCGGGACTGGGAGCGCGACACGCCCTACTTCGAGGGCTGCCTGCCCATCGAGGTGATGGCCGCGCGCGGGCGCGACACGCTCCGCTTCGGCCCCATGAAGCCCGTGGGCCTCACCGACCCCGCCACCGGCGCCCGCCCTCATGCGGTGGTGCAGCTCCGCCAGGACAACGCGCTCGGCACCCTCTTCAACATGGTGGGCTTCCAGACCAAGCTCACGCACGGCGCGCAGAAGCGGGTGTTCCGCCTGATTCCGGGGCTGGAGCAGGCCGGCTTCGCCCGCCTCGGTGGCATTCACCGGAACACCTTCATCAACAGCCCGGTCCTGCTGGATGCTGAGCTTCGCCTGCGCCGCGCGCCGCACGTGCGCTTCGCGGGCCAGATCACCGGCGTCGAGGGGTATGTCGAGAGCGCGGCTATCGGCCTGCTCGCCGGGCGCTTCGCCGCGGCGGAGGTTGCGGGCGTCACCGCCCCGCCCCCGCCGCCGACCACTGCGTTCGGTGCGCTGCTGAGCCACATCACCGGCGGACACCTGGGCGCGAGCGGGACCTTCCAGCCGATGAACGTCAACTTCGGCCTGTTCCCGCCGCTCGCGGGCCGCGTGCCCAAGCGCGCACGCAAGGCCGCGATGGTGGAGCGCGCACGGGCTGGTCTCGGCCGCTGGCTGGGCGAGGGCCGCGCCGCGGCAGCCTGAGCAAAGGCGTCAGTAACGGCCCGACAGCGCGCCCGCCAGCATCGCCGCTTGCTTGCGGAGCGGACCGACGGAGATACGGGGATCGCGCGGGTCCCATGCGGCGCGGCGCAGACGCGCACGATAGAGATCGGCGAGGCGGGCGATCAGCAGAACGCCGCGGCCCTGCCGGGGCACAGCGCTCCGGGCCTGCCGTGCCGCAGTGAGCAGATCGGCGGCGCGGCCGGCCACCGGCTCGGCGACGGCGGCGAAGCGCTCGAACCCCCGGCCCGCCCGCACATCCTCGGCCGTGATCCCAGCGCCGGCGAGCAGGTCGGCCGGCAGTGTGACCCGGCCTTGCGCGGCCGCGTGGGGCGCGGCGCGGAGGGTGCCGATCAGCGCCCAGGCGGTGCCGACCTGCCTCCCGGCCTCCAGCGCCGGGCCGGAATCCGCACCCGTGGTCCGCACCATGAGTTCCGTCAGCGCTCCCCCCGTGCCCGCGGCGTAGCGCTCCAGCGCCGCAAGATCGGCCGCACCGCCTTCTTCCAGGTCGGCCTCCCGCGCCTCCAGCAACGCGTCGAACGGGGCGCGGTCGAGACCGCACGCACGGATCGCGTCTGCCAGCGGAACCGCCACCTCGTGGCGCCGGGTGGGCTCGCCCGCATAGGCTGCGTCGAGCACCTCGCGCCACCATTGCAGCCGGATGCGGCCCAGCATGGGCTCGCTCACCGCCTCGGGGATGCGCGCAATCTCGTGGTTGAAGGCGATCAGCGCGAACAGTGCCTCGCGCCGGCTGGCGGGTGCGAACACGGCAGAGAGGTAGCGGTCGTAGTCGGCAGCCCGCGCGAGCGCGCCGACGGACGAGAGCGCGGGCGTCACTCAGGCCTTCCCCGCCCCACCGCGCGTTTGCCAGGCGCCTCCCCTCCCCTGTACATGGACGCGCCGGAGGGATGCGAGGGAGCATGGCGACCGTTCACGTGATCGGCGCCGGCATGGCGGGGCTTTCCTGCGCCGTGGAGCTGGTGAAGGCGAGGCAGCGCGTCGTCCTTTGGGAGGCGGCGGCGCACGCAGGCGGCCGCTGCCGTTCGTTCCACGATGCCACCCTGGACCGGACCATCGACAATGGCAACCACCTGATCCTGGGCGCCAATCCCGCCGTGTTCGCGTACCTGGAGACCATCGGCGCCCGCGACGACCTGGTGGGGCAGGAGCGCGCGGCCTTCCCCTTCGTCGATCTTCGCTCGGGCGAGCGCTGGACCGTGCGCCCCAATGCCGGGCCCGTACCCTGGTGGATCATGGCGCCGGGGCGCCGCGTACCGGGCAGCCGCGCGCGCCACTATCTGGCGGGCCTCGCGCTCGCCCGCGCGCGCGACGGCGACACCGCCGCAGAGCGGCTGCGCGGCACGGGGCCGCTGCTGGAGCGGCTGTGGGAGCCGCTCACCGTGGCGGTGCTCAACGCCTCGGTGGAGGAAGCATCCGCGCGCCTGCTCTGGCCGGTGCTGCGGCTTACCTTCGGCCAGGGCGAGGCGGCCTGCCGCGCCTATCTCGCCCGCGAGGGCCTCGGCCCCGATCTGGTGGAGCCGGGCGTGCGCTACGTGGAGCGGGGCGGCGGCCAGCTGCGCTACAACCGCCGGCTCCGTGCCATCCAGCACGACGGGCGCGCGATCACGGCCTTTGATTTCGCCGGCAATGGCGACGGCGACGCGGCGGCGTTCGGACCGGGCGATGTCGCCGTGCTCGCGGTGACGCCGCAGGTCTGCACCCAGCTCCTGCCCGAGATTCCGGCGCCGCTGGAGGCCCGGCCCATCGTCAACGCGCACTTCCGCCTCGACCGCCCAGTGCCGATGCCGGGCGGCAGCGCGATCCTCGGCGTCGTGGGCGGCACGGCGCAGTGGATCTTCGCTCGTGGCGATATTGCCTCGGTCACCGTGAGCGCGGCGGGCGCGCTGGCGGAGCGCCCCGCGGCAGAGATTGCGGAACTGCTCTGGTCCGACGTTTCCCAGGCCTTGGATTACCACCCTCCCGTCACGCCCGCCGTTCGCATCGTGAAGGAGAAGCGCGCGACCTTCGCCCAGATCCCCTCTGCCATGCTGCTGCGCCCGCCGGCCGAGACCCGCTTTCGCAATCTCTTTCTCGCCGGCGACTGGACCGCGACCGGGCTGCCCGCCACCATCGAGGGAGCGGTGCGTTCGGGAGTCACCGCGGCGCAGCACGCCCTGCGGGCGCTCGCCGCCGTCTGATCCGGGGAAACGGCCCCGCCCGGCGCCGAATGATGCGGCGGCCGGGCGGGTGCGTGTGCGCTATCGCGTCAGTAGACGTTCTGCGCCGAGACCATGGAGTAGAGCATCGGGATCGAGAGCATCGTGTTGGTGCGCGACGCCAGCATGGCGTAGCGCGCCGATCGCGCCTTGCGGTCGGCCTCGACCTCCACGATTCCGAGCGCTCGCTTCTGGTTTGGCCAGATGATGAGCCAGACGTTCAGCATCATGATGATGCCGAGCCACATGCCGATGCCGATCGCGGTGTGTCTCAGCACGTGCCCGTCGGTGGCCGCGCCGAGGATGCCGAAGGTGATGGCATCCGAGAAATACTCGTTCATCAGCGCGAGCACGATGCCGGTCGCCACCGTGGCGAGCGCCGCCCAGCGGAACCAGAAGAGCGCCGCCGGCGCGATCACCTTGCCGATCGCGGGTTTTTGGTCGTCCGGGATCTTCGGCATGTTCGGGATCTGGACGAAGTTGAAGTACCAGAGCAGCCCGATCCACATCACGCCCGCGAGCACGTGGGTCCAGCGGAAGAAGAATGTCCACCAATGGTAGTCGACCAATGGAATGTCCATCGCCTCGCCCCCTCGGTCAGCTTATGCCGTAGAGAATCGCGACGATGATCACGGTCATAGCGACCCCCATGATCACGGTCTTGCCAAGCGATGTCAGCGGGTTGGTCATTTCTTGTGCCCCCCTGCAATTCCGAATCGCAAGCCTCTAGCATAGTGCGTGAACGGGCGGTTGCAATTGCCGGCGCCAATTCGCGGCTCGGTCGGTCGTTGGGCGCGCTGGCTGGGCGCAGATCGCTGTGGCAACGTATTGAATTGTCGGGTATCCGAGAGATCAATCGTTCACCGCCGAACCATGGGCTTGACGTCATGACGGACATGAGACGCTTCATCGAAGACATGCCGAAGGCCGAGTTGCACGTCCACGTGGAGGGGACGCTCGAGCCGGAGCTGAAGTTCGACCTCGCCCGCCGCAACGGCATCGAGCTGCCTTACGCATCGGTCGAGGAGATGCGGGCCGCTTACGACTTCGACGATCTGCCGTCGTTCCTCAAGATGTACTACGAGGGCATGGGCGTCCTGGTGACCGAGCAAGACTTCTACGATCTGGCGACCGCCTACCTGACCAAGGCGCACTCCCAGGGCGTGATCTATGCCGAGATGTTCTTCGACCCCCAGGCCCACACATCGCGCGGCATCGCGTACGACACCGTGATTCGCGGCATTCGCCGGGCGCAGGAGGATGCGCAGGGAAGGCTCGGCATCCGCACCCAGCTCATCATGTGCTTCCTGCGGGACATGAGCGCCGAATCCGCAATGGCGACGCTGGAACAATCCCTGCCATACAGGGACTGGATCGTCGGCGTGGGTCTCGACTCCGACGAGAAGGGCAATCCGCCGGTGAAGTTCAAGGAGGTGTTCGCCCGGGCGCGCGCCGAGGGCTACCGGCTCACCATGCACTGCGACGTGGATCAGGAGAACTCGACCCTGCACCTCTGGCAGACCCTCGACGACATCGGGGTCGACCGGATCGACCACGGCGTCAATTCGCTGGAGGACGAGGCGCTCTGCGACGAGATCGTGCGCAGGGGCTTGGCGCTCACGGTCTGCCCGATCTCCAACAAGTGCATCACCGGCAGCCTCAAGGCCCTGGAGGTTCGGCGCATGCTGGAGAAGGGCATGCGCGCGACCGTCAACTCCGACGATCCCGCGTACTTCCTGGGTTACATCTACGAGAATCTGGTCGCGACCCAGGAGGAGGCCGATCTGAGCCGGGATCAGGTCGTCCGGCTCGCCGCCAACGCCTTCGAGGCAAGCTGGCTGCCGGCGGAGGAGCAGCGTGCCCTGCTCAGCCGGCTGGAGGGCTATGCGGCGTCAGAGGCGAGAGCTTCGCCGTGACCCATTCGGATCGGGCGCTGGCCAACCGCTTCCTGGATGTGATCGAGCATGACATCGTTCCGCTGACTCGGGCGGGCGTTGCGCGTGGCGACAAGGTGTTCGGCGGCGCGATCCTGCGCAAGTCGGACCTGTCGCTGGTCATCGCCGCAACCAACCGCGAGACCGAGAACCCGCTGTTCCACGGCGAAATCTCGACCCTCAACGCGTTCTTCGCGCTGTCCGGGGCGGAGCAGCCTGCGCCCGAGGATTGCCTGTTCCTCTCGACCCACGAGCCCTGCTCGCTGTGCCTGTCGGCGATCACCTGGGCCGGGTTCGACAACTTCCACTACCTCTTCGGCTACGTGGACACCCGCGACGCCTTCAACATCCCCCATGATCTGCGGATTCTGAGCGAGGTCTTCCGCATCGAGAACGGGGATTACGCCCGCGAGAACGCGTTCTGGCGATGCCGGTCCGTCGACGATCTGGTCGGCGGCGAAGAAGTCCTGCAGCAAAGGATTCGCGGCCTTCACGCGCTCTACGACGAACTCTCGTCCGTGTACCAGACCTCGAAGGAAGGCAGCGACATCCCGCTGAGCTGACCCCCTGAGGGGCGGGGCGGTCAGCCGCCCCGCGCGGGAATGAGGGCTGCGGCGACGCGTCGGTCCTCAGCCATGAGCACGTTGTAGGTGCGGCAAGCGGCGCCGGTGTCCATGCTCTCGACGGAGAGGCCGCGCTTGCCGAGCGCCGCGCGCAACTCCGTCGGAGCCATCTCGAACGCGGCGCCGCTACCGATCAGGAGAATCTCGATCGGCGGCTCGGCGGAGAACACCGCATCGAGGGTCTCGATCGCGGCGGACGCAATGCCCGAGACCTCCCACGGCACCACGCCCTCGGGCCAGACGATGACCGGGCCCGGATAACGCTCGCCGCTAATCCTGAAGCCGTCGTCGCCGTAGCTCTCGATGATCTGCCGGCCTTCGGGGAGGAGCGGCGTGATATCCACAGTGTGCTCTTAGCGCTTGCCGCGCTTGCGTCGCCGGCGCTTGCGCTCCCGCGCGGAGCTCGCGCGGCGCTGCCTGCGGGAGCCAGCGGGCTCCGGCTCGGGCCCCTCCTCGCCCTCCTGGGCGAGGGCCGCCTCGGCCGCGTCGGCGGCCCGGGCGATGTCGGCCACGTTGGCCACCGGCGCTTCCGGCTCCGGCAGGGCGGCCGCGGGCTCGGGCTCGGCTGCAAACCGTGCAGGCGGCGAATCGTCGTCGATGGCGGCGGTTCGCTCGGCCTGACCCACGGTCTTCTTTTGGCCACCCCGCTGCGGCTGCACGTAGAGCAGGAGCGCGCCGGCAATGAAGATCGACGAGTAGGTGCCGACGATCACGCCCCAGATCATCGCGAAGCTGAAATCGCGGATGACGGCACCGCCGAAGATGAGCAGGGCAAGCAGGGCGAGCATTGTCGTCGCCGAGGTGATGACGGTGCGCGCGAGAGTCTCGTTGACACTCTTGTTGAGCAGTTCCAGAAGCGGCAGCGTCTTGTATTTGCGCAGATTCTCGCGCACGCGGTCGTACACGACCACGGTGTCGTTCATCGAATAGCCGACGATGAGCAGAATCGCGGCGACAATGGGCAAATTGAATTCCAGCCCGAGCGCCGCAAAGATTCCGAGCGAGAGCAGCACGTCATGAAGCAACGCGATCACCGCGCCGATGGCGAAGGGCAGCTCGAACCGGAACCAGATATAGACCAGCATCAGGAAGACCGAGACCACCACCGCGATGATGCCGGCCTGGATCAGCTCGCCGCCGACCTTCGGCCCCACCGTCTCGACCCGGCGGTAGCTCAACGTATCGCTGTAGTTCGCGCTCAAGGCCTCGCGCACGGCGGTGACGGCGACCTGCTGGGCGCCGGCATCGCCCGGCTGGCGCTCGATGCGGATCAGCACCTCGTTGGGCGAGCCGAACTCCTGCAGCGCGATCTCGCCGAGGCCCAGGCCGGTGAGCGCGCTCCGCATCTGCCCGATATCGGCCTCCCGCTCGGTGCCCACCTCGATCAGGATGCCACCGGCAAAGTCGATCCCGAAGTTGAGCCCACGGCCAAGCAGGACCGCGACCGAAAGCACCGCCAGCACGATGGAGACGATGAAGAAGGTGCGGCGCAGCCGCAGGAACGGCACCTTCGTGTTGTCGGGGATGAGCCGGAAACGCCACATGATACGGGCCTAAAGCGGCAGCGCTGCGGGCCGCCGCTGGCGCAGCCAGGCGACCAGGATGATCCGGCTCACCAGCATGGCGGTGAACATGGAGGTGGCGATCCCGATTCCGAGCGTGACGGCGAAGCCCTTCACCGGCCCGGTGCCGATGATGAAGAGGATGATGGCGGCGATCAGTGTCGTCAGGTTGGAGTCGATGATCGTGGTGAAGGCACGGCGATAGCCGGCCTCCATGGCCGAGAACGGCGCCCGGCCCGCTTTCGCCTCCTCCCGTATTCGCTCGAAGATCAGCACGTTGGCGTCCACTGCCATGCCGATGGTCAGCACGATGCCGGCGATGCCGGGCAGCGTCAGCGTCGCCTGCAGCAGCGACAGCACGCCCAGCATGATGATCAGGTTGAGGATCAGCGCGAGATCCGCGACCAGGCCGAACAGGCCGTAGTAGAGCACCATGAACACGATCACCGCCGCGAGCCCGATGATACAGGCGATCTTGCCGGCCTCGATGGAATCGGCGCCGAGGTCGGGCCCGACCGTGCGCTCCTCCAGAATCTTCATCGGCGCCGGCAGCGCACCTGCGCGCAGCAGGAGCGAAAGGTCGTTGGCTTCCTCCACGGTGAAGTTGCCGGTGATCTGCCCGTTGCCGCCCACGATGGGCTCGCGGATCACCGGCGCGCTGATGACCCGGCCGTCCAGCACGATGGCGAAGGGCCTGCCGACATTCTCGGTGGTCACGTCGCCGAACTTCCGCGCCCCGGTGGAATCGAAGCGGAAGCTCACCGCCCACTGCCCGGTTTGGTCGCGCGTGGTCGCTGCATCGACCAGCGAATCGCCGCTCACCATGACTCGCTTGCGGATGATGTAAAATGTCTCTTCGCCGTCCTCGCCCACCTCGTCGCTGGGAAGCCGCAGCGAGCCCAGCGGCACGCGGCCTGAGCGCCGGTCCTGCGCGGTCACGTTCTCGTCCAGCAGATGGAAGGTGAGCTTCGCCGTCCGGCCCAGCAAGCGCTTGATGCGCTCGGGATCGTCCACGCCGGGCAGCTGAACCAGGATGCGGTCCTCGCCCTGGCGCTGGATGGTGGGCTCCCGCACGCCGGTCTCGTCGATGCGGCGGCGGATGATCTCGATCGACTGGTTCACCGCCGCCAGCCGCCGGCCCTCCACCGCCTCCTCGGTGAGCACGATCTGGAAGGCGCCGCCGGAGTCGTTGTCGATCTCGGCCTCGGGGTCGAGGTCCTCCACCGCTTCGGCCGCCACGTCGATCTGGGCGGGGTCGATGAGCTGGAAGACGACGCGGTCCCGCGCCGCCTTCAGCCCGGTGTACTTGATGCCGTTGCGCCTGAGCTCCACGCGCGTGTCATCGACCAAGGTCGTGATCCGCTCGCGCAGGATGTCGGCGACCTGCACCTCAAGCAGAAGGTGGGAGCCGCCCTGGAGATCGAGGCCGAGGTTGACTTGGCTCGATGGCAGCCACGTGGGATAGCTCTCGAGCGAGACGCGGCTGAACAGGTTGGGCACGGCGAAGACGATCGCCGCGGCGATGATCACCGCGACGACAGCGACTTGCCAGAGACGGGTACGGAGCATCGGCTATACGGGAGAGGAACGGCCCGATCAGCGCCTGCGCCTTCTCCGCCTGTCGTCCTCCTCCTCTTCCTCCTCGTCTTCGTCTTCCTCGTCGAGGTCCTCGTAGTCCTCGTCCTCGTCTTCGTCGTCGACCTCGTCCTCGAGGGTCTCGTCCTCGCGCTCGTCCTCTTCGTCTTCGTCCTCGTCGTCTTCCTCGTACTGTTCATGGCGCGGCATGATCTGCGAGATCATGTTGCGCATCACCCTGACCCTGACATCGGGCGCGATCTCCACGAGAACGCTGTCGCCGCGGCCGACCTTGACGACGTTTCCGACCAGACCGCCGTTGGTGACGATGTCGTCGCCCCGGTTCACGTTCTGCAGCATTTCGCGGTGGGCCTTCTGCTTCCTCTGCTGCGGGCGAATCAGCAGGAAGTAGAACACCACGAAAATCAGAATGAGCGGCAGGATCGACATCAGCATGTCGCCGCCGCCGGCCTCGCCGCCTTCGCCGCCCTGTTGCATGGGCGGGCAGCCGGCCAACGCGATCAAGACGAGCCCGAGCGCGCCCGTCTTGGCGAGCGCACTCACCAACTTCCTCGGAACCATGGATTCGTACTCCTGGCCAGAAAAGCGCCCGAAACATAGGCCCAAATCCATGCGCGGGCAACGCATATGCCAAGCGGATCGCGGCTTCGTTACAATTGTTGCCGATCGCGGTCCTGCATTTTTTCCCTCCACCTGAGCCCGGCGCGAAATGCGAAGCAGGAAGGCGCGCGATTCCGGCGGCAATTGCTGGAATCGGGGCGATGTGCGAGCGTCCCAAGGACAAGGCACGAGCAGGCGGCAGCAACGGACGAGGCGCGCGGTGAGTATAGCCCTGACGGACCCCGGCAGCGCCGGGCTCGGTGCAGTGGTGACCGGGTTCGATCTCGAGTCGCCGGCTGCGGAGGACTGCGAGGCGCTGCGCCACGCCTTCCGGGCGAGCCCGACGCTCTGCATCCGCAACGGCACGGCGACGCCCGAATCGTTCCTGCGCCTCGCCGGCATCTTCGGCACGCCCCAGCGGGAACTGATGGGCGTCCTGCGAGACACTGACTATCCCGAGATTTCGCTGATCGAGCGCCGCCAGGGGATCAGCACCGCCACGGGCAAGGCGGCGACCTTTGGCGGCCAGTGGCACACTGACGATTCCTACATGGCCGTGCCGTGTGCTGCCACGATGCTCTACGGCGAGGTCGTGCCGCCCAAGGGCGGCGATACGTCGTTCACCAACATGCACCTGGCCTACGAGGCATTGCCAGACGAGACCAAGACCCGCATCGCAAGGCTCAAGGCCGTGCATATGTATCAGGCGCGGCGCAACCGCTCGCCTGTGCCGGAGCGGAGCGCTGAGGAAGAGGCGCGCACCCCGCCGGTGACGCACCCGCTGGTGCGCACCCATCCGGAGACCGGCCGCAAAGCGCTCTACATCAACCCCAACCGCATCGACCGGATCGCGGACCTGCCGCTCGCGGACGGCGACGCCCTCCTCGACAAGCTCATAGAGCACGCCACGCAGCCGGCGTTCGTCCATGTCCACGCATGGCAACCGGACGACATCGTGATCTGGGACAATCGCTGCACGATGCACAAGGCATCACCCCACCAGGGCGATCACCCGCGCCGGCTGCTCCGCATCCTCATCGAGGGAACGGTGCCGGTGTAGACATCGCGTGCCGACGGTCGCGCTAGTCGGCGCGATGCGGCAGACTGTCGCCCAATCTGGATGTGCGAACCGGGGAGAATGCTGATGACACGGGTCACGGAAGCGACGCCCGACGGCGTGGTGCGACTGGAGAACCGCTTTGCCGACGGCGCCGCCTTCATCGAGGGCGCCTACGTGCCGATCGCCGAGGCGCGGATACCGATCCTGGACTGGGGCTTCACCCGCTCCGACGTCACCTACGACGTGGTCCACGTCTGGGGCGGCAAGTTCTTTCGCCTCGATCACCATCTCGACCGCTTCGAGAAGAGCCTCGCCAGCGTCCGCATGTCCATTCCCCACGCCCGCGACGAGGTGGTCGAAATCCTGATGCGGCTGATGCGCCTCAGCCAGCTGCGCGATGCCTACGTGGAGGTGCTTTGCACCCGCGGCATGCCGCCCAAGGGCACCCGCGACCCCCGCGCCTGCGAGAATCGCTTCATCGCCTTCGCCATCCCCTTCGTCTGGATCGCGGACGAGGAGATGCGCGCGCGCGGCATCAACCTGCACCTGAGCTCCTACCTGCGCATCCCGCCGGGCTCGGTCGATCCCACCACGAAGAACTTCCACTGGGGCGACATGATCCGAGCGCTGTTCGAGAGCTACGAGCGCGGCTGCGACATGCCGGTGGTGGTGGACCTCGACGGCAACGTCGCCGAGGGGCCGGGCTTCAACGTCTTCGCCGTGAAGGGCGGCACCGCGACCACGCCCGGCGGCACCTGCCTCGAAGGCATTACGCGGCGAACTGCGCTCGACCTGCTCGGCGAGCTGAACGTGAAGGGCGAGGTCGGTGCGGTCTCGCCGGACGATCTGCGCGGCGCCGACGAGGTCTTCGTTACCAGCACCGCAGGCGGGATTCTGCCGGTCACGAAGATCGACCACGAGCCGGTGGGCGATGGCGCCACCGGCCCGGTGACCGAAAGGCTGCGCGATCTCTACTGGGTGCGGCACGAGGACGACCGCGAGGCCACCCCGATCGACTACGAGGGCTGAGCCGCAGGCCGCACGCGCCGCACGGGTTCCCGGTAGCGGCCGGCGACGGCGGGCGCGCGCCATGATGATCGGCGGCATTCCGGGGCCAAAGCGCATCGGCACCGGGCCTGAGGCCAAGGCCGCGCTGCTGCGGGGCGCTGCCACCGTCGGCGACATCGTCGGCACCACCCTCGGCCCCGGCGGGCGCGCGGTGCTGATCGAGCGCCGCCACGCCAAGCCCTGGGTCTCGACGGATGGCTACACCGTCGCGCGCCACATCGACCTCGAGGACCGCTTCGAGGATATCGGCGGCCGCCTGATCCGCCACGTGGGCTCGAAGGTGACCGACGAGGTGGGCGACGGCTCCACCACCGCGATGGTGCTGGCTGCCGCGCTGATGGCGGAGGGCCACCGGGCCACCGCGGCGGGCGCGGACCCCATGAGCGTGATGCGCGGGATCGAGCGCGGGCTTGCCGCGGTCACGGCGGCCCTCGATGCGCAGTCCCGCCCGCTGCCCGCGCGCGGCGGGCTTGAGCGCGTGGCCCGGCTCGCGTCGGGCGGCGACGAGGAGATCGCCCGGCACCTCGCGGCGGCAATCGCGCAGGTCGGACCGGACGGCGTCGTCACCATCGAGGAGGCCAGGGGCATCGAGAGCGAGCTTTCGGTGCACCAGGGCATGAGCTTCGACAAGGGCTACGTGTCCACCGCCTTCGTCACCGACCCGGACGACATGACGGTCACGCTGGAGGACGCCTACGTGCTGATGCACGAGCGGACCATCTCCAGCGTGGACGCCATCGTGCCCGCGCTCCGCGCCTTCGCGAAGTCGGCGCATGCGCTGCTCATCGTCTCCGAGGACGTGGTCGGCGAGGCGCTGGCGACGCTCACCGTGAACAAGCAGCAGGGCGGACTCCGCGTCGTCGCGGTCAAGGCGCCGGGCTTCGGCCGCTGGCGCAAGCCGATGCTGGAGGACATCGCGGTCGCGACCGGCGGCCAGATCGTCACCGACGAGCTCGGCAACAAGCTGGAGAACCTGAAGCCCGCGATGATGGGCGCCGCCAAGCGCGTGCACGTCGCGCGCGACCGCACCACCATCGTGGAAGGCGCCGGCGATGCGCAGGAGATTGCGCAGCGCTGCAACATGCTGCGCCGCGAGGCCGAGGCCGAGAAATACCTGAGCTTCGACCGCGAGAAGCTGCAGGAGCGCTTGGCCCGCCTCGCCGCCGGCATCGCCCACTTGCGCCTCGGCGGCGCGACCGAGGCCGAGCTCCGCGCCCGCAAGGAGCGCGCCACCGACGCGCTCAACGCGGCGCGTGCCGCAGCGGCAGACGGCGTGGTGCCCGGCGGCGGCGTGGCCTTGGTGCAGGCGGCCCGCACGCTCGGCGAAGTCCGCGCCGGCTGCACCGCTGACGAGGCCATGGGCGTGGGCGCGCTGAAGGCCGCGCTCAAGGCGCCGATGCGGCGGATCGTGGAGAACGCCGGCGGCGAAGGCTCCTACGCTATCGCCCGCGCGCTGGCGCAGGACAACCCGCGCTGGGGCTTCGATGCGGACCGGCAGCGCGACTGCGACCTCGCGCGCGCAGGGATCGTGGACCCGACGAAGGTGGTGCGGATGGCGCTCCGCACCGCCATCCCCGCCGCCGCCCGCGCCATCGCGGCGGAAGCCATCGTCGCCGGCTTCCCCCGCGCGATGGACTCGGGTACCCAGGCGCTACCGGAGGACGCCCTGCCGGGCGCTCAGAGCGAGGGGTAGCCGCTCTCCGCCTGCGCGTCTGTCATGCCGTTCGACCCCCCGACGCCAGCGCGCGCGTGGGATGGGTGGCGCCGCGGTAGAGCACCTCTGCCTGCACCTCGACCTTGCGCTGCCACGCCGCCCGCGCCGCCGGGCTCATCTCCTGGACCGGGCGCGGATCGACATCGAAGTGGTGGAAGCGATCGACGCCACGCACCAGCATCGCCGACTCCCGCGGCTCGTGCTGCCACGCATGCGTGGGCACGTACTCGATGAGAAAGATGATGCGCCGGTCGTTGCTCCGGTTGGATCCGGAGGAATGGCAGATGGCGTTGTTGAAGAAGACCGCCTCGCCTGCCGCTATCGGCAGCGAGACCGCGACGCTCTCGTCGAGGGGCGCGTCGATCTGTTGCTCGCGGGTGAGCAGGCTGTCGGTGCCGAAGTGCTCGCGGTGCGGCAGCAGCGCCCCGCGATGGGAGCCGGGAATCACGCGGAGGCACCCGGCGTCCTCGCCGCAGTCGGAGAACGCGAGGGCGGCAATCACCACGACCGGCTTGATGTCGCAGTAGGCAGTGTCCTGATGCCAGCCGGCGAAGGTCCTGCCGTCCGCCTCCTTGAGCCTGAGCGAGACGCCCCAGACCAAAAGGTTGGGGCCGAGCAGGTCCTCCATCGGGTCGAGCAGACCGGAGTGGCGGGTGAATTCGTCGATCCAGGGGCAGAGCAGCGAGGCACCCTGATCGAGCATGTGGCGCTCGTCCGGCCAGTGCCGCTCGAAGCGTTCCAGCTCTGCGCGGTAGTGCCGCGCCTCTGCCGCGCTCATGGCGCGGAGCGGCGCGCAATAGCCCTGCTCGCGAAAGCTGCGCCGCTCCGCCTCGCTCAGTCGCTTCGGCATCCAACCGCCCGCCTCAACGTCACCTGCGCGCTGACATAGCAGGTTTCGCCCCCGGCGAGTGAGGCGTTCGGCGGTTGCCGTCAGGTCTTGAGGTGTTGGCGGTCCGCTAATTGAAACCGCAGTCTTCCACGGTGGCGATCAGGGCCGACCAGATTCCGTCCCGCTCCCCGTAGCAACCCCGGCGCCACTCGCCCTGGTGGACGTCGCCATCGGCAAACGTCGCGGTGCCGAAGCCGTGCGGCCGGTCGTCGCGCCAGCCGCCCTCGTAGCGGTGGCCGGCAGCCCAGGTGTAGATGCCGATTCCGTGCCTCTTGCCTTCCTGCCATTCGCCTTCGTAGCGGGCGGCATCGCTGCGCAGCAGGGTCCCATGTCCGTGTTGCTTGCCGGCCTCCATGTTGCCTTCGTAAACGTGCCTGCCGTAGCGGGTATGCCAGATGAGCCGTCCCTCGCCCGAGGCCTTGCCGTCCACACAGTCCCCCCACCAGATGAACGGCTCATGACCGCGCTGGCCGTCGTTCCACACGTGGCATGGCTGGTTTTGGGTGACAGACCAGTTGGGGCCGACGGGCCGAAGGCCTGCCGCGGCCCCGGTCTCCCTCAAGAGCGGCGCGTAGATGAAGGACCCGTCGCCGTCCCCGCGCAGGTCGACCCGCATCCAGTCGCGGCCCAGAACGGCGCCGGTCACGCGCACGGTCGCGCCTTCGTGCAGGACGACGCGCACGTCGTACTCGGTGCTCGGGCCGGCCCGCACATTTGCCGCCTTGACCACTTCCATCACCCGGCTGAAAGGATCGACGACGTAGGCATTAGCCGAATCCATGGTATAGGCGCTGGCCGAACCCACGGTCCAGACGATAGCCGCGGCGAGCGCCACGGCCAGTGTCGCGATGGCCCTCATGTCTCCCCCCGAGCGCGCCTTGCTTATTTGGCGCTTTCTTTGCCCGCACCCTGCCTTGGGCTTGTGCCCATTTATCGGCAGATCATAGTACAGATCGCACACCGACCCCACCCCCGCGCGGGCGCGTGCAGTGGCCGATGACGCCGCCGCTGGCCTGGCTCTTGCGCCGCCGGTGCAGGCGCTGCGAGGATGCACGCGGACCAGCAAGCGGCGCGGGGGGCGGGTGAGCCAGTATCAGGTCTCGATCGACATCGGCGGGACCTTTACCGATTGTGTGGTCTCGGACGGGAGCCGGCGCGCGGTGGTCAAGGCGCCGTCGACCCCGCCTGCGTTCGAGCAGGGCTTCATGGATGCTCTCGCGCTCGCCGCCCGCGCTTTCGACGCCGACCTGCCCGGCTTTCTCGCCCGGACGGCGCGCATCGTTCACGGCACCACGGTCGCCACCAACGCGCTGGTGGAGGGGCGCACCGGCGCGGTCGGGCTGATCTGCACCGCCGGCCATCCGGACGTGCTGACCCTGCGCGAGGCGCCGCGCAAGCGCGCCTTCGACTGGCGGCTCGACTATCCCCGGCCCTTCGTCCCCCGCAACCGCACCGTCGAGGTGCGTGGGCGGATCGACGCGCGTGGCAACGAGATCGCGCCGCTCGCCGAAGAGGACGTGCGCGCGGCCGTGGACCACTTCAGGCGCTGCCCGGTGGATGCCATCGCCGTCAGCCTGCTCTGGTCGGTGGTGGAGCCCGCGCACGAGCGCCGCGTCGGCAAGATCGTGCGCGCGCTCTGGCCCGAGGTGCCGGTCACGCTCAGCCACACGCTCAACCCGATCCCGCGCGAGTACCGCCGCACCATTGCCACCGCCATCGACGCAGCGCTGCACGCCATTGTGCCCGCCTATCTCGGCCGGCTGGAGGGCGCGGTGCGCGAGGCCGGCTTCGGCGGCACGCTGCTGGTCGCCAACTGCCAGGGCGGCATGATGACGGTGGGCGAGATCGCCGCGCGCCCGATCCACGCGGTGATGAGCGGGCCCACTCTCGCGCCCATCGCCGCGCTCGCGCTCTCGGAAGAGCCCGACATCGTCGTCATCGACATGGGCGGCACCACCTTCGATGTCTCGGCGATCCGGGCGCGCAGCCTGATCCGCACCACCGAGGCGCCGATCAACGACGACCTGCTGGGGCTGCCCAAGATCGACGTGCGTTCGGTGGGCGCGGGCGGCGGCAGCATCGCCTGGGTCGATTCCGGCGGCCTGCTGCGCGTGGGCCCGGTGAGCGCCGGCGCAGACCCCGGCCCTGCGGCCTACGGCCGCGGCGGCACGCGGCCCACAGTGACCGACGCCAACCTGGTGCTGGGGCTGCTCGATCCCGATTACTTCCTGGGCGGCCGGCTGCCGCTGGATACCGACGCCGCGCACGCGGCCGTCGCCACGGTGGCCGACGCGCTCGGGCTGGAAGTGGCGGAGGCGGCCTACGCGATCCACGTCACCAGCAACGAGAACATGATCGCGGCGATCGAGGACATCACCGTCAACGAGGGCATCGACCCGCGCGAAAGCTTCCTGGTCGCGGGCGGCGGCGCCACCGCCTGCCACATCGGCGAGATGGCGCAGGCGCTCGGCATCGAGCGCTTCATGGTGCCGGGGGTGGCGGCGGGCCTGAGCGCCTTCGGCGGGCTGGTCACGGACATCCGAGGCGAGGAGACCGCGACGCTCCACACCAGCAACCGCCACTTCGCGCTCGACGCGGTCAACCGCACGCTGGCGGCGCTCCATGAGCGGGCGCGGCGCTTCCTCGAGCGCGCCGGTGTGCCGGAGCCGGACCGCCGCTACGAATACGCCTTCCAGGCCCGCTACAAGTACCAGTCCTGGGAGATCGAGGCGCCCTTCGCGCCGGCGGCAGGCGCGCTGACCGAGGCTGACGTGCCCGCGCTATCGGACGCGTTCCACGCTATGCACGAGCGCATTCACACCATCCGGGAGGACGACGGCGAGGTCGAGTTCACCACCTGGACCGTGCGCGCCATCGGCACCGGCAGCCGTGCCGCAGCCGCAGGGGAACAGGCCGCCGCGCCAGCCGGCGGGCGCCTGCCCGAGCGGGGCCGGCGCGCGGTTTACCTCGGCGAGGAGCGGGCCTTCCGCGCGCTCCCCGCCTACGACGGCAACGCGCCGCCGGCGGGCGCCGAAATCGCGGGGCCCGCGCTGATCGACAGCGACACTACCACCATCCTGCTGCTCGCCGGGCAGCGGGCGCGCACGGATGCGGGCGGCAACTTCCACATCGACACAGGCGGCGACTGAAGGCACCGGCATGGCTGAAACGACGCCCGAGCGCTTCGACCCGCTGCTGATGGCGGTGCTCTCCCGCCGCCTGGAAGCGATCATCCGCGAGATGAGCAACACGGTGATGCGCGCCTCGCGCTCGGCGGTCATCACCAATGCGCGCGACATGTCCTGCGGCATCCTCACCTACGATCACCGCCTGATCTGCGTCGAGGAGGCGATGCCGATCCACGTCAGCGCGCTGGAGCTCACGACCCGGCCGATCACCGCGCTTTTCGACGACGTGAAGGAGGGCGACGCCTTCTTCAACAACAGCCCCTACCACGGGGTCACCCACCACGCAGACATGACTCTCTGCGTGCCGGTCTTCGCCGACGGCGAGCCGCTGTTCTGGGTGCTCTCGCGCTCGCACCATGCCGATGTCGGCGCGCCGGAGCCCACCACCTATCTGCCCTATGCCGCGACGCTCTATCAGGAGGGCGTGCACTTCCCCTGCGTGCGCATCCAGGAGAACCGGGAGGACAAGGCCGACATCGTGCGCATCGGCCTACAGAAGATCCGCGCGCCGCACGTCTGGTACGGCGACTACCGCGCCCAGGTCGGCGCCTGCCGCATCGGCGAGCGCAGGCTGAAGGCGCTGGTCGCGCACTACGGCAACGAGACCGTGCGCGCCTTCGTGGACGCCTGGATGGACTACGGTTCGCGCCGGGCGGAGGCAGCGATCCGCGAGTTGCCCGCCGGTACCTGGCGCTACACTTGCAGCCACGACCCGATCCCCGGCGTCGCGGAGGACGGCATCCCGATCACCGCCGAGGTCACCATCGAGCCGGAGGACGGGTTCATCACCGTGGACCTCCGCGACAACCCGGACTGCGTGCCCGGCGGGGTTAACCTCTCGGAGGCCTGCGCCGCGGGCTCGTGCCGGATCGGCGTCTTCTACAACCTCGACCCGACCATCCCGCACAACGAGGGCAGCGCGAGCCGCATCAGGGTGAAGCTCAGGGACGGCTGCGTCGTGGGCCGGCCGACCTTCCCGGCCGGTACCTCGGTCGCCACCACCAACGTCAACGACCGCCTCATCAACGCCGTACAGTGCTGCTTCGCGCAGATCGGCGCGCCCCACGGGCTGGCCGAAGGCGGCGGCAACATGTCCGCCGGCCTCGGCGTGGTCTCCGGCATCGACGACCGGGACGGCGCGCCGGTGCCCTACGTGAACCAGTTCTGCGTTGGCCTCTCCGGCGGCCCCGGCACCCACGGGCACGACGGCTGGCTCACCTACGAGGCGCCGGACGGCGGCGGCGTGCTGGTGATCGATTCGATCGAGATCGACGAGGCGCAGTACTCGATCCTGATGGAGGAGCGCCGCATTGCCATGGATACCATGGGCGCGGGACGCTGGAACGGCGCGCCGGCGACTCAGGGCGCCTATCGCTCGCTCGCGGGCCCGGTCTCGGTCTTCTACTGCAGCGACGGCGACCTGAACCCGGCGCAGGGCGTGCTCGGCGGGGCGGCGGGCGCACCCTCGCTCAACCGCAAGCGGGAAGCGGACGGCAGCTTCCGCACCCTCCCCTCCTTCCACGAGGAGCGGCTCGCGCCCGGCGAGGCGATGCACTACCGCACCGTCGCCGGCGGCGGCTACGGCGAGCCTACGGCCCGCGACCCGGCCGCCGTCGCCGAGGATGTCGCCCGCGGCTGGCTCAGCATCGAGCGCGCGCTCGGCGTCTACAGGGTCGCCCTGGTCCGCGCCGCCAACGGCATCGACATCGTCGTGGACGAGGAGCGCACCCGCCTCCTCCGCGCCTGGGAGGGCTGAGCGCGGCGAGGCGGGGTGCCGGGCGGCGCGCTTTCTGGCAGGATGCGCGCCTGAGCGGCTCCGGCCGCAGCGGGCGGTTTCCCAGCAACGGACGAGAGACATGTACGGGCGCGACGTCTTCATGGAGAGCCTGCTGGCGCACGGGGTCGAGCACATGTTCGGCAACCCCGGCACCACCGAGAGCCCGCTGATCGACAGCCTCGCGCGCTATCAGGGCATCGAGTACGTGCTGGCGCTGCACGAGGGCGTCGCCATCGGGGCCGCGAGCTACTACGCCCAGGCCTGCGGCCGCGCCGGCGTGGTGAACCTCCACGTGGCGCCCGGCCTCGGCAACGCAATCGGCATGATCTTCGGCGCGCTCCGCACCAACTCGCCCATGGTGGTGACCGCCGGCCAGCAGGACACGCGGCTGCGCCTGCGCGATCCCATCCTCGGCCACGACCTGGTGGCCATGGCGGCGCCGGTGGTGAAGTGGAGCGTGCAGGCCGAGAGCGCGGACGAGATCGCGCCGATCGTGCGGCGCGCCTTCAAGATCGCGCACGATGCGCCCTGCGGCCCGGTCTTCGTCGCGCTGCCGATCAACGTGATGGAGCAGCAGACCGAGGTCGAGGCCCGTGCCGCCGGCCCGCTCTGGCGCGCGCCCCCGCCGGACCCGGACGGCGTCGCCGCCATGGCCCGGCTCCTGCTGGCCGCGAGCGAGCCGGCCATCGCGATCGGCGACGATGTCGCGCGCACGGGCGCGGGCGAGGCGCTGGTTGCGCTCGCCGAGGCGACCGGCGCCGGCATCTGGACCGAGCTGATCCACCAGCACCAGCCGGTGCCCAACATGCACCCCAACTACCGCGGCCGCATCCCCACCGACCCCGCCACCATCGCGAAGACCTTCGGCGGGGCGGACGCGGTGCTCATGGTGGGCGGCCCCTTCTTCGAGGAAGTATGGTACGCGCCCAGCGGGCCGTTCCCGCCCGGTGCCAAGGTGCTGCACATCGAAGAGTCGACCGAGCGGCTCGCCCGCAACCACGGGCTCGATGCGGGCCTGATCGCGGGGCTCAAGCCCGCGCTGGAGGCGCTCAGCGCCCAGGTGGAGGCGGAGCGCTCGGAGGCTTACGCCACCGAGGCCGAGGAGCGGAACCGGGTGCTGGCCGCCTTCGCCGAGAAGGAGCGGGGGGACAGGCTTACCCGCCTCGACGCCATGCGCGAGCGGCGGCCCATGCCGGTGCCGATCATGCTGGAGGCGCTGGCGGCGGCGGTGCCGGAGGACGTGGTGATCGTCGAGGAGGCGATCACCGGCAGCCCCGATATCCCCAAGATCTTCAACTTCGGCGGCCACGGCGACTACTTCTGCGGCCGCGGCGGCGGCATCGGCCAGGGGATCGCCGGCGCGCTGGGCGTCAATCTCGCGATGCCGGAGCGCCCGATGGTCTGCCTCTCGGGCGACGGCTCGGCGATGTACAGCATCCAGGCGCTCTGGACCGCGGCGCACCACCGGCTGCCCATCGTCTTCGTCATCCTCGCCAACGCCGAGTACCGCATCCTTAAGCACAACCTCGACATCTACCGGAAACGCTTCGGCGTGGGCTCCAACCACCCCTACGTGCACATGGACCTCGTCGACCCCCCTTTGGGATTTGTCGAGATGGCGTCCGGGATGGGCGTCGCCGGCACCCGCGTCACCGAGCCCGACGAGCTGGCCCAGGCGGTGAAGGACGGCCTCGCCTCGGGCGCCCCCTACCTGATCGAGGCCGCGGTCGAGGGCAAAATCTAGGCCGCGCGCGGAGCAGTCGCGCCGTCCGGGCCTGCGGCCCGGCACGCGCGCCGGGCCGCTCCTTGCTTGGCCCGCGGGCGATGACGCATACTCGCCGGCCGTGAGCCGACGCCGGCGCGGCAACGGCGCCGTGCGGCGTTCCGCAAGCCACTCAGGGAGATGACAATGCATCCGAGAACCGTTCTGGCGGCCGGCGTGCTCGGCACGGTCGGCGTGGCCTTGACGATGCCCGCCTTCGCGGAGACCGACTACGTCGCGAAGTACGGGATCAAGGAAGACCATCCGGGCATCTGCTCCTACGCGTCCACCGACGCGAAGGACTACACCGGGCACGAGATCACCATCCTGACCCACGCCGTGCCCGTGATGGGCGAGCCGGTGGCGCTGCACTCCAAGCAGTTCGAGGAGCTGACCGGCGGCACGGTCAACGTGGTGCACGCCCCCTTCGGCGAGCTCTACCAGAAGGTGATGATCCCGTTCCAGACCGGCCAGCACGTCTATGACATCGTCTACGGCGGCTCCTACTGGATCGGCGACTGGGCGCCTCACCTGGCGGCTGTGCCCCAGAAGTATCTCGACACCGACGAGATGAAGGACATCACGCCCGCCTATCAGGGTGTCGCCAGCTGGAACGGCGAGCGCCTGCAGTACACCTTCGACGGCGACCGGAACTACTTCAAGTACATCCTGCCGCCGTTCGAGGACGCGGATAACCAGGCCAAGTTCAAGGCCGAGTACGGCCGCGATCTCGCCATCCCGACGACCTGGGAGGAATACGCCGAGGTCGCCACCTTCTTCAGCGGCTGGGACTGGGACGGCGACGGCGAGCTGGAGTACGGCTCGACCGAGATCGTCAAGCGCGACGACGTGGCCTTCGCCAACTTCATCACCCGCGTCGCCTCCTACGCCAAGAACCCGAACGTGACCGGCGGCTTCTGGTTCGATCTCGAGACCATGACCCCGCAGGTCAACAATCCGGGCTTCGTCAAGGGGCTGGAGATGTGGATGGACGCGCTCCGCTACATGCCGCCCGGCGGGATCAACTTCGGCATCGGCGACGAGATCTTCTCCTGGGGCGGCGGTGAGTCGCTGATGAGTGTCACCTGGGACGATGCCTTCATCCAGGCGATGCAACCGGATTCGCCGATCCGCAACAAGATTCGCGTCGGCACCCAGTACGGCCCCTCCATGGGCTCGCACAAGGTATGGAACCGGGTCAGCGGCCAGTGGGACGAGTTCGAGACCCCCTCGGTCGCGCCTTACGTGACTTGGGGCTGGGGCGCCGGCGTCTCCAGGTACAGCGAAGAGCAGGAGATGGCGTTCGACTGGTTCTGCTTCTTCTCGAACTACGCCAACACCAACCACGACCTGCTGATCGGCCGCTTCGGCGTCAATCCCTTCCGCACCAGCCACATGGATCCCGACTACTGGGAGCAGGAAGCCGGCTGGGATCGCGCGGTGGCGGTGAGCTTCACCGACATGCTGCGGGGCATGGACACGAGCACCAACCGGGTCTTCGACCTGCGTGTGCCCGGCGTCAACCAGTTCTACACCGCCATGATGGCGGGCGTCGCCAAGGCGATGGCGGGCGAGATGACGGCCCAGGCCGCGCTCGACGAGGTCGCCGAGGAGTGGACCCGCATCGCCGACCGGATCGGCGTCGACGCGATCCGCGAGGCATACAAGAACGTGGTCGCGCTCGAGGACAACGTCTCGCTGGATCAGGTCCAATAGGACCGGCGGAATCCGGAATAGCGTTAGACCTCGCTTGAAGAGACCGGCGGGCTGAGGCCCGCCGGTCGTTCTTCGCACGGCCATGCTGGACTCGCGCTACAAGCACATCTTTCTGCTTCCGGCGCTGCTCGCGCTGGTCGCGATCATCATCTTTCCGCTGATCTACACCGTGCGCCTCAGCCTCTCCGGCTGGGACGTGAACTTCCCCGAGCTCGACTACATCGGCTGGGACAACTACGCCCGCGCCATCACCGACGGGCGCTTCTGGGATTCCATGGGCACCCTCTACCTGATGGTGCTCTTCTGCGTCGTCTTCGAATACCTGCTGGGCTTCGCGCTGGCGCTCATGCTGTGGAAGGACGTGCGCGCCGGTCGCTTCTTCCGCGTGCTCTTCATCGTGCCGATGTGCGTGACCCCGGTGGTGATGGCGGTGGTCTGGCGCACGATCTTTCACGAGACCCTGGGGCCGCTGAACGACGTGCTGAGCTGGTTCGGCATCCCAGGTGTGCCGTGGCTGAGCAAGTCCGGCCCCGCCTTCGCCGCGGTGGTCATCATCGACGTCTGGCAGTGGACCTCCTTCATGTTCATCCTGCTGCTGGCGGG
The DNA here is from genome assembly GCA_022826665.1 of Alphaproteobacteria bacterium. GTDB lineage: Bacteria > Pseudomonadota > Alphaproteobacteria > UBA828 > UBA828 > WTGU01. Next base: position 40,528 of record JAJDUK010000105.1, on the reverse strand, counting down.
GCTCATGTCGCTGCCGCGCGAGCCCTACGAGGCGGCCCAGATCGACGGCGCCGGGCCGATCCGGACCTTCGTCCACGTCACCTTCCCGCTGATGGCGCCGATCACGCTGGGCGCGCTGATCATCCGCCTGATCGAATCCTCCAAGCTGATGGAGACGATCTACGCGCTCACCTCCGGCGGCCCCGGCTCGTCCACGGAAACCACGAGCTATCTCCTCTATATCAGGGGCCTGCGCGAATTTCAGATCGGCTACACCGCCTCGCTCTCGATCATCTATCTCGCGATCATGATCATCGCGCTCACCGTCTTCGCCCGCAGCCTGAGCCGGCTCATGATCGGGCGGCAGGGGCCGGTGCGGGTATGAGCGCGCACGAGCCAGCGCGGGAGCGCGTGCGCGGCATCGCCATGAGCGGGTTCAAGGCGGACCTCTACCGCGTGCTCAAGTACGCCGCGCTGATCGCCTGGGCGATCTTCGTGGTGGCCCCCTTCCTCTGGGCGCTGTCCACCTCGTTCAAGAGCGACCCCGGCGTGGTCGGCGGCGCGACCTACATCCCCTTCCTCGAATACGAGCCGACCGTGGACGGCTGGACCGCGCTCTTCCGCGATACCAGCTCGGGCGGCATCAGCATGCAGGGGCCGTATCTCTCGAGCCTGGTGGTGAGCCTGATCTCGACCTCGATCGCACTCTTCCTCGGCACGCTCGCGGCCTACGGGCTCTCGCGCTTCACCTTCCGCGCAGGCCCCTTGGGCAACAACGACATCACCTTCTTCTTCATCTCCCAGCGCATCATGCCGCCGGCGGTGCTCGCGATCCCCTACTTCCTGCTGCTGCGCTTCACCGGCCTGCTCGACACCCACCTCGGGCTGATCCTGGTTTACGTGGCGATGCTGCTGCCCATCGTGGTCTGGGTGATGGTGGATTTCTTCAACACCGTGCCCATCGAGCTGGACGAGGCGGCGCTGATCGACGGCTGCAACCCGATCCAGGCGTTCTACCGGATCATCCTGCCCAACTGCGCGCCGGGCATGGTGGTGGCGACGCTGCTCTGCATCATCTTCTCGTGGAGCGACTTCTTCTTCGCGCTCACGCTCACCTTCGCCAAGGTGCAGCTGCTGCCGCCCACCATCGTAATCCTCAACTCCAACAAGGTGCCGTGGTGGAGTCTGAGCGCGTCCGCGCTGGTCTCGGTGCTGCCGCTGGTCATCATCGCGTTCGTGCTGGAGCGCTACCTGGCGCGCGGCACGCTCGCCGGCGTGATCCGGGAGTAGGCCCGTGGCGGAAGTCGTAGTCAGCGGCGTCTTCAAGCGCTTCGGCCCGGTCGCGGCGCTGCAGGAGATCGACCTCACGGTCCACGACAACGAGTTCGTGGTGCTGGTGGGTCCCTCCGGCAGCGGCAAGTCCACGCTGCTCAGGATCGTCGCCGGGCTGGAACGCCAGAGCGAGGGCTCGGTCTCCATCGACGGCCGGGACATGGCCGGCATCGCGCCCAAGGACCGCGACGTGGCGATGGTCTTCCAGAGCCACGCGCTCTACCCGCACATGAACGTGTTCGACAATCTCGCCTTCAACCAGCGCATTCGCGGCGTCGATCGCAAGACCGTGGACCGCAAGGTGCGCGAGGTGGCCGAGCGGCTGGAGATCACCGAGCTGCTGCGCCGCCGCCCGCGACAGATGTCGGGCGGCCAGCGCCAGCGGGTCGCCATCGGCCGCGCCTTGGTGCGGGACCCGCGCATCTTCCTGTTCGACGAGCCGCTCTCCAACCTCGACGCCGAGCTGCGCGTGCGGCTGCGCACCGTGATCAAGCGGCTGCACCAGGAGATGCGGCGCACCTCGGTCTACGTCACCCACGACCAGGTGGAGGCCATGACGCTGGCGGACCGCGTGGTGGTGCTGCGCGACGGGCGGATCGAGCAGATCGGCGACCCTGACGAGCTCTACGAACGGCCCGTCAACGAGTTCGTCGCGGGCTTCATCGGCTCGCCGGCGATGAACTTCCTGCAAGGCACGGCGGCGGACGGCATCGTGCGTGTCGGAGAGACCGAGGCCGCCGCGGCCGGCACGGCTAGCGGGCCGGTCACCGTCGGCATCCGGCCCGAGGACCTGCTGCCCGACGGCGCTCAGGGCCAGGGCAGGCTGCGCGCGCTGGTCACGCTGGTCGAGCCCATGGGCGCGGACACGCTGGTCTTCTGCACCACCGACGAGGGCCAGGAGCTCACCGTCCGCCTGCCGCGCTATACGGCGGTCCACGAAGGCGAGACGCTGGCGCTTACCCCCCGTGCCGGCGCGGTGCACCTGTTCGACCCCGACACCGGGCAACGACTGAACTGAACCAATCACCGGAGGACCCCATGAAGGCAGCGACGCTCCACGGCTACGACGAGGCTCTCACCAGCCCCGAATTCGTGACCTACGAGGAGGTGGACGATCCCACGATCGAGAAGCCCACGGACGTGATCGTCCGTATCGGCGGTGCTGGCGTCTGCCGCACCGATCTCCACATCATCGAGGGCGTGTGGAAGGGGCATGTGGATGTCGCCTTCCCCCACATTATGGGCCACGAGAACGCCGGCTGGGTGGAGGCGGTAGGTAGCGGCGTGGAGAGCGTCGAGGTCGGCGACCCGGTGATCTGCCACCCGCTGGTGACCAGCGGCCACTGCCTCGCCTGCCGGCGCGGCAACGACATGCACGCGGGCGAGAGCAGCTTCCCCGGCATCAACGCGGCCGGCGGCTATGCCGACTACCTGCACACCGGGGAGCGGGCGCTGATCAAGCTGCCCCAGAGCCTCGCGCCCAAGGACGTGGCGCCTTACACCGACGCGGGGTTGACCGCCTACCGCGTCGCCAAGAAGGCCGCAGCTCACCTGGTGCCGGGCGAGTACGCCGTGATCATCGGCGCCGGCGGGCTCGGCCATATCGGCATCCAGTCGCTCGCGGCGCTGTGCGCCGCCGAGATTATCGTGATCGACTATTCCGACTTGGCGCTCGGCCTCGCCAGGGAATGCGGTGCTCACCACGTGGTGCGCGGGGGTGACGGCGCGGTCGATGAGGTGCTCTCGCTTACTGGCGGGCACGGCGCGGAGGCGGTGATCGACTTCGTGGGCGAAGGCGATGCCATCGACAAGGGTCTCGCCATGACCCGCAACGACGGCTTCTACTACATCGTCGGCTACGGCGGGCGCGTCCAGATCCCGGCGATCGACATGATCGTCTCGGAGAAGACCATCGTCGGCAATCTGGTGGGCACCTATGCCGAGCTGGTGGAGCTGATGGCGCTCGCCGACCGGGGGCTGGTGACGCTCGCCACCCGCGAATACGCGCTCGCCGATGCCAACCAGGCGCTACACGATCTCCATGCCGGGACGGTCAAGGGTCGCGCGGTGCTGATCCCGTAGCGGCGCGGCCCGGAGGCTAACGCGGCGGTCCGCATGGCTGAAACGCTCGCCCAGGGACTCGCGGTAGCGTGCCGGGAGCGCGGCGTGCGCCGCGCCTTCGGCGTGCCGGGCGGGGCCAGCAGCCTTGATGTCATCGACGCGTTCGCGGCGGAAGGTATCGACTTCGTGCTCACCCACGGCGAGACCTCCGCCACCCTGATGGCGGCGGTCACCGCAGAGCTCGGCGGCGCGCCTGGCGTGGTGGTGACCGGCGTGGGACCGGGTGCGGCGAGCGCGGTCAACGGCATCGCCTACGCCGCGCTGGAGCGTGCGCCCGTGCTGCTCGTCACCGATGCGCTGGCGGAGGCGGCGCCGGGCCACCACGCGCTGCACCAGCGCTTCGACCAGCGCGCTCTCTTCGCGCCCCTGGTCAAGGGCTATGCCAGGCCCGAGCCGGGCGAAGGGCCGGGCGAGGTCGCCTCGCTGCTCGACACGGCCATGGCCCATCCGGCGGGGCCGGTGCAACTCGACCTCACGTCGGCAGCGGCCACTGCGCCCGCCACGGGCACCGCCGCGCTTGCCGTCAGGAAACGGAGCACGGCGACGAAAGCCGCCAAGGACTTCGACCTGATCGCGCTGGCCGAGGCGCGGGGGTTGCTTGCCCAGGCTCAGCGCCCGCTCATCGTCGCCGGCATGGAGGCGCGCGGCCGCGCGGCGAGCGCGGCGCTCAGGGTGCTGGTGCAGTCGCTCGGCTGCCCGGTGATGACCACCTACAAGGCCAAGGGCGCGGTCGCGGACGCCGACCCACTGGTGGTCGGGTGCTTCACCGGCGCTTCGGCCGACGCGCGCTGCCTCGACAAAGCCGACCTGCTCATATTCTTTGGCCTCGATCCGGTGGAGCTGCTGCCCGGCCCGTGGCGCTTCGAGGGGCCGATCCTCGCGCTGGCGGCCCACGACGGCTACGACTATCCGGCGACACCGGCGGCGGTGCTGACCGGTGCCCTCGACCGCTCCGCCGTGGCGCTCATGGAAGGCGCGCTGCCGGCGGGCTGGTCGGAGCTTGAGATTGCCGCGCTGCGCAGCCGGCTTCGCGCCGGCTTCGCGATGACCGGCCTGGGCCAGCGCACGGCCGAGGATGTGGTGAGCGCGGTGCGCCACGCAGCACCTGCGCGGGCACGACTCACCGTCGACTCCGGCGCGCACATGTTCTCGGCCATGGGACTCTGGCAGGCCGACGAGCCCAACGACGTACTGAAGTCGAACGGCCTTTCCACCATGGGCTTTGCCCTGCCTGCTGCGATCGCGTCTGCGCTGGAGGAGCCGACGCGGCCGGTAATCGCCATGACCGGCGACGGCGGCCTGCACATGTGCCTTGCGGAGCTCGCGACGGCCGCCCGCCTCGGTTGCTGGATCGCAGTCGTGGTGTTCAACGATTCCGCGCTCTCCCTTATCGACATCAAGCAACAACGGCAGCAGCGGGAGAGCCGAGGCGTGCGCTTCGGCGATATGGACCACGCCCAAGTCGCGGAGGGTCTTGGCTGCCGTGGTTGGCGCGTGGGCGCCACCGAGCCGCTGACGCCGGCGCTGACGGAGGCCTTCGCGCACGACGGGCCGGTCTTGGTCGACGTGACGGTCGATCCCGACGCCTACAACGCGCAATATGAGTCGCTGCGCGGCTGAACGGCGCGGGAGGAAGCGGCCATGCCGGAGCAAGCGATGTCGGACGAGGAGGCGGTGCTCGCCGCCAACCAGGAGTTCTACCGGGCCTTTTCCGCCCGCGACCTCGCGGCCATGGATGCGCTCTGGGCGCAGGAGACGCCGGTCGCCTGCATCCATCCGGGTTGGGACGCGCTGGTCGGGCGCGAAGCGGTGATGGAAAGCTGGGCCGCGATCCTCGGTGGCCCTGGTGCGCCGCAGATCCGCTGCGAGAGGCCGCGGGCTTTCGTGCTCGGCCCGAGCGCGTTCGTGATCTGTCGCGAGGTGCTGGAGCAACAGGGTTGGCTGATCGCCACCAACGTCTTCGCCCGCGAAGAGGGCGGCTGGCGCATGGTCCACCATCAGGCCGGGCCGGCAGCCCAGCGCCAGCCGACGCCCGACACCAGCGAACGCCCGCCGGGACCGCTGCATTAGAACGAGACGGACATTCTGGCCGGTGCCGGTCTGGTGTATCGTGCCACCATGACTCTGAACAGGCCGAGCCCCACCTTCCCCGCCATCGCGCTGCCGCAGTTCGAGAACGAGCGGCTGCCGCCGGTGATGCCGGTGGCGCTGCGCCATCCCGACGTGCCGGCGCTCTCCGATGTCGCCGCCGCCACGCGTGCGGCGCTCGATGAATCGCGCCGGCTCAACGCGCTCGCGGCGGGCTCCCGCGTCGCGATCACCTGCGGCAGCCGGGGAATCAAGAGCAAACCGACGGTGGTCAAGGCGGCGGTCGCTTGGCTCAAGGAGCGCGGACTTTCGCCCTTCATCGTGCCTGCAATGGGCAGCCACGCCGGTGCCGTCGCCTCGGGTCAAGTGACGCTGCTGGCCGAGCTCGGCTTCACCGAAGAGGCCATGGGCTGCCCCATCGAGGCCAGCATGGAGGTGGTGCGGCTGGGGCAGACGAGCGCCGGCGTTGCAGTCCATTTCGACCGCCGCGCCTTCGAGGCCGATGCGGTGCTGGTGGTGGGCCGGGTAAAGTCCCACACCTCCTTCGACCGGGAGGTGGAAAGCGGGCTCACCAAGATGACCGCCATCGGGCTCGGCAAGGCGGAAGGCGCGCGCTTCGTGCACCGCCTCGGCGTGCGCGGCTACATGGAGGTGCTGCCCGAATGGGCCAGCATCGCCATCCGCGAGGCGCCGATCGCCTACGGCATCGCCATCGTCGAGAACGCCGCGCGCGAGGCCGCGATCATCGAGGGCGCCGAGCCGGAAGACTTCTACGAGACCGACGCCCGCCTGCTGAAGACCGCCAAGGGCTGCGTCCCGAAGCTGCCCTTCGAGCAGATCGACGTGCTCGCGGTAGAGAGGCTCGGCAAGAACATCTCCGGCACCGGCATGGACCCGGCGGTCACCGCGCGCTTCGACATCCGCGGGCGGCCCAACCCGCCGGCGCCGGTGATCACCAAGCTGGTGGTGCTGGGGCTGACGCCGGAGACCCACGGCAACGGCCTCGGCGTCGGCAACGCCGACTACACGACCAAGGCGGTCGCCGACAACCTCGACCTCTACGCCATGTACATGAACGCCTGCACCGCGACCTTCACCGAGCGGGTGCGGATTCCCGCCGTGCTCGCCACCGACAAGGCGGCGCTGCAGACTGCCGTCGGCACGTCCTGGCACCTCGACGGGGCGGACGCGCGGCTCTGCATCATCCGCTCGACCCTGCACCTCGACACGATTCTGGTCTCACCGCCGCTGGCCGAAGAGTTGAATGGCGCGGGCGAGGTGCTGGGCGAGGCCGAGGCGCTCCGCTTCGACGATAAGGGCCGCCTGCTCACCCGCTGCCCGGTGTGAGGGGGCCTGCGGACTCACGCAGGACCAGCCGTTATACTGCCGGCTTTGAATGGCAAGGGGGGCGTTGAGCGATGCAGCATCGGGGCATAACGCTCGACGAGAGCATTCTCGAAGAGATCAGGAAGACGCGCCGGGACCTCGGCCAAGCGCGGCATCTGCCGGGCTTCCTCTACACGGCGCCGGAGATCTTCGACTACGAGGTCGACGCCATCTTCATGAAGGAGTGGCTCTGCGTCGGCCGGGTGGAGGAGTTCGAGAACGAGGGCGACTATCGGGCCATCCGCATCGCGGGCGAGCCGCTCCTGATCTGCCGCGACGGTGCGGGCCGGCTCAACGCCTTCAGCAACGTGTGCCAGCACCGGGGCGTCGAGGTCACGACCGGCGAAGGCAACCTGAAGAGCTTCCGCTGCCCCTATCACGCCTGGGTCTACGACCTTAAGGGCAAGCTGCTGGGCGCGCCGCACACCAAGGAGGTGGAGAACTTCGACTTCTCGAACTGCGCGCTGCCGCGGGTCAATCTCGACACCTGGGGCGGCTACATCTTCGTCAATTTCGACCCGGATTGTCGCAGCCTCGCGGATTGCCTCGACGAGGACGGAGTCAGGGAGTTCGCCGCCTTCCTCCAACCGGAGAACACGCGCACGTCGGACAAATACGTCTTCGACGTGCCCTGCAATTGGAAGTTCATCCCCGAGAACCTGATGGACATCTACCACGTGGGCGTGATCCACAAGGATTCCTTCGGCGGCCACTTCCCGGTCAACGACTTCCGCTTCAACCTGCAGAAGAACGGCTACAACGCCGCCTACGAGAGCTACACAATGGCGCCGAGGGGAGCGACGCTCTTCGACACCATGCCCTGGCTCAAGGGCAAGGTGACCGACAAGTTCGCCTGCACCACCTGGATTAGGCCGACCATGAACATCTTCGGCCGCCATGACATGATCCAGCCCTGGGTGGCGCATCCGATCGACCACGGCACCACCCGGATCATCATCTACACGCAGCTGCCGGACGAGTATTTCGACGCGCCCGCCTTCGAGGAGAAGAACCAGATCTATGCCGACTTCATCCGGCTGGTCGCGAACGAGGACCGGGCCATGCTGGAATCGCTGCAGAACGGGGTCGGATCGCGCGCCTTCCGGCCGGGGCCGACCGCGAGGCTGGAGCGCGCCATCCACCACCTTCTCAACTACTATCTCGACAAGCTCTTGAGCGAGGACGACGAGGCCCGCGACAGGCGCCGCCAGGACGGCGAGGACGCGCTGCGCGAGAGCGCCTCGCGCAACCGGGAGCCGCGCGACGGCGGCTACACCGCGCTGGTGAGCGCGGCGGAATAGGAGCCGGAATCATGGGCACACAGCAGCATCAGGCACGACTGACCGAGTTGTTCCGCAAGAATCTCGAGCTTTGCGAGGTGGGACCGGGCGAGACTGTGGCCGTCCTCTCGGAAGGCGATCAGCTCGGGAATTACAGGCAGGCGTCGCTCGCAGCCGCACGCGACCTCGGCGCGGACGTGGCCGACGTGCACCTCCCCTCGGACGGTGCGGAAGACCCGGCGGTCAGGATCGCCAACATCGGGCAAAACGCGCTGAGCAAGCACCCGGAGGCGATGCAGACCTGCAAGGACGCCGACATGGTGGTCGACCACATGCTCCTGCTCTTCTCCCACGAGCAGATCGCGATGCAGGAGGCGGGCAGCCGAATCCTGCTCGTCGTCGAGCCCGAGGAGATTCTGGAGCGTCTGTTCCCGACCGCCGAGATGCGCACGCGCGTCGAAGCCGGAGAGCAGAGACTAAAGGCGGCGCAGAGCCTGCGCTTCACCAACGACGCTGGCACCGACGTCACTTACACGCTGGGCGACAAGTTCATCCTGACCGAATACGGCTTTACCACCGAGCCCGGGCGCTGGGACCACTGGCCGGGGGGCTTCCTCGCCACTCTCGCTGCCGAGCAAGGCGTGAACGGGCGGGTGGTGATGGACGCGGACGACATCGTCTTCCCGCTGCGCGAGTTTACAGGCGAGCGCATCGCCTTCGACATCAGCGACGGCATGGTGACGGAGATCTCGGGCGGCGCCCGCGCCGACCACCTGCGCGGCTTCATCGAGGGCTACAACGACCCGCGCGCCTACGCGGTCTCGCACATCGGCTGGGGGCTAAACCATCACTGCATCTGGCGGCCCGACCTGCCGGGCATCGGCATGGACGGCCGCGCGCACTACGGCAACGTGCTGTTCTCGCTCGGCCCCGACACCGAGTTCGGCGGCGAGAACGACACCCCCTGCCACCTCGACTTGCCGATGCAGGGCTGCTCGCTTTGGCTCGACGACGAGCTGATCGTGGAGAACGGCGCAGTCGTGCCGGGGGACATGCGGGCACCCGCCCACTGACCAGCCAAAGGGGGCAAAGGGCATTTGCGCTTTCGTCGCGTGACCGTAATATGCCCCCCACACGGAGACGTGATTGTGTGGGCGCCGGTGACAGTACCGGCGCCCGCGCCGATACAGGTCCATGACCAGAGGGAGAGACGACCATGTGGAAACTGACTCTAGGCGCCGCCGTCGCGGCGGGCATGGCCATGACGGGCTTTGCCGCGTCCGACGTGCAGGCAGAGGACGACGGCGTCTGGTGGCCGGCGCAAGTCGAGATTTACAACCCGTCATGCACGGACGGCGATCCGGCATGCTGGACCGATCCCGCCAACCAGAATCTCGAGATCGTCGACTACGTACCGCTGATGCCGGATGAGGTGGACGCGAAGCACCACATCTGCGTGTCCTTCCCCCACCTCGTGGACTCCTACTGGGTCGGCGCGGCCTACGGGATCATCGAGGAAGGCAAGCGCCTCGGCCAGAAGATCTCCCTGATCGAGGCCGGCGGCTACGACAAGCTGGAGAAGCAGCTCTCGCAGGTCGAGGACTGCATCGCCAACGGCGCCGAGATTCTCGTGCTTTCGGCGATCTCGGCAGAGGGCAACATCAAGCAGGTCAACGAACTGCGTGCCAGGGGCATCCCGGTTGTCGACCTGATCAACGGGATCAACACCGAGGTCGATGCCAAGTCGCTGGAGAGCTACTACAGCATGGGCCGGATCGCCTGCAAGTGGGTCGCCGACCAGCACCCCGAAGGCAGCGGCAACGTCAAGATCGCCTGGTTCCCGGGCCCGCCCGGAGCCAGCTGGTCGGTGGCCGGCAACCAGGGCTGTCACGATGCGGTCGTCGGCTCCGACGCCGAGGTCATCTCGACCAAGTGGGCCCAGACCAGCAAGGAGGCCCAGCTCAGCCTCGTCGAGAACGTGATCCAGGCGCAGACCTCGGGTAGCGATGTCGATCTCGACTACATCGTTGGCGTGGCGCCGGCGGTCGAGGGCGGCATGGCTGCGCTCCGTGACCTGGGTCTGCAGGACGAGGTCAAGCTCGTCTCCTACTACTACACGCCCGGCATGCATCAATTCGTCGGCCGCGGCAGTGTCGCCATGGCGCCGACCGATCAGATGATCATCCAGGCGCGGATCTCCATCGATCAGGCGGTCCGCATTCTCGAGGGCAAGCCCTCGGCCACCGGCGGCCGGCCCGAGTTCAACGACACCGGCCGGATGATCGAGCATGTGCAGCCGCTGGCGATCATGGTGACGCCGGAGAATCACGCGGACTTCGACACCACCACGACGCTCGCGCCCAAGGGCTGGACACCCGTGTTCAGCACCGACTAGGCGTGATCGGATCGCCACAGATAAGGGACTGATGGAGGCCCCTGAAAGTGGCAGAACCATCAGCAGTGTTTGACGAGTCCCCGGAGCCTCAGAGCTCCGGGGACACCCTTCTCAGATTAGAAAATCTCTCTAAGCAATTTCCCGGCACGCTCGCGCTAGATCGCGTTAATTTCGACGTGCAGGCTGGCGAGGTGCACGTACTGTTCGGCGAGAATGGCGCGGGCAAGTCGACGCTGATCCAGATCGTCGCCGGTGTCCACAGGCCATCCGGCGGGACCATTCACCTGCGCGGCGAGCAGATCAATATTCACTCGGTGCACCACGCGCGTCAGCTCGGCGTGAGCGCCGTCTTCCAGGAATTCTCGCTGGTGCCGCACCTCACGGTCGAGGAGAACCTGTTTCTCGGCGACGAGCTGACACGCGGTCCGATCCTCAACAAGAGGGCGCTCGCCCGCCAGGCGCGCGAGACGCTGGACCGCCTGGGCTTCCCGCTCAGACCGCGCGACGAGGTGATGTATCTCTCCCGCGCCGAGCAGCAGATGGTGGAGATCGCCAAGGCCTTCCGCACCCGGCCGAACATCATGATCTTCGACGAGCCGACCGCCTCGCTCACTGAACGCGAGACCGACCGGCTGTTCAGCCTGATCGAGCAGATCAAGGCCGAAGGCATCGGCATCATCTACATCACCCACCGGATGAACGAGATCAAGCGGATCGGCGACCGCATAACCGTGCTGCGCGACGGGGTGCATATCGACACGATCCCCGTCGAGGAGGCGACCGATCAGAAGCTCGTCGAGCTGATGACCGGCCGCGTCATCGAACAGATCTTCCCGGATATCAAACGCAACCCGGCCGAGACCCTGCTGGAGGTCGAGAACCTCGTCACCGCGAAGCACTTCGTGAACGACGTCTCGATCAACGTGCGGCGCGGCGAAGTGGTCGGCCTCGCCGGCCTGGTGGGCTCCGGCAAGTCCGACCTGGGCCGCGCCTGCTTCGGCCTCGAGCGGATCATGGCGGGCAAGATCACCTTCGACGGCGATGTCGTCTACGACCGGGCCAAGCACGTGAACAAGCTTGGGACCCGCCGGATGCTCGACCGCGGCCTTTACTACCTGCCCTCGGACCGCCGCCAAGAGGGCCTGGTGATGATGCAGAACGTGCGGGAGAACGTGTCACTGCCCTCGCTCGGGCTGGGAAAGTTCTCGAACCGCCTGTTCCTGCGCCGCAACAACGAGCGCAAGGTCGTGCGCGACATCGCGCAGAAGCTCGACCTGATGCCGCTCAACATCGAGCGCGACCTGGAGCACTTCTCCGGCGGCAACCAGCAGAAGGTGCTGGTGGGCAAGTCGCTGGTGCGGGACGTGAAGCTCTTCGTCTTTGACGAGCCGACGGTAGGCGTCGACGTCGGCGCGCGGGTGGCGATCTACGAGTTCATCCGCGATCTCTGCGAGGCAGGTGCCGGCGTGCTCCTGATCTCCTCGGACCTGCCGGAGATCCTGCACCTCGTACACCGCACCTACGTGATGTACCGCGGCGAACTGCGCGCCGAGCTCGATCAATCCGAAATCTCGGAGGAAACGGTGCTGCACCACTTCTTCGAGAAGGAGGACGAGGCGTGATCCGGAGGGAGAGTTTATGGCCGATGTAGCCCAGCAGCGTCCGACGGCGTTGGAGAGGGCGGAGTATTTTGCGACGCTCATCTTCGTCCGCGCGGGCGTGCTCCCCTGGTTCCTCATCATCGCAATCATTGTCTTCGCGATTACCACGGACAATTTCTTCAGCGGCCGCAATCTCATGCAGGTCGCGCGCCAGTCCACTTACCTGATCATGGTCTCCATGGGCCAGATGGTCGTGCTGTTGACCGCAGGCCTCGATCTCTCGGTGGGTGTCATGTTCGCCCTGGTCTCGGTCATCACATCCATGACCATGGTGGGCGTGTGGGACGGCGGCGAGGCCACCACGGCCGCGATCCTCATCGGCTGCCTCGCCGGCTTTGGCGCCGGCACCGGCATCGGCGTGGTCAACGGCATCGGCGTGGCGGTCTTCCGCGTGCCGCCCTTCATGATGACGCTGGCGATGTCGTCCATCGTCTTCGGCATCGCGCTCATGATCACCGGCGGCACGCCGATCTACGGCATGCCGGACAACTTCGCGAACGTCCTCGGCTACGGCAGGGGAATCGGTGTCCCGATCCCGATCTGGATCACCATCGGGTTCATCATCCTGATGTACGTGTTCCTCAACTGGACCCGGATGGGGCGCTATCTCTACGCGCTCGGCGGCAACCTCAAGGCCTCGCAGCTTTCGGGCATCAGCACGCGCTTCTACCTGTTCATGGCCTACGTCGTGACCGCCGCGATCACGACCATCGGCGCGATCATGCTGACCGCGCGGTTGGAAAGCGGCGAGGGCAACATCGGCAAGGAGTACCCGCTGCTCTCGATCGCGGCCTGCGTGATCGGCGGCGTCAGCCTCTTCGGCGGCACCGGGCGGCTGCCCAACGTGGTGCTCGGCGCCATCTTCATCATCCTCGTGCAGAACGGCATGAACCTGCTGCGCATCAGCTCCTACATGCAGCTGGTGGTGATCGGCATCCTGCTCATCCTCGCGGTGATCGCCGACAACTACCGGCAGAAGCTGCTGCTCATGCTCAGAGACTAGTTCTCCAAAACCAGGGCTCAGAAGTTAGCGATGTCTGCAAACGGACAACTGCCCGTTATCTCCGGCGATTCCCACGTAATCGAGCCGGCGGACCTGTGGTCGAAGCCGCTCGGCGCGCGCTACGGCGATGCCGTGCCGCGCATGGTGTCCGAACATGCCGGCATCAAGGGCGACCACTTCTTCACCGGGTTCGAATACGTGCGCGTGGACGAGATCGTCGAGGGCGACGAGGAGCTGCAGCGAAAGCTCGTGGGCTCAGGCACTGACCCCGCGATCCGGCTGGAGTGCATGAAAGAGGACGGTGTCGTCGGCGAGATCGTGAACTCGACCTGGATGCTCTACGCGATGCGCGCGCGGGACGACCGGCTGGTCGAGGACCTGTGCAGCGTGTTCAACGACTGGCTCGCTGAATACTGCAGCCACGCGCCGAAGCAGCTCTACGGCACCTCGATGATCCACATGGCGGACATCGACTGGGCCTGCAAGGAGCTGGAGCGCACCGCGAAGCGCGGGCTGAAGAGCGTGATCATCAACTGCGACTCCCGCCCCGAGTGGCCGCCGTTCCAGGACAAGCACTACGATCCCTTCTGGGCGCTGGCGCAGGAGCTGGACCAGCCGGTGACGCTCCACATCATCACCGGAAACGAGGTCGACCCCTTCGTCCTGCACGGGCCTGAGCGCATCAACGTGCCGCGCACCTGCATCGGCGTCCTGGCGGAGGCCGGGCCCGTGCTCGCCAACGAGTTCATTTTTGGCGGCGTCCTCGACCGCTTCGAGAACCTCAAGCTTGTGCTCTCGGAGTACGAGGTCTGCTGGCTACCCTACTGGCTGTTCCGCGCCAAGCAGATTCAGGACGACTTCGGCCCGGCGCTGGACATCCCCAAGATCAAGCGGCCCATCGAGGAGTACATGGGCCAGATCTATCACGGGCTGATCGACGATCCCTACCTCGACAAGGTGCTGGACGTGATCGACCCGAAGACCATCATGTGGGGCTCGGACTTTCCCCACGCGCGCTGCACCTATCCGAATACGATGGCGGTGATCGAGCGCGTCTTCGGCCATCTGGATGAGGAGACGCGGCGGGACATCACCTTCAACAACTGCGCCCGCTTCTACAACTTCGACCTGCCAACCGCTTGAACGGGCGCAGGTCCGCCTCCATCCCGATTAGCGCCAGCCCCTGTCCGCGAGAAGCGTCGCGATGGGGTCCATGCTGCGCGCCTCTGCGCGCCCGATCCGCTGGACCTCACCGTTTGCAACAATGAAGAACGAGAGCTCGCTGTGGATGCAGCCGGCCGGGCAGTCGCCCCACGCGTTGCGAAAGACGAAGTGCCAGATACCCTGCACCTTGGCCGCGTCGACATCGGGGCTACCCCCTACCGCCCATTCGGGCCGGGCGTAGTCAACGCCGTCGATCATGAAATAGGCAAAAGCCGCCTCTATCACGTCCACGCGCTCGTCCACGTCCAGGAAAGCGTAACCGCCAAAGCGGAGCGTCTCTGCAGCCTTGAGCCCCAACTTCGCATTGAGGGCATCGAAGGCCGCGTGCCCGGTGGGTGGCGGGGTGAGCGCGTTCTCATCGTTCCACATGCCGACAACGGTGTCTTTTAGCTCACCCTTGAGGCCAAGTATGATCCTCCCCGGCCTGTATTCCTCTCGCACGCGAACGTCTGCCATCGCCGGATACGCGCGGCGAATAAGCGACAGAGCCTGCTTGACCTCGTGACGGAGTGCGCGCTGGCGCTCGTCGTCCAACATCAGGCCGCCGCCTTCCCTTCGAAGAAGGCGGTCGGCCAAGAATTGCGCTTCGGCGTCGGCCGCTTCCCAGGGAGACGGGTGGAGGTAGGTCGTTTCGTCGGACTCAGCCGAGTCAGCCGGGGCGACCGCCGTCACGGAGCCGATCAGGACCATGGCGCAGCCCACGACGAGCGCCCACCGAGAGCGGAGCGGGCGACCTCCGAACCATCGTCCCCTGTGAAGAAGCCGCAACAGCAGTCACCCCGGCCGTTGAGGCGACGATCGCACGGGAATACGACCGAATTATGGCGCCTTCTCGAAATCGTGTGCCCGCGGGCGTGGTGCGGGCGTTTTCGACCGGGCGAGGGCTCCACTCGACCGTTCTCAAGCCTTATCATCCAAACGTTCGACAGAGTTTCCGAGACGGGGAGAGGTCAATCGCATGCCACGCATCGTTCGCTTTGCCAGACACGGCGGCCCGGAGGTCCTGGAGGTTCGCGACGAGCCGCTCGAAGAGCCGGGGGAGGGCGAGGTTCGCCTCAAGATCGAGGCGATCGGCCTGAACCGGGCGGAGATCATGTTGCGGAACGGCGCCTATGTCTCGCACCCCAGCTTCCCTTCCCGCATCGGGATCGAGGCGAGCGGCGTGGTCGATGCGCTGGGCCCTGGCGTCTCAGGCCTCTCCATCGGCGACCGCGCCGGTGCCGTTCCCTTCAACTCGTGGGATCAGTGGGGCAACTGGACCAGCGATTCCGTCAACAAGTACGGCCTCTACGGCGAGAGCGCGGTGGTGCCCGCGTTCTGCGTCGCGCGCAATCCCGACGACATTTCGGCGGTGGAGGCCGGCGCGAGCTGGTGCCAGTACGGCACCGCGTGGGGCGGGCTTGTCGATCACGCCGGCGTATCGTCCGACGACATCGTTCTGGTTACGGCGGCGAGCAGCAGCGCCGCGCTTGCCGGGCTGCAGATCACGAAGAATGCCGGGGCCACGGTCATCGCGGCCACACGCAAGTCCGAGAAGGCAGATTTTCTCTATGGCGCCGGTGCGGATCACGTCGTCGCCACCGAGGAGGAGGACCTGGAGACCCGCGTGAAGGAGATCACCGGCGGCCAGGGCTTCACCATCGCCTACGACCCGGTGGGCGGCGCCTTCATTGGCGATCTCGTCGCGGCGGCGCAGCCCTATGGGCTCATCGTCAACTACGGCAACCTCCGCACCGAGCCGATCGACATCCCCGTCCTGCCGATGCTCGCGAAGCGGCTCTTCTTCAAGTTCCACAGCCTGTACGACACGATGCGCCTGCCGGAAAAGCGCGCCGCTTGCTTTGCCTTCGTACATGACGAGGTGGCCTCCGGCGCGTTGAGGCCGATCATCGACCGGACCTTCCCGCTCGAGCAGATCGTGGACGCCCATCGCTACATGGAATCCAACGTGCAGCGCGGCAAGATCGTCGTCACCACCTGAGTCGCGCTGACATCGGTGCGCCGTGCTGGCGCGGACGGCAGCCACGCCTCTGCCGAACCCGCGCCGCGTCAGGCAAGAAGCCTGAGGGCTCGCCCCGCCCCAGTTACCACCACGCCTGGAGCCGAACGCCGATACGATGCTTCGCCGCGCCGCTGCAGTGCTGGTTCACGAAATACCGTTCTTTTGCGATCTCAAAATTTCGTAGACAATCGCCGGTTGTTTTGAAGAGACGATAAAACGCAATCGGCAGCCGAGGAGTGAAGACCCATCGGGCGGTTGACGACACATGTCCTCGATTTGACGCTGGGCACGCCAGCGGGGGGATTGACGGTGGAGCTCTGGCGCCTGGACGGCGCGGCGGCGGAACGGCTCAAGACAGTCGTGACGAACGACGACGGCCGGGTCGAGGGCGCTTTGCTGGAAGGGGAGGCGTTTGCCGCCGGGACCTACGAGCTGCGCTTCATGGCGGGCGACTATCGAAGGCGTGCCGGCGGGCCGCTTCCCGAACCGCCGTTCCTCGATGTCGTGCCGGTGCGCTTCGGTGTCGCGGATCCGCAAGGCCACTACCACGTCCCGCTGCTACTTTCCGCGTATGGCTACTCCACCTATCGCGGCAGTTGACGCATGACGCGCTCGTCGGTCCGGTTTCTCCACCGCGGCGAGGTCGTCTCGCTGACCGATGTGGGCGCGAATGAGACCCTGCTCGACTATCTGCGACTGCGCCGCCATGCCTACGGCACCAAGGAGGGCTGCGCTGAGGGCGACTGCGGCGCCTGCACCGTGGCGCTCGGCACCCTGCAGGACGGCGGGCTGGAGTACGCGCCGGTCAACGCCTGCATCTGCCTTCTAGGGATGATCGACGGCAAGGAGCTGGTCGCGGTGGAGGATTTGGCCGGTGCGAACGGCGCACTGCACCCGGTGCAGGACGCGGTGCTCAGGCATCACGGCAGCCAATGCGGCTTCTGCACGCCGGGCATCGTGATGAGTCTCTTCACGCTTTATCACGCTGGCGGGCGCGCGGACCGGCAGGCGGTGAACGACACGCTCGCCGGCAATCTGTGCCGCTGCACCGGCTACCGGCCGATCGTCGATGCGGCGCTGGAGGCGTGCGACGGAACGCCGCGCGACGCATTCGCGGCGCACCGGGCCAACACCACCGAACGCCTGGCGGCGCTCAACGATGGCGAGGACATCTTCATCGGCGATGAGGAGGCGGGTTTCCTGGCTGCACCGGCCACGGTCGATGCCCTGGCCCGCCTCTACGTGCGGCATCCGGACGCCACGCTGGTCGCGGGCGCCACTGATGTCGGCCTTTGGATCACCAAGCAGCTGCGGGCCTTGCCGAAGATCATTCTTCTGGGAAGGGTGGCCGGCTTGGCGGAGATGCGCGAGACCGAGCAGGGCTTCTATTTTGGAGCGGGCGTCACTCATGCGCAGGCGGAACCCGCCATGGCGGCGATCGATCCCGATCTCGTCGAGCTGTTGCGTCGTTTCGGCGGCAAGCAGGTCCGCGCAGTGGGGACGATTGGAGGCAATATCGCCAACGGCTCCCCGATCGGCGATTCAATGCCAGCCTTGATTGCGCTCGGTACGACGCTGCACCTGCGCCGGGGCCAGGCGACGCGGTCGATGCCGCTCGAAGACTTCTTCATCGACTACGGCAAGCAGGACCGGGCGGCCGGCGAGTTCGTGACCGGGATCGACGTGCCGCGCCTCGAATCCGACCACGTCTTCCGCTGCTACAAGATCTCCAAACGCTTCGATCAGGACATTTCCGCCGTCCTGGGCGCGTTCAGGTTCACCGTGGAGACGGGCCGCATCACGCACGCGCGCGTCGCCTTTGGTGGCATGGCGGCCACGCCGAAGCGGGCCGCCGCCACGGAATCGGCCCTCAGAGACCTGCCGCTTGACGACCCGCAAGGCTGGGAAGCCATCTGCAAGGCGCTGGCAATGGACTTCCAGCCCATTGACGACATGCGAGCCGGCGCCCGGTATCGGCTGGAGACGGCGCAGGCGCTGCTCCGCAAGGCCCTGCACGAGGCGGGCGGGACGGCGAGCACCGAGACCCGACTGGTGGGACTGCGGCCGGAGGACACCGAGCGTGCCGCCTGAGGTTCTTCAAGCGGAGCGGACCGCGCCCGGCGACGGCAACGGCGCGGTCGGGCGAGCGCTCGCCCACGACAGCGCGCGCGGGCACGTCCAGGGCACGGCGCGCTTCATTGACGACGTTCCCGAGCCGGCGGCGCTGGTGCACGTCGCGCCCGGATATGCCAATCATGCCGCGCGTGGCCGGATCACCGCGCTCGACCTCGATGCGGTCCGGGCCGCGCCGGGCGTCGCGGCGGTGCTCACCGCCGCCGACATCCCCGGAAAGAACGATTGCAGCCCGGTCTTCGGCGACGACCCGATCCTCGCCGACGGATTCATCGCGTTTCACGGCCAGGTGGTCTTCGCGGTGGTGGCGCTGAGCCGGGACGAGGCCCGCCGCGCCAGCCGCCTGGCCCGCATCACGGTCGACGAGGAGGAGCCGCGCGTCTCGGTCGAGGCAGGTCTCGCCTCCGGCGAAACGGTGGTTCCCGACTACCAGTTCCTGCGCGGCGAGCCGGGCGCGGACATGAAGCAGGCCCCACATACGGGGTCGGGCTCACTCCACGTCGGCGGTCAGGAGCACTTCTATCTCGAGGGGCAAGTCGCCCTGGCGCTGCCCGGCGAGGGCGGCGCGATGC
The DNA here is from genome assembly GCA_022826665.1 of Alphaproteobacteria bacterium. Taxonomy (GTDB): domain Bacteria; phylum Pseudomonadota; class Alphaproteobacteria; order UBA828; family UBA828; genus WTGU01. The sequence goes on along the minus strand of JAJDUK010000105.1, from coordinate 21,352 downwards.
ATGTCCTTTCGTCGACGCAGCATCCTTCGGAAATCCAACACCTCGTGGCGGCCATGCTGGGCAAGCCGGACTCGGACGTGGTGTGCGAATGCCGGCGCATGGGCGGCGCCTTCGGCGGCAAGGAGAGCCAGGCGGCACAATGGGCCTGCCTCGCCGCGCTCGCAGCCAGCGTGACCGGCTCGGCCGCCAAGCTCCGCCTCGACCGCGACGACGACATGATCATGACCGGCAAGCGCCACGACTTCAGGGTCGATTACAGCTACGGCTGCGACGACACCGGCAGACTTGTGGCGGTCGACGGCGCGCTCAACGCCCGCTGCGGCTACTCGGCCGATCTCTCCATGGCCGTCTGCGACCGGGCCATGTTCCACGCCGACAACGCCTACTTCTATCCGAGCGCGCGGATCCTCTCGCGGCGGGTCAAGACCGACACGGTCTCGAACACGGCGTTCAGGGGGTTCGGCGGGCCGCAGGGCATGATGCTCGCCGAGCGGATGATGGACGACATCGCCTGCCGGCTCGGCCTCGACCCGCTGGACGTGCGCAAGCGCAATCTCTACGGCCGCGGGCGGGACATTACGCCCTACGGCATGAAGGTGGGCGACAACATCCTGCCGCGGCTGGTGCGCGAGCTGGAGACGACCAGCGACTACCGGGAGCGGCGCAGGGGCATCGCGGCCTTCAACGGGAGCAACCGCTTTCTCAAGAAGGGGATGTCGCTCACGCCGGTCAAGTTCGGGATCGCCTTCACGCTGAAGCACCTCAACCAGGCGGGCGCGCTCGTGCACGTCTATACCGACGGCTCGGTGCTGGTGAACCACGGCGGCACCGAGATGGGGCAGGGGCTCCACACCAAGGTCGCGCAGGTCGTGGCGGAGGAATTCGGCATCGGCTTCGAGCACGTGAAGATCACCGCGACGAAGACCGACATGGTGCCCAACACGACGCCCACCGCCGCGTCGTCCGGCTCCGATCTGAACGGGATGGCGGCAAAGCGGGCAGCCGCCACGATCAAGGATCGCATGGCCGCTCTGGCTGGCCGGCTCTACCAGGTGCCCAAGGCGGAGGTCCGCTTCGCCGACAGCACGGTCACGGTCGGCGGGCAGGACATCCCCTTCGCCGAGCTGGCGAAGACCTGCTTCCTGGAACGGGTCTCGCTGTCTTCGACCGGTTACTTCGCGACGCCGAAGATCACTTGGGACCGTGCCTCGGCGAGCGGGCGGCCATTCCTCTATTTCGCCTACGGCGCCGCCTGCTCGGAGGTGACGATCGATACGCTGACCGGAGAGATGCGGGTGGACCGCGTGGACCTGCTCCACGATGTCGGCAATTCGCTCAATCCCGCGATCGACATCGGCCAGATCGAAGGCGGCTTCGCGCAGGGCATGGGCTGGCTCACCACCGAAGAGCTGGTGTTCGATGCGAAGGGCCGGCTCACGACCCACGCGCCCTCCACCTACAAGATACCGGTCGCGAGCGATGTGCCGGAGGACTTCAGGGTCGCACTGTGGAAATCCAAGGGCAACAGGGAGCCGACCATCTACCGCTCGAAAGCGGTGGGCGAGCCGCCCCTGATGCTGGCGATCTCGGTGTTCTCGGCGATCTCGAACGCCATCGCTAGCCTCAATCCGGGGCGGGTGCCCGCGCTCGATGCGCCGGCGACGCCGGAAACGATTGCCCGCGCGATCCGCTCCATGCAGGACGCCTGAGGCGAAGCGATGAAGACCTGGGCGACCATCGGCCGCGCGCTCCGCGATGAACAGAATTGCGCCCTGGTCAGCATCGTCGAAGCCAAGGGCTCGGCACCTCGCGAACCCGGCGCGCGCATGGTTGTGCTGGAGAACGGCTCGTTTGCCGGCACGATCGGCGGCGGGACGCTGGAATGGCAGGCGATCGAACGCGCCCGCGCGGCCTTGGCGAAGGGCTGCACGGGCGGGGAGGCTCCGCCGGTGGACGTAGCCCGCACGGCGCTCGGCCCCGATCTCGGCCAGTGTTGCGGCGGCTCGGTGCGCATCCTCTGTGAAGTGTTCACGCCCGGACGGGCCGCCGAGGTGCAGGCGCTCGCCGAAGCCGAAAAGGCCGGACTTTTCACCACCGAGGGCCGCATCACCGAGCAGTGCGTAGAGCGGACCATTCTGGAGCGCGATCTGCCGGGCGGCGAAGACAGCCTGCTTGCGGCGGACGGACGTCTGCTAGAGCGCTTCGGGACACGTAAGCAGGTTCTGGCGCTCATCGGCGCCGGTCATGTCGGCCGCGCCCTGATCATCGCGCTCGCGCCGCTCGACTTCAGCGTGGTGTGGATAGATCCTCGGAAGAACGAATTTCCTACCATCGTACCGGGCGACGTGCGGGTCGTCGTGGCGGCGGAACCGGCGGCCGAGCTGGACGGAGTGCCCGACGGTGCTTTCGTCCTGGTGATGTCCCACAGCCATGCGCTCGACTTCGACGTGGTCCTCGCCGCGCTCAGGGCAAGGCGGTTCGGCTATGTCGGCCTGATCGGCTCGGCGTCGAAGAAGGGCCGCTTTATCAGCCGCATGCGACAGGCGGGCCTGGCGGACGACGATATCGAGCGGTTGGTCTGTCCGATCGGCATCGACGGCGTTACGTCGAAACAGCCGGCGGTCATCGCCGCATCGGTGGTCGCGGATCTGCTGCGCCGCAGGGATGCGATGGCGCTCGCTGCGCACAGCGCGGAGGCCTCGTCCTAGGGGCCCGCGCCGCAGGTCCGGGACGGATGAGCGTCGGCGCGATGGGGTCGGATAACGGTAACGGGGCGGCTGCGGGCGCGTACATTCTGGAAGCCCGCAACATCGTCAAGCTCTTCGGCGATCTGCGGGCCAACGACGATATCGACCTGAGCCTGAAGCCCGGCGAAATCCACGCACTGCTGGGCGAGAACGGCGCCGGCAAGTCCACCCTGGTGAAGATCATTTACGGGGCCCTGCAGCCCACGTCGGGAACACTTTTCTGGGGGGCCGCTCCGGTCACGATCTCGAATCCAGCGGCAGCGCGGGAGCTGGGCATCGGCATGGTGTTTCAGCACTTCTCGCTGTTCGATGCGCTCACCGTCACGCAGAACATCGCGCTTGCGCTCAAGGGGGAGAGGGACCTGAAGGCGCTGGCCGGGCGGATCGAGACGGTCTCCGCCGACTACGGCCTGCCGCTGCGGCCCGGCGCGCTCGTGGCTGATCTTTCGGTGGGCGAGCGCCAGCGCATCGAGGTCGTGCGCTGCCTGTTGCAGGAGCCGCGCTTGCTGATCCTGGACGAGCCCACCGCAGTCCTGACTCCTCAGGAGGCGGATCAGCTCTTCGTCACCCTGGAGCGCCTGGCTGGCGAAGGCTGCGCGGTGCTCTACATCTCCCATCGCCTGGAGGAGGTGAAGCGCCTCTGCCACGACGCGACGATCCTGCGCCTGGGGCGTCTGGTGGCGCGGGTCGATCCACAGCAGGAATCCGCCGCCTCCCTCGCCAGGCACATGATCGGCACCGACGTCGCAGCGCTTCAGTCGGGGAGCGGCGCGGCAACCGGCGCGCCCCTGCTCGAGCTCGCCGGCCTCTCCATGCCGACCGATGACCCCTTCGGCGTCGCGCTGAAGAGCATCGATCTCGCGGTTCGATCCGGCGAGATCGTCGCGATCGCGGGGGTCGCGGGCAACGGCCAGTCGGAGCTCTTCGACGCCATCTCGGGCGAACGAACAAGCAAATCTGCGGATGCGGTGAAGCTGGCGGGCGCGCCCTGCGGCCGCGAGACCATCACGCAAAGGCGCCGGCGCGATGCCGCCTTCGTGCCGGAAGAGCGCGTCGGCCACGCCGCCATTGCGGACCTGCCACTCTCGGAGAACCTCGTTCTCACCCACCATGCCGTTGGTAACGATGTCGTGCGGCACGGCCTGATCAACCGCGGCGCGGCGAAAGACGTGATGGCCAGGGTCGCCGAGCACTATGACGTGCGCAAGAACCTGGCTGATCCGGAAGCGAGCGCGCTCTCCGGCGGCAACCTGCAGAAATTCGTCGTCGGCCGCGAGATGACCCGCAGGCCTCGCATCCTGGTGGTGCATCAGCCAACCTGGGGAGTCGACGCGGGCGCGGCGGCGTTCATCCGCCAGTCCCTGGTGGACATGGCGCGGAGCGGCTCGGCGGTTCTGATGATCAGCCAGGACCTCGACGAGATCTTCGAGATCGCCGATCGCATCGCGGTGATCTCGCGCGGCGAGCTGTCGGAAGCCTACCCGGCGGGAGAGCTCAGCCCGGAACGGATCGGCTTGCTGATGGCGGGCACCCACGAGAGAGCTGGCCGGGATGTCGAGCACGGGGCAGAGGCGTGATTCTCAGGCTGGAAAGACGCAGCCAGCGTTCGACGCTGATGGCGTTTCTGTCGCCTGTGCTGGCGATCGGCATCACGCTCGCGCTCGGCGCCATCATGTTCGTGGCCTTGGGGTTCGATCCCGGCGAAGCGCTCTACATCTACTTCATCGACCCGCTGACCAGCGCCTGGTCCATCGAAGAGGTGATCGTCAAGGCCGCACCGCTCATCCTGATCGGCGTCGGTCTCGCCGTCTGCTACACCGCCAATGTCTGGAACATCGGTGCGGAGGGCCAGCTTACGATGGGCGCCCTGATCGGCGCCTCCATCCCGATCTATTTCCCCGACTGGCAGTCGCCGCTGGTCCTGATCCTCATGCTCGTTCTCGGTATCGCGGGCGGTGCGCTCTTTGCCGCAATCCCGGCGTTCCTGAAGAACCGGTTCTCCGCCAACGAGATCCTGACCAGCCTGATGCTGGTCTACGTCGCCCAGCTGCTGCTGGACTGGCTGATACGGGGGCCCTGGCGCGACCCGGACGGCTACAATTTCCCACAGTCCATATTGTTCGAGGGCTGGCAAGTCATACCGCCTCTGGGCGAGGGACGGGTGCATATCGGCGCCATCTTCGCCATCGTCGCCGTCATCATCGTCGCCTTCATGATGGGACGGACGCTGCGCGGATTCGAGATCCGCGTCGTCGGCACCTCGCCGCGCGCCGGCTCGTTCGCCGGCTTCAAGGGGAAGCGGGTGGTCTTGTTCTGCTTCATGCTGTCAGGCGCTCTCGCGGGGCTGGCCGGCATCTGCGAAGTCGCGGGTCCGAGCGGGCAACTGCAACCGAACGTCTCGCCGGGCTACGGTTTCACCGCGATCATCGTCGCCTTCCTCGGTCGCCTGAACCCAATCGGCGTCTTCTTCGCGGGCGTGCTGCTCGCGATCAGCTACATGGGCGGAGAAGGGGTGCAAGTGATACTCGGCATCTCCGACAAGACGACTCAGGTGTTCCAGGGCATGCTGCTGTTCCTCATCCTGGCCTGCGATACGCTGATCCGTTACCGCATCAGGCTCGTTCGCAGCTAGAAGTTGAACTGGAAGATTTAGGCACCGGTCGATGGAAGCCCTCGAAGCCGTCATTCTGACGATCATCACGGCGTCCACGCCGTTGCTGCTGGCGGCGACCGGAGAGCTCGTCACGGAACGCTCGGGCGTCCTCAACCTGGGCGTCGAAGGCATGATGATCATGGGCGCGGTCTGCAGCTTTGCCGCCGCCTACACGACCGGCTCGGCGTTGCTCGGCATTCTGGTTGGGCTCTACGCAGGCGTCGCCACGTCGATGCTCTTCGCCTTTCTGACCCAGACCTTGATGACCTCGCAGGTCGCGACCGGGCTGTCGCTCACGCTGCTGGGGCTGGGGCTGTCCGGCCTGATCGGTGAAGGGTTCACGGGGCTTCCCGGCGAGAAGCTCGAATCGATCCACATCCCCCTGCTCACCGACATCCCCTTCATCGGGCCCATCCTGTTCGGCCAGGACATCCTGGTCTACATCTCGCTGGCGCTGATCGCGGCCGTCAGCTACGTGCTGTTTCGAACCCGGATCGGCCTCGTCATCAACGCGGTGGGCAACAACCACCATTCCGCCCATGCTTTGGGCTACGGCGTGATCAGGGTGCGCTACGCCTGCATCGCCTTCGGCGGCGCCTGCTCGGGCCTCGCCGGCGCGTATCTGGCGCTCGCCTACACACCGCAGTGGATCGAGAACATGAGCGCGGGCCGCGGCTGGATCGCGCTCGCACTGGTCGTTTTTTCCACGTGGCTGCCCGGGCGTCTGCTGATCGGGGCCTATCTCTTCGGCACGGTCTGGATCATGGGCCTCTACGTCCAGGGTCTGGGCGTCGGAATCCCGTCCCAGCTATTGTCGTCCCTGCCCTACCTCGTCACGATAGTGGTGCTGGTGATCATTTCTGGGAACAGGTCTTTGATCAGGATGAACACGCCCGCAATGATCGGGCAGCCCTTCGCGCCCGAGAGGTAGAGTGGGACGGCCGGCCGCCGGCGCGTTACGATGAACGTTGGCGGAATGAATCGTTGCACCGCAAGAAAACTTGCTGACGTGAAAGGAGGCATCATGAAGAAGCTCATTGGAATGGTCGCGCTCGCGCTGGCGATGACATTCGCCGCGGGTGCCGCGTCCGCTGCCGACAAGCTCAAGGTTGGGTTCATCTATATCGGGCCGATCGGCGATCATGGCTGGACCTACGCTCATGACCAGGGCCGCCTCGCTGTCGAGGAGGCACTGGGTGACCAGGTCGAGACCGTGTATGTCGAAAACGTGCCGGAGGGGCCGGACGCCGAGCGCGCGATCGAGCGACTGGCGCGCCAGGGTGTCGGGCTGATCTTCACCACGTCCTTCGGCTACATGGACCCGACAATCAAGGTGGCGAAGCGATTTCCCGACGTGAAGTTCGAGCACGCGACCGGCTACAAGCAGTCCGAGAACGTCGCGTCCTACAACGCGCGCTTCCATGAAGGCCGATACGTCATCGGCCAGATCGCCGCGAAGATGTCGAAGTCGGGGGTTGCCGGCTACATCGCGTCCTTCCCCATTCCAGAGGTCGTGATGGGCATCAACGCGTTCATCCTGGGCGCACAGACCGTGAACCCCGACTTCAAGCTCAAGGTGGTTTGGGTCAACACGTGGTTCGATCCGGGCAAGGAAGCCGATGCCGCGAAGGTGCTGATCGGCCAGGGTGCCGACATCATCACCCAGCACACCGATTCGACGGCGCCGCTACAGATCGCCGAAGAACAGGGCGTGCTCGGCTTCGGTCAGGCCTCCGACATGATCCACTTCGCGCCGAAGGCACAGCTCACGGCGATCATCGACGAGTGGGGCCCCTACTACGTCGAGCGTGCCCAGGCGGTGCTCGACGGGACCTGGGAGTCGGGTGACACATGGACCGGAATGGCCGCGGGCACGGTGGTGATGGCACCCTACACCAACATGCCCGATGACGTCGCGGCGGCGGCCGCGGAAACGGCAGCCGCGATCGCCTCCGGGGAACTCAACCCCTTTGCCGGTCCCGTGTACAAGCAGGACGGCACGCTGGCCGTGGCGGAAGGCGAGGTCATGGACGACGGGACGCTCGCGGGCATCAACTGGTACGTCCAGGGCGTCGACGACACCTTGCCAGAATAGTCCGTTACCGATACTGGCCGGCGCACCGTTCCTGCCGCGAGGCGGGCCCGGTGCGCCGGTTGTTGTGAGCGCGAGGAGACACGCGCTTGGCCGCCTTCGCCGTCGACTGGCTCAATCTCCTGATTCGCTGGGCGCACATGATCGCCGGCATCGGCTGGATCGGCACCTCGTTCTATTTCATCGCTCTCGACGTCAAGCTAAGGAAGCGGGAGAAGATGAAGGAAGGCGTGCTGGGCACCGCGTGGCAGGTGCACGGCGGCGGCTTCTATCATGTCGAGAAGTTCACCGTTGCGCCGAAGGAGCTGCCCGGCGACTTGGTCTGGTTCAAGTGGGAAGCCTATCTGACCTGGTTCACCGGCTTCCTGCTCCTGATCGTCCAGTTTTACCTCAGTGCCGGGACCTGGATGATCGACCCCGCGGTCCTGGACCTCGAGCCCCTGCACGCGGTCGGCATCTCGGTTGGGAGCCTTGCCGTCGGCTGGTTCGCTTATGACGGCCTGTGCCGCTCGCCCGTCGGCAAGCGGCCCACCCTGCTCGCTATCGTAACGTTCCTGTGGATTCTCCTGGCGGCCTACCTCTACACCAACGTGTTCTCCGGCCGCGCCGCGTTGATTCATGTCGGCGCCTTCATCGGCACCCTCATGGCGGCCAACGTGTTCGCGGTGATCATCCCCAACCAGAAGAAGATCACCAGGGCCCTGCTGGCGGGGCGGGAGCCGGATGCGAAATACGGCGCCATCGGCAAGCAGCGCTCGGTCCACAACACCTATCTGACGCTGCCGGTGCTCGTGACCATGGTGGGCGGGCATTACCCGATGCTGTCGGCGCACCCGCAAGCCTGGCTGATCGTCGCCTTCGTCATCGTCGGCGGCGCCGGCCTGCGCCATGCCTTTGTCCGCCACGAGGCCGGCGATCCGTTTCCCCGATACGTCTGGACCCTGCCCGTCATGCTGGTCGCCCTCGCCGCAGCCGTGTGGATGACTTCGCCGCAGCAACGGGAGACGCTGGATCTCGATATTTCGGACGTGGAGGTCATGGCCATCGTCGACAAGCACTGCGTCTCCTGTCACGCCGCGAGCCCGAGCCATGAGAGCTTTGACACGCCGCCCAAGGACATCGTGCTGGAGACCATCGATGAGCTGCACCGTCACGCGGAGCTGGTGGACAAATTCACGGTCCAGACCCGCACCATGCCGCTCGGCAACGAGACCGAAATGACGGACGAAGAGCGCGCGCAGCTCGGCGCCTGGATCGACGACAACAAGTAGGACGATGGGCGGCAAGGCGGCAGGCATGCTCCTCTCCATCGACGATCTCAACCGGATGGCCGTCTCCGATTTCACCACCCGGTTCGGCGACGTGGCGGAACACTCGCCCTGGGTCGCCGAGCGTGCGGCCGGCGCCCGCCCCTTCGCCGACCGTGACGCGGTCGCCGATGTCTTTGCCGCCGCCCTGCGCGACGCTTCGCGGGAGGAACGGCTGGCCGTGCTGCGCGCGCATCCCGATCTCGCCGGCCGCGCGGCGATCGCCGGGGACTTGAGCGAGGATTCTCGAAAGGAGCAGGCGGGTGCGGGCCTGGACCGGCTGACACCTGAGGAATTCGATCGCTTCACCGCGCTCAATGCCGCCTACAAGGAACGCTTCGAGATACCCTTCATCTTCGCGGTCAAGGGCGCGACAGCGGCGATGATCCTCGCCGCCTTCGAGGAGCGTATCGCCAACGGGCGGGAGGTCGAAGTCGAGAACGCGATCGACAATGTCTGCCGCATCATGCGCTTCCGCATCGAGGATCGGGTCGCGGGATGACGGCGGGCGCCGATGCCGCGGCGCGGGTTCTGCGCGGCCGCACGGTAAGTTTCCGGGACGATCCCCGCGTCGTCGGCCCCGACCAGGCGATGCAGAGCCACGAGGACGGGGCGGTGGTCGTGAGCCAGCAGGGCCGTATCCTGTGGCACGGTGCCTTCACCGACCTGCCGCGGGAGCACGCCGAGGCTCCGTGCGAGCGTTATGGCCGCGAGGTCATCCTACCGGGATTGATCGATGCGCACGTTCACTTTCCGCAACACCGCATGCTGGCGGCGCCCGCGCACGACCTGCTTGAATGGCTTGAGCGATTCGCCTTCCCCGAAGAAGCGCGCTATGCCGCCGAGGACCATGCTGCGGCAGCCGCGGAGAGATTTCTCGACAAGCTCGTGAGCCACGGCACCACCAGCGCCCTCGTCTTCTCCTCCGTGCACGGAATGGCGGCCGATTGTCTCTTTCGGGCGGCGCAGCGGCGCGGGCTCTGCCTGATGACGGGGGCGACCATGATGGACCGCAACGCCCCCGACGCCGTGACCCAGGACGCGGAAGCGAGCGCGCGGGAGAGCGCGGAGCTCATCGCGTCGTGGCACGAGGTCGAGCGCCTGCGCTACGCGCTCACAGTGCGTTTCGCCGTCACGTCGAGCGAGGAGCAGCTTCGACTCGCCGGCGAGCTGCTGGCCGACCATCCCGGCTGCCTGCTCCACACCCATCTCTCGGAGAGCGCCGCCGAGATCGAGGCGGTGCAGCGGCTGTTCCCCTGGTCGAAGGACTACACCGATGTCTACGAGCGCTTCGGCCTCGTGGGCGAATCCTCCGTCTTTGCCCACGGCATCCACCTCTCGGAGCGCGAATGCCAGGCCCTGCACGACGCAGACTCAATGGTGGTCCACAGCCCGACCTCGAACACGTTTCTGGGATCGGGCCTGTTCGACATCGAGCACGTGGGCGCGGCGCGGCGTCCGGTCAGGGTCGGCATCGCCACCGACATCGGCGGCGGCACCAGCTACTCCCTGCTTCAGACGCTCGCCGAGGCGTACAAGATCGCTAGGCTGAAGGGCTGTAGCTTCAACGCCTTCGACGGGTTTTACCTGGCCACCCTGGGCAATGCGCGCGGCCTCCGCCTCGATGGCGAGATCGGCACGCTCGATGCCGGACGCTGGGCCGATGTCGTCGTGCTCGACCCGCAGGCGACGCCGGTGCTCGCCGCCCGTCAGGAGCTTTCGGAGAGCCTGGAGGACATGCTGTTCGCGCTGATGATGCTGGGCGACGACCGCGCCGTGCGGGCGGTGTACGTGAGGGGCGAGAGGGTCGCCGGCCGGGATCTGGGCGAGGGCTAGAGCAGTATCACCGCTCGCCGCATCTATCCCGCAGGTAAGCACGCAACCGCTCGACCCCGCCGGCGGAGACGCCGAGGCCCTTGCGCGTGCGCCGCCACAGGATGTCGTCTGCGGTCCGGGCCCACTCGTGCTCGACCAGATACGCGACCTCCGCCGCGTAGAGCCCGGCCCCGAAGTGCTCGCCCAGGCCGTCGATGCTGCCGCAGCCGTTGAGCAGCACGTGCATATCGGTGCCGTAGTGGCGCACGCAGTGACGGAGCAGACCCTCCGGTAGCCACGAATAACGCGCGGTGCATTGCGCGGCGAACTCGCCGATGTCTGCGCCGGGAATGTCTCCGCCGGGGAGGGGCGCGTCGGCGGTCCAGCGCGACCCATTGACGCCGAGCGGCTCGGCCAGCATGTCCACCGCCTGCTCTGCCAGCCTGCGGTAGGTCGTGATCTTGCCGCCATAGACCGAGAGCATTGGCGCCGAAGCCTGATCGAGGTGCAGCACGTAGTCGCGGGTGACCTCGCTCGCGTTCTCGGCGTGATCGTCGAGCAGCGGGCGGATGCCGGCGTAGCTCCAGACCACGTCGGCCGCAGTCATGGGAGTCTCGAAGTAGAGATTGGCCGCCGCGCAGATATAGTCGATCTCCTCGGGCGTGATCTCGACCGGCCCCGGCGCGCCCCCGAACTCGACGTCGGTCGTCCCCAGCAGGGTGTAGTCCTCCTCGTAGGGGATCGCGAACAGCACGCGGCCGTCGCCGGTCTGGAAGATGTAGGGATGCGCGTGGTCGAAGAGCCTGCGCACCACGATGTGGCTGCCCTTGATGAGCCTGACACCCTGCTTCGCCTGGGCGCCACCCGCGAGCGCGCGGGTGCGGCCGACCCAAGGGCCGCTCGCGTTGACGATGCCCCGCGCCTCGACGGTGATGCGCTCGCCCGACCCTTGATCCTCGAGAACCGCCGTCCAGGTCGAGCCGCTCGGCGCGAGCGATACGCATTCCGTGCGGGTGCGGACCTCCGCTCCCCGCACGTGCGCATCACGGGCGTTCAGCACCACCAGCCGCGAATCCTGCACCCAGCAGTCTGAGTATTCGAAGGCCCGGCGATAGCGCCCCTGCAGCGCGCGCCCGCTCGCGTGGCTGCCGAGGTCGACGCTCGCACACGGCGGCAGCGGGCCACGCCCGCCCAGGCGGTCGTAGAGAAAGAGCCCCAGCCGGATCGTCCACCACGGGCGCAGCCCGGCGTGATGCGGCAGCACGAAGCGCAGCGGCCAGACGATGTGCGGGGCGATGCGCAGCAGCACCGCGCGCTCGCGCAGGGACTGGCGCACGAGCCGGAAGTCGCGGTGCTCCAGGTAGCGAAGCCCGCCGTGGATCAGCTTGGTGCTGGCCGAGGAGGTGTGCGCGGCCAGATCGTCCTGCTCGCAGAGCAGCACGTCGAGGCCGCGCCCCGCTGCGTCCCGCGCGATTCCGGTGCCGTTGATGCCGCCACCGATGACGAGCAGGTCGACCGTGCGCGGCGCCGAATCCTTCACACCCATAGGTGAACATATATGTTGCCGTTCGAGCACTGCCAGCGCCGCGCGGACCATGACCCTGGTGAGACATGCGGGCTAACATGACCGCCATGGCGTCCGGCCCGCTCTTGCTTGCCCTCGACCAGGGCACCACGTCCACCCGCGCGATCCTGTTCGACCTCGCCGGCACGCCGCTCAGGATGGCCCAGCGCGAGCTTCGCCAGATCTACCCGCAGACCGGCTGGGTGGAGCACGACCCGGAGGAGATCTGGGAGGCCAGCGTCGCGGTGTTGCGCGAGGTGGCCGGCGATACTCTGCCCGCCGCCATCGGCATCACCAACCAGCGTGAGACGGTGCTGCTCTGGGACCGCGCGAGCGGCGCCTGCCTGCACAACGCCATCGTCTGGCAGGACCGGCGCACGGCGCCCGTCTGCGACCGGCTGCGTGCGGAGGGTCGGGAGCCCTTCGTCACCGAGCGCAGCGGCCTCCTGATCGACCCCTACTTCTCGGCGACCAAGCTCGCCTGGCTTCTGGATGCCCTGCCCGGCGCGCGCGAGCGCAGCGACCTCGCCTTCGGCACGGTCGACAGCTTCCTCGTCTGGCGGCTCACCGGCGGCAGGCTCCACGCGACCTGCGCCACCAACGCCGCACGCACCAATCTCTTCGATATCCACCAGTGCGCCTGGAGCCCGGAGCTGCTGGCGCTCTTCGACGTGCCCGAGGCCGTGCTGCCGAAGGTGCGCGGCAACGCCGCGGGCTTCGGCACCACGGACATTCTGGGCGCGCCGGTGCCGGTCGCGGGCATGGCCGGCGATCAGCATGCGGCGACCCTGGGCCAGGGCTGCCTCGATGCCGGCGACGTCAAGAGCACCTACGGCACCGGCTGCTTCCTGCTGGCCCATACCGGCACCGCGCCGGTCGCCTCCCGTCACCGGCTGCTCACCACCATCGCGCTCAGCCTGGACGGGCGGACCACCTACGCGCTCGAAGGCGCCGTCTTCGTTGCCGGCGCGGCGGTGCAATGGCTGCGCGACGGGCTCGGCGTGATCGCCCACGCGGCGGAAACGGAGGCGCTGGCGCGCGAGGCAGGCGAGAGCGGCGTGGTCATGGTGCCGGCCTTCGTCGGCCTGGGCGCGCCCTGGTGGGACGCGGACGCGCGTGGCGCGCTCTTCGGCGTGACCCGCGACACGGGCCCGGCCGACCTCGCCCGCGCGGCGCTGGAGGCCGCCGCGCACCAGACCGCCGACCTGCTGGATGCGGCGGCCGCCGACGGCGTCGAGCCTGCGCTGATCCGCATAGACGGCGGCATGAGCGCGAACGACTGGTTCGCCCAGACCCTGGCCGACATCGTCGGCGTGACCGTGGAGCGCCCGGCCGTCACCGAGACCACGGCCTGGGGCGCTGCCGTGCTGGCTGGGCTCGGCGTCGGCGCGTTCTCCGATCCCGCCGACGTTCCTCGCCAGCCGGGCCGGCGGTTCTCTCCGCGCGGCGATCCCGCCCCGGCCCGCGCCCGCTGGGCCGACGCGGTGGCACGCACGCTCTCGCGGCAGACCTAAAGAACGTTCCCCGTCTCTCCGAACAGGTGGAAGCGGTCGCGTCCCACGCGGACCGGAACCTCGTCGCCGGGATGGACCACCGGCTGCTCGAGGATCTTGATCGTGACCGGCTCGGCCGAGAACTCGGTCTGGAGATAGGCCAGCGACTCCGAGCCGAGCTTCTCCACGATCTCGACCCGCCCCCGGAAATCCGCCTCGGTCTCGGACGCGATGTAGAGGTGTTCCGGACGAACGCCGAGCGTCACCGGCCCCGGCGCCACTTCGTGCCGGTGGCCTAGCGGCAGCGACACCGCGCCGAACCGCACCTGCGGCTCCCCTCCTTCGACCGCCTCGATCGCGGCGGAGATGAAGTTCATCGCGGGCGCGCCGATGAACCCGGCCACGAAACGGTTAGCGGGCGCGTCGTAGAGCTCCTCCGGCGGACCGACTTGCTCGATCCGCCCATGGTCGAACACCACGATCCGGTCGGCCAGCGTCATGGCCTCGGTCTGGTCGTGGGTGACGTAGACCATGGTGGCATCGAGGCGGTCGCGCAGCCGCGCGATCTCCAGGCGCATCCGCACGCGGAGCGCGGCGTCGAGGTTGGAGAGCGGCTCGTCGAACAGGAAGACCTGCGGGTCGCGGATGATGGAGCGCCCGATGGCCACGCGCTGGCGCTGTCCGCCGGAAAGCTCGCGCGGATAGCGCCCGAGCAACGCCTCGATCTGAAGGGTCGCCGCGACCTCGGCCACGCGCCGGGCGATCTCGGCCTTGGGCACCTTGGCGAGCCTGAGCCCGAAGCCGATGTTCTGCGCCGCCGTCATGTGGGGGAAGAGCGCGTAGGACTGGAACACCATCGCCACCCCGCGCTTCGCAGGCGCGACGTCGGTCACGTCCCGCCCGCCGATCAGGATGCGCCCTGCGCTGACGCTCTCGAGCCCCGAAATCATGCGCAGCGTGGTGGTCTTGCCGCACCCCGAGGGGCCGACGAGAACCACGAACTCGCCGTGCGCGATCGCCAGATCGACGCCGTCGACGGCGAGCACCGAGCCGAAGCTCTTGGAGACGCCATGCAGGGCAAGCTCCGCCATCGCTACCCCTTCACCGCGCCCATGGTCATCCCCTTGATGAAATAGCGCTGGAAGAACAGGAACACGATGAGCGTCGGCAGGCTCGCGATCAGCGACAGCGATCCCTGCACTCCCCAGGCCACCGAGTACTGCCCCTGCAAGTTCACGATCCCCAGCATGATGGTCCGCTTCTCGTCGGACTGGGTGAAGATGAGCGGCCACAGGAAGTCGTTCCAGATCCAGGTGAACTGGAGCGTCGCCAGTACGGCCAGCGCCGGCAGGCTGAGCGGCAGCGCCACCCGGGTCAGCACCTGCCACTCGTTGGCGCCTTCCAGGATCGCCGCCTCGCGCAGCGCATTCGGGACGGTGGCGAAGAAGTTGCGCATCAGGAGCGTGCAGATGGGAATGCCCATCGCGGTGTGGATGATGATGATGGGGTAGAGGGTGTCGATCAGATCCATGGCGTTGAAGAGCCGGAACAGGGGAATCAGGATAACCTGCGGCGGGAAGAACATGCCGGAGACGATGACGAGGAAGAGCAGGTTGCTGCCGCGGAACGGCAGCTTGGCGAACACGTAGCCGGCCAGCGAGCCCAGCGCGATCGAGGCCACCGTCGCGGGAGCGGTGACGATAAACGTGTTGAGGAAGTACCGGTGCACGGCCGGGTTGGCGAGCACCTCGGCGTAGTTGCCCCAGAAAAGCTCCGACGGGATCGTCCACAACTGGCCGAGCGCGATGTCGCGGGTGGTCTTGATCGACGACAGCAGCACGCCGGCGGTCGGCGCCAGGAACAGCAGCGCGAGGACTGCGAGCGAGATGAAGATCACCGCAGGCCACGGGTTGAACCGCCTGCCTGGAGCGAAGGCGAGCGCCACGTCAACCATGGAGCTCGTCCACCTTGCGCAGCTGGCGGAAGTAGAGGCGGATGATGGTCAGCGCGATCAGGAACAGAACCACCGAGATCGCGCTGCCGTAGCCCATCAGGTACTTCTTGAAGGACTCGTTGTACATGTGCATGGCCAGCGTGTCGGAGCTGTTGAACGGCCCGCCGCCGGTCATGGTGTAGAGGATGTCGAATCCCTTGAGCGAGTTGATGACGTTGAGCGCGATCACCACCACGGTGGCCGGCGTGAGCAGGGGGATGACCACCAGGCGGATGCGCTGAAATGCCTTCGCGCCCTCGATCTCGCACACCTCCAGCAGCTCCTCGGGGATGGTGGTGAGCCCGGCCAGGAAGATCACCATCGAGAGCCCGGTCTGCTGCCACGACCAGGCGAGGATCACCGACCAGAGCGCGGAATCCGGCTTCGCCAGCCATGCGTAGTTGAAATTCTCGCCGCTCACCGCCTCCACCACGGTGTTCAGCAGCCCCCAGTCCGGCTGATAGATCCAGACCCAGATCTGCCCGACCACCACGGCCGAGAGGCAGATCGGCAGGTAGAAGATCGACTTGAACACCGGGCCGCCGGGAATGCGGCTGTCGATCAGGAGCGCGAGCCCGAGCCCCAAAGCGGTCGGCACGACGATCGCTGCCACGATCCAGAACGCCGTGTTGATCGTGGCGTTGAGGAACAGCTTGTCGGTGTGGATCTTGAGGAAGTTGTCGAAGCCGACGAAGTCGTAGTCGGGATTGAAGCCGTTCCAGTCGGTGAAGCTGTAGTAGAAGGAGCTGGCAAGCGGCCAGACCACGAACGCCGCGAACACCGCAACCGGCAGCGCCAGCAGGATTACCCGCCAGAGACGGTTCTCCCGTTCCATCGATCACTGCTCATGGCGGAACGTGAACGGGCCGCCGGGGATGTACCGCCCGGCGGCCCGCCCGCACGAAACCGCGCCTACTCCGTGAACGCCTGGGCTGCGTCCGCGGCGACCTGCGCGAGGATATCGTCCACCTTGCTCGGGTCGTCCATGAAGCGCGAGAACATGGAGAGCCCGACCTCCGCCACCGGCGGCGGTGTCGCGAGGTCGTAGTTAAACGCGAAGTTGTCCGCCCCGGCCACGATGCCGGAGACCCGCTGCATCACGACGTTGTAGTTCGCCGGATCGACGTTGACGTTGGCAGACAGCGCCCCGTATGCGCCGGTCCAGCTCGCCTGCACGTCGGCGTTCGACATCATGAAGCTGAGGAACGCCTCGGCGCCGGCGCGGTTCTCCCCGTCGTTGGAGATGACCAGGCCGTCCACCGGGCCGACCACCGAGACGGGGACGCCGTCAGCGATGGCCGGGAACGGGAAAAAGTCGTAGTCCGTGCCGGGCTCCAGCCCCAGTCCGTTCCAGTAGCCGGTGATCCAGGTGCCCATCAGGGTCATCGCCGCATCGCCGCGGGCCACCTTGTCCGACGCATCCGTCCATGAATCGGCGTTGGCGTTGGCGGCGAAGTAGCCCTTGTCCGCCAGGTCCTTCCACATCGCCATGGCGGCCTTGACCTCGGCGTCGTCGTAGGACGCGGAGCCGTTCATCAGACCGGCGCGGTAGTCGGGGCCGGCGGTGCCAAGCAGCAGGTAGTCGAACCAGAACTGGGCGGGCCAGCGGTTCTTCGAGCCGAGCGCGATCGGGGTCACGCCCTTGCCCTTGAGCGTCTCGCAGAGCGCCAGGAACCCGTCCCAGGTCGTCGGCATCTCGGTGACGCCCGCGTCCGCGAGCACCTGGGTGTTATAGAACATGCCCGCGTAGTGGTAGTTGAACGGCACCAGGTAGCGCGCGCCGTTGTACATGGTGGCGCTGTCGGCCACGGACTTCGCGACGACGTTGTCGAGGCCGTCCCTGGCCCACATGTCGTCGATGGTGTGAAGGCTCCCGGAATCGACGACGAACTGCGTCCGCGCCCCGGCCCAGTAGCTGAAGACGTCGGGCAGGCTGTCGCCGGCCGCGCGCACCAGGATATCGGTCTTGAAGTCCTCGTGCCCGATCGGGCTGTTCTTGATGGTGTAGTCGGTGGCGGCTTCGAACTTCGCGACCTGCTCGTTGAAGATCTTGAGTCCGAACTCGCCGGTGAAGTAGTGCGTGAGCGTGACGTCGCCGCCTTGTGCGAAGGCCGGCGCGCCGAGCAGCAGGGCCGGCACGACCGCCATGGTGGCCAGTACCCTGCGCCTGTTGAGAGTGATCATGGAATTTTCCCCCATGCGGTTGATATGCCAGCGTTGTGATTGAGCAACTCGAAAGTGAAGCGCATCGCTCCGCGCGGTGTCAACGAGAACGGGGCCGATTCACCGGGATATCGCGCCGGAGCATGCCGAACTGTCGATGAAGCATCGGCGGCATTCGTTGCGCGACGACGTGGAAACCGCCTAGGTTCGCAGCGTATCGGCCACGCGGGACGACCCCGCGTGACCGGCGTGTCCACCCGCTGCCGCGAAGGGAACTGACGAGTTATGTACAGCGGTTCCATCGGAGTCGGCATCGTGGGCACGGGCCGGATTTCCGATCTGCACGCCATCGAATACCTGGCCAGCCCGCTGGCGCGGATCGTGGCGCTCTGCGACGTGGACGCGGCGCGTGCGGCGGAGCGGGCGGCGGCCTGGGGGCTCGACGACGTTGCCATCGACGATGATATCGACACCCTGCTCGCCCGCCCGGACGTGGATCTCGTCGAGATCCTGCTGCCCCATCACCTGCATCTCGACGCTGCACTGAAGGCCACGGGCGCCGGCAAGATTGTCTCGCTCCAGAAGCCGATGTGCATCTCGCTCGAAGAAGCCGACCGCCTGGTTGCCGCCGCCGACGCCTCTGACCGCCCGTTCAAGGTGTTCGAGAACTTCCTGTTCTACCCCCCGGTCGTGCGGGCGCGGGAGCTGATCGCAGACGACGCGATCGGCACGCCGCTCTCCATCCGCATCAAGAGCAATCCGGGACGGAGCGCGACCGCCTGGGACGTGCCGGCCAGCGCCATCGCCTGGCGGCAGCGGCCTGAGCACGCCGGCGGCGGGCCGCTGGTGTTCGACGACGGCCACCACAAGTTCGCCCTCGCCTGGCACTTCATGGGCGAGCCGGAGGAGGTCCACGCCTTCATCGGAGAGACCGAGACAGCGGACCACCGCGAGCGGCTGGATGCGCCCTCGATCGTGTCGTTCCGTTTCCCCGGCAACCGCATCGGCAACCTGGAGATCGTCCATTCGCCGGAGCTCGAAATCGCAACCCGGCACTATGCCCAGGACGACCGCGTGGAAATCACCGGCAGCAAGGGGGTGATCTGGATGAACGGCGGCCATGGGCGGCTGGGGGACACGCCGCCGGTCTCGCTCTACCGGGACGGCACGCTCACCGAGTTCCGCGACGTGGAGACCGGCTGGGAGCAGAGCTTCGTGCTCTCCACGCGCCACTTTCTGGAGGTCCTCACGCAGGGCGGGCGCCCGGTGCTGACCGCGCGCGAGGGTCGGCAAGTGTTGCGCTTCGCGCTCGCCGCCCTGGAGTCCGCGTGCCTGGGCAGGCCGGTACCTGTCGCCGCCGAAGGAGGAACGAGCGCATGACGAACACTGCTGGCACGCCCGGACCGCTGCCGCCCTCGACGGACGAGAGAGCGGCCTGGCTCGCCGCTGCCGGCGGCCTGAACGCGGCCATCGATGCAGGCCGGCTCGGCGAGCCGGTCGCCCTCCCCCTCGCCGAGGCGCTGGTGCTGGGCCTGATGCGCCAGGGCGTGACCAAGTACCTCGCGATCTTCGGGCACGGCTCCACCGCGGTCGGCGAGGTGCTGCGGGTCTACCAGGACCACGGTCTGGTCCGGTGCTGGCAGTTCCGCAACGAGGTCGCGATGGCCCACGCCGCCACCGCACTCCGCTGGGTCTACGGGGAGCCTTCCGCCGTGGTCACGTCCATCGGGCCAGGCGCGATGCAGGCACTAGCCGGGTCGCTGGCGGCGGCCTCCAACGGCGTCGGCGTCTATCACCTCTACGGCGACGAGACCACGCACGGCGAAGGCTACAACATGCAGCAGGTGCCGAAGCCGGCGCAGGGTCTGTTCGGGCAAATGACCGCGCTGATGGGCGAGTCCTGGACCCTGCACAGCCCCGGCGGGCTGCGGGCGGCGCTGCGGCGGGGCGCGATGACGCTGTTCCACCCGTGGAAGGCCGGTCCGTTCTACCTCAACCTGCCCCTCAACACGCAGCCGGCGGAGACCCTGATCCGGCTCGATACCCTGCCGGCGGCGCCTGCGTTTACCCCTGCCGCACCCGCCGACGAGGACGCCTACACGCAAGCCGCGGCGCTCGTCGCCAGCGCCCGGCGCGTCGCGGTCAAGGCGGGTGGCGGGGCGCGGCCCTTCGCCCGCGAAATCCGGGAGTTCGCGGAGCTTGCGGGCGCGGCGGTGGTGCTCAGCCCCGGCTCGACCGGGGTGCTTCCCGACGACCACCCGCAGAACCTGCACGTCGGTGGCTCCAAGGGGAGCATCAGCGGCAACTTCGCGATGGAGGAAGCGGACCTGCTGGTGGTCATCGGCAGCCGGGCGGTTTGCCAGAGCGATTGCTCGGGAACCGGTTGGCCGAAGGTCCGCCACGTCGTCAACATCAACGCCGATCCGGAGGACGTCCAGCACTACAACCGCACTTCTGCGCTGTGCGGCGATGCCGGTGCGGTGCTGGAGCGCCTGAACGACGCGCTGCGCCGCTATCATGCGGAGGCACCGGCGACGAAGCGGGCATGGCTCGACGCCTGCGCCGCGAAGAAGGCCGAGTGGCGGGCGTTCAAGGCCGCGCAGCTGGAGGCCGCCCAACCCGTCGACGCGGTCTGGCAGAGGGAGGTGCTGACCCAGCCTCAGGCGATCGCGGTGACTGCCGCGTTTTGCAAGGCCAAGCGCGCCATCAAGTTTTTCGACGCCGGCGACGTGCAGGCCAACGGCTTCCAGATCGTCGAGGACGACGAGCCCTACGAGACCTTCACCGAGGCGGGCGCGTCCTACATGGGGTTCTCGGTGTCGGCCCTGCTCGCCGGCGCGCTGGCCGAGAACGGGCGCTATGGCGTGGCCTTCACCGGCGACGGGTCGTTCACGATGAACCCGCAGGTGCTGATCGACGGCGTGGAGCACAGCGCGCGCGGCGCCATCGTCCTGTTCGACAACCGCCGCATGGGCGCGATCAGCCAGTTGCAGCAGGCGCAGTACGGAGCGGATTTCCGCACCTCGGACTCCGTGCCGGTGGACTACGTGCAGATGGCGGCGTCGGTACCGGGGGTGAAGGCGCTCTCGGGCGGGTTCGATCCGTCTTCGCTCACCGCGGCGCTCGAAGAGGCGTTTGACTACGACGGCCTCAGCCTCATCCACGTCCCGGTCTACTACGGGGACGACCCCAGGGGCGGCATGGGAGCCTACGGGCGCTGGAACGTCGGCAACTGGTGCGACGACGTGCAGGACCGCTACGTGCGCACGCTGATCTGACCGCGCGCGGCGGGCTTACCGAAGCAGGGTAGGCGAGGTTCCGTCTACCTGCTCATCTGGCTTCCAAACTCGATTGACCCCCGCAATTAGAGTGAAGTAATGTAATGGGGTGCACGTCGCATTTGTGAGATTCACGCGTTTGCACCGGCGCGACGCTCCCAGAAGTCGTCGAAGCGATTGCTCTCGACGGCGCAGCGCAGGGCGATGATGGCGTTGGCGCCGTTGACGGTCCAGCGCATTCCGCCCT
>JAJDUK010000045.1 GCA_022826665.1 Alphaproteobacteria bacterium | reverse complement strand
GGACTTCGAACGCAACGAGGCGAGTTCCCTGGCCTGGGCGAGGCTGGCCGCATGCCGCTTTCTGATGCGCAGGGTCGCACGAGAACTAAGCACCTGATAGAAAACACACAAATCATAAGTTACGCTTATGATTCAAACTCTAAGAGGAGGAGAATGTGGAAAAGGAAATCGTCGAGATCCCCAAGCTCTCAGACGTGATACGCGAGATCGGCGTGCCGCTCTCGCCCTGCGTGCGCGCGGGCGGCTTCCTCTACGTCTCGGGCCTGCCGCCCCTCGACCTCGATTCAGGTCAGATGGTGAAGGGCGGAATCGACGTGCAGACCGAGCAGGTGATGGAGGTGCTGAAGCACACGCTGGAGAGCGCGGGCTCCTCGCTCGACCGCGTGGTGAAGTGCCAGGTCTTCGTCACCAACGCGGCCTACTACCGGATCGTGAACGAGATCTACGGGCGCTACTTCCCTCACGACCCGCCGGCGAGGACCTTCGTCGCCATGGCGTCCTGGCCGATGGAGTTCGATATCGAGATCGAGTGCGTCGCACTCGCCTGAGTGCGCGAAATCAACGACTCACTCGCCTGAGCGCGCAAACGCAAAGAGTCGCTCGCCCGAGTGCAGGGGCCTGAAGTCCCCCTCGTGCGGGCACGCCAATTCCAATACGCGGCCCCGTCGTCGACATCGGCAAGGCGGTCGACCAGCGCGAGCCTGAACCCCGCCGGCAACGCCCGCTCGGTATCGCTGAGCGCCCACGGGCTCGACCAGCGCACGCCCTGGAAGGGGTCGATTGCGCGGGCCCGCGGCCCCAACCCGATCAGCCAATAGCCGCCGTCCTCCGCAGGTCCCAGCACCATGTCGGCGCGGCCCAGTGCCGCGAAGCCGCGCGCCACGTGGGCAGGCGTGAGGCCCGGAATGTTGCTGCCGACGATGATCGCGGGTCCCGGCGGCAGGCTGCGGAAGACGCGCAGCATGCGTTGGCCGACATCGCCTGAGCCCTGCTCAAGGTGGGGCAGGGCGAAGGGCCAGAACGGCTCCCACCCCCGCCAGCTGTCGGGCGTCGTCGCAAGCCACGCGCTCCAGCGCGGATCGCGGGCGAGCGGCGGCAGCACCCGGCGCACCAGCCTCCGATAGAACTGCCAGGCCTCGCCGTGCCCGACATCGCGGGCGAGCCGCGCCTTGGCCCGGCCGAGCCTTGGCTCCTTGACGAAGATCGCGAGGTGGCGCCTCATCCGTAGAGCCTCGCCACCGTCTCGGCCCGCACGCCGAAGGAGAAGAGCAGCAGGCAGCAGAGATTGCGGAGCATCTGCGGCAGGTAGCCCGAGCGGCGAAAGCGCACGGCCGAGGTGACCGCCGGCGTCGCCAGGTAAGCGAGCCGCCGCCGGCCGATCCGGCGGACGAAATCCACATCTTCCATCATCGGCAGCGGGCGGAAGCCGCCCAGCGCCTCATACAGGCTGCGATGGATCAGGAGCCCCTGGTCGCCATAGGGAAGCGCGAACAACCAGCACCGCAGCGCCACCATGCGCTCCAGCAGGCGGGCTGCGGTGGCGCGGTCGTCGAGGGCGAAGCGGAAGCAGGCGGCGCGGCCCTCATTGCCGGGCGCACCGATATAGGCGCTCACCTCGTCGTCCCAGCCCTCCGCGGGGCGCGTGTCGGCGTGGAGGAAGAGCAGCCACGCGCCCTCCGCCGCTTCCGCGCCGGCCGCAAGCTGCCGACCGCGGCCGGCCTCCGTCTCGACCACGCGCGCGCCGTGGCGGCGGGCTTCGTCGGCGGTGCCGTCCCGTGAGCCGCCGTCGGCGACCACGACCTCGACTTCGATCCCCCGCTCTTCCAGCCGGTCGATGCCGGGCGCGACATCGACAAGGGTCGCGCCGAGAATGCCGGCGGCGTCGAGGGTCGGAATCACGATACTTAGGGCGGGAGGCACGGGCCGGACGATGGCTGTTAGCTCGTGCAGCGTCAATCCTGCCCCAGTTCACAACTCCGAGACAACGCTTGACCTGCCCGCGCGGGGGCTTCAGAGTGACCGTCAAACAGGACGGCGCGCTGGCGGCCCGTGCCGCGCGGTGTGCCGCTCGACGGGAGCGTGAGACATGTTCAGCCCGATGAAGCTGCTAATCCTCGTGGTGCTGATTGCGGCCGTCTGGTTCGGCTTCAAGGCAATCGGCCGGGTGCGCGCCAAGGCCAAGGCCGCGGAGCCGCTCGAGCACGAGGAGCATCAGAACATCGACGACAACCGCCGCTAACGCACGCTCCCGCGGCAACTGCGGGGCATCCGCGCGGTTGACCGCTGCCTAAGCGGGGGGCATTGTCCGCCCGCCCATTCACCCGAATCGCTGGCCTTCGATGGACGCCAACAGTCGCGACCGGTCGTTCCAGTCGCTCATCCTTGGCCTGCAGGCCTATTGGGCGGAGCGCGGCTGCGTCATCCTGCAACCCTACGACATGGAGGTCGGCGCCGGCACCTTCCATCCCGCGACCACGCTGCGCAGCCTGGGCCCTGAGCCCTGGCGCACAGCCTACGTCCAGCCCTCCCGCCGGCCGGGCGACGGCCGCTACGGCGAGAATCCCAACCGGCTCCAGCACTACTACCAGTTCCAGGTGCTCCTAAAGCCCGCGCCCGAGGACGTGCAGGACCAGTATCTCGGCAGCCTGGGCGCGCTCGGCATCGACGTTCGCGCCCACGACATCCGCTTCGTCGAGGACGATTGGGAGAGCCCGACGCTGGGCGCCTGGGGCCTCGGCTGGGAGGTCTGGTGCGACGGCATGGAGGTGACCCAGTTCACCTACTTCCAGCAGGTGGGCGGGATCGACTGCGACCCGGTCCCGGTCGAGCTTACCTACGGCATGGAACGCCTCGCCATGTACGTCCAAGGCGTCGACAACGTCTACGACCTCGATTGGGACGGCCACGGCACGGTCTACGGCGACGTGTTCCTGCGGGCCGAGCGCGAGTTCTCGGCCTTCAACTTCGAGCACGCCGACGTGGACCGCCTGCGCAACCACTTCAACGATGCGGAGGCCGAGTGCTCCGCCCTGCTCGGGGGCGACAAGCCGCTTGCGTTGCCGGCCTATGACCAGTGCATGAAGGCGAGCCACCTCTTCAACCTGCTGGACGCGCGGGGCGCGATCAGCGTGGTCGAGCGCGCGGCCTACATCGGGCGCGTGCGCGCGCTGGCCAAGGCCTGCTGCGAGGCCTGGCTGGCGGGGTCGGGATAGGCCATGCCTGACCTACTGCTGGAGGTGCTCTCCGAGGAAATCCCGGCGCGGATGCAGCGGGACGGAGAGCGTGAACTTGAGAAGCAGGTCTGCTCCCGGCTCCAGAACGCCCGGCTCGAGTTCAAGAACTCGGAGCACTTCGCCACGCCTCGCCGCCTGGCCCTGCTGGTGCGCGGCCTCCCGGCGGAGCAGCCCGACATCACGGTGGAGCGCAAGGGTCCTCGCGTCGATGCGCCCGAGAAGGCGATTCAGGGCTTCCTCAAGTCCACCGGTCTCACGCTGGACGACTGCGAGCAGCGGGAGACACCCAAGGGCCCGGTCTGGTTCGCGGTGACGCAGGAGAAGGGCCGCCCCACCGCCGATCTGCTCGCCGAGCTACTGCCGGAGGCGCTGGCCGCGGTCTCCTGGCCCAAATCCATGCGCTGGGACGATAGCGGCGTGCGCTGGGTGCGCCCGATCCGCTCGATCCTCTGCCTGCTGGACGATGAAGTGGTGCCCTTCCGATTCGGCCCGGTCGAGAGCGGACGCACCACCCTCGGCCACCGCTTCCTCTCTTCCGGGACGCTCTCTGTCGCTGATGCAAAAGACTATGAGGAGATACTTGAGCAATCCAAGGTCATGTTGAATTTTCCGGACCGGGCGGAAAAGATCGCAGACGATGCCAGTGAGTTGGCGAAAGAGGCAGCTCTCAACTTCTCTTCGGATCACTGGCTGTTGAGAGAAAACGCGGGCCTCGTTGAATGGCCGGTGGTGCGGATGGGAACCTTCGACGAGTGCTTCATGGACTTGCCCCCCGAGGTGCTGCGCTCGGCCATGCGCAAGCACCAGCGCTATTTCGGTTTAGTCGATAAGGCCAACCGGCCGGCCCCCCGCTTCGTCATGGTCGCCGATATCGAGACTGAAGATGATTGCGCCGTCGTCGTTGCCGGCAACGAACGAGTTCTGCGCGCTCGCCTCGCCGATGCCCGCTTCTTCTGGGAGCAGGATAGGCGCCAACCACTGGCCGATCACGTGCCGCGGCTTGAGGGCGTGGTCTTCCACGCCCACCTCCGGTCCATGAGCTCAATGAAACGAAAGGCCGAGCGCATCGAGAAGCTGGCGCGCACCTTCTGCCAGTGGATCGGAGGCGCAGACGCTGATCTGGCGGCGCGGGCTGGCCGTCTCTGCAAGGCCGATCTCGTGACCGAGATGGTGGGCGAGTTTCCGGACCTTCAGGGAATAATGGGAAGCTACTACGCAGAGCGGCAAGAAGAGCCTGAGAAGCCAGAGGTTTGCCTCGCCATTCGCCAGCACTACACGCCCCAAGGGCCGCGCGATCGGTATCCTGAATTGGCGGTGAGCATTGCCGTGGCGCTTGCAGACAAGCTGGATACGCTGGCCGGCCTCTTCGCCATCGACGAGCGGCCAACGGGCTCCAAGGACCCGTTCGCGCTGCGCCGCGCCGCGCTCGGCGTGATTCGCATCATCACTGGACGAAGATTGCGTCTATCGCTGCGAGACGCGCTGACGGAAGCTCTTGACGGCTACGAAGGTGAGCTGCCCGAGCAACCGGGGCCGGAGGCCACGAAGGACGCGCTGCTCGCCTTCTTCGCTGACCGGCTCAAGGTCCACTTGCGAGATCAGGGTGAGCGCCACGACCTAGTGAGCGCCGTGTTTGCGGTAAGCGGCGAGGACGATCTGGTGCGCCTGCTGGCCCGCGTGGACGCGCTCGCACGTTTCCTCGGCGAGCCCGACGGCGCCAATCTGCTCACCGCCTACCGCCGCGCCGCCAACATCCTGCGGATCGAGGAGAAGAAGGACGGCCAGCCCTACAAAGGTATCGCCGACAAGAGTCTCCTGGTCGAGGAGCAGGAGCGCAGGCTTCACAGTTGCATCAGCAATGCCAATGCGACCGCCGGTGTTATGCTAGAGAACGAGCACTTTGAGGACGTCATGAGGATCATGGCGTCACTGCGCGAGCCGGTAGACGCCTTCTTCGACAACGTCACAGTCAACTGCGAAGACCCCGCGCTGCGCCGCAACCGGCTGCTGATGCTCTCGCAAATTCGCAGCACGCTGGACCGCGTCGCCGACTTCTCCAAGATCGAGGGCTAGTACGGTGGCCCGGAAACGGACATGACCGCTTCCCGCGTCCCCCATCTCGTCATGCCCGGACTTGATCCGGGCATCCATCCCGGCCACATCCGTCGGAGGGTGGCGGCCGCATTCTGCGCGCGTGATCCTCTGGGCGTGCGCGACGTGGATGGCCGGAACACCCCCGGACTTGATCCGGGGGCCGGCCATGGCGGTAAAAGGCTGGTGCCGCTCGTGCGTTCTTCTGGCGCAGGACTCTGAGCCGTGGCCGGCTGGGTCTACCGCTTCGGCGGGGGTGACGCGGACGGCAACGCCGGTATGCGCGCGCTGCTCGGCGGCAAGGGCGCCAACCTCGCCGAAATGGCCGCCATCGGCCTGCCTGTCCCGCCCGGCTTCACCGTCACCACCGCGCTCTGCAACGCCTACTACGCCGGGAGCCGCGCGCTGCCCGACGGCCTCGATGCTGAGATCGAAGCCGGCCTCGCCCATATCGAGCGGATCGCGGGTGCAGGCTTCGGCAACCCCGGCCGCACGCTGCTGGTCTCCGTCCGATCCGGCGCCCGCGCGTCCATGCCCGGCATGATGGACACCGTGCTCAACCTCGGCCTCAACGACGAGACGGCGGATGGCCTCGCGCGCGCGAGCGGCGACGCCCGCTACGCCTACGACAGCTACCGCCGCCTGATCCAGATGTACGGCGATGTCGTCCTCGGCGTAGAGCACCGGGCCTTCGAGGAGCTGCTGGAGCGCGAGAAGGAAGCGCACGGCTACCGCCTCGACACCGACATGGAGGCCGATGACTGGTCCCGCCTGATCGAGGACTACAAGGCCCTCGTCCGCACCGAGACCGGTAGCGACTTCCCGCAACAGCCGCGCGCGCAGCTCAAGGGCGCCATCCGCGCGGTCCTCGATTCATGGATGAATGCGCGGGCCGTCACCTACCGCCGCCTCCACGGCATCCCGGCCGAGTGGGGCACGGCGGTCACGGTGCAGGCCATGGTCTTCGGCAACATGGGCGAGGACTGCGCCACCGGCGTCGCCTTTACCCGCAACCCGTCGGACGGCGAGGCGGCGCTTTACGGTGAGTACCTGGTCAACGCGCAAGGCGAGGACGTGGTGGCCGGCATCCGCACGCCGCAGCCGGTGAGCGAGGCCGCGCGCGAAGCGAGCGGCACCGACGCGCCCTCCATGGAACGCGCCATGCCCGAGGCCTTCACCGCGCTCGAGGCGGCGCTCGGCCGGCTCGAAGGCCACTACCGCGACATGCAGGATGTCGAGTTCACGGTGCAGCAGGGCACCCTCTGGATACTCCAGACGCGAGCCGGCAAGCGCACCGCCAAGGCGGCACTCAAGATCGCCGTCGACATGGCAGGCGCGGGCCTGGTGAGCGAGGCGGAGGCGCTGACGAGGGTGGACCCGCTCGCGCTCGAACAGCTCCTCCACCCCACCCTCGATCCCGAAGCGCCGCGCCAGGTGCTGGCGCGGGGCCTGCCGGCATCGCCCGGTGCGGCCTGCGGCAAGGTGGTCTTCGACGCCGACGAGGCCGAGGACCGCGCCAACCGCGGCGAGGCCGTCATCCTGCTCCGCACCGAGACCAGCCCCGAGGACATCCACGGCATGCACGCCGCCAGGGGCATCGTCACCAGCCGGGGCGGCATGACCAGCCACGCCGCCGTGGTCGCCCGCGGCATGGGGCGCCCCTGCATCACCGGCGCCGGCGCGCTCCGCATCGACGAGGCCGCGCGGGAGTGCCGGGCCGGCGACCTTGTGATCGCGGCGGGCGATGTCGTCACCATCGACGGCGCGAGCGGCGAGCTGCTGAAAGGCGCGGTGCCGACCATCGAGCCCGCGCTCTCCGAAGATTTTGCGACCCTGATGGGCTGGGCGGACCGCGCGCGGCGCCTGCGCGTCCGCGCCAATGCCGAGACGCCGGGCGATGCCGAGACCGCGCTCCGCTTCGGTGCGGAGGGGATCGGTCTCTGCCGCACCGAGCACATGTTCTTCGACGACGAGCGCATCGTCGCGGTGCGCGAGATGATCGTGGCGGCGGATGCCGACGGTCGCCGCGCCGCGCTCGCCAAGCTGCTGCCGGCGCAGCGCTCGGATTTCGCCGCGCTCTTCCGCATTATGGCGGGCCTGCCGGTGACGATCCGCCTGCTCGACCCGCCCCTGCACGAGTTCCTGCCCCGCACCGATGCCGAGATCGCGGGCGTCGCCCAGGCCGCCGGGGTCACGTTCGAGGCCCTGCGCGCGCGCATCGCGCAGCTTCACGAGACCAACCCGATGCTGGGGCATCGTGGCTGCCGCCTCGGCATCTCCTACCCCGAGATCTACGAGATGCAGGCGCGCGCCATCTTCGAAGCGGCGGCCGAGGCGGACGGCGCGCAGCCGGTCGAGCTCGAAATCATGATCCCGCTGGTGGCGACCAGGCGCGAGTTCGACATCCTCAAGGCGGCGATCGAGCGCGTGCATGAGGCGGTGGAACAGGAGACCGGCGCGGAGATCGCCTATGCGATCGGCTCCATGATAGAGCTGCCGCGGGCGGCGCTGCGTGCCGCCGAGATCGCCGAGAGCGCGTCCTTCTTCAGCTTCGGCACCAACGACCTGACCCAGACGACCTTCGGCATCTCGCGCGACGATGCGGCGAGCTTCGTCGGCGATTACGAGCGGGCAGGAGTCCTGCCGCGCGATCCCTTCGTCACCATCGACCCTGACGGCGTGGGCGAGCTTGTCCGCGTTGCCGGGGACCGCGGCCGGGCAACTCGCGCCGACCTCAAGCTCGGCATCTGCGGCGAGCACGGCGGCGATCCGGACTCCATCGCCTTCTTCGAGGAGGTCGGTCTCGATTACGTCTCCTGCTCCCCCTACCGCGTGCCGGTGGCGCGCCTCGCTGCGGCCCAGGCCGCCATCGTTCGGGGAGAGGAAGCGGACTTGCTCAAGGAAGATCGGGAGGGATAACCCGCGCTTCGCCTGCGGTGAGCGGTTCTCCTGCCTTGGCAGCCGCTGCGATCCTCTCCAGGCGCAGCACCGCGAGCGCGGCATCGTCCAGCCCTGAGCGGATCTCGCCCACCTCCCGCTCGCCCGCCAGGATCGGCGTGCCGTTGGGCGGCAGCGGCCCCTCCAGCGCAACCGGCGCGAGCTGCCGGCGCACCAGGCCGCGATGCTTGGTGCGCGCCGTTAGCTCCTGGCCGACGTAGCAGCCCTTTTCGAAATCGACGCCGTTGAGCGCCTCGAAGCCGCACTCCATCAGCGTCGCCCGGCCGACCTCCATGTCGCGGCTGCCGTCGGGCGCACCGTGGGCGATGCGGTGGCGCTCGTAGTCGGCGACGTGGCCCCTGGCGAAGCCTGCCTGCTCCAGGAACGCGAGGTCCGCGCCGCGGGGCAGCACCGCGCGTAGCCCGAGCGCTGCGCTCCTGGGGTCGCGCATGACGGTGCCGCCTGCGCAGGGCGTCGCGCCGCCTTCGCCGGACGGCAGGCCGAACGCATCGTCGGCGCCTTCGCCGCCGAAGAGCGCCACCACTCGAAAATCCTCGGTCGCGTCCGCGAGCTGGACATCGGCGCGCAGCCTGTAGGCCACCAGCCGGCCCCCGAGATCGCCGACGCGCGGCCCTTCGCAGTCCAGCAGATAGCCATCCCCCTGCCGCAGCACGAAGAAGTCGTGCAGGAACTTTCCCTGGGGTGTCAGCAACGCCGCGTAGATGCCGCGCGCCTCGGTCACGCGCTCGATATCGTTGGAGATCAGCCCCTGGAGGAAGGGGACCGCCTCGGGACCGTCCACGGAGACGATCCCGCGATTGCCGAGCGGGACGTAGAGAGCGGTGCTCATCGCCAAGAACTCAGGGTTTTCGCAGTCCGGAACAACTCGCACCTACTATAGACCCCGCAGCCATCGGTCCAAGCGCTGGGCGGGCTGGGGGTATGAATGGTTCTATCGGTGTGCGAGTTTGGGGGATGACCGGCCTTACTCGCATCGGCTCCAACGTGCTCGCCGGCATGCCGCTCGACCGGGCCGCGCACCTGCGGACCGACGCGGCGTGGCTCAAGGCCCGCTTCGACGACCCGTCCACCCGCTACATCGCGATCTGGCGGCAGAATGCCGTCGTTCGCCTGGGTCCCGAGCCCCGTCCCGTCATCCACTACCGCGAGACCCTCGACGGCCTGCTCGACGAGCACGCCGAGCCCACTCTGCTGGGCGTGGAGGTCGAGAACGGCGCCGCCGGCGCGGCGCACTTCGTGGTCGATCTTTCGCATGTGGAGGCCGGGGCTTTGCTCGCGCGCTCGCCCGGCGGCGAGATGATGGACCTGCGCGAGCTGGTGCAGATCGTGCCAGGGCCCGATTCCGCGCTGATCGCGTATGCCCGGGGGCTCACCTACTGGCATCGCCGGCATCGCTTCTGCGGCGCCTGCGGGTCGCCGGCGGCGGCGCTCGAGGCCGGCCACCAACGGCGCTGCACCAACGAGGACTGCGGCGCGGTCCATTTTCCGCGCACCGACACGGCGGTTATCACGCTGGTCCATGACGGCGACGAATGCCTGCTCTGCCGCCAGTCGCGTTGGCCGCCGGGAATGCACTCGACCCTCGCGGGCTTCCTGGAGCCCGGCGAGAGCCTGGAGGAATGCGTTGCCCGCGAGATCGAGGAGGAAAGCGGCGTGCGCGTGGGCGATGTCCGCTACCACTCCTCACAGCCCTGGCCCTTCCCCGGCACGCTCATGGTGGGCTTCATGGCGCAGGCGCTCTCCCGCGAGATCGCGGTCGACGAGACCGAGCTGGAGTACGCGCATTGGTACAAGCGGCGCGACCTGCTCGGCCGCCGCGACAGCGACGAGTTTCGCCTACCGGGCCGCTACTCGATCTCCCGCCGGCTGATCGAGGACTGGCTCGCCGGTCGCATCCCGCCCTGAGCCTGCTGCGTCGCAGCGGGCGCGTTGACAGGGACCGGTCGCGCGCTTATACAGCGCCGGCCCCGGCGCTCGCGAGAGACCGTGCCGGGAGCGGAGACGAGGCGTGAAGCGGACCTATCAGCCGAGCAACATCGTGCGCAAGCGGCGCCACGGCTTCAGGCAGCGCATGAAGACCGTGGCCGGCCGGCGCGTGCTCGCGCGCAGGCGCGCCAAGGGGCGCAAGCGCCTGGCCGTCTAAGGTTGGCGAGGCCCGGCCTCACCTGTCGCTATTTCTCGGTTGCCCGACGCACGCAGACCAATTTCGTCGCGCCGCGCGCAACCGCATTTCACGGCAACGAAGATTAGCGTCCGACCGGAAGCAACGTCGATGCGCATCGCCACGCTCAAGAAGCGAAGCGACTTCCTGCGCGTGCGGGCAGCGGCGCGGCGCTGGGCCGCGCCCGGCCTGGTGCTGCAGGCGGCACCCATGCCCGAGGCGGACACCGAGCAGGGGCTGGTGCGCGTGGGCTACACCGCGAGCCGGCGGATCGGCAACGCAGTCGCGCGCAACCGCGCCAAGCGCCGATTGCGCGCGGCGGTGGCCCATGTTATGCCGGCCTCGGCGCAAAGCGGCTGCGACTACGTCGTCATCGCGCGTGCTGCCACGCTGACCCGCCCGCTCGACGCTTTGGTTGATGATCTGGCCGCGGCGTTGGCGCGTGTCGGCGCGCGGCCGGGCGATCGAGCACCTGACCGGAGACGGCGAGCCGCCGCCGGCCGGTCGCGCGAAGCGGGCCCGAGAGCGGGAGACGCATGAAACCGATCGTTTTACTGATCGTGGGCCTGATCCGCGGATACCAGTATTTCATCTCGCCCCTCCTGCCGCCGAGCTGCCGCTTCGAGCCGACCTGTTCGCACTATGCGATGACCGCGCTCAGGCGGCATGGCGTTGTCTTCGGCCTGGCGCTCGCGACCTGGCGGATCCTGCGGTGCAATCCCTATTGTCCCGGCGGGGTCGATGAGGTGCCGGAGCGCCCGCTCCGTATCTTGGGCACTCCCTGGAGGCGCGCCCCCCGCTGAGCGGGGCGGGCGAGCGATCCATGTTCGGCAGCGGCCAAGACAAACGCAATCTCATCATCGCGATCGGCGCGATCTTCGTGGTCCTCGTCGGCTGGCAGTTCCTCATGCCGGCGCTGTTCCCGCCGGACGAGCGGCCGCGGCGCGTCGCGGAGCAGCCCGCGCCGGGGACGGCGCCGCCGTCGCTCGATCAGTTGGTGCCCGACGTGGACGACCCGGCCCAGGTGGAGTTGCGCCAGGCGGGCATCGATAGCCCTCGCATCACAATCGAGTCACCCAGGCTGAGCGGCTCGATCGCGCGTCTCGGCGGGCGCATCGATTCCATCACGCTGCTCGACTATCGCGAGGAGGCGGACGAGCAGAGCCCGAACATCGTGCTGCTCCAGCCCCGCGACGCAGTGCGTCCCTATTTCGCGGACTTCGGCTGGATTACGGCCAACGAGGGCATTGCGCTCCCCCAACCCGACACCCTCTGGGATGCCGACAAGCTCACTCTCGCGCCCGGCCGGCCGGTCACGCTCCGCTGGGACAACGGCGCCGGGCTCAAGTTCACACGCAAGATCGACATCGACGAGAATTTCGTCTTCACCGTCACCCAATCGGTGCTCAACACCACCGGCGCACCGCTGGCGCTCACGCCTTACTCGCGGATCGCGCGGTTCAGCGACGCCACCGAGTCAATCCTGCCGTTCAAGCCGCTCTTCATCTTCCAGGACGGCGCGCTCGGCGTCTTCGGCGAGGACTATCGCGACGCCGACTACGACGACATGCGCGACGCCTACGACGCCAAGGTGGAGAACCCCCACGCCGGGGCCGAGTACCGCTACGACGCGACGGGCGGCTGGATGGGAATAACCGACAAGTACTGGCTGGTGGCGCTCATCCCCGATCAGCAGGTGCCGTTCCACGGCAGCTTCGAGTACGTGCCGGTCGACGGCGGCACGGAAGATTCCTTCCAGACCATCTACGAGGCCGAGCCGCTCACGGTGAGTCCGGGGCAGGCGATCTCGCTCACCTCGCACCTCTTCACCGGCGCCAAGGAGATCAGCCTCCTCGATAACTATGAGGAGACGCTGGGCGCGGATCGCCTGGACCTCTCCGTCGATTTCGGGCCGGCCTGGTTCCTGTCGAAGCCGATGTTCTACGTCATCGACTTCTTCAACCGGGTGACCGGCAACTTCGGCGTCGCCATCCTGCTGCTGACGATTTGCGTGCGGGTGCTGCTGTTCCCGCTGGCCAACAAGGCCTACGCGTCCATGAGCCGGATGCGCAAGCTCCAGCCGGAGATGATCCGCCTGCGTGAGCGCTTCAAGGATGACAAGCAGCGGATGAACAGCGAGCTGATGAAGCTCTACCGCGAGCAGAAGGCCAACCCGGTCGCTGGCTGTCTGCCGCTGCTGGCCCAGATTCCGGTGTTCTTCGCCCTCTACTACATGCTGTTTGTCACCATCGAGATGCGGCACGCGCCCTTCTTCGGCTGGATCCACGACCTCTCCGCGCCCGACCCGATGACCTTCATCACCGGCTTCGGCTTGCTCGATTGGCCGGCGCCGGAGTTCCTGCTGGTGGGCATCTGGCCGCTCATCTTCGGTGCGACCATGTGGCTCCAGATGAAGCTCAACCCGCAGCCGATGGAGCCGATCCAGCAGAAGATCATGATGGCGTTGCCCATCATCTTCCTCTTCCTGTTCGCGCGCTTCCCGGCCGGGCTGGTGGTTTACTGGACCTGGAACAACGTGCTCTCCATCGGCCAGCAGTGGCTGATCATGCGGCGCATGGGCATCACCCGCCAGAGCCTCGCCGAGGACGCCGAGAAGATCAAAAAGATCAAGGAGGCAGCGGAGAAGGGCACGCTGCTGAAGCCAAGCCGCTCTTCCCGTAAGAAGACCAAGCGCCCCGATCCGGCCAAGGAAAGCGCGCGTGCCGCGGGCGAGGACACGGCACGTCGCGAAGGGACGACGCAGCGGGACACCGCAGCACGCGCCCGCAAGTCCCAGCCCCGGACAAGCAAAGCGCGGCGTGACAGCGCTCCGCGCCAGGATGGAGAGCCGCGCCGCGAGGGAGCCGCGCGCAAGGCCGGCGAAACGCGAAGCGACCGACCCGCGCGCCAGGGCGAGGCACCCCGCCGCAAGTCCGGCGCAACGCAGGCATCGGGTGGCAGTGCAAAGGCGGAGGGTTCGGCACGGACCAGGCGTTCAGGATCCGGCGGAGGGCAGAAGCCTCGTGCCAAGAGCGGCGACCGCCCGCGCGCCGAGCGCAAGGGCGAGGCGAAGAACGAGGCGAAGGGCGAGAGCCGGGGCACCATGTCGCCGGCCAAGCGCGCCGCCATAGAGCGGGCACGCATTGCGCGGAAGAAGGCCCTGGCCCGCAAGCAGAGGCAAAAGGCCGCACGCCAGCGCAAGTCCGCGCCGGCCGCCGACCAGCCCGCGGGCCTGATGGATCGCCTGAAGGCTGGCCTCGGGATTCCCCCGGCCGAGGGGGCGTCCAGGCCCGCGCCTGCGCCCGCACCCAAGGCAAAGCCCCAGAAATCGCGCAGGCAGCGCAGGGCGGAGCGCGCCGCCGCCCGCACCACCGAGGAGAGAGACGCTCCCACCGACGCGAACGGCGATGGGGCCCCTGCAGATGCAGCCCCTGCAGATGCAGCCCCTGCCGATGAGGCCCCGGCCCATGAGGCTCCGGCTGAGGCGATGAGCGGGGATGCGGCCGGGGACGGCGACGCGCCCACGCAGGAGTCAGCTCCCGGCGCATCCACTGACGGCGGCGAATGGACGAGCCAGGACCGGCCAAGGCCGAGGCGGCAGAGAACGCGGAAGCGCGCGCGGCGGCGCTAGAAGCTGGCCGCAGGCTGTTTGCGCAGCCCTGCCGCTTCGTCGCGGGCGTCGCCGGGCTCGACGGAATGCCGGCGCCCGCGCTGCCCGAGATCGCCTTCGCGGGCCGCTCCAATGTCGGCAAGTCGAGCCTCGTCAACGCGCTGACCGGCCGCCGCGCGCTCGCGCGCACCTCCAACACGCCGGGGCGCACGCGGGAGCTGAACTTCTTCGACCTCGACGGCCGGCTCATGCTCGTCGACCTGCCGGGCTACGGCTACGCTGCCGCCTCCAAGACCAAGATCAAGGCCTGGACCCGGCTGGCTGAGTCCTACCTGCGCGGCCGGCCGACGCTCCGAAGGGTCTGCCTGTTGCTCGACGCGCGGCGCGGCATCACCACAGCCGATGAGCCGGTCATGGCTGCGTTCGACCAGAGCGCCGTCTCCTTCCTCGCTGTGCTGACAAAGTGCGACAAGCTGACGCCCGAGGCACTGACCACGCAGGTCGCCGCCATCGAGGCGGCGCTTGCTGCCCACGTCGCCGCCTATCCCTCGCTGATCGCTACCAGCGCACGCACTGGCGACGGCATCGCGGAGCTGAGGAGCCACCTCGCGGCGCTGGCCACGGCGTAAAGAATAGTTTAGTGATCCGCGGCCGCCGGGCGCCAGCGTACCGCGCCGGCGCCTGCGACCGACCAGGCATCCCATGCAGCGCATCAGCGACACCAAACATTGGCTGCGTACCGCGGCCACGATCTCCGAAGCGCTGCCCTACATGCGGCGCTTCGCGGGCCGCAGCGTGGTCATCAAGTATGGCGGCCACGCCATGGGCGACGCTGCGCTCGCCCAGAGCTTCGCGCGTGACGTCGTGCTGCTGAAGCAGGTCGGCATCAACCCGGTGGTGGTCCACGGTGGCGGCCCGCAGATCGCCAAGATGCTCGCCCGCCTGGGGATCGAGAGCGACTTCGTCGACGGTCTGCGCGTTACGGACGCGGCGGCGATCGAGATCGTCGAGATGGTGCTCGCCGGCTCCATCAACAAGCAGATCGTCACCACGATCAACGCGGAGGGCGGCACCGCGATCGGCCTCAGCGGCAAGGACGGCCGGCTCATCGAGGCGTCGCCGCTCAAGCGGCGCACAAGGGATGCCGAGACCGGCGCCGAGCGCGTGGTGGACCTCGGCTTCGTGGGCGAACCGGAGCGCGTCAATATCGGGCTGCTCGACCACCTGGGCGAGTCCGACATCATCCCGGTCATCGCGCCGATCGGCGTCGGTGCCGGCGGCGAGACCTACAACATCAATGCCGATACCGCAGCCGGCGCCATCGCGTCCGCGCTCTCGGCCATCAAGCTGCTGCTGCTCACCGACGTTCCCGGCGTGCTCGACGGCGACGGCGCGCTAATCAGCCAGATGACCACCGGAGAGGCGCAGAAGATGCTCACCGGTGGTGCCGTCAGCGGCGGCATGATCCCGAAGCTCGAAACCTGCCTCACGGCGATCGAGCGCTCGACCGGGGCCGCCCACATTCTCGACGGCCGCGTGCCGCACGTGATCCTGCTGGAACTTTTCACCGAGCACGGCACCGGCACCATGATCGTGCCGGGCTAAAGCGAGTCCGCTTCTGACGGACACGCTCTAAGGCGTCGGGCCGGTCATCTTCGTGGGGTCGACCCAGCGCTCGAAATCGGCCTCGTTCACCACGCCAAGCGCGAGCGCAGCCTCCTTCAGTGTCGTGCCCTCGGCATGGGCCTTCTTCGCCACCTTGGCGGCGTCGTCGTAGCCGATGTGGGGGTTGAGCGCGGTCACCAGCATCAGCGATTCGTGCAGTAGCTGGTCGATGCGCGCGCGGTTCGGCTCGATGCCCGCCACGCAGTTGTCGGTGAAGCTGCGCGCGCCGTCGCCGATCAGCCGGATCGACTGCAGCAGGTTGTAGATCATCACCGGCTTGAACACGTTGAGCTCGAAGTGCCCGTTGGCGCCGCCCACGGATATGGCGACGTGGTTGCCCATGATCTGGGCCGCGACCATGGTGAGCGCCTCCGCCTGGGTCGGGTTCACCTTGCCCGGCATGATCGAGGAGCCGGGCTCGTTGGCCGGCAGCTCCAGCTCGCCCAGGCCGCAGCGGGGGCCCGACGCCAGCAGCCGGATGTCGTTCGCGATCTTCATCAGGCTCGCGGCGACGGTGTTGAGCGCGCCCGACATCTCGACCACCGCGTCGTTGGCGGCGATGGCCTCGAACTTGTTCTCGGCGGTGCGGAACGGCAGGCCCGTGAGCGCCGCGACCTCGGCCGCGAAGCGCGCGTCGAAGCCCGCCTTGGTGTTGAGCCCGGTGCCGACGGCGGTGCCGCCCTGGGCCAGTGCGCAGAGCCTGGGCAGCGCGGCCTTCACGCGCTCGATCCCGTACTCTGCCTGCGTCGCATAGCCGGAGAACTCCTGGCCGAGGGTGAGCGGCGTCGCGTCCTGCAGGTGGGTCCGGCCGATCTTCACGATCTCGGCGAAGGCCTCAGACTTCGCCGCGAGCGCGCCGTGCAGATGCTCCAGCGCCGGCAGCAGCAGGTGATGGCATTGCTCCACGGCCGCGATGTGCATCGCGGTCGGGAAGGTGTCGTTGGAGGACTGGCTCCGGTTGACGTGGTCGTTGGGGTGGACCGGCGTCTTCCGGCCCATGGGCTGGCCGAGCATCTCGCAGGCCCGGTTGGCGATCACCTCGTTCGCGTTCATGTTGCTCTGGGTGCCCGAGCCGGTCTGCCAGACGACCAGGGGGAAGTGGGCGTCGAGCGAGCCTGCGATCACCTCCCCGGCGGCCTCGTCGATCGCAGCGCCCAGGTCGGCATCGAGCAGGCCGGCCTCGACGTTCACCCGCGCCGCCGCCTGCTTGACGATGCCGAGCGCGCGGATCAGCGGCGCCGGCATGCGCTCGCCGCCGATCCTGAAGTTCTGCAGGCTGCGCTGGGTCTGAGCGCCCCAGTAGGCGTCGGCCGGCACGTCGATCGCGCCGATCGAGTCCGTCTCGCGCCGGGTCTCCGCCGATGTATCGGTCATGGCCGTGCCCTCTCCGGTTGCGGGCCTCCTTTACCACGCCGGCGGCCTGCGGCGCCCGCCTCCGTGTCGCTCAGGCGGCAAACTCCTCGGCGGAAAGCGCGCCCGCCGTCTCCACGATCCGTGCCCAGGCCTGCTCGACATGCGCGCGGCGGGTCGCGGTCCCACCCACCGCAAGGCGCAGCACGAGCCGGTCGTCGAGTCTGGTGTGGGTGAGGTAGAGCGCACCGGATTCGTTGAGCCGGTTCATCAGGGCCTGGTTGAGCGCATCGCCCGCGCGGTGGCGGAAGCAGACCAGCCCGGCCGAGACCGGCGCGGCCAGCGCGAACGCATCGTGCGCCTCTACCTGCGCGGCGAACCAGTCGGCCAGCGCGACGCAGTTCCGTACGTGGGCGCGCAGGCCCTCCGCGCCGTAGTGGCGGATCACGAACCAGAGCTTGAGCGCACGGAAGCGGCGGCCGAGCGGTATCTGCCAGTCGCGGTAGTCGATCACCGCGCCCGACTCCGTCGCGCGGTTGCGCAGGTATTCCGGCAGCACGCTCAGCGCCTCGATCAGCGCCGCCCGGTCCGCCACCCAGAAGCAGCTGCAGTCGAAGTTGGTGAGCAGCCACTTGTGCGGGTTGAAGGTGTAGCTGTCGGCGTGCTCCAGCCCGTCGATCAGCCCCCGGTGCTCGGGGCAAATGGTGGCGCTGCCGGCGTGCGCGGCATCGACGTGGAGCCAGATACCCTCGCGCCGGCAGAGCGCGCCGATGGCGCGCAGCGGGTCCACCGCGCCGGAGGAGGTGGTGCCCACGGTCGCGCACACCATCGCGGGCACGGCCCCGGCCGCGCGATCCGCGGCGATTGCGGCCTCCAGAGCGTCCACGCGCATGGCGTGGCGCTCGTCGACCTCGACGAGCCGCAGGTTCTCCTGCCCCAGGCCCGCAATCTTCACGCCCTTCTCGATCGAGGAGTGCGCGTGGCGGGAGGTGTAGACCGTGAGCCGCGGCCCCTCCGCGCCATCCGGTCCGCGGCCCACGCCATACTCGTTGACCGCACCGGCGCTCGCGCGCTCCCGCGCGGCGATGAGCGCGGTGAGCGTGCTGCTCGACGCGCTGTCCTGGATCACGCCGCCGCCGGCCGCGCTCGACTTGAATCCTTGAGGCAACCCGAGCAGGTCGACCAGCCAGTCGAGCACGTGGGTCTCCAGCTCGGTGCAGGCCGGGCTCGTGGCCCAGAGCATGCCCTGCACCCCGAGCCCGGACGAGAGCAGATCGCCGAGGATCGACGGGCCCGAGGCGTTCGCCGGGAAGTAGGCGTAGAAGTTGGGCGACTGCCAGTGGGTAAGGCCGGGAAGGACGATCTCGTCGATATCGCGCAGCAGGTCGGCGAAAGGCTCGCCCTGCTCGGGCGCGGCGCTTGGCAGGCGCGCACGGACCGATCCCGGCTCCGCTTGCGAGAGCACTGGGTACTGCTCCACCTCCTCCATGTAACGGGCGATGCGCTCGATGAGCGCGGCGCCGCATCGGCGGAACTCGTCAGGCGTCATGTGCCGGGATTCGTCCATCGGGAAGCCCTTCGCGTTGACCGCCGCGGGCGCGAGGCCGCTGCGGGATAACGATGACGTAGTGGCGCGGGGCTCGCAGTGCAATCGGCCATCGGCCGGGGTCACGTCCACGTCAACCCCGTTGACGCGCAATGTGCCCAAGGGCAACGGCTCGAAGAGTTTGGCGCGTGCCCGCCCCCGCCCTATCCTCGCGCCGTCATCCCCGCGAGCCCAGGAGCCTGCCATGGTGAGCGACACCCCACAGGCCGTGATGGTCACCGGTGCCGGCCGCAGCATCGGCCGCGCGGTAGCCGAGCGCTTCCATGCCGCCGGCGCCCGCGTCCACATGTGCTGCCTCACCGAAGAGAGCCTGGAGGACGTGCTCGGCGCCAATCCCGGCATGTCCGGCAGCATCGCCGACGTGGGCTCGGCGGAGGCGGTCGCGCGCTGGTTCGCCGAAGGGCTGGAGGCCCTCGGCCGGCTCGACGTGCTGGTGAACAACGCCGGCATCAGCGGCCCGCGCGCGCCGGTGGAGGAGATCGAGGACGACGAGTGGCAGCGGGTGATCGACGTCAACCTCAATAGCATGTTTCACTGCATCAAGCGGGCCGTGCCGGTGATGAAA
This sequence comes from Alphaproteobacteria bacterium, assembly GCA_022826665.1. GTDB lineage: Bacteria > Pseudomonadota > Alphaproteobacteria > UBA828 > UBA828 > WTGU01. The sequence continues at coordinate 88,263 of JAJDUK010000045.1, read as the reverse complement.
ACGCAGGGCTCGGGCGCGATCATCAACATCTCGACCGCCTCCACCCGGGTCGGGATGCCGCTCAGGACCTCCTACATCACCACCAAGTGCGCGGTGGACGGCATGACCATGAATCTCGCGCGCGAGCTCGGCCCCTTGGGCATCCGCTGCAACGCCATCTTGCCAGGCATCATCGACAATCCGCGCGGGCGGCGCCTCATCACGCACCTCGCGAAGGAGCGCGGGCAGACGGTCGAGGAAGCGCACGAGCGCTACGTGAGCTTCATCTCCACACGTTCGCTGATCAGCTGCGAGGAGGTCGCCGACGCCGCGTTCTTCCTCGCGCAGGACGCGGCGCGCAACATCACCGGGCAACTGATCGGGGTCTGCGGCAACCTGGAGTGGGAGGAGTAGCTACTTCTTGCGGAAGTGGTCGAGCGCAACGACTTTCTCGCCGTTCGACCCCGGCGCGTCCGTATCTTCTTCCGCTTCCGCCTCCGGCGGGGCCTTTTCCCCACCTGCCGCCGGCACCGACCCTGTTGCGCGCGCTTCCGGCTCAGCCTTCTTTCCGCGCGCCTCCGGCGCGGTCATTTCTCCGCGCGCCTCCGGCGCGACCCCAAACTGCAAACCGAACTTGACCGACGGGTCGGCGTAGCTGGTGAGCGCCGCAAAGGGGACGACGATGCGCTGGCCCACCTTGTTGAAGCTCAGCGTCACGGAGAAGGAATCGTCCTCGACCTCCAGGCCCCAGAACTGGTGCTGAAGCACGATCGTGAGTTCGTCCGGGTAGCGCGTGTGCAGGAAATCCGGCACCTCGACGCCGGGCGCTGCGGTCTTGAAGGTAATGTAGGCGTGGTGGGTGCCGGGCCAGCCCTCCTCTGCCACGCGGCGGAGGGCCTCGCGAACCACCGAGCGCAGGCCGTTCTCGACCAGCGTGTTGTAACCGATGAGGTCCTTGCTCATTGCCGCGTCCGTGTCCGCCCGCTCAACCGGGGCTGCCGTTGCCCGATGCCCCCAAACCACGCTGGTTCGCCGCCACCGGTTAGCTTAGCCCGGATGCCTCGTCACGGTCACGGTCTGCGTCGCGCGGGACGCGCGCGAAGCCCGTCGTTCGTTCGGATGTCTGACGATTCATGACCCCGGCTGGCATACCGGGTTAGCGGGGGGCTTCTGTTGCCCGGCGCCCCCCAAGCCGCGCTTACCTAGCGATGCTAAGCAGCGAGTGCGACTTCGTTGTCGTTCGCACCTCTGAGTTGGCCCGATAACGGCGGTACCATGCCGGGCGAAAACCACACCTTTACCACGCACGTCGATCCTGGTTCGCCCCCGCAACTTGAGCCGCCCACTCAAGGGGTGGTGGAGGCGCCGGGTACTGCCCCCGGGTCCGCAACGCTTATTTCGAGCAGCGTTTATCGCCATAGTCGACGGTCTCCCGCCGGCCCCGCTAATATAGGCGATCGCGGTGCCCGATGGAAGCCGCGGCAAAGGATTTATGCGCGGCCGTGAGGGCGGTGCGCGATTGGCGACGCGGCCCGCAGACCCAAGTCACCGAGGACCACCGACGCCATGCCGACCGACGACCACAAGCGGGTGGAGACGAAGGCCCAATCCGCTACCGCACAATTAACCAAGCGAGCCACAGTGCGGGCCATGGAGTCGATCCTCGACGAGCACTTCGTCGTGCTAGACCACGGCTTCGTCCGCGTGATCGACTATATGGGCGACGATGCCGCCATCGTGCAGGCGGCTCGGGTCTCCTACGGCGCGGGCACGCGGCACGTGCGGGAGGACCGCGCGCTGATCCGCTACCTCCTGCGCCATCGCCACACCACGCCCTTCGAGATGTGCGAGCTCAAGCTGCACATCAAGGCGCCGATCTTCGTCGCCCGCCAGTGGCTTCGCCACCGCACCGCCAGCGTCAACGAGTACTCCGCACGCTATTCCAAGTTGGATCGCGAGTTCTATGTGCCGGACGTGGAGCACCTCCAATCCGTCCTGGAGGAGCAAGTCGGGCGTCGGCGGGCTAGCACTAGCGGAATGGACGACTTGTTTACCGTGAACTCGTCGGTAACGGAGCCCCTGGCGCTCGCCGCCCAGTCCAGCACCAACAAGCAAGGTCGGGATGATGTACTGACGGGCGACGAAGCCAAGCAAGCACTTTCCGCCATCAATTGGATTTCCAAGAACGCGTACGGCATCTATCGGAGCCTGCTCAACGAGAACAGGAGAGGCAACACGAAGGACCCCAATCACGTGGGGCTCGCCCGCGAGCTCGCCCGCGCGGCGCTGCCGGTCAACTACTACACCCAGTTCTACTGGAAAATTGACCTGCACAACCTGCTTCACTTCCTTTCGCTGCGGGCCGACGACCACGCCCAGTACGAAATCCGCGCCTACGCCGAGGTGATCCTCGACAAGATCGTCGCGAACTGGGTGCCGGCGACACATCAGGCCTTCAGGGACTACACGATGGACGCCGTACCGCTCTCTGCCGGCGGGCTTAGCGTGGTAAAGCGTTTGGTGACCAAAAGGAAATCGGTCAATCAAGAAAATAGTGGCCTTTCCAAGCGCGAGTGGCGCGAGCTGATGGAGGTGCTCGGCCTTGATCCCTAACCTCAGCTACAGAGGGGCCAGACTTCCCACCAGGAATCGCAGCGGAATTCTGATTCGCAGCGCTTGAGCTGGGCTTCGTAGCGGCTGGCCGTCTCGGCCACGCGCGTCGCGATGCGTTGCAACGCAGGCTTTTCTTTCCAGGAGCCGCGCCGGTAGCCGGCGCGTCCTTCGTGGTAGGCGAGATAGAGGTTGCGCGCGTCGGTCTTGGCGATACCGAGTTCGCGCGCCGTCCCGTGGTTGTACCAGCCGATGAAGTCGAGGGCGTCCTCCATGTCCGAGCGGCTGCGCCAGAAAGAGCCGCGCTCGTTCGTGTAGTCCTCCCAGGCCGGGTCCTGCGCCTGGGCGTATCCCTTGGCCGACGACACCCGGCCCCACGGGATGAACCAGAGGATGTACTTGCGGGGCGGCCGCGCGTCGCTCCGGAAGCTCGATTCGTGATGCACGAAGGCCATGAGAATGTGAACCGGCACGTCCCACGTCTTCTCCGCCTCGCGCGCGTAGTCGTACCAGTCGGGATGCTGATGGAAGACCGCGCAAAGATCCTGCTGGCGATCAGGAACCGAGGGCGTGCATCCGGCCACTGCAAGAGCGAGAAGAAGAAGGGCAACGAGGCCAGCGCCGATCCAGCGCCTGCGCCCTGAACGAAGTGTTAGAGCCGAAAGCACGTCGTCGATCCGCCTGCGCGTCATCGGCGGGGGCGCTCACATCATGACGATGCGGGGCTGCGCGCGCCCGGCGCCGCCCACCGCCGCGCTCGCCTTGTCGATGAGGCCGGCGGCGATCCGCCGATAGGAGTCGGCGTGGGGGCTCTCGGGCTGGGTGACCACGATCGGCCGGCCCGAATCCGATGTCGTCCTGATCTCGAGGTCGAGCGGAATCTCGCCCAGAAAGTCCACGCCGAGCCGCTGCGCGGTCTCGCGCGCGCCGCCATGGTGGAAGACCTCGGCCCGGTGGCCGCATGCGGGGCAGATGTAGTAGCTCATGTTCTCGACGACCCCGAAGATCGGCACGTTCACCTGCTGGAACATGTTGATGCCCCGGGTCACGTCGAGCAGGGCGATATCCTGCGGGGTGGAGACGATGACCGCGCCGGTGAGCGGCACCCGCTGCGCCATGGTGAGCTGCGCATCGCCGGTGCCGGGCGGCAGGTCGCAGAGCAGCACGTCGAGCTCGCCCCAGTCGACGTCCCGCATCATCTGCTCCAGCGCCTGCATGACCATGGGCCCGCGCCAGATCATGGCGGTGTCCTCTGCGACCAGGAAGCCGATGGACATGCACTTGATGCCGTAGTTCGCCATGGGGCGGAGCGTCCGCTCGCCCACCATCTCCGGCTGGCCGCTGAGATTGAGCATGCGCGGGATCGAGGGGCCGTAGATGTCGCAGTCGAGCAAACCGACTCGAACGTTCTGGGCGGCCATGGCGGTGGCGAGATTGACGGCGGTGGTCGACTTGCCGACTCCGCCCTTGCCTGAGGCGATGGCGATGACGCTCTTCACCCCTGGCAGGAGCTGATCGGCCTGTGGCGCCCGCGCCTGGGCCTGCCCGCCGTGGGCGTGACCGTGGCCGTGGCCATGCGAATGACCGCGGCCCTGTCCCTGCGCCTGGCCGCCCGCCGGTCGCTCGGCGGTGAGCACGGCCGTCACCGAGAGCACGCCGGAGAGCCGCTCCACCGCAGTCTCACAGGCCTTTCGCAGCGGCTCCTTCGCCGCGCCCTGGTCCGGGTCGACCTCCAGCGCGAAGCCCACGTTGCCGTCTCTCACAACGACTCCGCTGATGAGGCCGCTCGCGACGACGCTCTGTCCGCTGTCCGGGTCCAGGACGTCAGCGAGCGCCGCCAGAACCTGATCCTTGGTGACCGACGCCATCGTTCCACTCCGACCGGGGGGTCACGGCAAGACGCGACAGCAGAAACGTGCGCGCGTCGTTGCGTGCCGCAACCGCATGACTTATAAGGCGCCCATGACGACATGCAAAGCCTTGGGAGAAAGGCTGGTCCATGCCCTGGTCTAGCCAAGGAGGCGGGGGCGGCTGGCAAAGCGGCGGCGGCAACAGCGGCCCGTGGGGACGCTCGCCGGGCGGCGGCGGCCGGCGTGGTGGTGGGCAACCTCCACCGCCCGACCTCGAAGAGATGTTGCGGCGCGGCCAGGATCGCTTCCGCAGATGGATGCCCGGGCTACGCGGTAGCCGCGGGCTCATCCTGTTGCTCCTCGTCGCCATCGGTATCTGGCTGCTGACCGGCTTCTACCGGGTCGAGCCCGACGAGCAGGGCGTGGTGCTGCGCTGGGGCGAGTGGACCAAGACCACCCAGCCGGGCCTCAACTACCACCTGCCTTGGCCCTTCGAGACCGTCATCAGGCCCAAGGTGACGAAGATCAACCGGGCCGAGATCGGCTACCGGACCCTGGTCGATTCCCAGCGGGGGGCGTTCACGCGGGCAGTGCCGGACGAGAGCCTGATGCTCACCGGCGACGAGAACATCATCGACGTGAAGTTCACCGTCTTCTGGCGCATCCGCGATGCCGGGCAATTCCTGTTCAACATCCAGGCGCCGGAGCGCACAGTGAAGGACGCGGCCGAGAGCGCGATGCGCGAGGTGATCGGCAAGTCCCGCCTGCAGTCCGCGCTCGCCGAGGAACGCCTGTTGCTGGCGCAACAGACTCACCAGCTCACGCAGCAGATCCTCGACTACTACGGCGCCGGCATCGAGATCACCCAGGTCGAGCCGCAGGACATCGCGCCGCCGGAAGCCGTGATCGCGGCCTTCCGCGACGTGCAGGCGGCGCGCGCCGACCAGGAGCGGGCCAAGAACGAGGCCGAGGCCTACCGCAACGACATCATCCCGCGTGCGCGCGGCGCAGCCGAGCGTCTCGTGCAGGAGGGCACGGCCTACAAGGAAGAGGTGGTCGCCAAGGCCCAGGGTGAGGCGGCGCGCTTCCTCTCGGTCTACGGCGAGTATGCGCAGAACACGGATGTCGTCCGCCGCCGCATGTACCTGGAGACGATGGAGGAGGTGCTCGGCGGGATCGACAAGGTTCTCATCGATTCCTCGGCCCAAGGAGCCGGCGGAGTCGTTCCCTACCTGCCCCTGCCCGAGTTGCAGCGCCGGCAGAACGATACGGGCGCACAATAGACCATGAGTACCCGGGTCAAGTTCATCATCGCCGCCGCGGTCATCCTCGTGGCGATCATCCTGATTCTGATCTCCACCTACAAGGTGCGCGAGGACGAGCAGGCGATCCTCCTCCAGCTCGGTGAGCCCATCAAGGTGGTGAACCAGTGGGGCTCGGACGAGCCGGGGCTGCGCTTCAAGACACCTTTCGTCCAGAACGTCGAGTATTTCGAGAAACGCGTACTGGACTTCAACGCGCCGGCGGAGGAGATGATCCTCGGCGACCAGAAGCGTCTGGTGGTGGACGCCTTCATCCGCTACCGGATCATCGATCCGCTGAAATTCTTCCAGTCCGTCGGCAACGAGGCGATCGCGCGCGCCAGGCTTGGCGCGATCCTCAACGCCAGCACGAGGCAGGTCTTGGGTACGGTCGAGCTGATCACCGTGCTCTCGGGCGAACGTGCGCAGTTGATGACCGAGATCAGGGACCAGGTGAACCGGCAATCCACCGGTTTCGGCGTGGATGTAATCGACGTGCGCATCCGCCGTGCCGACTTGCCCGAGGAAAACAGCCAGGCCGTCTATCAGCGCATGCAGACCGAGCGTGAACGCGAGGCCAAGGAGTTCAGGGCCCAGGGTGAGGAGGAATCGCAGCGCATCCGCTCCCGCGCCGATCGCGAGCGCGTGGTCATCCTCGCGGAAGCCGAGCGCGAGGCCCAGACGTTGCGCGGCGAGGGCGACGAAGAGGCGCTCCGCATCTCGCGCGACGCGTACGGGCGCGATCCCGAATTCTACGCCTTCTATCGGACCATGCAGGCTTATCGCGAATCCCTTGGCGATAATGACACCAGCATGGTCCTGTCGCCGGATAGCGAGTTCTTCCGTTTCTTCGACGATATCGTGTCGCCCCGGGCACCCGCCCCTGCAGCGACGCAATGACGCCGCCGGGCCGCGGCCCGGCGCACGGCCGACCCACGGCCGCTTACCACGATCCGACCATGAGCGACGGTCTCACCGCATTCCTGACCGCGATCGGATTGATATTCGTTATCGAGGGCGGGCTCTACGCGCTGTTCCCGGAGGCCATGCGGCGCAGCATTCAGCGCGTGCTCGCCCAGCCTTCGGGTCGGATACGCGCCATCGGCATGGGCGCGGCTCTGACCGGCCTCCTGCTGGTGTGGCTCGTCAACTAAAGGCTGCGGCGGGGAAGGGGAGGAGATGACCGAGCGGCTGCTCGCCCCCTTCGCGGGGCTTCGCGCGGCCCCGGAGCATGCCGATGCGGTGGCGGCGCCGCCCTACGACGTGATGTCGACGGAAGAGGCCCGCGCCGCGGCTCAGGGCCGGCCGTGGAGCTTCCTCCACGTCTCCCGGCCGGAGATCGACCTCCCGCCCGAGACACCGCCCGGCGCGCCTGAACTTTACGAGGGGGCTGCGGCGGGCTTCGCGCGGATGACCGAGAGCGGAGTCCTGATCCGCGACGCCGTCCCCCGCTTCTACGCCTATCGCATGGAGGTGGCCGGGCGCACGCAGACCGGGCTCGTGGCGGCAGCTTCGCTCGCCGCCTACGAGGAGGGCGCGGTTAAGCGGCACGAGTTGACCCGGCCGACTAAAGTAGAAGACCGGGCTAGGCACATCGCGGCGCTTGGCGCGCAGACCGGCCCCGTCCTCACGATTCACCGGCCGGACGAAGAGGTTCGCCGCCTGCTCGCTGCGGCCTGCGCGGGGCCGCCGCTCTGCCGCGCCGTGCTCGACGGCACGGTGACCCACACGCTCAGGTCCATCGACGGTGCGGACGAGATCGACGCGCTGACAGCGCAATTCGACCGGATCGGCGCGCTCTACATCGCCGACGGTCACCACCGCGCCGCCGCCGCGCAGATGGCGGCCCAGGCGATGGGAGCGGGGACGGGAGAAGCTGCCGGCCGCCTGTTGACGGTGAGCTTCCCCGCCGACGAGGTGCGGATTCTCGGCTATCACCGGATCGTGCAGGGCCTGAACGGGCTCACGCCGGCAGGATTCCTCGGCGAGATCGGCAAGGCGCTGCGCTGCGAGCCGGCGGACGGGCCGGTGGAGCCCGCGACGCCGGCGCAATTCGGCATGTATGTCGAGGGCCGCTGGTACCGGCTCGCGGCCGAGGGCCCGGCGCCAGCGGGTGGCCCGGTGGTCAACCGTCTCGACGTTTCGCTGCTGGCGCGCCTGGTTCTCGGGCCAATCCTCGGTATCGTCGATCCCAGGCTCGATGAGCGGATCGACTTCGTTGGCGGTGGGCGCGGGATCGACGCACTCGCGGCGGCGGTCGACAGCGGCGCGGCGACGGTCGCCTTCTCGCTCCATCCGACCTCGGTGAATGATCTCATGGCGGTCGCCGACGCCAGCGCGATCCTGCCGCCGAAAACCACCTGGTTCGAGCCCAAGCTCGCCGACGGACTGGTCTCGCTGCTCACGTCCTGAAGGCAGATGACGACGCTATGGCCGAGGGCCCCCCTACGATCCTGGTGATCGGCGGCCCGACAGCGAGCGGCAAGTCGGCACTCGCGGCCGACGCCGCCGAGCGCTTCGGCGGCGTGGTCGTCAACGCCGACAGCATGCAGCTCTACCGCGATCTGCCAATCCTGACCTCGTGGCCGGATGAGGAGCTCCGCGCCCGTGCGCCGCACCGGCTCTATGGCGTGCTCGACGGGGCCGAGCGCTGCTCGGCCGGCCGCTGGCGCGCTCTGGCGATGGCGGAAATCGAGCGCGCGCAGGGCGATGGCGCGCTGCCCATTCTGGTTGGCGGAACAGGGCTTTACCTGCGGGCGCTGCTCGAAGGCCTGGCGCCGGTCCCGAGGATTCCCGAGGCCGTGCGCGAGGCGGCGCGCACGCTCTACGAGCGCGAGGGCAGCGCCGGCCTTCACGCGCGCCTCGCTGCCCGCGACCCGGAGGCGGCCGTGCGGCTCGAACCCGGCGACAGCCAGCGCGTGATGCGGGCCTACGAGGTGATCGAGGCCACTGGGCGCTCGCTGCTCGCGTGGCAGGCGAAGCAGCACGATCGCTACACAGGCCACGCGGCCGTGCTCGTCCTCGAACCGCCGCGCGATGCGCTTTACGACGCCTGCAACGAGCGTTTCGAGCACATGATGGCGGCGGGCGCGCTGGACGAGGCGGCACGCCTCAAGGCCCGCGGGCTCGATCCCAGGCTGCCGGTGATGAAGGCGGTCGGCGTCCGCGTTCTCCTCGATCACCTGAGCGGCGTCACCACGCTGGAGCGGGCGATCGAGCTCGGCCGGCAGGCGACGCGCCGTTATGCCAAGCGCCAGACCACCTGGTTCCGCACCCAGATGCCGGGCGACGTCCGTATGCCGGACCGTTATCGCGCGGAATCGAAACGGGAATCTCTTGCCCTCGTCGAACGCCTGCTATTGACCGGCTGAGGGCGAAGGACTACTGTCCGCCCTCCGAAGACGGGCGCGCCGTAAGGCGTGCCAGCGCTGGTCGGCCGACCCTGCCGCAAGGGTGGGTCGCTCGCGCTTGTGCGGAAGGGAGATCGCCGTGACAACGGATGCCGAGGATCACGCCCCGGCAGAGCTGACCGGGGCCGAGCTAGTCGTTCGCACGCTGGTCGATCTCGGCGTAGACGTCGTGTTCGGCTATCCCGGCGGCGCGGTACTTCCCATCTACGACGCCATCTTCAAGCAGAACGAGCTGCGTCACATCCTGGTGCGGCACGAGCAGGGCGCGGTCCATGCGGCCGAGGGCTACGCGCGCTCCACCGGCAAGGTGGGCACGGTGCTGGTCACTTCAGGGCCGGGCGCTACCAACAGCGTCACCGGCCTCACCGATGCGCTGATGGACAGCATCCCCGTCGTCTGCCTGACCGGGCAGGTGCCGACCCACATGATCGGCAACGATGCGTTTCAGGAAGCCGACACGGTGGGGATCACCCGCCCCTGCACGAAGCACAACTATCTCATCAAGGAAGTCGACAACCTCTGCCAGGTGATCCGCGAGGCCTACTACATTGCGAGCGCCGGCCGGCCCGGCCCCGTGGTCGTGGACCTGCCCAAGGACGTGGTCATGGCCAAGGCGCCCTACGTCCCCGAGTGCGCGGCGCCGGGCAACGGGTTGGAGCACCGTTCCTACCGGCCGCAGCGCGCGCCCGATGCGGACGCGGTCAAGCGCACGGTCGAGCTTCTGACGCGCGCCAAGCGCCCGCTTTTCTACGCCGGCGGCGGGGTTATCAACGCGGGGCCCGACGCGGCGCAGAGTCTTGCGGCCTTGGTGCAGCGCACGGGCTATCCCATCACCAACACGCTGATGGGGCTCGGCTGCTATCCGGGATCCGACCCGCTCTTCCTCGGCATGCTGGGCATGCACGGCACCTACGAGGCCAACATGGCGATGGCCGAGTGCGACCTGATGATCGCGGTCGGCGCGCGCTTCGACGATCGCGTCACCGGCCGGCTCGCCGATTTTTCGCGCGGTTCGACCAAGGTGCAGATCGACATCGACCCCTCGTCCATCAACAAGAACGTGCCGGTGGATGTCGCCATGGTCGGCGATGCGGGTCTCGCGCTCGACGCCATCCTGGCCGAGTGGGAGGCGAGCGGCGCGGAGCCGAGCGCCCAAGTGGCGGCGTGGTGGCGGCAGATCGACAAGTGGCGTGGGCGCGATTGCCTGCGCTACAAGAACTCCAGCAACACCATCAAGCCACAGTACGCGCTACAGCGGCTCTACGAGGCCACCAAGGGGCGGGACTCTTACTTCACCACCGAGGTGGGCCAGCACCAGATGTGGGCGGCGCAGTTCCTCAAGTTCGAGGAGCCCAACCGCTGGATGACCTCGGGCGGCCTCGGCACCATGGGCTACGGCTTCCCCGCCGCGATGGGCGTGCAGGTGGCCCATCCGGACTCGCTCGTCATCGACATCGCCGGCGAGGCGTCGTTGCTCATGACGATCCAGGAGCTTTCGACCATGGTGCAGTACCGGCTGCCGGTGAAGACCTTCCTGCTCAACAACGAGTACATGGGCATGGTGCGCCAGTGGCAGGAGTTCTTCCACGGCGGCCGCTACGCCGAGAGCTACATGGATTCGCTGCCCGATTTCGTGAAGCTGGCGGAATCGTTCGGGGCGACCGGCCTGCGCGCCCGCCGGCCCGAAGAGGTAGACGGCGTGATCGAGGCCATGATCGAGACACCGGGCCCGGTGATCGCCGACATCCTCGTCGACAAGGAAGAGAACGTCTATCCGATGATCCCGGCCGGCGCCGCGCACTACGAGATGAAGCTCGGGCCTGAGCACGGCGAGCTCGAAGAGCGCTCGGAAGACGGGATGGTGCTCGTCTAGGACCCAGGGCGCCGATCGAACCGACCCATGACGCGAAACGCCAAGCCGCCGTCCGGCATGCCTGAGTGCCGGCACCGGCGGGACGCCCGCCCGCAGGTGGCCCGGAGAGAGCGGCTGTGAGCGACGACGCCGAGCGCCGCACGCTCTCCGTGCTCGTGGAGAACGAGCCCGGCGTGCTGGCGCGCGTCATCGGGCTGTTCTCGGGCCGCGGCTACAACATCGAGAGCCTGACCGTCGCCGAGGTCGAGCACGACAAGCGCCTCTCGCGCATCAATCTGGTGACCTCGGGCTCGGCCATGGTCATCGAGCAGATCAAGGCGCAGCTCGACCGACTGGTACCGATCCACAAGGTCTCCGATCTCGGCAGCGAAGGCCCCTACATCGAGCGCGAGCTCGCGCTGATCAAGGTCGTCGCCACCGGCGAGAAGCGGGTCGAATCGCTCAGGATCGCGGACATCTTCCGCGCCCACGTGGTCGACAGCGAAATTGATTCGTTCGTGTTCGAGATGACCGGGAAGGGCACCAAGATCGATGCCTTTATCCGGCTGATGACACCGCTCGGGCTGACAGAGATATCGCGCACGGGCGTGGTCGCGATCACGCGCGGCAAGGAATCGATCTGACGCGGCCGCGGGCCGCACGCAACGCCAAACTTGGGAGAGCAGGATGCGGGTCTATTACGATCGCGATGCCGATCTGAACCTGATCAAGTCGAAGAAGGTCTCGATCATCGGCTACGGCAGCCAGGGCTTCGCGCACGCGAACAACCTGAAGGAAAGCGGCGTCGAGGACGTGGCCGTGGGGCTCAGGCCGGGCTCGGCAAGCGCGGCCAAGGTCGAGGCCGCCGGGCTGACGGTCATGGACATCGAGGAGGCCGCGCGCTTCGGCGACGTCGTGATGATGCTCACCCCGGACGAGCTTCAGCGTCAGCTCTATGCCGACGTGCTGCACGGCTCCATGAAGGAGGGCGCTGCGCTGGCCTTTGCCCACGGGCTCAACATCCACTTCCGCCTGATCGAGCCCCGGCCCGACCTCGACGTCTTCATGGTCGCGCCCAAGGGACCGGGGCACACGGTGCGCTCGGAATATCAGCGGGGCGGCGGCGTGCCCTGCCTGCTCGCGCTGGCGCGCGATCCCTCGGGCAATGCCAAGGAGATCGGCCTTTCATACGCGTCGGGCATCGGTGGCGGCCGCGCCGGCATCATCGAGACCAGCTTCCGCGAGGAGGTCGAGACCGATCTCTTCGGCGAGCAGGTGGTGCTTTGCGGCGGCCTGACCTCCCTGATCACCGCCGCCTGGGAGACCCTGGTGGACGCGGGATATGCGCCCGAGATGGCCTATTTCGAGTGCCTCCACGAGGTCAAGCTAATCGTCGACCTGATGTACGAGGGCGGCATCGCCAACATGCGCTACTCGATCTCCAACACCGCCGAGTACGGCGATTACACGCGCGGGCCCCGGGTGATCGACGACGCGACGCGGGAGCGCATGAAGACGATCCTCGCGGACATCCAGAACGGCCGGTTCACCACCGAGTGGATGACGGAGAACGCCGCGGGCCAGTCCTCCTTCAAGGCCATGCGCGCGCGGGCGGCCGAGCATCCGCTGGAGGAGGTGGGCGAGCGGCTCCGTGCGATGATGCCGTGGATCGCCGAGGCCCGGCTGGTCGACCGAAGCAAGAATTGACGACTCCCGGCACAAGCAGGGGCTTCATCGCAAGGCGACAAATTCGTTGCTTCGCCCAAGGAGTTGGGCGTACAAGTTCCCAGAACCCGGGCGGCGAGCCGATCTTGTGCCGCACCGGATGGCTGCTTATGTCGTGCGAATGGGGTCGAGGGCCATGGTCCGATGACAGTGCCGACGGAGACTGAACCGGCAGGCACGCACCAATTGCGCGACGCTGCGGCCACGGCACATTCCACCCTACGCGGGCTGCGACTTAGCTGCCCCTGAGCGGTTCGCCGTGCACAATCGGCCGACCGACCAGGGGAGTGCGATGACCGTCGTAGCCGCCGGGGTGAAAGGATGCCCGTTATGACCGAGACAGGAAACCGAGTCCGAATATTCGATACGACGATGCGCGATGGCGAGCAGTCGCCGGGCGCGTCAATGAATCTTGAGGAGAAGCTCCGGATCGCCGAGGTCCTCGAGGAGATGAGGGTCGACGTGATCGAGGCCGGCTTCCCCATCGCGTCCAACGGCGATTTCGAAGCGGTGCGCGAGGTCGCCAAGGTGGTGACCGAGAGCACCGTGTGCGGTCTTGCCCGTGCCGGAAGGCGGGATATCGACCGCGCAGCCGAGGCACTTGCGCCGGCCAAGTCCGGCCGCATTCACACCTTCATCTCGACCAGCCCGCTCCACATGAGCGTCAAGCTGCAGATGGAGCCCGAGGACGTGCACGCGGCGGTAATCGACAGCGTGAGCTACGCCCGCAAGTTCACCGACGACGTGGAGTGGTCCTGCGAGGACGGCTCGCGCACCGAGCACGACTTCCTCTGCCGCTGCGTCGAATCGGCGATCAAGGCCGGCGCCGGCACCATCAACATCCCCGACACCGTGGGCTACGCCATGCCGGAGGAGTTCGCGTCGCTGATCGCCATGCTCTTCGACCGGGTGCCCAACATCGACAAGGCCGTGCTCTCGGTCCATTGCCACAACGACTTGGGGCTAGCCGTCGCCAACTCGCTGAGCGCCGTGCAGGCGGGCGCCCGGCAGGTGGAGTGCACCATCAACGGGCTCGGCGAGCGCGCCGGCAACGCCGCGATGGAAGAGATCGTCATGGCGTTGCGGACGCGCAACGACCTCTTGAGCTACGAGACCGGCGTGAAGACCGAGAACATCATGCGCGCCTCGCGTCTGGTCTCGGCGGTGACCGGCTTCGTCGTGCAGCCCAACAAGGCGATCGTGGGTGCCAATGCCTTCGCCCACGAAGCGGGAATTCACCAGGACGGCGTCCTCAAGGACGCACAGACATACGAGATCATGACGCCCGAATCGGTCGGCCTGGTGCAGTCGACGCTGGTCATGGGCAAGCATTCGGGCCGCCACGCCTTCCGCGAAAAGCTGCGGAGCCTCGGCTACACCGAGCTCGGCGACAACGCACTTCAGGAGGCGTTCGTGCGTTTCAAGGACCTCGCCGACAAGAAGAAAGAACTCTTCGACGAGGACATCATCGCGCTGGTGGACACAGAAGTCGCCGGCGCAAACGACCGCATCAAGTTCGGGTCCCTCTCGGTGTCCTGCGGCTCGTCAGGACCGCAGGAGGCGTCTCTCACGCTCGCCGTCGACGGCGAGCAGGCGGAGGCGCAAGCCACCGGGAACGGCCCCGTGGATGCGGCTTTCAACGCCATCAAGGCGATTTACCCGCACGAGGCCAAGCTACAGCTTTATCAGGTTCATGCGGTGACGGAAGGCACCGATGCCCAGGCCGAAGTGAGCGTGCGGCTGGAGGAAAACGGGAGAACAGTGAACGGGCACAGTGCGCATATCGATACCATCGTGGCCTCGGTACTGGCCTATGTGCACGCGCTCAACAAGCTTCTGGTCAAGCGGCAGAAGACGGCTCCGGAGGCGTTGTCAGCTTGAACGACGGGGTGGGCCCCGGCTGCAGCCTGCCTGCCCCGCTGCCGTTTAGGAGGAGAAGCAGCGCATGTTCTCGAAGTTGCTGGGGTTCCTTTCCGCCGACATGGCGATCGACCTGGGGACCGCGAACACGCTGGTCTACGTGAAGTCGCAAGGCATCGTCCTCGACGAGCCCTCGGTGGTGGCGCTCACCACCTGGAAGGGCAAGAAGCAGGTTCTCGCGGTCGGCAACGAGGCCAAGCAGATGCTCGGCCGCACGCCGGGAAACATCGAGGCGATCCGCCCGCTTCGGGACGGCGTCATTGCCGACTTCGAGGTGGCGGAGGACATGATCAAGCACTTTATCCGCAAGGTGCACAACCGCCGCAGCTTCGCGAGCCCCCAGGTCATCATCTGCGTACCGTCGAGCTCGACCGCCGTCGAGCGCCGCGCCATTCAGGAATCGGCGGAGAGCGCAGGCGCCCGGCGTGTCTTCCTGATCGAGGAGCCGATGGCCGCCGCCATCGGTGCGAACCTGCCGGTGACCGAGCCGACCGGCTCGATGGTGGTCGATGTCGGCGGCGGCACTACCGAGGTCGCCGTGCTCTCGCTCGGCGGCATCGTCTACTCGCGCTCGGTGCGCGTCGGCGGCGACAAGATGGACGAGAGCATCATCGCCTACGTGCGCCGCACCCATAACCTGCTGCTCGGCGAGGCGAGCGCGGAGCGGATCAAGAAGGACCTGGGCTCGGCCTGCCCGCCCGAGGACGGCGACGGCGAAACCCTCAACATCAAGGGGCGCGACCTGATGAACGGCGTGCCCAAGGAAATTGTCATCTCCAAGCGGCAGATTTCCGAAAGCCTGGCCGAGCCGGTGGGCGCCATCATCGACGCGGTCAAGGTCGGGCTGGAGAACACGGCGCCCGAACTCGCAGCGGATATCGTCGACAAGGGCATCGTGTTGACTGGCGGTGGCGCGCTCCTCGGCAACCTCGATTACGTGCTGCGCCATGCGACGGGACTGCCTGTTTCGATCGCGGATCAGGCTCTGCGGTGTGTCGCTCTCGGCACCGGCCGATGTTTGGAAGAAATGAAGGCCTTGAAGCACGCCCTTCACGAGACATATTAGGTTTCCCGCTACGCGGGCCCGATTCGGAATTCGCCGCGTAACGTTTGGAGGTCTGAGTGAGGGTAGGCCGAGGGCGCAATCTCGTCCTGGCCGTGCCGGGCAGGGTCTTCGCCCAGCGCTTTGGCTACGCAATGCTGGCCTGCGCGGCGATCACCCTGATGATCCTGAGCCAGGCGGAGCCACGCGTCGTGGAGACGATACGCGTCGGCGTCGTCGACACCGTTGCCCCGATTTTCGCCTTCTTCTCGCAACCTGCGGCAACGATCGCCAGCGGGTTCGACGAGCTGGACGGCATCATGAGCGTTCACGAGCGTAACGAGCAGCTGGCGCACGACAACGCCCAGCTCCGCAAGTGGCAGGCGGTGGCCGAGCAGCTCGGTTACGAAAACGAGATGTTCCGGCGAATGCTCAAGGTCGTGCCCGACCAGCGGGCGCGTTTCGTCACGGCCCGCGTTATCGCGGATTCCGGCGGGCCGTTCATCCACATGGTCCTGGTCAACGCGGGCCAATCCCACGGGGTGCGCAAGGGCCAGGCGGTGGTCAACCACGACGGACTGGTAGGCCGCGTGTTGGAGGCCGGCGATCACACGGCGCGAATTCTCCTGCTGACCGACCTCAACTCCCGTATTCCCGTCGTCCTGGAGGAGAGCCGTGACCGGACGATCCTGCGCGGCGACAACAGCCCGCATCCCTACCTCGCCTTCCTCGCGACCGATGCCAGGGCAAAGCCAGGTGATCGCGTCGTGACGTCGGGAGAGGGCGGGATGTTCCCGCCGGCGCTCGATGTCGGGATCGTGTCTGCGGTCGACAAGGACCGCGCGACGGTGCAGCCCTTCGTGGTGTGGGAGCGGCTCGATTACGTTACCGTCCTCGACTACGTGGTGCCGGGGGTCTTGCCCGAAACGCGCCGCGCCGAACGCGCCGGGAGCCTGCGGTAATGGGCGACTGGCTACAATGGGCCGACCGCTCTGTGCGCGGCGCGATCCCGGTGACCGTCACGGTGATGCTCGTCTTCGCGGCGTCGCTCCCCTGGCGGCTGCCGGCGTTCGTCGAGGTCACGCCGGCTTTCGCCGTGATGGCGATCTTCTACTGGACCATCTACCGGCCCGAGCGTTTCCCCTACGTGGCGACCTTCGGCATCGGCGTGCTTCAAGACCTTCTCGCCGCAACGCCGCTCGGCATGACAGCGCTGGTGCTTCTCATCGTTCAGGGAGTCGTCGCCTCGCAGCGCACCTTCTTCCGCGGCAAGCCGTTTCTCGTCGTCTGGTGGGGCTTCTCCCTGGTCATGCCGGCGGTCGGGCTGCTCAGCTGGATCATCAGTTCCGCCTGCTTCGGTGCGCTGGTCCCGCCGCTGCCCATCGTCGTGCAGGTCGTGTTGACGTTGCTGCTCTTCCCGATATTCGTGCTGTTGTTCCGTCCCCTCGGCGTGCTCGCCGCCGCGCGGCCTGAGTGAGATGCGGGGCGAAACGGGACGCGCCAACATTTTCACGCGCCGCGCGATCATCGTGGGCGGCGCGCAGGCGCTTCTTACGGCCGGCCTCGCCGGGCGCCTCTATCAGCTCCAGGTCGTGGATTCCGAGCGCTATCAGGTTCTCGCCGACGAGAACCGCATCAACATGCAGCTTCTGCCGCCGGCGCGGGGCCGCATCTTCGACCGCTTCGGCCAGGTGCTTGCGGAGAATCGGCTGAATTATCGGCTGGTCGTTGTCCCCGAGGCGGCGATGAATCTCGACAAGGCGCTGGACGAAATCGCAGCGCTGGTGCCGATCGAGGACCACGACCGCGAGCGGGTCCTGCGCGAGGCCAGGCGCAAGCAGAGATTCGTCCCCATCACGGTCCGCGAGAACCTGACGTGGGACGAGGTCTCGCAGATCGAGGTCAACGCGCCCGACTTGCCCGGCGTGATGATCGACGTGGGCAGCCGCCGCCTCTACGCCTTCGGCCGCGATACGGTCCACATCGTCGGCTACGTCGGTGCCGTCAACGAATCGGATTTGGAGCGGACGGACGATCCGCTGCTCACGCTGCCCGACTTCCGCATCGGCAAGAACGGCGCCGAGAAGGTTCTGGAAAGCTCGCTGCGGGGCGAGGCCGGCTCCCGGCAAGTCGAGGTAAACGCCTACGGCCGCGTCATCCGCGAGCTGAGCCGCAGGACCGGCCGGCCGGGCGACGACCACATGCTGACCATCGACCTCGGGCTTCAGCAGTACGTCGCGGCCCGCTTCGGCGAAGAGAGCGGATCGGCCGTGGTCCTCGACGTCCATTCGGGTGAGATCCTGGCGCTGGCGTCGATGCCGAACTACGACCCCAACCTCTTCACTTCCGGCATCAGCCAGCGGCAATGGCGGGAGCTGATCGGCCATCCGCGCTTCCCGCTCAGCAACAAGTCGATCGCCGGCCAGTATTCGCCGGGCTCCACATTCAAGATGATCGTGGCGCTGGCTGCGCTCGAAAGCGGCGAAGTGAGCCCTTACCAGCGTTTCTATTGCGACGGTTCCATAAAGCTCGGGAAACGCCGGTTCCGCTGCTGGCGGCGCTATGGTCACGGGCACGTCGCCATGGTGCAGGGCCTCATGGAGTCCTGCGATGTCTACTTCTACGAGGTGGCAAAGCGCGTCGGCATAGACCGGATCGCGGCGATGTCGGAGCGCTTCGGCTTCGGCAGGAAGCTCGACATCGAACTGCCGGGGGAAAAGCCAGGCCTGGTGCCGACGCGCGAGTGGAAGCTTGCCAGGATTGGCGAGCCCTGGCAGGGCGGCGAGACGCTGGTCGTGGGTATCGGCCAGGGCTATCTCCTCACAACGCCGCTTCAGCTCGCGGTGATGGTCGCGCGTATCGCCAACGGCGGCATCGCGGTGGAGCCTCGGCTCCTGGCGGAGGTCATCCGGGACGGACAGCCGGTGCCGCGGGAGGGCGAGACGTTCGACCCAATGGGGCTTTCGCCCGCCCATTTGGATATCGTCCGCAAGGGCATGAATTTTGTCGTGAACGAGCCCAAGGGCACCGCCTATCGCGCGCGTATCGAAGAGCCCGCGTTGGCCATGGCCGGCAAGACCGGGAGCGTGCAGGTGCGGCGGATCTCGGAACGCGAGCACCGCGCTGGGGTGATAAAGAACGAAGACCGCCCGTGGAAGGAGCGCGACCACGCGCTCTTCGTTGCCTACGCGCCGTTGGAGCGGCCGCGCTACTGCGTTGCGGTCGTGGTCGAGCATGGCGGCAGCGGCGGCACCGTGGCGGCGCCCATCGCCCGCGACATTCTGCGTGAGGTTCAGCGCCGCGACCCCTCGGGCCGCGCCCGCAACCTCGAGGCGCTGATCCGCCCGCACGAGACCGCCTGATGGCGCAGTTCGAAGTCAGCAGCCGTCAGGGCTTCGGGGTCGCCGAACGGCTGCTTCGGCTCGACTGGTTCCTGGTCGTCCTCGTCTGCACGGTTGGCGCGGTCGGCATCGGAATGCTGATTTCCGCCTCCGGCGGCGCCACCGAGCCTTGGGCGTCTCGCCAGATGGTCTGGTTCGGCGCGGGTCTCCTGCTGATGCTCGGCGTGTCGCTCATCGATATCGGCTTCTGGCTGCGCGCGGCGTACACGATCTACGTCCTCGCCTTCGCCCTGCTGGTGGGTGTGGAGCTGCTCGGCGCTGCGGGGAAGGGGGCGCAGCGCTGGATCGACCTGGGGGTGATCCAGCTACAGCCGTCGGAGCTCATGAAGATCGCGCTGATCCTCGCGCTCGCGCGCTATTTTCACGGTGTCCCGCTCGAGGGGATCGGCCGCATCCGCACCTATCTCCTACCGCTGCTCATGATTGTCGCGCCCGCCGCGCTGATCCTGCGCCAGCCCGATCTGGGGACCGCGCTGCTGCTCGCGCTCGGTGGCGCGATCATGCTGTTCCTGGCCGGGCTCAAGGCGTGGAAGATCGGCGTCGCCGTCGTGCTCGCGCTCGGCTCCGGGCCTGTCGTCTGGCAGTTCCTGCACGAGTATCAGAGGGCGCGCATTCTCACGTTCTTCAACCCCGAGGCGGACCCGCTCGGCGCCGGCTACCACATCCTGCAGTCGAAGATCGCGCTCGGCTCCGGCGGCCTGTTCGGCAAGGGGTACCTCCAGGGAACGCAAAGCCACCTCAACTTCCTGCCGGAGAAGCAGACCGACTTTATCTTCACGATGATGGCGGAGGAGCTGGGCTTCTTCGGCGTGGCCGGCGTCCTTCTGTTGTACCTGGGGATTGCCACCTACGGCGTGGTGATCTCGGCCCGCAGCAACAACCACTTCGGCCGCCTGCTGGGCATGGGGATCACGGTCACGTTCTTCTTCCACGTCTTCTTCAATGTCGCGATGGTGATCGGCCTGATCCCCATCGTGGGCCTGCCGCTGCCCCTGATCTCCTACGGCGGCAGCGCAATGCTGAGCCTGATGCTGGGTCTCGGACTGTTGCTTTGCGTCGGTGTTCACCGCGACGTCGTCATCACACGCCGCCCCGGCTCAGCCGGGTAATCGACTGGATCGCAAATTCGGACGATCGTCGCTTCCGCTGCGCCCAGCCCCTCGATCTCGTAGACGAAGCGATCGCCCGCTGCCGGGAACTGCGTGGCGAGCGTGCTCCCGGTCATCACGATCATGCCCGCCTCCAATGTCGTCTCGCGAGAGGCAAGCTGGTTGGCGAGCCAGACGAGGGAGTTCAGCGGGTTGCCCATGGCGGCACCCGTCACCGCTCGCATCGGAGGTCCATCGTTGACCCTGAGTGAAACCGGGGTGCCGGCGAGATCGAGGGAGCGCCAATCGGTTCGGGGCGATCCCAGTACCACACCGGCGCACCAGGCATTGTCCACGAGGATGGAGAGTGCGTCGACGTCGTCGTGGTCTGCGTTGCGGTCCTCGATCAGCTCGAAGGCCGGCATGCAGGCGACGACGCGGGCGCGCGCATCCTCCAGCGTGAACGGCGCGTCCTCGGGCCGGAATTCGCCTCCGATCTCGACTGCAAGCTCGAACTCGATTCCGAGGTGGGTGTAGTCGGCGAGCGCGATGCGGGCAGGGGAGCGGTGCACCCCTGTCTCGAAGACCACGCCACTAATCGGCTGGTCGCTCCCGTACATGGTCTGGATGGCTTCGGAGGTGAGGCCCACTTTGTAGCCGGCGGTTGCGCCCCGCCCGGCCTCCGCAAACCGCCGGTTGAGCAGGCTCTGGACGCGATAACCCTCATCCAGGGACGCCGGGCAGTCGACGCCGCGGAAGCGACGGAACGGCAGGCCCTCGACGTTCTCGGCGAAGAGCCGGTCCGCAAGCGAGGCCGCGCGATCGTGGCTCTCGGTCACACCGAATTTCCCTTACGCAAGGGGCGTACCACGATCGTGACTCGGCTCAGGCGGGCGGGACCAGGGTGAGCCAGCGGTGATCGTCGTTGGAACGGCCGTTCACGATGTCGGAGAAACGCCGTTGGATGCGCCGCGTGACCGGGCCGATCCCGCCGGGGCCGATGGTGATGTGGTCGACGGAGCGAATCGGCGTGACCTCCGCCGCGGTGCCGGAGAAGAACAGCTCGTCGGCGCAATAGAGCAGCTCGCGCGGCATCGGGCATTCGCGCACCGGCACGTCGAGATCGGCGGCGATCGTAAGCACCGCGTTCCGCGTGATGCCGGAGAGGTTGCTACCGTCGATCGGCGGCGTCAGCAGGGCATCGTCCATCACAGCGAAGAGGTTCTGGCCGCTGCCCTCGCTAATCAAGCCGTCGTGCGTAAGCGCGATCGCCTCGACGAAGCCGTTGGCCATCGCCTCCAGCTTGATGAGCTGCGCGTTGTTGTAGTGTCCGGTGGCCTTGGCCATGCCGGGGAAGGTGTTGGGCGCGGCGCGGCTCCACGAGGAGACGCAAACGTCGACGCCCCGCTCCAGGGCGTCGGCACCGAGATAGGCACCCCACTCCCAGGCCGGAATCCAGGTCTCGATGGGGCTGCCGATGCCGTCCATCCCGATCGCGCCGTAGCCGCGCATGATCACCGGGCGGATGTAGCAGTGGCGGAGTGCGTTGCGCCGGATCAGGGCGAAGCAGGCTTCGGTCAGCTCCTCGTCGCTGTAGCCGACTTCCATGCGGTAGATGCGCGCGGAATTGCGCAGCCGCTTCAGATGCTCAGCCAAGCGGAAGATGGCGGGGCCGCCGGCGGTGTCGTAGCAGCGGATGCCCTCGAAGACCGAGGAGCCGAACTGAACGGCGGTGGCCAGGATATGGACCGTGGCGTCCTGCCAACGGACGAATTCGCCGTCGCGCCAGATCCACTCGGTCTCCTTGAATGTCGTGCTCATCGTCTCTCCGCCGGGCTCGCGTTCATGCGGGCGGGGATGTTAGTGGAGCGGGGGCCTCGCGGCCATCCTTGTCGCACCCCATATCTGTATCGGTGGCACAGCACCGGCTGCCATCACCGCTTCATATACGGGATGTGTTCTTTTTATATACCTTATTTGTTCTATGTGAGATATGATGGCTGGGAGTGGTTCTGGTTCAGCAAAGTTCCGGCGCCTCAGTTGCAGTCGGTCGGAGGTTAGGGATGAGTAAGTGGTACGTGGTCCACACGCGGCCCCATCAGGAGCAGCGCGCCGAGGTAAACCTGGTGCGCCAGGGGTATCGGGTATGGCTGCCGGTGATGGAACGCTCCCGGCGCCGCGCAAAGCGCTTCGAGAGCGGGCACGCGCCGCTCTTTCCACAGTACCTGTTCGTGGAACTCGATATTGGGCGCGAGCCCTGGCGCGCCATCAACGGCACCTTCGGGGTGAAGCGGCTTCTCGCCGACGGCCCGCGCCCTCGAGCGCTGCCCGAAGAATTCGTCACGGCACTGAGGGAGGCGACCGGGGCCGACGGCGTCAGCTCGCCCGAGCCTCCCGATTTGAAGCCGGGGGATGCCGTGACCATCGCGATCGGCCCCTTCGTGGAGTGCGCGGCGGTCGTCCTGCGGCTTGCGCCGCGCGAGCGGGTCGAGGTGCTGCTGGATGTGCTGGGCGGGCGGGTTCCGGCCCGTCTTCCCAAACGAGCGGTGATCGCCGCCGCATAAACGCCCAGACACCCTTCGAACAGGAGACTAGAACGGGGGGTCGTCGCCCGACGCGTGGCTCCTGTCGAGATTGTCGAACTTGGTCAGCAGCGCGTTGAAATAGAGTTCCACCTTGCCGATCGGCCCGTGGCGCTGCTTGGCGATGATGACCTCCGCCTTGTTGTGGACCTTGTCCATCTTCTCCTGCCACTCGGCGTGGTCGGCGGTGCCCTCTTCCGGCTCCTTGCGTCCGAGGTAGTACTGCTCGCGGTACAAGAACATGACCACGTCCGCGTCCTGCTCGATCGAGCCCGACTCGCGCAGGTCCGCAAGCTGCGGCCGCTTGTCGTCGCGCTGCTCCACGGCCCGGCTGAGCTGCGCCAACGCGAGCACCGGCAGGTCCAGGTCCTTGGCCAGCGCCTTGAGGCCCTGCGTGATCTCCGAGACCTCCTGCACGCGGTTGTTGAGCCGCATGCTCGTCGTCGGCCGCATGAGCTGCAGATAGTCGACGACGATCAGCGAGATGCCGTGGCGGCGCTTGAGACGGCGGGCGCGGGCGCGAAGGCCCGCGATGGTGAGCGCAGGCGAATCGTCGATGAAGAGCGGCAGTGCCTCCATCGCCTGGCTGGCGCGGACGATCCTGACGAAATCCGCGTCCCGCACCTCGCCGCGCCGGAGCTTGTCCGACGAAATCTCGGTCTGCTCGGCGAGGATCCGCGTCGCGAGCTGCTCGGCCGACATTTCCAGGGAGAAGAAGGCGACTTTGGCACCGTCGGCCGCCGACCCGGCCTCGGTGCCGGCGCTGAAAGTGGATGCGGCACTGAAGGAGATGTTGGTCGCGAGCGCCGTCTTCCCCATGCCGGGACGGCTCGCCAGGATGATCAGGTCGGAGGCGTGCAGACCGCCAAGCAGGCGGTCGAGATCGACGAATCCGGTCGGCGCGCCGGTGAGCCGGCTGTCGCGCTGATAGGCCTGCTTGATCATCTCGACGGCGCTGGTCAGCGGCGCGGCGAACTGCTGCCCGCCGGGATCGACGCGGCCCTCCTCGGCAAGCTGGTAGAGGCTGTGCTCGGCCGTTTCGATCTGCTCCGCCGCCGGCTGATCGAGCGGCCCGTCATAGGCGTCGTTCACAACCTCTTCGCCGATGCTGACGAGGGAGCGTCGCAGCGCCAGGTCGTGGATGGCCCGGCCGTAGTGCTCGGCGTTGATCACCGTCACGGCGGAGCCGGCGAGCCGGGCCAGATACTGACCGCCGCCGGCCTCCTCCAGCGCCTCGTCGCGCTCGAAATAGTGCTTGAGAGTCACCGGGTTGGCGATCTGCCCACGCTCGACCATGCGGAGCACGGCGTCGTAGATACGGCCATGCACCGGCAGGAAGAAGTGCTCCGGCAACAGAAAAGCGCTGACCAGGCTGGCGGCCTCGTTGTTGACCAGAAGCGCACCGAGCAGCGCCTGCTCGGCTTCGAGGTTGCTGGGTGGAGAGCGATAGCTTGGCGTCTCGGTCGTTGCTTCCTGGAGGGGGACTCGAGTGGCCATGCCCTCTTATACACGCTTGGAATGCTCGCTGGCACTAATTCATATACTTGTAAGACATTGATAATAAAGAACTTAAAGTTCTGCACATGGTTTGACTATCGTGAATAGTCGCCATTTCTCGTGGTCGAGCAATGTCCTAAGCCAGGGCGGGATGTGAAAAACGCAGGCAGGCGGCAAGGCGAAGGATTGCGGGGAGAAACTTCCTCCATAGCCTGTGAACTACGGGGAAAACTGCTGCCTTCGCCCAGCCACACTCATTCTTGGTGCGAGCATTGAGTTGTGGAAATTGGGCGAGGGTGCGGAGCTTTGCCTGATCAGGTCGCGTGGGCGCGCTCCCAGTCCACCATGTAGTCGCGGGTCAGAGGCGCCGCATCCTGGCGCCGGGCGAGCTGGATCTGGGCCACCATGTGGTCCTGATGGCGGAAGGCGGCCTCCGAGCCCGCGAGGTAGAACTCCCACATCCGGCAAAAGCGCTCGTCGTAGACCGCCCTCACCCGCTCCCGGTTCGCCCGGAAGTTGCGCGACCAGTGCTTGAGCGTGTCGGCGTAGTGCAGGCGCAGCATCTCTACGTCCAGGGATTTCAGGCCGGTCTGCTCCAGCGCGGCGAAGACTTCGGAGAGCGAGGGGCAATAACCGCCGGGGAAGATGTACTTGCGCAGCCACGGGTTGGTGACGCTCGGCCCATCCCAACGGGCGATGGTGTGGAGCAGGGCGACGCCATCCTCCTTGAGCAGCCGCTCCACCTTGCGAAAGAACTCGACGTAATGCTTGACGCCCACGTGCTCGAACATGCCGACCGAGACGATCCGGTCGTAGGTGCCCGTGTCCTCGCGGTAGTCGCGCAGGTGGAAGGCCACGTGCTCCTGGATGCCGAGCTTCTGGGCGCGCTCCGCGGCGTAGGCCTGCTGCTCTTTCGACAGGGTCAGCCCCGTCACGTTGGCGCCGGCCTTCTCGTGCAGGTAGATGCCGAGCCCGCCCCAGCCCGAGCCGATGTCCAGCACGCTAAGGCCCGGCTGGTCGAGCAGCAGCTTCGACGCGAGATGGCGCTTCTTGGCGTGCTGGGCTTGTTCCAGCGAGTGATTGGGTGTGTCGAAGTAGGCGCAGGAATACTGCCGGTCCGGGTCGAGGAAGAGGTCGTAGAGGTCGTCCGAGAGATCGTAGTGGTGGGCCACGTTCTGCCGCGCGCGGCCGACGGGGTTGTGCTGCTGCAGCGGTCGGACCCATTGGGCAAGCCAGTTGCGCGCTTTGATCACCGCGTTCTCGTCGAGCAGATGGAGGTTCGCGCCGACCAGGTGAAGGAAATCACGGATGGTCGCGTCGTCCTCCATCGTCAGTGTGCCGTCCATGTAGGCTTCGCCGACGACGAGGCGCGGGTTCAACAGGAGCTTCCAGTGGAGCGAGCGGTCGTGCAGCCGGATGGTGACCGTATCCCCCGGCTCGCCTGCAAAGGTGTGGAGCTTGCCCCGCGCATCCACCACGCGAAGCGTGCCCCGCTTCATCAAGGTCCTGAGCAGGGGCGCAACCAGCATGGCACGGGGCCTCGGTTATTCGGCCTGGGCGCCGGCCGTGTCTTCCTCCGAGGGACTGTCCGCGTTACCGGCACTTTCGGCTGATTCGGTTGATTCGCCAGCGGCTTCGGATGGCTCCGTTGCCTCGCCGGCATCCGCCGTATCGGGTGCGTCGTCTGCCGGCGCGTCCGCGTCCGTGGCCTCGCCCTCTGCGGCTTCGTCTGCCTCGTCCTCCGCCTCATCGAGGATGGTGCCGCCGCGGGCCTGAATCTCCGCTTCCTCGGGCGAGCGGGCGACGTTGACCTTGACTGTCACCGTGACCTCCGGATGGAGCGCGATCCGCACGTCGTGGACGCCGAGCGCCTTGATCGGGCGGTCCAGACGCACCTGCTGGCGCCGGACCTCAGCGCCGCGCTCGGCCATCGCCTCGGCGATATCACGCGCGCTGACGGAGCCGTAGAGTTGCAGCGTGTCGCTCGCCTGGCGGATGAGGATGATGCTCTCGCCCTCCAGCCGGATCGCGGCAGAGCTGGCCGCATCGCGCCGGTCGCTGTTGAGCTGCTCCAGCGCCTCGCGCTCCCGCTCGAAGCGCTGCATGTTCTCGGGCGTGGCGCGAAGGGCCTTCTTGCGGGGGAGCAAGAAGTTGCGGGCGTAGCCGTCCTTCACCCCGACGATATCGCCCATCCCGCCGAGCTTCTCGATCCTCTCGAGCAAGATGACTTCCATGCCCCTGTTCCCCGCTTGGCGAATCGCCCAGGCCGGAATACCCGTGCCGAGCGACGACCTGTCTATTTGATGACGTAGGGCAGCAGCGCCAGGTGGCGCGCGCGCTTGATCGCCCGCGCGAGCTCCCGCTGCTTCTTGGCCGAAACTGCCGTGATGCGGCTCGGCACGATCTTGCCCCGCTCGGAGAGGAAGCGCTGAAGCAGCTTCACGTCCCGATAGTCGATCTTGGGCGCGTTGGGTCCGCTGAAGGGGCACGACTTCTTGCGGCGGAAGAACGGCCGTCTCGGGAACGAGACCATGGGAACGCCCCCACCGCCTCGGCCACCACCCGGACCACCGCCGTGGCGCGGTCCGCCGAAGGGATGCTGCCTGCGGCCGTCGCCGGCTGGTGCCGGTCGGCTTGCACCGGCGGGCGGCGCGCTGCCCTCGGTCCGTTCGCCTTCAGCCATCGCTTTTCTCCTCGGCGCCGCTGTCCGCCGTGCTCTCGCCGCTGCTCGGCGCCTCGCTTACAGGGGTCTCGCTCGCGGGGGTCTCACTCGCGGGGGTCTCACTCGCGGCCTCCTTGGCGCTTGCATCGGCAGCCGGCGCAGCGTCCTGGCGCGCCGGACGCTCGCCCCGTTCGCCATCGCCCTCGCGGCGCCGGCCCTCGCCGTCGTCGTCCCGGCGGCGGCCCTCCCACCGGCCTCCGCGGCCTCCGCGGCCATCGCGTCCGCGCCCGCGCGACTGGGTGAGCGGCGCCGGATTGGGGTCGTGCTCGTCGACCCGCACCGTCAGGTAGCGGATGACGTCCTCGTTGATGCGCATCGTGTGCTCCATCGCGGAAATCGCTTCCGGCGGCGCATCGATGTTCATGAAGTAATAGTGGCCCTTGCGGTTCTTCTTGATGCGGTACGCAAGGCTGCGCAGCCCCCAATACTCGGTCTTGGCGATCTCGCCGCCGGCCTCCGTCAAGATCTCGCGGAACTGCTCGGCAAGGCCGTCCACCTGCTGGGACGAGATGTCGGGACGCGCGATAAATGTGCTCTCATAGAGCGGCATGCGGCGCTGTTCTCCTGAGTGTCGGTCGCGGCGCGTAACAGGCCGCCCGCCCCGCTCTCCGGCAGGGCGTCAGACCCAGGCGGCGGACTATACATCATCATTCTTGCATCGCAAGCGGTGCCGCGGCCGGTTCGCTTGACAGGTCTCAGGCTGCGTGGTCAGTAGCGGCGGGCGCGTTGGGGTCGCGAAAGCGCAAGAGTCTCCCACATGACAACGGCCATCATCTTTCCCGGACAGGGCTCGCAGCAGGTCGGCATGGGCCGGGACCTGCACGATGCCTTTCCGGCTGCCCGCGCCGTGTTTCAGGAGGTGGATGAGGCGCTTGGCGAGCCTCTCTCGCGGCTCATCTTCGGAGGCGAGGAGAGCGATCTCACGCTCACGCGAAACGCGCAGCCCGCGCTCATGGCGGTCTCGGTCGCGGTCATTCGCGCGCTGGAGGACGAAGGCGACTGGCGGCTGTCCGATCGGGCGGCCTTCGTCGCCGGCCATTCGCTGGGCGAATACACGGCGCTCGCCGCTGCGGGCTGCCTGGCGCTGGGCGATGCGGCGCGACTGCTGCGCCTGCGGGGCGAAGCCATGCAACAGGCGGTCCCGGTTGGCGCCGGCGCCATGGCCGCGCTGCTCGGCGCCGATCTCGCGCAGGCCGAGACCATCGCCCAGGCGGTGGCCGAGGGCGAGGTCTGCGTCATCGGCAACGACAACGCGCCCGGCCAGGTCGTGGTCAGCGGTGCCGCGTCGGCGGTGGAACGCGCGGTGGCGCTCGCGCCGGAGCACGGCGTCAAGCGCGCTGTGATGCTGCCGGTGAGCGCGCCGTTCCACTCGCCGCTGCTCAACCCCGCGGCTGAGACCATGGCGGCGGCGTTCGAGACCGTTTCCTTCAGTCCGCTGGCCGTGCCTGTGGTCTCCAACGTGACCGCTTGCCCGGTGCACGAGGCTACCGACGTGCCGGCGCTGCTGGTGCGCCAGGTGACGGCGATGGTGCGCTGGCGTGAGAGCGTGCTTCATATGGCGAGCGAGGGCGTGGATACGCTGATCGAGGTCGGCGCCGGCAAGGTGCTCACCGGGCTTGCGCGGCGCATCGACCGGAGCTTGAGCGCGAGCGCAGTCGGCGCGGTCGCGGATGTCGAGGCCCTCTTGGAAAGCTCGGCTTAGGCGCGGCGGGCAGCGGCAACAGGGAGCGGCGAGGGATGTTCGATTTGTCGGGAAAGGTGGCGCTGGTCACGGGCGCGTCGGGTGGCATCGGCAGCGCCATCGCCGAGGCCCTGCACGCCCAGGGCGCGGCAGTCGCACTCTCCGCCCGGCGCGTCGAGGCGCTTGAGGCGCTCGCGTCGAAGCTCGGCGAGGGTGCGCAAGCGGTGCCCTGCGACTTGGCCGACCGCGACGCTTTAGCGACGCTGCCCGAACGGGCGGCGGAGGCGCTGGGCGCGCCCGCCATCCTGGTGCATTGCGGCGGCATCACCCGCGACGGGCTCGCGCTCCGCATGAAGGACGAGGACTGGCAGGAGGTGCTGGAGGTCAATCTCAGCGCTGGTTTCGTGCTTGCCCGCGCCTGTCTGCGCGGCATGATTCGCCAGCGCTGGGGGCGGCTCATCTTCATCACCTCGGTGGTGGGGACGACCGGCAACGCCGGGCAGGCGAACTATGCGGCGTCCAAGGCCGGCCTCGCCGGCATGGTGAAGGCGCTCGCCGCCGAGGCGGCCGCGCGGGGCGTCACCGCCAACTGCGTCGCCCCCGGCTTTATCGAGACGGCGATGACCGATGCGCTGGCGGACGCGCAGAAGGAGGCGCTGCTCGGCGCGATCCCGGCCGGGCGCTTCGGTGACGGGAGCGACGTGGCCGCTGCCTGCGTCTATCTCGCGAGCGAGGAGGCCCGCTACGTCACCGGGCAGACGCTCCACGTCAACGGCGGCATGGCCATGATCTAAATTTGCTTGCGGGCGGGTTTTCCGGCGCGGATGGCGAGCACGCCGGCCACCACGATCAGCACCGCGCCGCCTCCCATGAGCCAGTCCACGTCCTCGCCCCAGAAGAGCCAGCCGAAGACGGCGGCGAAGACCACCGAGGTGTAGATGAAGGTGCCGACCCGGTCGGTCGGCGCGATCAGGCAGCCCTTCGCGAAGAGGACGTGGGCGGCGGTCGAGAACACGCCCAGCATGATCAGACCGGGCCAGGCCTCGGCCGGTGGCACGGTCGGGTTCATCAGCACCGGTGTGAGCGTGACCAGAATGCCGATCAGCGCGAAGTAGACGGCGATGCGGAACGGGTCCTCGTCCGCCGGCATGCGCCAGATCGCGACGGCGGAGAGCCCGCCCAGCACGCCGGATGCAAGCCCGATCAGGGCCGCGAACTGAAAGAACTCCGTTCCCGGCTTGAGGATCAGGGCAACGCCCGCGAAGCCGATCAGCACCGCCGCCAGCACCCGGCCGTCGAGCGCGAAATGGAACAGCAGAAAACCCAAGACGGGCACGAAGATGGGCGAGCTGAAGTTGAGCAGCACCGCCTCGGCGAGCGGGAGCACGCTGACCGCGTGGTAGTAGCAGAGCAGAGCCGCCACCAAGGCGATCCCCCGCATCGCCATGAGCCCGCGATGCGCCGGACGCATCGATCCGGGCCAGTGCCGGATGACCCAGGGTGTGAGGATCGCAAGGCTCAGCACGTTGCGCCAGAACAGCACCTCGAAGCTGGAAAGGCTCTCCTCCGCCATCTTGATGCCCATGCCGGCGAGGGCGAACATCAAGCCTGCGGCAGCCACGAGCGCCGAGCCCAGGAGCACCGGCCCGCGTCCGGGAATGGCGCTCGATTCGGTCTGTTGATCGCTCATTGCCGGGTACGCGACGGTGGATTCGGTGCTTCTCTCATGGCTCACAGGCCGGCATCAGACTTGAATTTGCGCTCGTACCGGCACCGTCTTCCGAGCGTATGGAGTATCGCCAAGAAATGTGTTACCTAGCGCCGCGTCCGACCGTCCGCGCGGCACGGTCCGCTTGCGATTCGGGAGCCGCGCGGGGCCGCCGTCCGCCGGTTGAGACCGGCGTAGCCGTTCACGCAGTCCGACGAGGGAAGGTTACATGAGCGATAACGATATCGCCGCGCGCGTCAAGAAGATCGTCGTCGATCACCTTGGCATCGAAGAGGAAAAGGTGACCGAGAATGCGAGCTTCATCGACGATCTCGGTGCGGACAGTCTCGATACGGTCGAGCTCGTGATGGCCTTCGAGGAGGAGTTCGGCTGCGAAATACCCGATGACGCCGCCGAGAAAATCCTCACGGTGAAGGACGCCATCGACCACATCGAGCAGATCACCTGACGGGGCGGCCAGAGGGGCCGATGGCGCAGATACCGCCTGCGCGAGACCCCGATAGCTGGAGAGCAGTGAATGCGCACCGCTGACCCGGCGCGCAGAGTGGTGGTCACCGGTGTCGGCATGGTGTCGCCACTGGCGAACGGTGTTCGCCTGAGCTGGGATCGGCTGGTCGCGGGCCGCTCGGGCATCGCGCAAATCGAGGGCTTCGATCCCAGCGATCTGCCGGTCAAGATCGCGGGCGAAATTCCCTCCGGCGACGATGAGGGTGCCTTTCGAGCGGCCGATATCGTATCCACCAAGGACCTGCGCAAGATGGACGACTTCATCGTCTATGCGCTCTGTGCCGCGGTGGAGGCGGTGGAGGATTCGGGCTGGATGCCCGACGACGAGGAGAGCCAGGAGCGGACCGGCGTGATGATCGGCTCCGGCATCGGCGGGCTCAAGACCATCGAGGCGGCGACGGTCCTTGTAGACGAGAAGGGCCCGAGGCGGCTCAGCCCGTTCTTCATTCCGTCGAGTCTGATCAATCTGGCCTCGGGCCATGTCTCGATTCGATACGGCTTTCGCGGGCCCAATCATTCGGTCGTGACCGCGTGCTCGACGGGGGCGCACGCGATCGGCGATGCCTCGCATCTCATTCTTCGCGGCGATGCGGACGTCATGGTCGCCGGCGGTGCGGAGGCGGGCGTCTGCCACATCGGCGTCGCCGGCTTCGCGGCGGCCCGCGCGCTCTCCACCAATTTCAACGACGCGCCAGAGCGTGCGTCCCGCCCCTGGGACGAGGCGCGCGACGGCTTCGTGATGGGCGAGGGCGCCGGTGTGGTCGTGCTGGAGGAGTACGAGCACGCGAAGAGGCGAGGCGCCACCATCTACGCCGAGATCATCGGCTACGGCATGAGCGGCGATGCCCACCACGTGACCGCGCCGGCGCCGGACGGCTCCGGCGGCTACCGCTCCATGGCTCAAGCGCTCAGGACTGCGGAGCTCAACACCGACGAGATCGACTACATCAACGCCCACGGCACCTCGACGCCGCTCGGTGACGAAATCGAGCTCGGCGCGGTCAAGCAGCTCTTCGGCGAGGACGCCGGGCGGCTCTCGATGTCGTCGACCAAGTCGTCAATCGGGCATCTGCTCGGCGCCGCCGGCAGCGTGGAGCTGATCTTCTCCATCCTCGCCATCAACGACGGCGTGGTCCCGCCGACGCTCAATCTCGACAATCCCTCGCCGGGCTGCGATCTCGATCTGGTCCCGCACGAGGCCAAGGATCGCAAGGTCGAGCGGGCGCTGTCGAACTCCTTCGGGTTCGGCGGCACCAACGCCACGGTCATCGTAGGCCGGCCCTCCTAGCGCGGCGGGCGATGAGGCGCGCCCTCCTATGGCCGCTCACAGGCGTGGCGGTCGTGGTGGGTCTCGCCGTCGTCCTCGCGATCGCAGGTTGGCTCTACGTCCACAGCCAGTTCGACACGCCGGGGCCCGCACGCGCCGAGCACACCGTGGTCCTGCCCCAAGGGCTGAGTGCCTTCGACATCGCCGATGCGCTGGAGGAGGCAGGGGTCATCGACGATCCGTTGCTCTTCGTCGCGGGCCTCTGGATCGAGGACAAGCAGCACGCGCTCAAGGCCGGCGAGTACGTGTTCGAGGCGCTGGTCACACCGCGCGGCGTGATGGAGAAGCTGGTCGCGGGCAAGACCGTCGTGCATCGGCTCACCGTTACCGAGGGCATGACCAGCGCCGAGGTCGTGGCCGCGGTCCGCGCCGCGCCGGGGCTCGAAGGCGAGATCCTGAAGGTGCCCGAAGAAGGCTCGCTCCTGCCCGAGACCTATCACTATGCGCTCGGGGACAACCGCGCCGTCCTCATCGAGCGGATGCAGCGGGCCATGGCGCGCCTCGTCGACGAGCTATGGGCGGCCCGCGATCCGGCGGTTGGCCTCGACGAAGCGCACGATGCTGTGGTGCTGGCGTCCGTGGTCGAGAAGGAGACCGGCGTCGCCGACGAAATGCCGGTGATCGCCGGCGTCTTCCACAACCGGCTCAGGCAGGGCATGCGGCTGCAGGCCGACCCGACCGTGATTTACGCATTGACCGGCGGCAAGAAGCCGTTGGGACGCGCGCTCAGACGCGCCGACCTCTGGATCGAGAGCCCTTACAACACGTACCGCAACAAGGGTCTGCCGCCGGGCCCCATCGCCAATCCGGGGCGCGCGGCGCTTGCCTCAGTCCTGAACCCGGCTGAGACCGACGCGCTCTACTTCGTTGCCGACGGCTCCGGCGGGCATGCGTTCGCGAAGACCCTGGATGAGCACAACCGCAACGTCGCGCGCTGGCGTGCGAAGCGGGCCAAGGCAAAGAAGTAGTGGCGGAAGGCGCGTCGATGGGGGACATGGCCGCAATCTCCAGCATGACCGGCTTTGCGCGGGCGAGCGGCAGCGATGGCGCTGCCGGCTGGAGCTGGGAGGTCAAGAGCGTCAACGGGCGGGCGTTGGATATCCGCTGCCGCCTGCCGCAGGGGATGGAGCGGCTCGACCCGGCGGTGCGAAGCGCGGTGTCCGCGCGACTTCGGCGCGGCAACGTCACGGTGGGGCTCAGGCTCTCGCAGGCGCCGGAAGCTGCCGGCATGCGGGTCAACCGGGTGTGGCTCGACGAGTTGATCGCCCTTGCAGCGGAGTATCATGGGCGGGACGACATCGCGCCGCCGCGCCTCGACGGCATGCTCGCGCTGCGCGGTGTGATCGAGACGGCCGACCAATCCGACGAAGCGGGGGACGCTCAAGACGATACCGCCATGCTGGCGACGCTCGGCGAAGCAATCTCCGAGCTGGTACGCGATCGGCAGGCCGAGGGGACTGCGCTCGCCGCCGCGCTGACGGACCGGATCGAGGAGATTACGACGCTGACACAACGCGCCGAGGCGCTGGCGCCAACGCGCCAGGAGGCCCTCGGCGAGCGATTACGCGAGCAGGTAGCAGCTTTGGTCAGTGCTGGTTCAGGGGTACCCGAGGATCGGTTGGCAACGGAGCTCGCGCTCCTCGCCGTCAAGATCGACGTGACCGAGGAGATCGACCGGCTCAAGTCCCACTGCGCAGCGGCGGCACGTCATCTGCAGGAGGGGGGTGCTGTCGGACGCAAGCTGGATTTTCTCGCCCAGGAATTCAACCGGGAGGCCAATACGCTCTGCTCCAAGGCCTCCCACTCCGCGCTCACGGAGGTCGGTCTCGCGCTCAAGGCCGCGATCGACCAGTTCCGCGAGCAGGCGCAGAACGTGGAGTAGGCGGTGAGCGTTTCCACCGACAATCCGGCCTTTGGGCGCCGTGGCCTCCTGCTGGTGCTGTCCTCACCCTCTGGTGCGGGCAAGACGACCATTACCCGCCGCCTGGTCGAGCTTGAAGGCGACGGAGTCGAAATCTCGGTCTCGCACACGACGCGGCCCAAGCGGCCGGACGAGATGGACGGCCGCGACTATCACTTCGTCGACGAGGCCGGGTTCACGCGTCTGCGGGTGCGCGGGGCGTTCCTGGAATGCGCGGAGGTGTTCGGCCACTGGTACGGCACCGCCCGCGACCCGGTCGAAAGCGCGCTCGATGCCGGCCGCGATGTCGTCTTCGACATCGACTGGCAGGGCAGCCAGCAGCTTGCCGAGGCCGTGCAGGGCGATCTGGTCCGCATCTTCATCCTGCCGCCGTCGCTGGAGGCGCTGGAAGAACGACTCAAGCGCCGCGCTCAGGACACGCCCGCCGTGGTCGCGGAACGCATGAGCCGCGCCGCTGACGAGATGAGCCACTACGACGAGTACGACTACGTGGTGGTCAACACCGCGCTCGAACGGTCCGTCGAAGAGGTGCGATCCATCCTCCGCGCCGAGCGGCTGCGCCGGGGTCGCCTGAAAGGACTCGAGGAATTCGTGGGCAAACTCACGGTGGGCACGAAGCCGCCTCAGGGCTGACCCGCGCTATCGCACCCTTCACACCGTCGAGGGCGCCGGGAGCGAGCGCCAGAGCGAGCAGTCGGCCGGATTGCTTGAGGCCAGGAAGGTTGATCCCGTAGCGCGCTGCGCTCTTGAAGCCGAAACGGCCGAGATAACCCTGCGCGCCCACTGCGACGGCGGCCGTGTGTCCCTCCGCAGCAGCCCGATCGAGTGCGGTTCGGATTAGTAGTCCTCCGATTCCGCGTCCCTCTTGGGGCGGGTCCACGGCAATCGGCCCGAGTAACAGCGCCGATCCCGTTGTGCCAATCCGTACAGGCCAGTGCCGGATCGTGCCGAGGATTCGGCCCTCGGCCTCGGCGACGAGGCAGAGGCTGTGCACGGGCTCGATACCTTCGCGCAGGCGGTAGGAAGAGCGGGAATGACGGTCCGCGCCAAAGGCACGGTCCAGCAGGGACTCGATCTCCGGGCCGTCTTGCGGCCGCTCTTTACGGATGGGGGGCATGGCGCTCTGCTCTCGACGACGGACGGGCAAGGTGGTGATGCCGCAGCGCCGATGGCGCCGCGGTGTCAGCGGTCTCGTCGTCGCTCGCGAGAACAGCGTGGCATGAAAGGGTGACTAAGGCGTGCCGGGCGCATTGGCAAGCGGAATTACCAGCGGAATTACCGCGCTCAGGTGTGCCGCATCGCTGCCCAAGCACGGGCGAGAGCGCAGAATTCGGTAACTGAGAGTGTCTCCGCCCGCGCTTCGGGGGAGATGCCCGCGCTCTGAAGCAGCGCTAGCGGGTCCGGGGTAAGGGTGCGAAGGGCGCGGCGCAGCATCTTCCTGCGCTGACCGAATGCCGCGCGGGTCACGGCGTCGAGGGCGTCAGGCTCCGCCGGTGCGAGCGGCGCAGCCCGCGGCACCAGGCGCACCACCGTCGAGATCACGCCGGGCGGCGGCACGAAGGCGCGCGGGCCCACGTCGAACAGCCGCTCGCAGGTGCAGAGCCACTGCGCACGCACCGAGAGGCCGCCGTAGTCTCGCCCACCGGCCGCGGTGATCCGTGCCGCTACCTCCTTCTGGAACATGAGGGTCATGCTCTCGATCCGCTCGACCTGCTCCAGCCATCGCAATAGCAGCCGCGTGCCGACGTTGTAAGGGAGGTTCGCCACGATCCCGATGCGGGCGGGCCTGAGAGTCGCGATATCGAAGGAGAGCGCGTCGCCCTCGACGATCTCGAGCCGATCAGGATAGCGCGCCTGGAGCTCGCTGAGCGCGGCCACGCAGCGGCGGTCCTTCTCCACGGCGACAACGCGAGCCGCGCCGGCCGCGAGCAGCGCTCTGGTCAGTCCGCCCGGTCCTGGCCCCACCTCCAAATTGACGGCCGAAGCGCCGGGCTGGGCTGTCCGCGCAATTCTCTCGCACAGGCTAGGATCAAGGAGGAAGTGCTGACCAAGTGCTCGCTTGGGATGCAGTTCGTGGCGCGCGATGACGGCAGAGAGCGGCGGCAGCCGGGCGTCGCAGCCGGCGTCTTCCCCACTGGGGTCGCTTGTGCCGGTCAAATCCGCACGTCGATGAACGCCGATCGGTGCAGGTCGCGCACGTAGCGCCGCGCGAGCATCTCCAGTCTGCGTCCCGCGATGTCCTGCCGGATCCTCTCCCGATCGAGCCCGGCGGCAGGCACGTCCGCGAGCACCGCGCGGCGGTCAATCAACGAGACGATGTAGTAACCGTCGAACGCCCGCATCGGGGATGTAATCGATCCGGGTTCTGTCTCGGCGAGCACGGCCTCGATCTCGCTCGGGAGCTGTCCTTCGACGACCCAGCCGATGTCGCCGCCGACCGCGGCGGTGGCGCTCTGCGAGAATTGACGGGCGATCTGGGCGAAGTTGGCGCCGTCCGTTAGCTGCCTGTAGAGGCTCGCGGCGGCGGCGCGGACCTCGTCCTCCTGCTCGCTCGATTCGACCGCCAGAAAAATCTCCGCGACACGATATTCGGGTCGCCCTCGGTTGGCTTCAAGTCGGGCGATCGCCTCGTCGATTTCGCCCTCGCCGACCGAGACCGCGGCACCCAGGCGGCCGCGCACGAGCTTGGACCAGAGGATCTCAGCGCGGAGCTGCTCCCCGACGGTGGCGACGTCCAGCCCCTGGCGCCGCAGGAAGTCGTCGAGCGCGCCAGCCGGGATTCCGTTGCGTTGCTCGACGCTCCGCCGCGCGTTCGCCATGTCGGCCTCGCTGACGGTCACCCCGAGACGCTCTGCCTCCTGCACCTTCAGACGTTCATCGATGAGCGAGCGAAGCACTTGCGGCGCCAGTTGGCGGCGCAACTCCTCGCTGACCTGCAATCGGGACGACACGATGGCGACGTCGATGCGCCGCACGAGATCGGGGATCGAGATCGCCTCGCTGTTGACAACAGCGGCGATCCTCACGACCTCCTGGCCCCTCGCGCGGTCCACCGGCACGAGCACGATCGGCAGCAGCGCGAACAACAGCACAGCCGCCCGAGCGATCGGTAGATATCTCATAGCCGCCTCAGCCCGCGTGTTTCAGATTGACGGTCAAGTGCCATACCGTACCCGGCTCTACGTCGCGGTCTCGGGTGAAGGAGCGCGATACACTCGTGCCGATGACGATACATTCATCTTCATAGAAAAGACCCACATTCCAGTTAATGGAAGCGTTATCCTCCAGGTCGCGGCGGGCCCCGGCGGAGAGGGTCCAGTTGTCCCAGGGACCCGCAGCGAACTCCATGAGCCCCTCTCTACCCCCGACGAAGTCCCTAATCACGCTTTCCGGCGGCCGGGCTACATCGGCGAAGCCAAGCCGGGCGCGCAGCCATTCCGGACCGGCGGCAAGGTCGATTTCGTTGCGTCTGACAGTGAAGTCACGGTGGTCGAGACGGAACCGCAGGGAAAAATCAAGCCAAGGCGACGGCTGCACGTGGATGCGTCCGACGTAGTCGGACATCTGATCTTCGAGGCCACTGCCTGGCCCGAACGGCGAATCGTCCTTTGCCCGTGCGCTCTGCCCGATCAATGCGGTCGCCCGGCCCCCGTCAGGGCCGTAGAAGCCGAGGCGCACGCCGTAATTGACACGCGGCCCGGTCTCGATGCGGTCGAGGCCAGTGTGGCGGTTGGTGCTGAACAGATTGGTGTGATCGAACTCAAGATCCCGGCTGTCCTCGTTGGGGATCTTGTGGGGATTGCCGCCATCGGGGCTGATGACGCCCTGTACGATCGGTTCGATGAGCTGCCGCAGGGAGCCGATCCGCGTGATGAGCGGATAGCGCCATTCGACGGCGAGTTCAGGTAAGAACCGTCCCGCCGTTTCGCTCCTCATCACGCCGTAGGGATCTCCTCGGTCGGCCGGGGTGTAGGCGTGATAGAGGTCGCCCCGCAGGCTCGCATCGATGCGGAAGAGATGGCCGCCCGGCAGGATCATCGGCCGGTGCCAGCCGCCGGCAATCGAGAGCCGCCGCGAGTCGGTTCCGTCCAGGCGCTCCAGGACCATGAGATTGGCGTCGAGCGTGGTGTAGCCGCCGGCATAGTCGGGCGCGCTCACGAGGTGCGCATCGAACAGGGGAAGAACGATCGGGCTCTGGTCCCCCTGCTTGCCGGCCCGGAGATCCTGGAACAGGTAGCCGGCGCCCGACATGTAGCTGCGCTGGTGGAACCGCTCCGCAAACAGGGTCGTGACCAGATCGTCCTTTGACGAGATGCCGTAGCGGCGCAGATAGGTGTCGTCGAGGGCGCGCTCCAGATTGAAGCCCCATCGCCAGGTCTCGTCGATGTCGAAGAGACCATGGCCGAAGACGTGCCCCCGAATCCTGTTGCCATCTTCGTCGGCGGTGAGGGCACGCGTGATGCTCGCGTCGATCTCGAACTGACCATCCTGCGTGCGCTCGCGGTATTCGCCAGCCAGCACAGCACTTTCTTGGGCGGTGAACCGGGGCGAAAAGGTCACATCCCGGTCAGGCGCGAGCGACCAGTAGTAGGGAATGGTCACCTCGGCGCCGAGTGCAGTGGAGCTGCTGTAGGACGGGGCCAGGAACCCGCTCTGGCGGGTCACGCTCGGATCGGGATGACGGAAATAGGGCGTGTACAAGATCGGCAGACCGAAGAACTCGAGCGATGCGTCGCGGTAGGTGATGGAGTGCTCAACCTGATCGTGGATAACACGCGCTGCCTTGAGCTGCCAGAGCGGTGCCGGCGCGGGATCGTCCGGGCATAGTTCGCACGGTGAATACACCGCCTTCCGCATTACCATACGGGTGCCGTCGATACGCTTAGCGCCGCTCGCAACGAGCCGCGACTGGTCCGCCAAGAGGACACTCAAACGATGAATCACGCCGTCTCTCAAGTCGCCGGTGAGCTCGACGGACTCGGCGAATATCACCTCGCCGGTGGGCTCCCGCAGTGCGACGTCGCCCGATGCCGTCACCAAATCGTCGCGGCGCCGGTAGTGGATGCTGTCGGCACGCAGCACCCGCCCACCCTGTGCGACCTCGACGTTGCCGGAGGCGATGACCGTGTCGGTGGCCTGGTCGTAGGTCAGCTCGTCGGCGGTCAGCAGGAGATCGCCTGTCAGTAGGTCGCCGAGCTCGGGCGCGGCGTCCGTCTGCTGTGCTCGCGCTTCCAGCGACGAGAGGGCCAGAAGACACGCGAAAACGAGCGGCGCAAGGACCTTCATGATGTCGCCGCTATCCGTCCTCGAGATGGAACAGGCCCGCAACGCCGAGCAACGTGAAAATGCCCGCCGGGGTCCACGCAGCGAGCACCGGTGGCAGCTTGCCGGAAAGGCCAAGGGCGAGCACCAAGTCCGAGATAAAATAGAGGAGAAAGCCAGTGAGCAATCCGGCCAGGACCAGCACCCAGGTGCCCCGCCGCGTGAAACGGAGCGAAAAGGTCGCTGCGATCAGAACCATCGCACAAAGGAGGAGGGGGACAGATAGAAGCGAATGCCAGTGCAGGCGGTGCTTCACCGAAGAGAAGCCGGACTCGTCCAACACCTTGATGAAACCGGGCAACGCCCAGAAGGACAGGGTCTCCGGCGGCGAGAAGCTGTTCTGGATGCGCTCCAGGGTGAGGTCGGTCGGCACGCGGGCGTTCGCCCGATGTCGGGCCGGCTCGTCCGACGCGCTGAAGAGAGCATCCTGCAGGTTCCAGTACCCGTCCTCCAGCCGAGCCTCGGCGGCATCGATCCGCCCGACGAACTGATCCTCCTTCGCGTACAGGAAGATGATCGTGTCGTAGAGCGTCATCGTTTCCTGATCGATGCGCGCGGCGTGAACCACCGATTGGCTCTCCGAATCGCCCTGCCTCAGCCAGATGCCGGACTTGGAAAGCTCCATGAGGCTCGACTTACCGCGCAAGTGGGTCACGTCCATCTGTTCGAATCGCGCCGTCGTGGCGGAGGCCAGCGGGTTGACGACCGTCATGAAGAGGCCGCCCAGCAGTGCCGCGATTACCAGCGCAGGCAGCAGGAATTGCCAGACCGAGACGCCCGCCGCCCGCGCCACCACGAGCTCGCGGCTCCGCGTCATCTTCGCGAAGGTCACGATGCCGCCGACGAGCACGATGAAGGGCAGCGCCTTCTGCGCCATGAAGGGGATGTGCAGCGAGGCCATCTGGAGCACGGTTTCGATCGTCGCTGTCTTGTCGGGCCCGGAGGCGCGGCGCAGCAGCTCGATGGTATCGGCGATGAGGATGGTCAACATGACGAGCAGGAACACGAGCGCGACGCTTTGCAGGTATTGCCTGCCCATGTAGAGCGAGAGGGTGGAGGAGAGACGCACCTGCCGTGGCTCCTACCCGCGTGCGCCCGGCTCAGCCGCCGCAGTGCGGCCACCGAGGAAGCGCGGTAAGCGGTGGCGAAGCACGACCATCGCCGCGGCGATCATGAGGACCGGGTTGAGATACATGAGTGGGATGAGACTGCTGTTCTTGGCGGTCGCGTTGACCAGGAAGAGCGCCACAGCCTCGAGCATGACCCCGGCTGCAATGGCGACGAGGATCCGACGCCACTGCCCCCGCCGGTCGACGTTGCCGGAGAGCAGCGCTGCAAGCCCGATGGCGGCAAGCGCATAGCCGAATAGCGGCGAGACGATGCGGTTGTGCGCTTCGGACAGGAACTTGCCCCGCAGCCGCTCCGCCCCCTCGCTTGCGGGGTCGAGGAGCTCGTCTATGAACCGCTCTCGCGGCCCGCGCCAGCGCGTGCCTCCGGGTTGGATGAAATCACCCAAGTCGATTGTGTAGCGTTCGAAATTGAGCAACGAGAGTTTCGACGAGTCCCGGTCGATCCGTTTTCGGTGGCCGTTGATCAGGATGAAGCGCGGTCCCTCATCGGTCTGCACCAGAATGCCCTGCTCGGCCATCATCGTGACCGGTCGTTCCTGTTCCCGGGCGTCGTGCACGAGGATACCGTTGAGGGTGCTGCCCTCACGCCCGCGGATGTAGACGGTGACGCCCTCGGTCAGCGTGTTGAAGGTACCCTCCTCCAGGAGAAGCGCCGAGTGATCGCTGCGCAGGACGAACTGCCGCTCCTTGAACTCCCTGTAGCTGACCGGCATCACGTACATGATGATCGCGTAGGAGATGACGACGACAATCGTGGCCATCACCAGCGCGGGCTTCGCCAGCGACCACTGACTCACGCCGGCAGCACGCAGGCTGACCAGCTCGCTGTCGATGATGAGCTTGTTGTAAACGAAGAGCAGCGAGCAAAAGAGCGCTATCGGCAGGATCGCGCTCAGGAATGTGGGTAGCACCAGCATGCTCATCAGCAGGAAGGCGCTGAACGACAGACCTTTGTTGACGATCAGGTCGATGATGCGAAGCGACTGCGACAGCCAGACGACCGCCGTGAGCCCCGCCGTAACGAGCAGGAACGGGCCTATAAGCTGGCGCAGCAGGTAACGCTGGTAGCGAGGCATGGCTCATTATAGCGGGTCGTGCACCGGAACGGGTGCATGCCGATGCCGGCACCAACCACAGGCGCTGCGCAGATCAAGCTCGCGCTACAAGCTCTGGCTGGTGGTGATGGCGGAGGAATAGCGCTTCGCGTGGAGCGGCCGGCCGCACCGGGTCACGACGGTGCGCTCTCTTCGCGTTCCCACAGGGTGTGCGCGAGAATTCCGACCGAGGCTTCGATCGCTTCCATCGCGTCGAGGATCAGATCCTCGCGATACCGACGGCCGATGATCTGCACTCCCGCCGGCAGCCCGTCCGCGAAGCCGACGGGCACCACGCCCGCCGGCAGGCCGAGGTAGTTGACGCCGGTGCTATAGATGGCGGCCATGAAGAGGTCCTTCACCTGCTCGAACCCGTGCGCGTCGTGGTCCCACGGATACATCGAGCGCATCAGGAACGGGCAGAGCACCAGCGGATACCGGTCGAGGAAGACGTTCCATTCGCGGGTCAGCGCGGTGCGATCGGCGATGCCCTGGCGGTATCCGGCCGCATCGACCGGGTTTCCGACGCGCTGGTAGTCCTCGAAGATGGTCCGAATGGTTTCGCTGCCATGCTCGCGCGCGATGGGACCCAGAAAGTGCACGATCTCGCTCGCGAGCACGTCGAACCACGCCTGCGCGGGCTTCATGATCGAGGGCGTCGCCACGCGCTCCACCGCGTAGCCCGCGTCGCTGAGCACTTCCGCCGCCCGGTCGATACCGGCGATGATCTGCGGATCGATCTGATAGCCGTGAGCCTCGCACGTGACTGCGATCTTGATCGGGGAATCGAGCGTGGGCCCCTCGAAGGGGACCGGCACCCACCAGGGATCGCGCGCGTCACCCCCCGCGAGCACCCGTGTCGCGAGCCGCACGTCTCGCACCTCGCGGCAAATCGCGCCCTGGACGGAGCTGAGCTGGGCGAGAAGGCCGCGTTC
This sequence comes from Alphaproteobacteria bacterium, assembly GCA_022826665.1. Classification (GTDB taxonomy): domain Bacteria; phylum Pseudomonadota; class Alphaproteobacteria; order UBA828; family UBA828; genus WTGU01. The sequence goes on along the minus strand of JAJDUK010000045.1, from coordinate 45,638 downwards.
GGCCGTGGCGCTCGGATTGTATGCGGGCACTCGCCCGAGGGTCGGTTTCACCGTCGCCAACCCACACGCGAACGAAGGGAAGCGCAGCGACCCGCCGATGTCGTTGCCGTGGTGAATCGGACCGAACCCCATCGCCGCAGCGGCCGACGCCCCGCCGGAAGACCCGCCCGGAGACGCCTCCTCGTCCCAAGGATTGAGAGTGCGGCCGCGCAGCGGGTTGTCCGTGGTCGCGCGCATCGAGAGCTCAGGCGTATTGGTGCGCCCCACGATGATCGCGCCTGCGTCGAGCAAGTTGCGCGTGACCGGAGAGTGGTCCGGCGCGATGACGTCGGCATACGCCGGCAGACCGTTCGTGGTCGCCTGTCCGGCAACGTCGATATTCTCCTTGATGGTGACCGGGACTCCGTGCAACGGCCCGAGGGCCGCGCTGTCGCGGACCTCACGGTCCTTCAGTTCGGCGGCGTGCAACGCCTCCTCGGAACAGTCGACGACGATCGCGTTGATGCGCCCGTTGTGCTGGGCGATGCGGTCCAGCACCGACTCCGTCACTTCGACGCACGATGCCTTGCGCGCCCGGATCATCGTGGCGAGTTCGACCGCGCTGCGGCTCCACAAGCCTCTGTCCATTGCGGGTTGCTCCGGGTCTAAAGCGAGGGGCGGTGCCGGCTCCAGTTCGTTGCCGCCTCGAAGGCCGCCGCGGCGCGGAACACCCGGGCGTCATCGTAGGTGCGGCCGACGATCTGCAGGCCGGTGGGGACTCCGTTCCGCGCGAAGCCGGTCGGCACGCTCGCCACCGGGCACTGGTTCATCATGTTGAACGGGTAGGTGAGCAGCCAGCCCAGGTGCGGCTCGACCGGCTTGCTATTGATGGTGAAGCCGGGATCCATGTTGGTGTGGTCCGCCTTGACCGCCGGCACCGCCAGCGTCGGGCAGATCATCACGTCATAGCGTTCTAGGATCGGCGCGAGCTTCTGGTACATCCAGCCGCGCGTTCGGCTGACACGTTCGAACTCGACGGCGCTGACCCGCTGACCCCTCTCCACCAGATCGACCACCCTCGGGTCCATCTCGAAGCGCCATTCGGGCAGGAAGTCCTGCAACCCACTGGCGAAGAAGACCTCGAAGAGCCGTAAGTACTGGTTCAACACGCCCGAGGTCCAGCCGAGATCGACCTCCTCGACCTCGCAGCCGAGATCGCGGAAGACATCCACGGCCTTCCGCGTGTTCTCCTGCACCTCCTCGTCGACCTCGACATAGCCGAGGTCGGGCGAGTAGGCGATACGCCAGCCCTCGATGCCTTCGTAGGCGAGCGGCAGACGAACCCGCGTTCTGAGAGAGTTGATATCCGCCTTGTGGGGGCCGGAGACGACGTTCTGGAGCAGGGCGGATTCGGCCACCGTGCGGGTGAGCACGCCGATCTGCACCAGGAAGACATGGGGTGCTGTGGTGTCATTTGGGTTGCGGCCGTAGGGCGGCTTGAAGCCGAAGATGCCGTTGACCGAGGCCGGGATGCGGATCGACCCGCCGCCATCGCCGCCGTCCGCGATGGTGGTCATGCCTGCGGCCACCGCGCCGCCGCTGCCGCCGGAGGAGCCGCCCGGCGTGTAGTCGGGATTCCAGGGATTGCGGCTCACGCCCCAAAGCGGACTGTGGCTCGTCCCGGCATAGCCGAACTCGGGCGTGGTGGTGCGGATGTGGAGGATCGCACCGGCGCGCATGAGGCGCTCGGTCACCGGGTAGGTGTGATCGGGGCGGTTGTGCTCCATGATCTTGGAGCCGATCGTGGTGATCTCGCCCTTGATCGCGTGGTAATCCTTGCTCGCGAAGGGTAGGCCCTCGAGCGTGCGCAGCCGGCCGTCGGTCTTGCCGTAGCGCGCCTCCGCCGCCTTCGCCTGCTCCAAGGCGCGCTCGAAATAGCTGTAGGTGACGAGGTTGAGCGCCGGGTTGACCGCCTCGCAGCGGGCGATCACCGCCTTCATCAGCTCGACCGGCGAGAGCGTTCGTGCCTTGAACGCAGCAAGCGCGTCGAGCGCGCTCATGTAGCAGAGGTCGAGATCCGATGCGGTCATGACGAACGCTCCCGCTCCTATTCGTTGCTGAAGGCCTCCAGCTCGCTGAGATAGGCGAGGACGCGCTCCGCCGGCTCGACATCGCCGAACTTGGCATCGATGTCGAACAGGTTCCATTCGACGACTCCCGGCACGCGGTCGCCCACGCCTTCCCGAACGACGATGGGGCGGAAGCCCTCGGCGATCGCGTCTTCGGCCGAGTGGCGCACGCAGCCGGCCATGGTGACGCCGGTGATGACGACCGTGTCAACCCGTTGGGCGCGCAGGTAGCCCGCAAGGTAGGTACCGTGGAAGGCGCTCGCGCGCTTCTTCACGATCACCTGCTCGCCGCGCGACGGCATCGGCTCGATCCGCTCATCGATCGCTGCCTCCGGCGAGCCTTCACGCAGGGTCTCGACCGGAATCTTCATGTGCCAGAGGCCGGTGTCGGCGTGCGGCCCGGTCGGGTCCTGATAGGCCGTCGTGGTGTAGATGACGGGAATGTTCTTCTCGCGCGCGGCGGCCAGAAGCTTCTGGTTGGTGGGGATGATCACATCCATGTTGTCGCACGTGAAGTTATGGCCCGGCCGGGTCCAGGCATTCGCCAGGTCGATGATCAGGAGCGCCGGCCGGGTGCCGAACCCGATGCGACGCTGGAAGCCCCGTGTCTGGTAAATCTCGGAATCGGCGGCGAAGATCGTCTCGAGTGCCCGCCTGACTTCCTCGTCGCGTGTAAGTTCCGCCGTCATCCTGAATACTCCCGCCGTGGATGGGCGCAGAGTGTAGCCGCCGCACCGGCGGGCCGCCAGACGTGCGCGCCGCGGCCACGATGGAAATTCCAGACCAAAGACGGTTGACCCTGGCGGTACGCGGCGCCTAAATGAAGCGCTGACGCTGACGCGCGCCCTGGGGCCGGGTGGCAGAGTGGCTATGCAGCGGACTGCAAATCCGTGTACGCCGGTTCGATTCCGGCCTCGGCCTCCAGTTTCACCAAGAACAAGTGCGCTCGCTTTAGGCAGCACCTAAGACACGTAGGCGGCGATCTTGTCCGAATCTGATACGGCGTGTGCGCGCCTCGTGGTAAAAGCGCCTATGAACGTTCGACGGAGACAGCCGGAATGAGGCGCTCGCACATCGGCTTGGGGATGCTTGGCGTTTTCCTCCTGGCTCTGGCAGCGGCCGGCTGTGAGAATTCAGTGCCGCCGGATAGCCCAACCATGGATCCCCGACGGCGCGCAGCCGGCGCGAGCCAAGAAAGCATATTCGGTTCCGGCGGGATCGGACTTTTCGGTGGCGACGAGGACGAAGCGGCTGCCAGCGGCATCGGCGTCAATGCCTTCCTCTGGCGTGCGACCCTCGACACCATCTCGTTCATGCCCTTGCTCTCGGCCGATCCCTTCGGCGGCGTGATCATCACCGATTGGTACGCCCCGCCCGAGAGCCCCGACGAGCGCTTCAAGATGACCGTCTACATCCTGGGCAGGACGCTGCGCTCGGACGGCGTACAGGTCTCCGTGTTTCGCCAGGAACGTGGCGTAGACGGCCTCTGGGAGGACCGTGCCACGAGCCCGGACACCGCGGTCAGCCTCGAAGACAAGATCCTCGACCGCGCCCGACAGCTGCGTACCGCACAGCTCAGCCGATAGAGTGCAGCGTTGCGTGCCGCCCGGCCGGCGCGGCTGCGTTGGCTGGCGGGTCATGCTATAGGGACGCCGCTCTCCGGCGCCGGCCGGGGTGAGGGAGCGAGCGTGGCCGATGAGTGAGCGTTACGACGCACAGGCGGTCGAGGCCAAGTGGCAAGCCGCCTGGGAGGACGCGGGCCTGTTCCGGGCCGAGCGCAGCGGCGGTCGTCCGACCTACTACGTCCTGGAGATGTTCCCGTACCCCTCGGGCCGCATTCACATGGGCCACGTGCGCAACTACACCATGGGCGACGTGGTTGCGCGCTACAAGCGGGCCCGGGGATTCGACGTCCTTCATCCCATGGGCTGGGACGCCTTCGGGCTGCCAGCGGAGAACGCGGCCTTCGAGCGCGGCGTCCATCCAGCCGAGTGGACCTACGACAACATCGCGACGATGCGCGGGCAGCTCAAGCTGATGGGGCTTTCGATCGACTGGGAGCGCGAGTTCGCGACCTGCCACCCCGGCTACTACGAACACCAGCAGGCGTTGTTCCTGGACTTCTTCGAGTCCGGATTCGTCGAGCGCAAGGAGGCCTGGGTCAACTGGGATCCGGTCGATCGCACGGTGCTCGCCAACGAGCAGGTCGTGGACGGGCGCGGCTGGCGCTCGGGCGCGGTCGTCGAGAAACGCAGGCTGGCGCAATGGTTCTTTCGCATCACCCGCTTCGCTGACGAACTCCTGGATGCGCTTGAGGCCCTGCCGCGCTGGCCCGAGAAGGTGCGGCTCATGCAACGCAACTGGATCGGGCGTTCCCAAGGCGCCCGCATCCTCTTCCCCATCGAAGGCCGCGACGAGGCACTGGAGGTCTTCACGACCCGCCCGGATACGCTGTTCGGCGCGTCGTTCTGTGCGCTCTCGCCCAACCACCCGCTCGCGACATCGCTTGCTGAATCGGATTCGTCGCTCGCCGACTTCATTGCCGAGTGCAACCGCGCCGGCATCGGCGAGCGCGACATCGAGGCGGCGGGCAAGCGCGGCTTCGACACGGGCGTAAGCGTCCGCCACCCCTTCGACGCCGAGCGCACGCTGCCGCTCTACGTCGCCAATTTCGTGCTCATGGACTACGGCACCGGCGCGATCTTTGGCTGCCCAGCCCACGACCAGCGCGACCTGGATTTCGCCCGCGCCCAGGGCCTGCCAGTTATCCCGGTGGTGTGTCCGCCGGGGGAGGATGCGGATGCGGTCGAGATCGGCGACGAGGCCTATGTCGGCGACGGCACGGCCATCAATTCCGACTTTCTTAACGGGTTGTCGGTGGCCGACGCCAAGGCGCGCGCAGTCGTAGAGCTTGCGGAACGCGGTGCCGGCGGCTCTGCCGTTAGCTACCGGCTCCGCGATTGGGGCATCTCGCGGCAGCGCTACTGGGGCTGCCCGATTCCGGTGGTGCACTGCGCATCGTGCGGCGTGGTGCCGGTGCCGCGCGAGGCGCTCCCGGTGCGCCTGCCCGAGGACGTGACCTTCGACACGCCGGGCAATCCCCTCGACCGCCATCCCACGTGGAAGCACACCACGTGCCCTCGCTGCGGTGCCGCCGCGGAGCGGGACACCGACACGATGGACACGTTCGTGGATTCCTCCTGGTACTTCGCGCGCTTCTGCGCCGCGCGCGCCGACGAGCCGCTGCCGGCCGACGAGGTCGAGCCTTGGCTTCCGGTCGATCAATACATCGGCGGCATCGAGCACGCGGTGCTGCACCTGCTCTATTCGCGCTTCTATACCAAGGCTCTCAAACGTTGCGGCCATGTGACGATCGACGAGCCCTTCGCTGGCCTCTTCACCCAGGGCATGGTGTGTCACGAGACCTACCGCGACACAGACGGGCGCTGGTACTACCCCGACCAGGTCGAGACCCGCGCTGGCAACTTGGTGACCAAGGAGGGCGGGCGCCCCATCGCCATCGGCCGGTCGGAGGCGATGAGCAAGTCGAAGCGCAACACCGTCGATCCCGAGGCGATCATCGAGGCATACGGTGCCGACACCGCGCGGCTCTTCATGCTCTCCGACAGCCCGCCCGAGCGCGACCTGGAATGGACCGATACCGGCGTCAAGGGCGCCTGGCGCTACATCGCCGCGCTTTGGCGCATGGTGCTGTCGCCGCCCGTGGCGCTGTCGCCGTGTGGGGTAACGCCGACGGACCAGGGGGCCTTGGCGGCTCCGCTGCGTGACGTGCGCAGGACCACTCACAAGACCATCGCCGGCGTGACCGATGATCTGGAGCGTTTTCGCTTCAACCGGGCGGTGGCGCGGGTGCGGGAGCTGACCAATGCGCTCTCCGCCATCGAGGACGCGCCCGGTGCAGGCCACGTGATGCGCGAGGGCCTGGAGACCGCCATGCGCCTGCTCGGCCCGGTGGTGCCGCATCTGGCCGAGGAGGCCTGGCGCCGTCTCGGACATGAGAGCTGGCTGGCGCGCGAGCCGTGGCCGGAGCCGGACCCCGTCCTGCTCGCGGATGACGTCGTGGTCGTCGCCGTGCAGGTGGACGGCAGAAAGCGCGCGACGATTTCGTTGCCGGCCGATCACGACAAGGCGGCGGCGGAAAACGCGGCCATGGCAGACGGCGGCGTGCGCCGGGCGCTTGCTGGCCGGGAAGTACGCAAGGTGATCGTCGTGCCCGGGCGAATCGTAAATGTCGTCACTTGATCGGCCGTTCTCTCGCATGTTGGCGCGCCTGAGGCGCGCGCCGATCCCAGCCCTCGCCCTCGCTCTTTCCCTCGTCCTGCTCGGCGCCTGTTCCGTGGAGCCGCTTTACGGTGCCCGCACCGGCAAGGCGCGTGGCGGCGGCGTTGCGGCGATCGAGATTGCGCCGGTCAAGGACCGGGTCGGCCACATCGTGCGCAACCATCTTATCGACAGCCTCACCCCGAGGGGACAGCCGGCGCATCCCGACTATCGCCTGACCCTCGTGGTCGAGCAGGAAAAGACGCCGCTGCTGATCCAGCTCGACGACCATGCGACCCGGTTCAATCTGACGCTCCGCGCCAGGTTCGCCCTCGCCGATCGGGGCGGGGCGGTGGTCTACCGCGACAGCGCCCGGGCGACCGGCAGCTACAACGTTGTCGAATCGGGGTTCGCCACCGTGACGGCGGAGCGGGACGCGGCCAAGGAAGCGGCGCGGGTGCTGAGCGAAGAAATCCTCACGCTGATCCTCCTCCATCTCCGTCGATGAGACCCTGGCCGTCACATGATCCGACGGCTGGCACGCCATGAAGATCGCGCCGGCGCGCGCGGACCGGTTCTGCGCGGCACCGGACGCGGAGGTCCGGCTGGTTCTGATCTACGGCTCCAACGAAGGCCTGGTGCGGGCCCGCGCCGAAGCTTGCGTCAAGGCCGTCGCAGAGGATTCCGACGATCCCTTTCGCGTCACCAGCCTCGATCCGGCGCTGCTGCGAGACGAGCCGGGCCGGCTCGCCGACGAGGCGGCGGCGCTCTCGCTCATCGGCGGCCGTCGTGCCGTCCGCCTGCGCGGGGCGACCGAGACTGTGGTTCCTGCGATCCGCTCGTGTCTCGCGTTGCCAGCCGCGGAGAGCCTGGTGATCGCGGAGGCCGGGCCGCTGACACCCCGCTCGGGCCTCCGGCGGCTGTGCGAGCAGGAAGCGAGCCTCGCCGCCATCGCCTGCTACGACGAGAGCGCGGAGGGCGCTGCGCGGCTGATCGAAGCCTTCTGCAGCGCGCGCAAGATCAAGGCGGCACCCGAGACCGTCGATTGGCTGGCCGAGCGCCTGGGCAGCGATCGCCGGCAGATCGAGGGCGCGGTCGAAAAGCTCGCGGTCTACCTGGGCGAGGGAGCCCCCGAGGGCGGTTTGCTCACGCAGGAGGTCGCGGAGGCCTGCGTCGGCGACGCGGCCGAAGCGTCGGCCGATGAAGTCGCGCGTCTGGCTCTATCCGGCGACCGTGAGGGGCTGGACCGGGCGATGACGCGGGCGCTCTACGGCGGCGTCCAGCCGATCACCATCCTCCGCGCTGCGGCCCGGCGTCTCGCGCGTCTTCATCTGGCCGTCGCTGCGCTGGAGGGCGGCGCCAGCCGGGCGGATGCAATGGGCGGCCTCAAGCCCCCAGTATTCCCCAGAGACCGTGCTGCCTTCGGTCAGGAGATGACCCGCTGGCCCAGCGCCCGCGCGGCCCGAGCGCTGGGTTTGCTGACCCGTGCCGAGCGCGACTGCAAGGTTTCCGGCGGCGCGCCTGAGGCGATCTGCTGGCAGGCGCTGCTCCGCATCGCGCGCGCGGCCCAAGGGCAGAGCGCCTAAGCGCAGCACCTATCGGATCAGGCCGCGATGCCAGCCAGCGTGCAGATGCGCCGCCACTCGGCCTCCGTCACGGGGCTCACGGAAAGCCGCGATTGACGCAGGAGCTGCATGTCCTGGAGCGCCGGATCTTCCTTGATCCGCTTCAGAGAGACCGGCTCGCTCACCGGGACCACGGCCTTGACGTCGACCATGCCAAAACGCCCGGAAGCATCGGTCGGGTCGGGATAGTGCTCCTTCACGACCTCGACGACGCCGACGATCTCCTTCGCGTTGACCGAGTGGTAGAAGAAGCAGCGGTCACCCCGCTTCATGGCCTTCATGTTGTTGTTCGCCTGATGGTTGCGTACGCCGTCCCACTCCGTGACGCTGTCGCGCACCTGATCGTCCCAGGACCAGCAACTCGGTTCCGACTTTATGAGCCAATAGGCCATTTCGCGCCCCTCCAAAGACCACTCAACCGTGCATCGAGTGTAACCAACCCGCAACCCAGCGTCAGCCGTCCCTCGATGGTCACGCCTGCCGCCGTCTTGATGTCAGCGAACGATGCCCCCACACTATGTCTATTGCCAGGTAACGAGACTGTCGGGTGGTGCCTGCAGCGGTGCCGCCTGCGGCAGGTGGGCGCGGGGCAATGTCGTTCTTCGAAATGGGCGGTTACGCCGCCTACGTGTGGCCGGCCTTCGGGGCTGCGGCCGCAATTATGATTGCGCTCCTCCTACTCAGCATCCGCGCCATGCGTGCGAGGGAGGCGGCGCTGAGGGCTTTGGAGGCGACCGCGCGCCGGCAGCGTGCCACCGATGGAGACAATGACCGTGACGGGGAGCAGAACGCCCCGGCATGAAGCGCAAGCATTGGCGGTTGGTCTTTCTGGGCGGGGGGCTCGGCGCGCTCGGCCTCGCTGCGGGCCTGGTGCTCACCGCGCTCGACGATACCCTCGTCTTCTTCCATGACCCGAGCACGCTCAAGGAACGGCAATTTTCGCCCGAGCAGCGGCTTCGCGTGGGCGGCCTGGTGGAGGAGAACAGCGTGGTGAGGGGCGGCGACGGGCTCACGGTGCGCTTCATCATCACCGATCTCGCCCACACCGTGCCCGTGACCTATCGCGGTATTTTGCCGGACCTGTTCCGCGAAGGGCAGGGGGTGGTCGCCGAGGGCTATCTGAAGGGCAGCGTGTTCCAGGCCGACGAGGTGCTCGCCAAGCACGACGAGAACTACATGCCGCGTGAGGTGGCGGACGCGTTGAAGAAATCCGGCAACTGGAAGGGCGAAGGCACCGAATGATCCCCGAGATCGGCCATTTTGCCCTGATCCTCGCGCTTGCGATGGCGCTGGTGCAGGCGGCCGCCGCGCCGCTCGGCGCAAGGCTGCGCGATGGCGGCCTGATGGCGCTGGCGCGGCCGGCGGCGCTGGCTCAGTTCCTCTTCATCTCGGTCGCGCTGGCCTGCCTGATGCAGGCCTTCGTCGTCTCCGACTTCTCGGTGGTGACGGTTGCCGATAATTCCCACTCGGCCAAGCCGCTGCTCTACAAGTTCACCGGCACCTGGGGCAATCACGAAGGGTCCATGCTGCTCTGGGTCTGGATCCTCGCGGTCCACGGCGCCGCCGTCGCGGTCTTCGGGCGCAACCTGCCGCCGGCGTTCCGGGCCTGGGTGCTGGCCGTGCAGGCGCTGATCGGGCTCGGCTTCCTGGTCTTCGTGCTCGCTACCTCCAATCCCTTCCTGCGCCTAGATCCGGCGCCGCTCGACGGGCGCGACCTCAACCCGCTGCTGCAGGACCCCGGCCTCGCCTTCCACCCGCCGCTGCTCTACCTCGGCTACGTCGGGCTCTCGACCGCCTTCTCCTTCGCCGTGGCGGCGCTGATCGAGGGGCGCGTGAACGCGGCCTGGGCGCGCTGGGTCAGGCCGTGGACGCTGCTCTCCTGGTGCGCGCTAACGGCCGGCATCGCCTTGGGTTCCTGGTGGGCCTACTACGAGCTCGGCTGGGGCGGATACTGGTTCTGGGACCCGGTGGAGAACGCCTCCTTCATGCCCTGGCTGATGGCGACCGCGCTGCTGCACTCCTCGATCGTGGCGGAGAAGCGGGACAGCCTGAAGAGCTGGACGGTTCTGCTGGCCATTCTCGGCTTCTCATTGAGCCTGCTCGGCACCTTCCTGGTGCGCTCCGGCGTGTTGACCTCGGTGCACAGCTTCGCTTCCGACCCGGCGAGGGGAGTCTACATCCTGGTGTTCCTGGTGATCGTGGTCGGCGGCTCGCTCACGCTCTACGCCTGGCGGGCGCCGGGGATGCGGGCCGGCGGCTCGTTCCGCCCGCTCTCGCGCGAGAGCTCGCTCTTGGCCAATAATCTGCTGCTGGCGGTCGGCTGCGCCACGGTCTTCATTGGCACGCTCTATCCGCTGATTCTCGATGCGATTGCTGACCAGAAGGTCTCGGTCGGCCCGCCTTTCTTTGAATCCACCTTCGTGCTCCTGATGATCCCCCTCCTACTAATGATGGCGGTGGGGCCGCTCATGGCCTGGAAGCGCGCTGGTGCCAGCGCGGTGCTGCCACGTCTCGCAGTCTCGCTCGTCGCCGCCATCGCAGTGGCCGCGGCGGTCGCGGCGAGCGGCGGCGGACCCTGGGGTGCGGTGCTCGGCATGGCGCTCGCCGGTTGGGTGGCGGCGGGCGTGCTCACGGAATTCGCGCAGCGCGTGCGGCTCTTCCGCGTGCCGCTTGCCGAGAGCGCGCGCCGCGCCGTCGGCCTGCCGCGCGCGGCCTGGGCGATGAGCATCGCCCATCTGGGCGTGGCGGTGCTGGTGGTGGGCACGGTCGGCGCCGGCAATTGGCAGACCGAGCGGGAGCAGTCGATGCAGCCGGGCGATACGGTCACCCTTGCCGGCTACGATTTCGAGCTTCAGAGCATCGGCGACGTGCCCGGCCCCAACTATATCGCCCGGCGGGGCGAGGTCCGGGTCCTGCAGGACGGCGAGGAAGTCGCGCTCCTGCTGCCCGAGCGCCGCCATTATCCGGTGCAGGACACCTGGACCACCGAGGCCGCGATCCACACCACCTGGCTTTCCGACCTCTATGTCGTGGTTGGCGAGGATGCGCCCGGTGGCACGGCGATCCGCATCCACCACAATCCGCTCGTGCCCTGGATCTGGATCGGTGCACTAGCCATGGTGGCCGGCGGAGTGGTCTCACTGACCGACCGGCGCCACCGCGTGGGCGCGCCCACCCGCCGCCGGCATTCGGCGCCCGCTGTCGCCGCTGCCGGCACGGGCGAGTGAGAGGCCGCGAAGCCGTGGCGGAGAAGGGAACGGACGCCCCGGCAGAGGAGGCGCCTGCCCGCGCGCCGGTCTCCGCCGCGCGCAGGCTGCGCTATCTCGTGCCGATGTTCTTGTTCGTGGCGCTCGCCGCCGCGCTCGGCGTCCAGTTGCTCACCGGCGATCCCGGCAAGGTTCCGTCGGCGCTGATCGACAAGCCGGTGCCGGATTTCACTCTCCCGCCGGTTCAGGGGTTCGAGGACGCAGGTGGGTTCGCGACGGCCGATCTTCAGCATGGCGAGATTGCGCTCGTCAACATCTTCGCCTCCTGGTGCGGCCCATGCCGGGTCGAGCACCCCCTGCTCATGGCGCTCGCCGACGCTGGTACGATCCCGCTCTACGGCATCAACTATAAGGACACGCCGGACGACGCCGAGCGCTGGCTGGGCCGCCTCGGCAATCCCTACACGCTGATGGGGGCCGATCTCGATGGCCGGACCGGGATCGACTGGGGGGTCTACGGCATACCCGAGACCTTCGTGGTGGACGGTGCAGGCCGCATCCGCCACCGCCACGTGGGCGTGCTCTCGCAGCACGACCTCGACGAGACCATCCTGCCGCTGATCGAGGACCTGCGGGGATGAAAGTCGCGGGCGGCACTCTGCTCGGCGGCATCGTCTCCCTGTGGCTGGCGCTGGCAGCGGGTCCCGGCTTGGCTTTCACGCCCGACGAGCCGCTCGCCGATGCCGCGCTCGAAGCGCGCGCCCGCGCGCTTCATGCCGAGCTTCGCTGCATGGTGTGCCAGGGCCAGTCGATCGCCGATTCCAACGCGCCGCTGGCCCAAGACATGCGCGCCATCGTCCGTGAGCACATCGCTGCCGGCGCGAGCGATGACGCAGTAAGGGGGTTCCTGACCGACCGCTACGGCGATTACGTTCTGCTCGACCCGCCGGTGAAGCCCGAGACCTACGCGCTCTGGTTTGGGCCGGCTGCCGTTTTTGTCGCCGGCGCCGCCATCGCCTTTGCCCTTGTGCGCCGGGCGAGGGCCGGCGCGCGCGATGCGGGGGCGGCACCCCTTTCCGCCGAGGAGCGACGGCGGCTCGACGCGCTTCTCGACGACGACGCCTAGCTCGGCGGCCGATGATCTTCGCGCTCGCCGCCGCATTGCTGACGGCGCTCGCCGTCGCGGCGGTGCTGATCCCGGTGCTGCGCCGGCACCGGTGGGGCCCGTCGCGGGCGGACTACGACCTCACCGTCTATCGCGATCAGCTACGCGAGCTGGAGAGCGACCGTGCCCGCGGCCTGGTCAGCGAGGAGCAGGTGGAGGCGGCCCGCACCGAGATCGAGCGGCGCATGCTGCGCGCGGCGCGAGCGCGGGACGCGGTACAGCCGGCGGAGGAAGAGAAGACACCTGGGCCAGCGGGTGCGAAATCGCGCGCGAGCTGGCGGCGGCGCGCCGCGGCCATCGGCCTCGGGCTCTGCATCCCGGCGTTTGCTGCCGGTATCTACGCAAGCCTCGGCACTCCCGGATTGCCCGGCCGGCCCTTCGCGGAGATCGAGCGGCCGGCCGCCCGAACCGAGGCCCTTGGGGCTCTAAGCGGGCCGGTCGAACAGCTTGCGGCCCGGCTCGAGGGCGAGCCCGACAATCTCGAAGGCTGGCTCCTGCTCGGCCGCTCTTACGTGGTGCTGCAGCGCTACCCCGAGGCGGCCGATGCGCTCAAGCGGGCTGCAACGCTTTCCGGCGACGATCCCGAGGTGCTGGCGATGCTGGGCGAAGCGATCGTCTGGGCCAACGACGGGATGGTGGTGCCGGAGGCGGTCGGGGCCTTCCGTCAGGTCCTCAACGCGCGGCCAACCGACCCGGCGGCGCGCTTCCACCTTGCGCTCGCCCGCGCCCAGGCCGGCGCGGTGCGGGAGGCCTACGACATGTGGCTTGCGCTCGCCGCCGACACGCCGGCTGACGCCACCTGGCGCGGGGACCTGGAGCAACTGATCGGCCAGGCTGCCGAGGTTCTCGGCATCGAGCCAGGGGCGGCTCCGAGCGGGCCGACAGTGGCCGACGCACCTTCCGGCCCCACTGCGGAGGACATGGCGGCAGCGGCCGAGATGTCGCCCGAGGAGCGCATGGCGATGATCCGCGGGATGGTGGAGGGTCTTGCCGCGCGGCTTGAGGATAATCCGGACGACCCCGAAGGTTGGCGGCGTCTCGCCCAATCTTACGCGGTGCTCGGCGAGCCCGAGAAGGCGGTCGACACGCTGCGTCGGGCATCGGAGCTGGCTCCAGACGACCTCGCGACCCTCCACGCCTACGCCCGCGCGCTCACCAGCGAGCTTGGAGCGGCGCCGCCTCCGCCGGAGGCTGTGGCGATCTACGAGCGCATCCTGGCGCTTGACCCCAACGATGGGGCGGCGCTCTGGTTCGTCGGGCGCGCTGCGGCGGAGCGAGGTGACAGCGCCACCGCACGCGCGCATTGGGAGCGCCTCCTCGTCCTGCTCGCACCGGGCTCGGACGAGCACAATGCGGTGAGGGCAGCGCTGGACTCCCTTTAGCGATCATCCGCGCCTCCGTCCTCCCCTTGGTCGCAGGGTGCGGATTCTTGCCATCGTTCGATGACACCAATTCGTCACATAAGCGAAACCGTCGCTTCACGCCCGCCACCTAGCCTCCCGCACAGAGAGCCGCGCAAGCGGGCTCGAGGTGTGCGTTCTTCAGGCAAATCCAATGAAAGGGGGACTGTGATGGGTTTCGTGCGCAATCGGTGTCGCTTCGGGGGGAAATCTCTGGCCGCGGCGCTTCTCGGGACGACGTTCCTGGTCGGCCTCGCGGGCCCTGCGCTCGCCGACAGCCACCTCGAGTCGGAGAATGCCGAGCTCCGCTCCAAGGTCGAGGATCTGATGCAGGAAGTGCAGATCCTTAAGAACATGGTGGTGGAGCAAGGCAACAAGATGGCGGATATGGCGGAGCCCGCAGCGCCGGCCAAGATGGTCAAGTCCGGCAAGGACAAGGTGAGCCTGAAGGTCTACGGCCAGGTAAACCGGATGCTGCTTCTTGCCAGCGACGGCAACGACAGCCGGCTCTTCAACGCGGACAACGACATGTCGTCTACCCGCGTGGGCTTCAAGGGCAAGGCCAAGATGGACGGCGGGTGGTCCGCCGGCACCACCGTCGAAGTGCAGATGGAGTCGAACTCGTCGTCCAAGGTCAATCTGCAGGGCGACGTGAACAGCGGCAAGGAGACCTTTACCGAGCGCAAGCTGGAGCTGTGGGTCAAGAGTAAGGCGGCCGGAAAGTTTTCGATCGGCCAGGGCAGTACGGCGTCAGACGGCGTGGCCGAGGCGGACCTCTCGGGCACCGGCGTGATCAGCGGATCGGGCTCCGGCGGCGCGCTCGGCGCCGATGTCAGGTTCGTCGACTCAGATGGCAATACCCACTCCAAGGTCGATGGCATCTTCGACAATCTCGACGGACACAGCCGGAAGGACAGGCTGCGCTACGATTCGCCGAGTATCGGAGGCTTCCAGCTCTCCACCTCCCTCCAGAGCGACAAGGACGACGGCGATTCCGGTCCTTGGGACATGGCAGTCCGCTACGGGCGTGACCTGGGCGGTTTCGAGGTCGAAGCCATCGCCGCCCAGTGGACGAATGGTGACGACACCGGCATGGGTGGCTCGGCATCGGTCCTGGCGCCGTCCGGCACCAGCTTTACCGTCGCCTACACGACCGAGGAGGACGGTGATGACTCAGCGAGAATGACCTACGCGAAGCTTGGTCAGAAGCTCGACATCAATCCAGCAGGGAGCACGGCACTTTCGATCGGCTTCATGGACGCCGAGAACGCGGCCGGCGACAGCGGCAGCGCCATCGACGTTGCCGTCGTGCAGAAGGTCAAGAGCCTCGGCGCAGAGTTCTACGGCGTCTACGGGATGTACGAGGCCGATATCGCGGGCGCCGCGACTAACGACGTCACCGTCGCGGGCGTCGGCGCGCGCATCAAGTTCTAGGTACGCGACTGATCCAGACGCTCCACGAGGGGCGGCGCGGGAAGAGAAGGGGCGGCCGTGCCACACGGCCGCCCCCGCCGCGTAGGGGAAGGCGTGTCTACACCCCCATGAAGCTGATCCATCCAGTGATGATGTACTTTTCCTCGCGCGGCGCGACCTCGCCCTTGTGCGTGTGGGTGAAGCCCGCAGGCCAGATCAGGGTCTTGCCCTTGGCCGGCGTGACCATGTGATCCTGGATGGTGAAATAGGTGCCGCCGCCCTCCTCGATGTCGTTCAGGAAGGTCTGGAAGGCGAGCACCCGGTGGCCGAGGTCGAGGCCGCTTGACTCGTAGTGCGCGCCGTGGAAGGCGCCGCCTGGCTTGTAGTACTGCATCTGCGGCGGCTCCAGGAAGCCGAGCTTGTCCGAGGCCTCGGCCAGCACCGGGAACTCTCGCAGATAGTCGGCGAGGCAGGCCATGACATGGCCGCGATAGGCGCGCACCGTCTTGGCGTAGACCTCGTATGGAAAACAGGTCAGGCTCGCGTCTTCGGAATCCTTCCACGTCTTGTCGACGCCCTTGGCGCTCGTCCCCGGCCGGGTGAGGCCGAGCCGGCGCGTCCGCTTGAAGCCCCTGATCAGCTCGTCGCAGATTGCGGGTTTCTCGATGGTGTATTCCTTGATCCAGCGCATCGCCGGGTGCTGCCTCCACACGTGATGTTGCACCTGCACAGCCGCTGCCATGCACGGGCCGGGGGGCATTGTAATTCCATTTGCCAGGAGGGCACGTCATGGCTATTGTGCGCCGCGCAAAGGGAGTGTCATACGCGCCGCGCCCGCGCGGTGCATCAACCTTGGACAATCGATGAGAACCGGGCCCGGATGTCCCCGCCCGGTGCTGAAGGGAGACTGCGCATGTCGCATTCCGACAAAAAGGAGCAGTTTACGAAGGAGTTGTATCGGCTCTGGTCGATGCACGCGGACCGGAAGAACTACAAGGTCTCGCGGCGCGACCTGATCAAGGGCATGGCTGGCCTCGGGCTCGGCGCAGGCGCGATTTCCATGCTCATGAAGCAGGCGCCCCTCAGCGTGAGGCAGGCCTGGGCGGCCGATGGTGCGACTCCTGAGGAGCGCGCCATCAACGGCGCGAAGGCGCTCTTCGACAGTGCCGAGAAGAAGACCATCAGCATCATGTATCCGTCGGGCTCCGGCGGTAACCTCTCGCCCTTCGTCGAGGAGTGGAAGGGGCTGACCGGTTTCGATCTCGAGCTGATCGAGGTGCCGGTCACCGAGACCCACCAGAAGGCGATGCAGGAAGCGGTGGCCAAGACGGGCCGCTACGACATCATGATCCCGGCGCCGCTGAGCCTTGCAGACCTCGCCGAGTCCGGCGTGGCACGTCCGCTCGACGACTACATGGACAAGTACGATCCCGAGGTCTACTCGGGTCCCAACCAGCTCCAGTTCCCGGTGTCCGACTTCGGGCAGAAGTACAAGGGCAAGACCTACGGCCTCTATTGTGACGGCGACTGGTGGCACCTCAGCTACCGCAAGGACAAGCTCGCCGAGAAGGGCCTCGCGCCGAAGTCGAAGCGCGAGATGGTCCATACCTGGGGCGAGTACGACGAGTTGTGCGCCACGATGCACGACCCGGACAACAACTTCTACGGGGCGCTCGAGTACCGCTCGCCGTTCTGGAACAAGTTCCACTGGATGACGCGGGTCCAGTCGAAGGGCCACTTCTACTTCGACGAGGACATGAACTCGCTGGCCGACACGCCGCAAGGCATCGAGACGGTCAAGGAGCTGATCGCGCTGCAGGACATCATGCCTGCCGAGCAGTTCACCTACGGCTTCACCGAGAACTACGCGCAGTACTACGCGCAGGGCCGTGGCTTCTGCGAGTTCGGTTGGCCGTCGCTCTGGCGCTACAGCAACGACGCGGCGGGCTCCCAGTCGATCATCGCTGCCAAGGGCGAGGACGGCGAGCCTTCGCAGACCGCCGTCTCGAAGGTGCCGGGCACCATGCACGGCGACGAGCTCATCCGCTCGTGTATCCATGCCTTCGCCTGGGACTTCGTGGTCAGCAACTACTCGCCGATCCAGGAAGCCGCCTACTGCTTCTCACAGTGGATCACGGGGCCGACCATGTCGATGCGCTCGATCCCGAACGAGGGCGGTTACTTCGACCCGTGGCGCGACAACCACTTCTTCGCTCCGTCGGCCGAGTTCTTCGCCGCCTATCCGGGCGATTTCCTGGCCACGCACGCCGAGGCGATCGTGGACGCGGTGCCGGAGATTCAGCTGCGCGGCGCGGCCGAGTACCTCAACGCGCTCGACGTCAATCTGACCGCGGCCTACAACGGCAACAAGTCGCCGGAAGAGGCCATGGAAGACACCGCCAAGGAGCAGAACCGCATCACGCGGCGTCTGGGCAAGGCGGAGCAGAAAGAGAGCTGGCACGGCCTGGCCAAGATGTATCCCGAGCCGCTGCAGAAGCTCGTCGGCGTCGACAAGTGGGTTCTGTAGTCCGACCGTAACAGCCCAACCGGACTGCAGGTAACGTGGTTACGAAGACTGCGAACGGCGGCGTGCCCGTGCGTGCATTGCAGGCACGGGCACGCCTGTTCGACCCCAATGACAAGCGCTATATCGGCATACTCTTCATCACGCCGGTTCAGCTCTTGTTGATCACGATGTTGATTTTCCCCTTCGGCCTGGAGTTCTTCGTCGCGCTGACCGAATGGCAGCCGACCTACGGAACCTCCATCTGGCACGCCGTGGGGACGGTGTTCTCCGGCGATACCGAGCTCGGCCTCAACTACTACTATCTGGTGACGGACGAGCCGCGCTTCCTCGAGGCGCTGGGCCGGACGCTCGCCATATCGGTCCTGAGCCTCTGCCTCGAGTTCGTCATCGGGCTCGGGCTTGCCACAATTTTCCTTAAGACATTTTGGGGCAAGCGCATTTGGTTCACCGCGCTGCTGACCCCGATGATGATCATGCCGGTCGTCGTCGGCTACACCTGGTTCATGCTGTTCCAGTACAGTGGTCCGGTCAATCAGGTGCTCGGCTGGATCGGCGGCACATCCGCAGGCGCCGATTTGCAGTGGCTCAACAACGGCGTGCTGGCCTTCTTCGCCGTGGTTATCACGGAGGTCTGGCACTGGACGCCGCTGTTCTTCCTGATCCTGCTCTCGGGCCTCAACGCAGTGCCGGAGAACCCGGTGCGGGCGGCGACCGTGCTGGGCGCCAGCAATTGGCGGATTTTCTGGACCGTCATCATGCCGAACATGCGGGGCGTCATCATCATCGCCTTCGTGATCCGCGGCATGGAGGTCATCAAGCTCTTCGACGAGATTTACATCCTGACTCGCGGCGGCCCCGGCACGGCGACCGAGACCATGAGTCTCTATCTCTACAAGCTGGGCTTCCAGGACTTCCGTCTCGCCTATGCGGGCTCGGCAGGCTTCATCGTGCTGGTGATCACGGTGGTGATGATCAACATGATGCTGAAGCCAATCCGCTACGAGCTGCTGGAGAAGCGCTAGATGGGTGCGCGGAAGTTCGGCCCCGGCAGCGCGATCGGGCTCGCCTTCGGGCTGCTCTTCGCGGTATTCCCGCTGTTCTGGATGGTGTCCACCTCCTTCAAGCCCTCGAACGAGTGGGTCACCACGCCGCCGGTGTGGGTGTCGGAGAACGGCACCGTCACCAACTACCTCGTCATTCTGTGGCCGTCCGTCCTGCTCGAGCAGCGGGGCGGTCTCGGCCAGTACACCGAGGAAGGCGAGGTCACGGCTCAGCGCGCGACCGAATCCGACGCGGTGAGTGGCGCGGTCGCCGACTTCCTGACCAAGTCGGCGTGGCAGTCCATCCGGGGCTCGATCATCATCTCGGTGCTCTCGACAATGCTGTCCATTGTGGTCGGCTTCATGGCCGCAATTGCCATCGCGCGATACCGATTTGGCGGCAACGTCACGCCCTTCTTCATATTATCGGGGCGAATGTTCCCGCCCATTGCGATCGCCATCCCGTTCGTCGTGATGTTCAGCGCGCCGGGAATCGAGGCGACCGACTCCTATTGGGGCCTGATCCTGGCCTACGCCGCGGTCACCGTGCCGTTCTCCACCTGGATGCTGAAGAGTTTCATCGACGAGCTGCCTCAAGAGATCGAGGAAGCGGCGATGATGGATGGCATGTCGCGATGGGAGGCGCACATCAAGGTCACTGTGCCGCTCATCAAGGGCGGTCTGATCGCCACCTCGCTCTTCATCTTCATCCTCAACTGGAGCGAGTTCCTGTTCGCGCTGGTGCTGACCTACACCAACGTCGAGACGATCCCGGTCAAGCTCTCCAAGTACTTCAGCGCCACCTCGGGGCAGCAGTACGGCATTCAGGCGGCGCTCGCCTGCGTCTCCATCGTTCCGCTGGTGATCGTCGGCTTCTTCATCCAGCGGCATCTGGTGCGCGGCCTCACCCTCGGCGCGATCAAGCGTTAGCGCGGCACGATGGCAAACATCAAGCTGGAGCTGGTGGAGCTCCGCAAGGAGTTCGGCGAACTCATCGCCGTCGACGACATGTCCCTCGCTTGCGAGGAAGGCGAGACCATGGCGTTGCTGGGGCCGTCCGGCTGCGGCAAGTCCACCACACTGAACATGATCGTTGGACTCGAGGCGCCCACCTCGGGCGACATCCTCATCGACGGGCAGTCGGTGCTCCAGGTGCCCCCCGGCCAGCGCAATGTCGGCCTGGTGTTCCAGGACTACGCCGTCTTTACCCACATGAACGTCAGGCGCAATCTGGAATACGGGCTCCGCGTGCGCGGCATGGCGCGAGCCGATATCGACCGCGAGGTAGCGAAGGTCGCCACGTTCCTGCACCTCGAGCACCAGCTCGACTACAAGCCGCTGGAACTCGGCGCGAGTGAGCTTCAGCGGGTCGCGATCGGGCGGACGCTGGTGACCAACCCCGAAATTCTGCTGCTCGACGAGCCGCTGAGCAATCTGGAAGCCGAGATGCGAAACCAGATGCGCCGCGAGCTCCGGCGTATTCAGGCCGAGACCGGGCAGACCATCATCTATGTCACCCATGACCAAATCGAGGCGCTCTCGCTGGCGCACCGTATCGCGGTCATGGATTTCGGCCAGCTCAAGCAATACGACACGGCGCACAACGTCTACCACTACCCCGACAACACCTTCGTCGGCAGTTTCCTCGGCAACCCGCCGATGAACTTCGTGCACGGGCAGTTCGGCCATGACGGCAACCGGCCGGTCGTGGCGCAGAACGGCTCGATCATTCCAGTGCCGGCCGCAAGCGCCGGGGCAGTGAGCGACGGCGCCGACGTGATCGTCGGCATGCGGCCCGAGTCGATGATGTTGGCGGAAGCAGACGATCCCGAAGCCTTTACGGCCTCGGTCATCGCGGTCGAGCCACAGGGACCTGAAACGGTTCTCACGGCTCGCATAGGCCAGTCCGACCTGAAGCTGGTCGTGGAGACCGGCACGCAGGCCCACGAAGGGGCCGAAATCGCAATCCGGCCGGACGCTGAGTTGCTGGCCCTGTTCGACGCCGCATCGGGCGTCCGCTTCAAGGCGTGAGTCCGGCCATGGACGAACCCCTCCTGCAGCTTCGCTCCATCTCGAAGAACTTCGGTTCGGTGCAGGCGCTAAGGGACCTGAGCCTGGAGGTGCCGCGCGGCTCGCTGATCGTGCTCTTGGGTCCTGCGGGTGCCGGCAAAACGACCACGCTGAGGATTGTCGCCGGGCTCGAAGCGCCGACCTCGGGCGAGGTCTGGGTCGAAGGACAGAACTTCACCAAGCTGCAGCCCAACCGGCGCGACATCGCGATGATCTTCGACAATCTCGCGCTCTACCCCAACAAGACGGGGTACGAGAACGTCGCGTCCCCGCTCAAACTCGCCAGGATGCCGAAGGCCGAGATTGCCAAGCGCGTCGACGAAATCGCCGGTCTGCTCAAGATCGGGCACATTCTCGACCGTCTGCCTGCAACCTTCAGCGGCGGCGAGCGTCAGCGTGTGGCCCTCGGCCGCGCCATGGTGCGTGAGCCGCGCTTCTACTTGCTCGATGAGCCGCTCTCGAGCCTCGACTTCATGCTCCGCATCGAGCTTCGGACCGAGCTGAAGCGCCTGCAGCGTGAGCTCGGGCGCACCTTCGTCTTCGCGACGCCGGACTACACCGAGGCGCTGGCGCTGGCTGATACAGTCTGCGTCTTGCTGGAAGGTGAGGTGCGTCAGATCGCGAAGGCGCAGGAGCTCTATGACGAGCCGGCCGACCGCGACGTGGCCCGCTTCGTTGGCAATCCCAAGATCAATATTGTCCCCGGCCGGCTCGCGCGCGAGAACGGCACCGCCAGGCTTTCCATTGGCTCGATGAACCTGCCCTTGCCGGACCGCATGGAACATGGCCTGCCCGCGCATTTGAGCGAAGTCGAGGTCGGTCTTCGCCCCGAGCATGTCCGGATCGTGCCCTCGACCGCGACCGAAACGCATCGGACTGGGATCGTCAACGATCTCGAACCGCTGGGCATGCACACGACGGTCGGCATCGATCTGGCGGGGATTAACCTGGCGCTGACCGTCGCCGGCGTGCAGGAGTTCAACGACGGCGACCGGGTCGAGGTGCATCTCGATACCGAGACCCTGTTGTTCTTCGACCCGATCTCGGGGCGCCGCGTCGGCAACTAGTCGGCCCGGCGGCGCGTCGGCTCCCCCGCCCTCGGCGAGCGACTGCCGCTGGCACGTACGGCCCGCATGGCATGGGCCGCAGACGAGGGAGTGACCCGCGATGGCGAAGACCGCACGCGCTGAGACCCAGCCCTTGAGCATCGAAGACGAGATCACGCAGGCGGCGATCGAGCGTCTGGAACAGGGTGCCGATGGGCGCTTGCGGGAGATCATGGTCAGCTTGACCCGCCACCTCCACGGCTTCATCCGCGACATCGAGCCAACCGAGGAGGAATGGCTGGCGGCGATCCGCTTCCTGACCGAGACCGGCAAGAAGTGCGACGAGAACCGCCAGGAGTTCATCCTGCTCTCGGACACGCTCGGCGCCAGCATGCTGATCGACGCCATTAACAACCGCAAACCGAGCGGTGCCACCGAGAGCAGCGTGCTCGGCCCGTTCTATCGCGAGGGCGCGCCGGACTACGAGAACGGCGCCGACCTGGCGGATGGGGAGACCGGCGGTGAGCGCGTGCTCGTCTCGGGCAAGGTGACCGACCTCGACGGTGCGCCCATCGCGGGAGTGGTTCTCGACATCTGGCAGACTGCGTCAAACGCCGCGTACGCGGCGCAGGATCCGTCCGGGACTTCGTTCAACCTCTGCGGCCGCCTGACTACCGGCGACGACGGGCGCTACTGGTTTCGCACCCGTAAGCCCGTGAGCTACACGATCCCGGGCGATGGTCCGGTCGGCGCCATGCTGGATGCCGCCGGCCGTCACAACTGGCGCCCGGCCCACATCCATTTCATGCTGTCGGCGGCGGGCTACGAGACGCTGGTGACGCAGCTCTTCACCGACGACGACCCCTATCTCGGGAGCGATGCCGTCTTTGGCGTCAAGGACTCCCTGGTCGTGCACTACGATGAGACCGACGAGGGCCTGCGTCTCGACCACGACTTCGTCATGACGGCCCAACGCTAGCCTGCGTCTCGCCCACGACTTCGTCATGACGGCTGAGGCCTAGCCCGCGGATCGCCCTCTGCGGCGGAGGGTCTAAAACGCTCGGTTGGACGGCCCCGAGCCGTCTCTGACCCCGAACTCGTGACGGTCCAGCGACTCGAGAGTTTCAAACCCGCGTCAACTCCCCGTCGCAAGGGCTTTGTCAACACGACCCATCACTCTCTTTATAACGCATTGTAATTGCGTTAATTTTCGGGAGTCCACCCAACGCCGTGGCAGGCCGTGCTGGACATGCCCCCGCGGGCTGCTCAAGATTCATGGTTGCGACTCGGGCCGCAACGCCGTGAGTGGCAACGCAGCGGTGTGCGGCATCACAAGGTATGGGGGGCGCTATGGGTGATCCTGTCGATGCCCTGACAACAATTTTCACCGAATCCTACTACTGGATCACGGTGGTCATGATGTTCCTCATTCACGCCGGGTTCTGCACCTACGAGGTAGGGGCGTCCCGGCGCAAGAATGTTCTGCACACCTTGATGAAGAACACGATGTTGATCCCTCTGGTCACCGTCACGTTCTTCTTCTTCGGGTGGTACGTCTATTTCGCATTTCCCAATGTTCCGTTCGCATCCGGCGGATTCTCCGATGCGTCGTTCGCGGAGCCGTGGGACGAGTTCATGGGCGCTCACATGCAGGACCGCATCCTTGGCGTGTTCTGGGCGGCGTTCCTGCTCTTCTCGTGGACCACCGCCTCGATTGTCTCGGGCGCGGTGATCGAGCGTATCAAGACCGGCGCGTTCCTCATCTTCGCGGTCCTGATCGGCTCCTTCACCTGGATCCTCGACGCAGCCTGGGGCTGGCACCCGGGCGGCTGGATGGTCCAGATTCTGGGCTATCACGATGCCTACGCATCCGGCGTGGTGCACGCCATCGCCGGCGGCTCGGCCCTCGCGATCCTCTTTGTGCTGGGGCCACGCATCGGCAAGTTCGGGCCGAACGGAGAGGTCAACGAGATCAAGCCGCATAATCCCTGGCTGGTCACGGTCGGGCTGTTCCTGATCTTCACCGGTTTCTGGGGCTTCTACGCGGCCTGCAACGTGCCGATCATCGACATCGGCGGCGAGGCAGGGACCTTCTTCTCGGCGACCAACATCTACGGGATGCCGACGACGCTGTCTGCGATCGTCTACAACTTCCTGATGTCCTTCTCGGGCGGCCTGATGGCGGCTTACCTCGTCAGCAAGGGCAATCCATTCTGGACCTATTCAGGCGGTCTCGGCGGCATCATCGCGGCCTCTGCCGGCAACGATCTCTATCATCCGTTGCAGGCGCTGTTCATCGGTGGGGCCGGCGTGGTGTTCATGTTCTACGTGCACCATTGGGTCGAGCGGAAGTTCAAGATCGACGATGCGGTCGGCGCGGTCGCCGTGCACGGTTACGCCGGGTTCTTCGGCGTCATCGTGTGTGGCTTCGTGCTCTGGGGTTACCCGGCCGCGGCGCCGACGTTCGGCGACTATGGAGCACGTGAGGCCTCGATCGCCCTGTTCACGACTCCGGAAGGCCTGCCGCAGATCAATCCGGTCGGCCAGATTCTGGGGGCGATCATCATGTTCTGGGTGCTGGGCTTCCTGCCCTGCTACGTCCTGGCCCGGGTCCTGCAGTACTTCAACATGCTGCGGGTGCCGCGCGAGGTCGAGCTAGCGGGTCTGGATACGCATCAACTCGGCGATGCGTATCCCTACCATGCACACCAGGAGACGGCGTTCGAGAAGATCGAACGCACCTACGCCAAGGAATAGGAGGATAAGATGGCTTCGACCGGCTTGGACTCCTTTACCAATCCCGCCGAAATCGGCGCCATGTACCCTGGCGTGGGCGCCGAGACGGCGATGGTCGGAATCCTCGTGGCCCTCTGGGTAGGCTGGCACTTCTTCCAGATCTACCAGGAGGAGAGCGAGTATCGCGAAGCGGTGAAGCTCTACCGCGAGGTCGGCATGGAACGCGCCATGCACCATGCCACCGGCACCATCGCGACGGCGGACGAGGTTCAGATCGCCAAGAGCTGATCTCGCGCCACCGTCGTTACGTTACAGGGCGGGCCTTCGGGCCCGCCCCTTTCTCTTGAGTTGGTCGGCGGCGGTGCTCGCGCCTTACTGCAGGGCCTGCCGTGCGTCGGCGATGGCGGTGCGGAATTGCCCGATCGGCAGCGCGCCGCGGATCATGCGATCGCCGATGACGAAGGCCGGCGTTCCCCGAATTGCGAGGGCGCTGGCGAGCACGGCGTTCCGATCGATCAGCGTATCGATGGCCGGCTCCTCCATGTCGCGCGCGAGCCGCTCGTCGTCGAGGCCGACGGAGCGCGCGACCGCGAGGATGTGGTCGAGATCGAAGGGGCCGTCAGTGCTCATCAACGCCCAGTGAAACGGCTCGTAGAGGCCCTGCGCTCGGGATGCGAGCGCCGCGCGGGCCGCCAGCGTCGATTCCGGCCCCAGGATCGGGAACTCCTTGAAGACGACGCGCAGGTCGTCGTTTTCCGCGAGCAGGGTCTCCAGCGTGGGCTTGACGCGCCGGCAGTAGCCGCAGCGATAGTCGAAGAACTCGACCAGCACGATGGCGCCTTCGGGATTGCCGGCGACCGGCGCCTCGGGGTCCGAGAAGATCTCGTCGCTATAAATCTGGATGGCCTGCTGCGCTTGCAGGGCGGCCTCTGCATCGCGCTTGGCCTGCAGCGCCTGCTGAACCTCGATCAGCAGCTCCGGCTGCTCGAGGAGATAGTCGCGGATGATCTGCCGGATCGCCTCGACTGGCAGATCGCCGGCCGATGCGGCGTCTCCGCCGTCCGTGGTCTTGGCGGGTGCGGCGGGATCGCAGCGGCCATCCTCGATCTTGTCGGGATCGCAGACGACCTCGGCCTGCGCCGGCATAGCGGCGGCCAGGGCGAGGCCAAGTGCGACGCCGGTTGCGACGAGGGTGCGGGCGAATAGCGTGCGGAATTTCTTCATCTCGGGAGGGTACCCGCGCGGCGCGCCCGTTGCCAGCCTCGGGATTAAGACTCCACGGCGCGGCGGGCACGGAAGCGGAGCGTCGCCAGAACGAGGCCGATGAGCACCAGCCCGACGCCCGCGAGCCGCTGCGGCCCCAGGCTTTCGTCCAGCAGCAGCGCGGTGCTGATCAGGCCCGAGATGGGGATGACCAGCGAGAAGGGCGTCACCAGGTAGGCCGGATAGCGGCGCAGCAGGTAGCTCCACAGCATGAAGCCGAAGCAGGTGGCGATCAGCCCGAGGAAGAACAGCTCCCCAATAGTCACCCAAGTCATGTCGACGAGCGCGATGAAGGCCGCCGATCCCCCTTCGAAGACATAAGAGAGCCCGAGCAGGGGCGCGATGCCGATCAGGTGTGCCCAGGCGATCAGGCGCAGCAGGTCGTCGGTGCCGGCGAGCTTGACGATCATGTTGGAGGAGGCCCAGCACACGGCGGACACGAGCACGAAGCCGAGGCCCGCGAGAGTCGGGCCGCCCGGCAGGGTGAGGCCGATGATCGTGATGCCCGCGCCGGAGACGGCGATGCCCGCATACTGGGCGCGCCCCGGCCTCTCACCCAGGATCGCGAAGGCGAAGATCGTGGTGAAGAAGACCTGGGACTGGAGCAGCAGCGAGCTGAGCCCTGCCGGCATGCCGAATTCCATGGCGAAGAACAGCAGCGACATCTGGATCGTGCCCTGAGTCAGGCCGATCCCTAAGGTCCAGTACCAGCGGATCGCCGGCGGGCGAAAGAGAACCAGGACGGGCAGCGCGGCAACGACGACGCGGAGCCCGGCCACCATGAGCGGGGGCAGGGCATCGAGCAGCTCCCGCATGACCACGAAAGAGAAGCCCCAGAGGCCGGTCACGGCGAGAGCGAGCGCGATGTGGGGGATCGACATGGCAATCAGGGGCGAACGCAACGCCGGTGGGCCCAGGGGCGGGCAGGGGCCCGTGCGGCGCGACTAGCCTGGTTCGGCCTCGCCCGGCTCCGGGCGCTCGCGGCGGCGCAGGATGACGAAGAAGACCCCCAGCATGAGGCAGAGCAGGGCGAGCCAGACCCAGTGGCTGTGGCTCTCGCCGAAGAACAGGATGCCCCAGCCGATGCCGGAAAGGGCGACGATGAAGTTCACCGTCGAGAAAAAGACCGGTCCTAGGAAGCGGATCAGCTCGACGAACAGGTAGATGCCAAGAGCCTGGACGAAGATGGCGGTGATCAGCGCCCAGTCGCCCGCGTCCATCGGACCCTCGAACCACCACCAGCCGTCGGTCGCGGCCACTGCCGCGAGGATCGGGAGCGAGCCGAAGAAAAAGAAGCCGAACGCGAAGTGGAGGGAGTCGGTCGCCGGTGGGCGCATGATCGCCGTGGCCAGGCTGGTGGTCGTGTAGCCCACGGGCAGCAGCAGGGCGAGCAGGATCCACGGCACCAGATCGCGCGAGGGCAAGCTGGTTTCCGGCACCACCAAGAGCGCCACGCCGACGATGCCGACGGCGAAGCCGAGGACCCGTGGCCACCAGATCCTTTCCAGCCTGAAGGCGACCGCGCCCACGTAGGTGAGGATGGGGGACAGCACCACGAGCATGCTGATGATGCCGGCCGGCACGCCTTCACCGCTGACGAAGCCCACGGTCAGGAACGGCACGCCGTAGCCGGAGATGCCGGCGACTGCGTAGGAGCTTATGTGGGCGCGGGAGAGCGGCGGCGGCTGCCCGTAGATGAGCGCCAGAAGCAGGCTGACCGCGGCCCCACCCATGCCCATCAACAGCACGAAGCTGGTGAAGGGGACGCCGTTGGCGACCGAAACCCCGGTGAGCGAGTAGCTCAGGCCGTAGAGGACGCCGGTCAGGAAGAGCAGCGCGACCGCGATCCAGAAACCCGCCGGCCGCGCGGCCCAGCGGCGAGCACGGCCGACGCGTATGGCGCTCGGATCGTCAGAAGGCTCGGAGTCCCGAAGGGACAAGGGATGCGGATGGGGCGGCCGGCTGCGCCGCCAAGGGCCTTAAGCCCCGCCGTCGCCTCCGGCGCGGGACTTCGCCCACCACCGCAACGCCGGCCTCAGCAGCATCTTGATGATGCCGCCCGCCAGCACGAACACGGTGACGTAGATGAAGAGCACCCCGGCGATGCCGTAGCCATCCTCCGCAGGAAGAAGCTCCGCACTCACCATCAGGTAGGCGGTGACGACACAGAAGATCAGCGCGGCCAGCAGCGCAGGCGTTTCGCCCGAGTACCAGAGCTGGCGCAGTCGACGCTTACGATGCTCGTCCAAGATAGCCACGGCCGTTCCCCGTCAGTTGTCGCCGGGCATGTTAGCCAAAGCCGGCCGCTGGGCAAGCCCTTCCTGTCCGTGACGACGCGTCCTGGTCGGCGAAAGCGCCGTCACGAGGGCACGCGCGCAGCAGCGGGATGCTCCAGCAGCCCTTCCCTCGCCGCGAGCGCCATCGCCCGGGCAATCTCGACGGTGAGCGGGCCGTCCGGCTGCAGCACCACCGCCACCCGATCGTTGGGGCCGAAGGCGATTTCGCGCTCGCCGTCGAGTGCCACCACGCCGCGCTCGAGCCGGATGGGATGCGGCACGCCGGCCTCCAGATCGACCACCCGCTCGACCCCGATCTCCGCCATCAGCCCCGGCGCCAGCGGTGCCGAGACCGTCCGTGCCGCGCCCGGCGCTGCGGCCAGATCGACGGCGACGCCGGTCGGCTCATCGCGCGAGACCGGGCGCACGAGGCCCGCGACCGACGAGAGGCCGATGGCGTCGGCCTCGGCAAACGTCACGAACAGCTGGTCGAGCGAATCCGCTCGCCAGAGTGCCTTCGCCCCGGTCCAGGTCTCGTCGCTGACGCAGACGTCGACAAGCGCGATGTCGCGCGGTGCGCCGTTGACCGTGACGCGAAGCACCTTGTTGCGCCGCGCTGCCTGGTCCTGCGACAGCGCACCGGTCGCGACCAGCCCCGCCGCGAGGCCGGCGATGGTCGCTTCGCGCATCATCGGAAAGACGTTGTTGGTCCCGGTCGAGAGCGAGGTCAGCGGCACCCCGTCGCAGGCCTGCGCGACCAGCCGGTTGGTGCCGTCGCCGCCGAGCACCATGATTCCGCCGACACCTCGCGCGACCATGCGGGCGGTGGCTTCAAGCGTGTCGACAGGCGAGCCCTCGATCGGCATGTCCAGGAACTCCACCTCGGGCCACACTTGGCCGTCCGGCGGACCCAGGCCGATCGCGCGCTTCACCCGGTCGGCGATGCCGCTCTCGTCCGGAATCATGTAGCAGGTGCTCACGCCGACCGCGCCAAGGGCCGAGAAGATGCGCGTGATCATGTTGCGCTTCTCGGCGATCGGGAACACCGATGCCTGGGCGACCAGGCGCCTGATGTCGCGGCCGGCGGCGGGGTTGGCGATGATGCCGACCGCCGCGCCGCTCCGGGTTTTTCTTGCCATTGTCCCTCCGCGAGGGCTTATAGCCCGGCCAGCGACGCAGCGCCATGCGCCTCTCGCCCCGCTCCGCGCGTGCCGACTTCGTTGTGACCGGCGCATTCGCTTCGTGTAGAAACGGCGGGCCAAATGGCAGGCAGCGCGTGCCGCGCGGCGAATTGCGAGGGGGGAAGCACCGTGACTCAGCAAGGACCGGCCAACGTTCGCGTCTACGGCGTGCTGGTGCGCGGGGGCCGTGTGCTGATCGCGGATGAGCAGGTCGGCGGGCGCGACGTGCTCAAGCTCCCCGGCGGCGCGGTCGAGGCAGGCGAGACGCCGGAGCAGGCATTGCGCCGCGAGTTCATGGAGGAAGGTCGCCTCGAAGTCGAGCCGACCCGCCTGCTCCACGTTCCGGGAACCCTCTACAGCCACTGGATTCACGGGCTGTACACGCCCATCTATTACGCGGTCGAGGGAGAAGGCGAGCCGGCAACGCCACCGGGCGAGCCGCTCGTTCTGCGCTTCATGGAGCCCGACGAGGCGGTCGCCAGCGGGCGGATGGCGGTGCCAGAAGTCGTCGCGATCGGCCGTGCGCTGACTGCTCATCGG
Organism: Alphaproteobacteria bacterium; assembly: GCA_022826665.1. Taxonomy (GTDB): domain Bacteria; phylum Pseudomonadota; class Alphaproteobacteria; order UBA828; family UBA828; genus WTGU01. The sequence continues at coordinate 15,761 of JAJDUK010000045.1, read as the reverse complement.
CGATCCTGCGCCGGTCGAGGCGACGGGAGGACGCTCCAGTGAGCAAACGCCGGAGGAGACACGGTCTCTCTCGGCACGGCCTTCGGGCTCTGGCCGCCGCCGTCGCCGCTGCGCTCTGGCTCGGGACGGGCGCGGGCGAGGGGGCGGCGCAACAGCCGCCGGCCGTGGTCTCCGTCGACGAGGTGCGCATGGAGGCCATGGCGCAGACCGTACCGGTGATCGGGCGTCTGGTCGCCAAACGGGCAGGCGAGGTCGCTGCGCGCACCGCAGGCCCGGTCGCGGCGCTCCATGTATCCGTCGGCGATCGCGTAGAGACGGGCGATCCCATTGCCGTCCTGGACACGATCCGACTTCGGGCCGAGCGGGATCGCCTGGCGGCGATCGTCAATGAGGCCCAGGCTCAAGTGGAGCGCCTGATAGCCCAGTCGACTCTTCACCGTCAGGAGTTGCGGCGGCTGGAAGGGCTCCGGGACTCGGCCGCGTTCAGCCAGAGCCGCTTCGAGGATGCTCGACAGCAGGTGATTATCGCCGAGAGCGCCATCGGTACGGCCGATGCCGCCCGGCTCAGCGCTGCGGCAAGCCTCTCGCTCGCCGAGATCGACCTCGCATGGGCCACGATCACCGCGCCCTACCCCGGCGTCATCACTCTGGTTCACACCGAGGTCGGCGCGTGGCTCGGCGTCGGCGAGCGGGTGGTGTCCATGATCAACAACCAGGAGCTTGAGGTCGAAGCCGATGTGCCGTCGAGCCGTATCGGGGCTCTCGATACCGGCACGCAGGTCTCGGTCGTCCTCGACGACGGGAGCGAGCACACGGCGGTCGTGCGCACCGTCGTGCCGGAGGAGAACGCGCTGACCCGGACTCGCCAAGTGCGCTTCACGCCGCACTTCTCAGCGCTGCGCAAGCCGCTCGCGATCAACCAGTCGGCGACGGTGGTGCTGCCGGCCGGGCGAGGTCGCGACGTGCTGACGGTGCACAAGGACGCCATCGTCCGCAATCAGGGTCAGGCCTTCGTCTACGTCGCCAAGGACGGAGAGGCGCAGATCCGCCCGGTGCAGCTGGGCGCCGCCGTCGGCGGCCGCTTCGAGGTGCTGGGCGGCCTTGGGCCCGGCGAGCCCGTGGTCGTGCGCGGCAACGAGCGCCTGCGCCCCGGCCAGTCGATTACCGTCGGCGGGGCCAGTTAGGAGCACGCTCTCGCCATGAACCTCATAAGGCTGGCCATCGACCGGCCAATCGCGGTCGTCGCGGCGATTCTGATGGTGGTCATGTTCGGCCTCGTCGCGCTGCAGACGATCCCGATTCAGCTCACGCCCGATGTCCGTAAGCCGGTCCTCACCGTCGAAACCTTCTGGCCCGGCGCAGCGCCCGCCGAGGTCGAGCGCGAGATCATCACCCAGCAGGAGGAGGTGTTCAAAGGCCTCGAAGGGCTGAACCGCATGATCGGTTCGGCCGACGACGGCGTGGGCGAGATCGAGCTGGAGTTTGCCGTCGGCACCGATATGGACCGGTCGCTCGTGCTGGTCGCCAACAGGTTGGACCGCGTGCCCGACAAGCCGAACGACGCCGCAGAGCCGGTGATCAGCTCAGCCGGCTCCGAAGACCAGCCAATTGCCTGGTTCATCCTCTCACGCCAACCCGGCAACGAGCGCGCAATCCACACCTACGGCGACTTCGTCGAGGACGTGATCCAGGAGCGTCTGGAGCGTGTGCAGGGCGTGGCGCGCGTCAACATGTTCGGCGGCACCAAGCGGGAGCTCCGCATCACCGTCGATCCCGAACGCATGGCCCGCTACGGCCTCACTGTGACCGAGATCGCGGACGCGCTGCGGCGCTCAAACGCCTCGATCTCCGCCGGCGATGTCGAGGAGGGCAAGCGCCGCTACGTGGTGCGCACCGACGGCGAGCTCAACACGCCCGAGCGGGTCGCCGGCGTCGTGCTGCGCTCGGAGAGCGACCCTCTCTCGGGCCGGCTCGGCCGGGTCACCATGGGCGACATCGCCTCAGTCGCTTATCGCTACAAGGAGCCCGTCGCGCGCATCCGCCTGCTGGGTGAGCCCGCGCTGGCAGTCAATGCGGTGCGCGAGACCGGCGCCAACGTGATCGAGACCATGGCGGGCGTAAAGGAGGCCGTGGCGGAACTGAATGCCGCGGCGATCCCGCAGGCGGGGCTCGTCTTTGAACAGGTCTACGACGAAACCGTCTACATCAATTCAGCCATCGATCTGGTGCAGCAGAACATTTTCGTCGGTGGCGCGCTGGCGGCGCTGATCCTGCTGCTGTTCCTGCGCTCCTTCTCCGCGACCCTGATCGTTTCGATCGCAATCCCGGTCTCGGTCGTGGGCTCGTTCGTGGCGATGGCGCTTCTCGGGCGCTCGATCAACGTGATCTCGCTCGCGGGCCTCGCCTTCGCCGTCGGCATGGTGGTGGACGCGGCCATCGTGGTGCTGGAGAACATCTACCGGCTCAGGCAGAGCGGTTACGGGCGCCTCCAGGCCGCCTATCACGGCGCGCGGCAGGTCTGGGGTGCGGTGTTCGTCTCGGCAGCGACCACGGTGCTCGTCTTCGTGCCGATCCTGGTGATGGAGCTGGAAGCCGGCCAGCTGTTCCGTGACATCGCCGTGGCCATCTCGGTCTCGGTCGTCCTGTCGCTGATTGTGGCGAGCACCGTGATCCCCTCGCTCGCGAGCCGAATCCTCGGGCGCAGACGCAGAAAAGATCGCGGCGCCTCTGCGTCCCTTGCCGCTACGGAGGAAGCGCCTTACCGGCTTCGCCTGCCCATCATCGATGATTTTGCCGCGCTGTTCGTGCGCGTCGTCCTGGCCTTCACCGGATGGGTTGTGCGCCGCCGGTTGCGTGCCGCCGGCGTGGCGATCGTGGTCTGCGGCGGCGCTCTTTTCGTATCGTGGCTGCTGCTGCCCCGGCTCGACTATCTACCGACCGGCAACCGCAACCTGGTGTTCGGCGTGCTCCTGCCGCCGCCGGGCTACAACCTCGAAACCACGCTCGGCATCGCGCGCTCGGTGGAGGACGCGGTGCGCCCTCTCTGGGAGTCCGAGACGGGGCCGGACGCCCAGCCGGGTGAGCCTCCGAAGATGGAGCGCTTTTTCTTCGTGACCTTCCGCGATCAGGCCTTCGTGGGCGCGGTCGCGGTCGAGTCCGACCGGGCCGGCGAGCTGATCGACCCGATCCGCACCCCGGTATTCTTCGAGCCGGGCACCTTCGGCTTCGTCAGTCAGGCGTCCCTGTTCGGCCGCGGGATCGGCGGCGGGCGCAAGATCGACGTGGACATCTCGGGCCCGAACCTGGAGACCGTGCTCGGCATTGCGCTGCAGGCGACCGGCCTTGTGGCCCAGGCGCTGCCCTTCGACCAGGGTAATCAGTTCCGCCCCAAACCCGGCCTTGAGCTTGGCGCGCCGGAGGTGCGTCTCCTCCCCGACCCGATCAAGCTCGGCGACAACGGGGTCTCCGCGCGCGAACTCGGGGCCACGATCGAGGCCTACAACGACGGCCTCAAAGTGGATGAGGTGACCATCGATGCCAAGCGGTTTGATCTGATCCTGGCGGGACCCGACGCCAACGTCGACCGCACGCAGGGCATCGAGAGCCTGCCGGTGGTCACGAGGGCGGGTGCCATCGTGCCGGCCAGTTCGCTCGCCGATATCGTCGTCACGGCGGGGCCGACCAAGATTCGCCACGTCGAACGCGAGCGCACCATCACCCTGGAAGTCCGCCCCGCCGCGGACATACCGCTCGAGATCGCATTGGAGAGGCTGGAGACTGGCGTCGTTCAGGCGTTGGAGGGACGCGGGCTGCCGCCGGGAGTGAAGATCAGGCTGTCCGGCACCGCCGACGACCTCGAGGCCACGTGGGACGCGATGGCGATCAATCTGGTGGTCGCCATCGCGATCGTCTACCTCATCATGGCCGTGCTCTTCGAGAGCTTCGTCTATCCCTTCGTCATCATGCTCTCGGTTCCGCTCGCGGCCGCAGGCGGGGTGTTGGGGCTTGCTGCGGTCAACACCTACACGTTCCAGCCGCTCGACATGCTGACGCTGCTCGGCTTCGTCATATTGGTGGGCATCGTCGTCAACAACGCCATCCTTCTCGTCCACCAGACCCTGTTTCACATGCGGGAGGAGCAGATGGCGGTCGCCGACGCCATCCTCTCGGCGACCAGGAACCGAATTCGGCCGATCTTCATGTCGACGCTCACCAGTGTGTTCGGCATGTTGCCACTGGTGCTATTCCCCGGCGCAGGGTCGGAGCTTTACCGCGGTCTCGGCTCGGTGGTAATCGGCGGCCTCGCGCTCTCCGCCGTGCTCACGCTGCTGATCGTCCCGCCGCTGCTGGCGGTGGTCGCAACCCGTCAGCAGCGCAAGCGCGAGAGGTTGGGCGCGGCCCTGGATGGACCCGCGCCGCGCGGGACCAGTGCGGAGTGAGAGCAATGACCACCGCGCCGCTCCACGCGTGGGACCTGTCGCCGAAGGACGCCATCGCGCTGCAGAAGGCGCTTGCCGGCGCCGTGGTCCGCTCGGACCGCTTCGGCCCCGGCGGGCGCCGGGCGATCAAGCAGGTGGCGGGGGTCGATGTCGCCTTCGCCGATGGCGGGCGCACGATCCGGGCTGCGGTCGTGATGCTGACCCATCCCGGGCTGGACGTGACGGACCAGATTCTGATCGAGCGCCCGACGACCTTCCCTTACGTGCCGGGGCTGCTCTCCTTTCGCGAGGTGCCGGCACTGCTGGAAGCGCTTCGGCAACTCCCCACGATGCCCGATCTGATCCTCTGCGACGGCCACGGCTACGCCCATCCGCGCCGCTTCGGGCTCGCCTGCCACTTGGGCCTATGGCTGGATGTGCCCACCATCGGGGTCGCGAAGTCGCGGCTCACCGGCTCGCACGACGAGCCCGGCCCGGCCAAGGGCGATATTGCGTGGCTGCTCGCCGGCAAGGGCGTACGGCCGGGCGAGCGCCTCGGCGCCGTCCTGCGAACGCGCGAGCGGGTGAAGCCGGTCTACGTCTCTGCCGGGCACCGGATTTCGCTGAAAACCGCGGTGACGTTGACCCTCAGATGCGCCACGCGCTATCGGCTGCCCGAGCCCACGCGGCTAGCCGACAAGCTCTCGAAGGTGCACCGGACCGGGAGTTGACGAGGCTACGCGGAAAGATTTGGGCCGGCGCGCGGACGCACGGCTGCGAACTACACGATATCGTCTTGGTCCAGTATTCTGCCGCTGCCCCACGATGCTGCTCGAGGAGCCCAGCATGTCCATGGTAGACGACCCGGAGGTCCGCGACCGCATCCGAATCGATGCTTCGATCTGCGGCGGGCGGCCGCACGTGCGTGGCACGCGTGTCAGGGTGGCTGATATCCTGGAGCTGCTGGCCGAAGGCGTGTCAAAGGAGGAGATCCTCGCCGACTATCCATACCTCAGTGAAGCTGACCTGAGGGCGGCCTTGGCCTATGGCGCGGCTGCAAGTGCGCATCGCATCATTCTCGCCGCCTGACAGTGCTATTCCTGATCGACGCGCAGTTGCCCCCCGGCCTGGCCCGATGGCTTTCCGCGAACGGCTATCCCTCCAAGCGTATCGATGATCTCGGCCTGCGCGCCGCCTCAGATGACATGATCGAAGCCAAAGCACGAGAGTTGGGGGCAGTCATCTGGTCGAAGGATACCGATTTCGCCGAGCGAGCGCGGCACTCCCAGGGATTGCAGGTGGTCTGGCTGCGCTTCGGCAACACGGCCAATGTCTCGCTTCGGGCCAAGCTGTCACCGCATCTGCGGACCATCGAATCCGCTCTCAAGGAAGGCGACGTCCTCGTCGAAGTTCGCTGATCTGCACGAGAACCCAATGCCCAACTGATTCGAAACGCTTTCAGGGGTGGTTCGTTTTTGCAGCCAACGCCATTCCCTGAACCGGGACTCGATCAGGCGCGATTCTCATCCTGTGCCGTGGCGGTAACGGACTCGTCCGAGGCACCGTCGGGAAGGTCCGCAGCTTCATCGACGGCTTCGCCTGCCTCGCCGTCGGCCAGCTCGCCGGCTTTCTCCCGCCGTCTCTGCTCCGCCCGCTCGGCCTTCAGCTTGGCTCGCTCGGCCTTTCTCGCGGCCTTGTTGCGCTCGCGTTCGAGACGGGCGAAGCGATAGTTGGGCTTGCGTGCCATTCCGTTCCTATTGGCTTGGCGAGCGCGCCCGCGGGGCGCGCCCGTTTGACCTCGCGCCGCCGATACTCCCGGCGACGGGTAACGTTGACTCGCCCGGCAGCGTTCGCTGCCGGTGCTTGATGGGGGGAGTCCCGCCGGGACTTAGTCGAGAACGACCAGGTTCTCCGCCGACGCCCTGCCGTCGCGCCCCGGTGTCAGCTCGTACTCGACCTTCTGGCCTTCGCGCAAATTGGTGAGTCCCGCCCGCTCGACAGCGGAGATATGGACGAATGCGTCCTTGGACCCGTCGCTCGGCTGAATGAAGCCGTAGCCTTTGACCGAGTTGAACCACTTCACCGTTCCAGTCGCCATGACTACTCCTTTCACAAAGTTTAGCGCCCGCGCCGCGCTGGGCGGCATCGCGGGTATTAGAGGCGCAGCGTGTCTCTAGAGTAGCTTGGCCCGGCTGGAGCCAGTCAGCGAAGATACATCAAGGTCACGTGCAACCGACCGGCCCCTTGTTGGTCCATTGTCGCGCGCTTTGCAAGGGGATTTCGCGTCTTGCCATCAGCGCGAGGGCAGGCCTTAGTTCCCTTTCGGCAGCAGCTTGAACGCCCATTTGACCGTGGTGGAGTCCTCGATTGGGCCGGTCAGCGCGACCTGCGAGGTGCGTCGCCGGGTGACGCCGTCTCCAGCGTAGACGCTCTCGTCGATGCTGATAGACGCGCCGGCGCCGCGCATCTGCCATATCGCGCCGCTGGGGAGCCGCAGGAGGACGGCCCGCCGATCCTCGGTCATCGCGCAAGTCACCTCGGGATGCAGGTGGAAACGCAAAGCGAATTCCCGGCCTCGTTGTCGGCGTCGCCTGATATGCGAGAGCGTGTCCTCACCGCGCACATCGGCGCCTTCGTGGCCCGCGTAGAGCCTGCGCTTGTGGATCAGGCCGAGCGTGTCGAGGTAACCGTCGTGGCTGGAGTCGATCCAGGTCGCGCCGTCCTGATCGCGCCGCTCGACCTTCACAGTGGTCGGACCGTCCGAAATCGCGCCGTCCTCGCCGAGGGTCGCGGAGTTGGTATCGTCGACCACGAGCGTGCTGTGGGCCGCGGTGCCACGCAGTGCCTCGCGCCATCCGGCGTTGCCGCCGCGCCAGCCGCCGCAGTTCACGATGAGGCGCTCTCGGCCCGCGCTCATCTCGAAGCTCAACGTGCCGGCGTGAGCCCAACGCCCGGTGGTCGACGGTGCGCCCGTGTCCGCGATCAGGGTGGAATGTCTGCTGTCGATGCGGCGGAATCCCATATAGGGCGCATCGAAGGGGGCGGTTTCGCTACCGGCCGCCGTCCGGCTGAGGGCGAGGTCGATCAGTCCCCGTTCCTCCTCGATACTGCCGTTGAAGAGGGCGAGGCCACCGTCGCCGTGGCGGAACGTGCGGAGCGACGGCGCCAGTCGGGCGATCGCCTCCGAGAGCGTCTGTCCCGCCGGACGCTCGCTCGCATCAAGGGTCGCGCGCAGTCCCGCGAGGCACCAGATTGCCGCCAAGTGCGTCGACGGATTGCGTTCGACGTAGCCACCGTCGCCGAGCACCTGCTCCGTCAGCGCCGCCTCGAGGAGCTTTAGGCCCTGGGCGACACGGCGCTCGCCGTCGGGCAGGCACAGCCCGCTCTCGATCAATCCCCGATAGGCGAGCAATCGCGGCAGCCCTTCGCCGGCGTTACGGGCGGTCCGCGTCAGATGGCGAGCCTGAAGATCGAGCGCCTGATGGAAGCGCTGGGTAAACTCGTCGTCGGCGCCCTCCAACAGGAATTCGCCGTGGGCAAGCCAGGCTGAGATGCGTCGCCCGATGACCTCTGGCGTCCACGCCGCCGTGTTGTCGAGCGAGCGATGCTGCTGCAGCCAGTCGAGCACCATGGTGCGGCCGCGCTCGGCCGCCAGACCGGTGCCCGCCGCGCGCAAGTCGCGCAGCCAGTCGAAGCCGTGCAGCTCGGCGAGCCAGTAATCGCCGGCTTCCCGATGGCGCCAGGGCGTGTCGCCGCGCTCGCCGGCCTCGGCGGCGCGGACCGCCTGGCCGCCGAATTCGTAGAGGCCTGCAACGAGCGCGTCGCCGCGCCCGGCGACACCCGGCACAGGGTCGACCGAGCGGTGCACGAGCCGTTGGCTCTCGCCGCGCCGGCGCGACTCGGAGGTGCGACTGCGGAACCAGCGCAGGGTGCCAAGAAAGACCGCCGAGGCCTGCCCGTCGCTCGCGCCCATGGGGCCGGGTGGGGTTAGGAGGTCGCCGCGCCGATTGCGCGCGGCCCCGTCCGGGCGCTGCGTGACGCCGTGCGCCCCGCCTCTCCGGCTGTTCTCAGTCGCGCGATATTACCGGGATACTCGGCCCGGCCGCCGGCAAAGCTTGCGGAGCCCGCGACCAGCACATCGGCGCCGGCGCGTGAGGCAAGGCCGGCGGTGTGCTCATCAATTCCGCCATCGACGGAGAGGTCGATGGCGCGCCCGCTTGCGTCGATGAGCGCCCTGAGTTGTTCGATCTTGGCCAGCTGACTTGGAATGAACCGCTGGCCGCCGAATCCCGGGTTGACGGACATCACCAAAACGAGATCGACATCGCCGAGCACAGGCTCGACCGCGTGAGCCGGCGTCCCTGGATTAAGCGCGATCCCGGCTCGCTTGCCCGTGCTCTTGATGCGCTGGAGCGTGCGGTGCAGGTGGGCGCCCGCCTCGATGTGAACTGTGATGCTGTCGGCGCCGGCTTCGGCAAACGGTTCAACATAGGAATCAACCGGCGAAACCATCAGGTGCACGTCGAAGGGCCGCGCACTGTGGGGTCTGAGCGCCGCGACGACGCCCGCGCCGATGGTCAGGTTGGGCACGAAATGCCCGTCCATCACATCGACGTGCAGCCAGTCCGCACCGGCGTCTGAGACCGCCCGCACCTCCTCGCCAAGGCACGAAAAGTCAGCCGCCAGAACGGACGCCGCGATCCGGAGCTCCTGCTGCATGGCGAGGTCTGGTACCAGCTTAGGGAAGGTGCCGCAAGCGTGCGGCGTAGAAGCCGTCCATCCCGCCGTGCTCCGCCCAATGGCACGCCAAGGTGCGTAGATCGCCGGCTGTGGTGACGGCCTCAGGAAGGCCCGGCAGCTCGTCCACGCGCACCGGAAAGCGTGCGAAGCTGGGCGACGCAGCGAGAAATGAGTCCACCTGGCGCTCGCATTCCTCGGGCTGGAGCGAGCAGCTCACGTAGACCAGAAGGCCCCCCGGCGCCACCATGGCGGCGGCGCACGCGAGCAGGCGTCCTTGCAAGGCTGCGAGGCGTTCCGCGTCGGCGGGGCCGCGAAGGTGCGGGATGTCCGGATGGCGCCGGATGGTTCCGGTTGCGGTGCATGGCGCGTCCAGGAGCACCGTGTTGGCCTGCGCCTGCGGCCTCCACTCCAGAGCATCGGCTTCGACGGTCTCGGCTTCGAGGCGGAGCCTGGCGAGGTTCTCCTTGAGCCGGGCGAGACGCGGAGCTGAGCGGTCGACGGCAATGACCTGTGCGCCGGCGGCGGCGAGCTGAGCGGTCTTGCCGCCGGGAGCGGCGCCAATCTCCAGTACCCGCTTGCCGGCGACCCGACCGAGCAGGCGAGCCGGCAACGCCGCCGCTGCATCCTGCACCCACCACTTACCCGCCTCGTAGCCCGCAAGTCGCGTCACGTCGCCGGTGCCACGCAGCCGCAGGCTGCCGCCAGGGAGACGCTGCGCGCCGAGCGCCGAGCAAAGTTCCGTGACACGTTCCGGCGTGTCGGACACAAGCGAGAGATCGAGCGGCGGCTCGCCCAGGTGGGCCTCGGCGATGGCACGGCAGCGAGCCTCGCCATAGGTCGAGCACCAACTCTGCCAGAGCCAGTTGGGGGTATTGAGTCGGGGCCCGTCGAGTTCCGCAAGTGCGCTGTGCTCGCGGGCGGCGCGGCGCAGCACCGCGTTGACCAGCCCATGATAGGGTGAGAGCCGCGATCCGTGTGCGAGCGCGACGGTACTCGCCACCGCCGCATGTGGAGGCGTTTCCAGGAAGGCGAGCTGCGCAATACCCAAGCGCAGCAGGTCCTGCACCGGTCCCCGCCGCGCCGGCAAGGGGCGGTCCATGAGCTTGGCCAGAAAGGCGTCGATCTGGCCGAGGCGGCGGAGCGTGGTGAGCAGCAGCAGGCGCGCGAAGGCGGCATCGCGTGAGGTGAGCGCATCCAATCCCGGCGCGGCATCGAGTGCTTGGTCGAGCGTGCGGCCCCGACGCAGGATCGCACCCAGCGCATGGGCCGTGACGGCGCGCGCGACGTGCGGTGGGCTACTGGTCGACGACAAAGCCGTCGCGATGTTCCCGCATCGTGACCGGGCGCTGGATCGGCGGGCGGCCCTCTGCGGCGCCGGGTGCGATTGCCACGCCGAGGCCGGGCACATCGGGGATGGCGACGAATCCGTCCTCCATGGGCGGCACGCCCAAGACCACGTCCGAGCCGAGGAGCTGGAGGCTGGTCTCCATCTTCAGCGCCTCGAAGCCGGTCGTGTATTCTTGAATCGCGAAGTTGGGGATCGCGGCGGCAAGATGCAGGCATGCGGCGAGGCCCAATGGCGAGAGCGGGTTGTGGGGCGCCACCATGACGTGATGGGCCTCGGCCATCGCGGCCACCTTGCGCGCGCCGGTGATACCGCCACAGAGTGCGACATCCACGCGTGCGAAGCCCGCGCCGTCGCGCGCGAAGAGGGCGCGGAAGTCGTGGAGCGAGGCGTAGCGCTCCCCGGTCGCGATGGGTGCGTGCACGCGGCGTGCGACCTCGGCCATGGCGTCCGGGTTTTCCGGCCGGATCGGGTCCTCGCACCAGTAGGGCAGATAGGGTTCGATGCGCGGGATGAAGTCGATGGCTTCGGCCGGGGTAAGCCGCCGATGCAGCTCCAGCAGCATGTCGACCTCGCCGCCCAACGCTTCGCGCACCCGGCGCACGGTCTCGACCGCGCGGCTCATGTGGGCCACGTGGGAGGCGAAGAAAGGCTCGTCCTCGCGCTCGTCGAGGAAGGGATTGATGTGGCCCACCGCGTTGAAGCCCGCCTCCTTGAGGGCAACGCAGTTCTCCACCAGCTCGTCGGTGGTCTTGCCGTATGCGTGTCCGTAGACACGCGCCCGCTCCCGGCACGGGCCGCCGAGGAGGGAGTGGACCGGGACGCCCAGCGCCTTGCCCTTGATATCCCAGAGCGCGATGTCGATCGCCGCGATGGCGCCGTTGATCGCCGCCCCCTGGAAGTGGCTGAAGCGGTGCATGAGGCTCCAGTGGCGCTCGATGGGTCCTGGGTCTTTTCCCATGAGATGTTCAGTGAAGGTCTCGATGGCGGCGCGGGAGGCAGCAAGATGCCCCCAGGTGCCCGATTCCCCGAGCCCGGTGATGCCAACGTCGGTCTCGATCTCGACGAAAAGGAACTGGCCGATCGAGACCGGCGTGACGGCGGTAATCTTCATGGGTCGAGACATCCTGTGGCTCAGTCTGCCGGCTCCAGCCTGAGCAGCATGCCGTCGGGGTGGTCGGTGAGCAGGTAAATGAGGCCGTCCGGCCCCTGGCGCACGTCGCGGATGCGCTCTTCCAGGTCTTCGAGCATGCGCTCCTCCACCACGACCCTGCCGCCCGCGACCTCCAGGCGCACCAGGAGCTCGCCGGAGAGCGCGCCGGCGAAGAAGCTCCCGCGCCAGGCGGGGAAGCGGTCCGCGTCGTAGATCATCAGGCCGGACGGGGAGATGGACGGCACCCAGTAGTGCACCGGCTGGGCCATGCCTTCCTTGTGGGTGCCCTCGCCGATCTTGAAGCCCATGTAACTCTTGCCATAGGTGATCACCGGCCAGCCGTAGTTTACCCCCGGCTCGATCAGGTTCAGCTCGTCACCGCCCTTGGGCCCGTGCTCAATGGCGTAGATCCGCCCTGTTGCCGCCTCCAGAGTCATGCCCTGGGGGTTGCGGTGGCCGACAGAGTAGAGTTCGGGCCGCGCGCCAGCAGTCCCGACGAAGGGGTTGTCCTCAGGCACGCGCCCGTCGTCGTGCAGGCGGATGATGCTGCCCGCCGGGTCGTCCAGCTCCTGTGCGCGGTCTGAATCGCCCCGATCGCCGGCAGTGACGAAAAGGTAACCGTCGGCGAAGACCAGGCGCGAGCCGAAGTGGCGCCCGTTGTCGTCGCGTGGCAGGGCAACGTAGAGCTCCTCCGCATCCTCCAGGCGGTCGCCGACGAGCCGGCCGCGCGCGACCGCAGTAGCGGCCTCGTCATCGTCGTCGGGACTCGCGTAGGAAAGATAGACGAGGCCGTTCTCGGCGAAGTCCGGGTGCAGGACCACGTCGAGCAGCCCGCCTTGGCCGTCCGCCCACACCTCAGGTACGCCTGAGACCGGTTCGGCCACGAGTTTGCCGCCATCGACGATACGGAGCCTGCCGGGGCGCTCCGTCACGAGCATCCGCCCGTCGGGCAGGAAGGCGAGGCCCCAGGGGTGCTCCAGCCCGTCAGTTACCTTGACCAGATGAAAGCGCTGCTTGGCGGTCTCGTACGTGCCCAGCCGCTCGGCCGCCGCCAGCGGGTCGACCGCGCCGAGGCAAAGCGCTGCCATCGCGAGCAGGGTCCAGGCGGTGCCCCAGGTTCGTACTGTGTTGGCGTGGCCTTTTGACACGGCCTGCTTTCCCCTTCCGGTGCGCGGACCCTATCACCGCGAACGGGCGGCGCGCCAGCGCCCCACGACCCGCACAGGGTTGCGGCTGGCGTTCGCTTGGGCCACCGTTCCGGCACAGTGATGAAGCAATGGGACTGCGCGCAATGACACGGCAGATCAGCCCTGCCCTGCTGCAACGGGACCGTTCGGCCCTGGTCGTCATCGACATGCAGGAGCGGCTGATGCCGGTGATCGCGGAGGGCGAGGCGGTGACGCGCGCGGCCGGCGTCCTGATCGAGGCATCGCGGCAGCTCGAAGTGCCGGTGGTCGTGACGGAGCAGTATCCCAAGGGCCTTGGCCCCACCGTCGACGCCATCGCAGGCCGGCTTCCCAACGATGCCACGGTCGTCGAGAAGATGACCTTCAGCGCCGCGCGCAATCACGACTTCGCCTCTCGGCTCGACGGGTTCCCGGCCGCGGGGCGCGATCACCTCGTGGTCTGCGGTGTCGAAAGCCATGTCTGTGTGATGCAGACCGCCGCCGACCTCGACGCGCAGGGCTACACAGTCCATATCGTCGCCGACGCCTGCGGCTCGCGCGCACCCGCCAGCAAGGACGCCGCGCTGACCAGGTTCGGGGCGATGGGCGTCTCTTGCGTGACCACCGAGATGGCGCTGTTCGAGTGGCTGGAGGTTGCGGGCACGCCGGAGTTCAAGGCGGTCTCCCGCCTCGTCAAGTAGGCCGCGCGAGACCGTCGCGGGATTGCGGGGAAACAGGGGCCGATGCTGGTACGCCGGATGGTGCTCGGCACGGCGGTCGCGGTGGTGCTGCTCGTCGGTGCAGTGCCTTATGTCAAGGCGACACAGATCATCCTGATCGGCGGCGGCTCGGAGGGCAGCGTTCCCACCCACGCGGCGCGCCAGATTTGCGCTCTGGTGGACGAGCGTGCCGGCGACAAGTACGGCTGCATCGCGCGTTCGGCACCGGGGTCGGTCTTCATCGTTCGCGCGATCGATATCGGCCTGATGGAGTTCGGCTTTGCCCAATCCAAGGGCGTTCACGAGGCCGTCGTCGGCTCGGGCGCGTGGGAGGGCGAGCCAGTGACGGACCTGCGGGCCGTCTTCCGCCTGTCCCCAGAGACGGCAGAGCTCGTGACCGGCGCCGATGTCGCCGACGATCTCGTCAACGACGTGGTGCGAACCGTGTTCGAGGCTCTCGACGTGTTGCGGAGCGCGCATCCGGCGCTCAACGGCCTGGATCCCACGGCGATGCTGGAGGGGCTCTCGGCGCCCCTGCATCCCGGCGCCGCGCGCTACTATCAGGAGCGGGGATGGCTCTAGGCGCGGCCATAACAAGCATCTGGACACCATAGCCATGCGGTTCTCCCTGAGGCGGCGTGCGGCGTCGATCCGGCGCTCGGACTGGCACCCTGCCCCGGCACAGGTGCCCGAGGACGAGCGGGTCTACGCCATCGGCGACATTCACGGCCGCCTCGATTTGCTGCAGATGCTGGTCGCGGCGGTCGAGGAGGAGCAGCGTGGCCTGCCGCCTTTACGCCCCACCGTGGTGTTCCTGGGCGATTACGTGGACCGAGGGCCTGAGTCGCGCGGGGTCATCGATTTTCTGTTGGAGCAGCCGCTGCCCGATTTCGCGCGGGTGTATCTGCGCGGCAACCATGAGGACTGGTTCGAGAGCTTCCGTTCCGATATGTCCGTCGGGCCGAGCTGGCTCTATTGCGGGGGCGTGGAGACGCTCGCGAGCTACGGCCTCCGGGCAACACCCGGTGAGGACGATCCGATGCGGCTTCGGGCGCTGCAGGCGGACCTCGCGACGTCGCTTCCCGCGTCCCACCGCGCCTTCCTGCGCGAACTCGAACTCTATCGCGAGATCGGCGGCTATCTATTTGTCCATGCCGGTATCCGGCCCGGTGTGCCGCTCGCCGAGCAAGCCATCGACGACTTCTATTGGATTCGCGACGCCTTCCTGCGCTCCAACGCAGATCACGGCCATGTGGTGGTGCACGGCCACACGATCGCGAACGAGGCGCAGGTCTGCCCCAACCGCATCGGCATCGACACGGGCGCCTTCGCGACAAATGTGCTGACCTGCCTCGTGTTGGAGGCGGACCGCTATCGCCTGATTCAGACTGCGTGAGTGAGGGACCGCGGCGTGCGGCCTATTCGGTCGGCAGCTCCGCAGGCTCGGTGCTGAGGGAGCGGAGGTAGGCGAGCACGTTTCCGCGGTCGCCGTCCTTGGAGACTCCCTTGAAGGCCATCTTGGTGCCCGGCACGTTGCCCTTGGGGTCGGCGATGAAGGCGCTCAGGCGCTCCCAGTCCCAAACGCCCTCCAACTCCGCCATGGCGCCGGAGTAGTTGAAGCCCTCGTGGGTCGCGATCGGCCGGTTCACGATGTTCCAGAGATTGGGGCCGACCTTGTTCTTGCCGCCGTCGTCGACGGTGTGACAGGCGGCGCACTTCTTGAAGACCTTCTGCCCCTTGGCGGGGTCGGCATCGGCCAGCAGCTCGGCCAGTGACATCGCCGGCATCTCGGGTTCGTCCGCCACGGCCTCGTCGTGCATGGCGTCGTCCTGCTCAAGGCCCGCGACCACGTAGTGGACCACCCGCTCATGGTGGCCATGTTCGAGTTTGCCGAAGGCGGCGAGCGAGATGAGCCACGCCGTCATCGCGGTCAGACCCGCGAAGAGAACCGCGCCGAAGATTTTGTTCAGCTCGTAAGTGTTCATGCCGACCGCTGGGGTGGATGAAACCGG
The DNA here is from genome assembly GCA_022826665.1 of Alphaproteobacteria bacterium. Classification (GTDB taxonomy): domain Bacteria; phylum Pseudomonadota; class Alphaproteobacteria; order UBA828; family UBA828; genus WTGU01. The sequence goes on along the minus strand of JAJDUK010000045.1, from coordinate 208 downwards.
GTCGTCGAAAGCCGACGGGGCGCGAGATTAGCCGCTTCAACCGGCCATGTCCAACCATCCTCCGGCCCATGGGTGTACGTCGGGATTGTGAGATTTGAACGAAGTGTGTGGTCTTCGGTCGTTTTCGGGTATTGTTCTGACAGTGTATTTTGCTGTCAGCACGGAGGCCCCGATGACACCGCTCCCCGAGTTGTCCGAACTCGGCCTC
>JAJDUK010000025.1 GCA_022826665.1 Alphaproteobacteria bacterium | reverse complement strand
GAAGCTCTTCTGCGTGGTGAGATGCTTGTGCCTCGCCTCCATCGCGGCAATCACGTTGTCCACCGTGCGGCCCTGGAACGCGTGCACGGTGGAGGCCCAGGCGTGGTCGAGATGGCGCAACTGGGGATCGCCCGCGCCGAGATCCAGCGTCTTCCCGTCCTCCAGGCGGAACGTCACCTGGCCGTCCTTCACCGCGATCACGTCCGCCGTGCGGCTGTTGACCAGCCCGAGCCCGGCGTCGTTGCGCGTCCAGCGGATGCGGTCGCCCGCCCTGAGCTCGATGTCCTCGCGGCGGTAGACCTCGCTGCCGCCCCGTCGCCCGCCGATCTCGTCGGGCTTCCAGGCGACGGCGCCGCCGTGGCGATCGTCGAGCAGGACCTCGTGGTTCGCGCGGTCGACGCCCGTGACGGTGCGCTCGTCGCCTTTCCCGACGCCGATGCGCTTGTAGGGCCGGTGGAACGCCACCACGTCGCCGGCCGCGTAGTTGGCGGCAAGCGCCTTCTCAGGCCCGGTGTAGCCCTTCGAGACCAGCCGCTCGGACTGCATGGCGGGGCCTCGGATGCGCCCCTCGCGGGCGAGGCGCTCGCGGATGTGGCCGTTGATCTGCTGCCGGAGCGCGTGGGAGGGCGCCATGACCCCGGTGTTCTCGCGCGCTTGCGTGGACAGCCCCAGCCAGCGCGCGGCGACCGCGCCCGCGATGTTGTCCGGTTTCACCTCCGCGACGTTGTCCCCGAGCTTTTCGAAGGCGCGTTCGATGTCACCCTTGAGGCTCGCCTCGACGGCCTCCTTCAGCGCCGGGTCTCGCTGGCGCATGATCTCGTCCATCGTTGCCGTGGCCATCCCGGCGGCCTGGAGCTGGGCGAAGGGCTTGCCGGCGTCCACCGCGTCGAGCTGCTTCGCGTCGCCCACCAGCACCACGCGCGGGATGCGGAGCGCGTTCGCGATGCGCAGCAGGTCGCGGGCCTGCACCGTCGAGGCGAGCGAGCCCTCGTCGACGACCAGGATCGTCTTCGCGAACGCGCCGCGCATCGCCTTCGCGCCCTTGCCTGTGAGCCTGCCCTCGGCCACCCCGGCGTTGCGGGCGAGGAAGCGCTGGAGGGTTTCCGACTCGATGCCGGCCTCGGAGGCCAGCGTCCGCACCGCCGAGGCGGACGGCGCGAGGCCCGCCATGCGCCAGCCCTTCTTCTCCGCCAGCGTCCGCGCCCGGTTCAGCATGGTGGTCTTGCCGGTGCCGGCATAGCCCTGGACGCCGACCGTGCGGTCCCTCGCTGACAGGATCAGCTTCACCGCCTCCTTCTGCCCGGCAGTGAGCGGTCCCCGGTTGAGATGCCCCTGGACCTGCCAGCCGCGCATCGGCGCCCGGCCGCGGCCCTGGCCGCCCTGCATGAGCGTCACCGTCTCGCGCTCCTCGCCGGCAGTCTTCTCCGTCGCGAGCGAGTCCTCGGCCCCCGGCATGTCCACCGCGTGCAGCGCGCCCTCCTTCTCCAGCCGCGCCACCTCGCGCTCGGCCTCGCCGATGGCCGTCCTGCCCGGCCCGTGGGCGAGCGCGGCGGCCAGAAGATCGGCGCGGGCGAACACCGCCTCGCGCTCAGAGAGATGCGCCATCGCCCAGGCGACGGCCTTCGCGGCAGGCGACGGCGGGGGCTCGCGGCCGGGCGTGGGTGCCGACCCGTCGAGTGCCGGCGCCGTCGGCTCCGCTGCCCTTCCCGGCTCCGTGGCGGGTTTCTCCGCCGCTTTGCGTTCCGGCGCGGCGGATTTCGCTTGCGCCTCCGCGACCAGTGCCCCCGCATCGAGGCCGAGACCGGCGGCCTGCCGTTGCCAGACGTCTCGCAGTTCCTCGCGGTCGATGTCGCGCTTGGCCGCGCGCGTCATCAGTGCCGCCCGCTCGGCAAGCCGGGGATTGTCCGCCGAAGCCCCGAGACCCCGCTCGTCCATCGCCGCCTCGATCTCGGCGCGCCTTGTCGAGAAGGCCTCGATCGCCGCGCGCGGCACAGGGGAACGCCCTGGTCCGCCCGCGATCTCGAAGCGCCCGTCCGCATGGCTCTTCTCGATCCCGTATCCGAGCCTGCCGAGCGCGGCCGCCAGCTCGTTGCGGTAGAGCATGCCGATCAGCTTCTGCTTCGCATACAGTCCCTCGTTCGCCATGGAGCGCCACTTGCCGTCGCCGCCCTGCACCATGTTGGCCAGCACCGCGTGCGTGTGGAGCTGCGGATCGAGGTTCCTCGACGTGTCGTGGCGGAACGTGGCGGCGACGATCTTCTGGTTGCCGACCCGCCCCATCCTGCCGGTCTCGGGCTCCTTCATGCGGGTCTCGGCCGCGTTCTTCTCGACCCAGTCGAGCGTCGCCGCCACGGCGCGGTCGTGGGCCTCGACGATGCGCCCGTCGCCGCCGACCAGCGCGGCGATGGAGACCGACTTGGGCGCGCTGAAGGTGAGGTCGCGGCCGGGGCGGTGGACGATCTCGCCGGACCCGGGCGTTCCCCGGTCCTTGCCGCGCCGCCCCAGCCGCGTGTCCGAGCCGTCCGGCACGCGGCCTTCGAGCACCGCCCTGAACGTGTCGGCGTCGACCGGACCCTTCAGTCCGAGCTCTTCCGCTCCCCGGCCGGCCCAGGCGCTCGCCTCGCGGTGCTCGGGATCGTCCTTCGCGTAGTAGCCGTCGCGCTCGTAGTAGGACGCGCCCTGGGCCGCCGAGGCCAATGCCCCGATCGAGAGCATGTCAGCCCCAGTCGGAGCGCCCGGCGGCTGGGTCTTTGCCGTCCGGCGCTGGCGGGGCGGACTCCGTGTCCGGCGCCGGCGCGGAGCGGGGCGCTTCGTCCGTCTTCGATCCGCCACTGGCGCCGCCGACCTCTCCCGCAAGCGGCACGAGTTCCAGCGCGCCCTGGACCGACACGGGCTCTGTCGCGGACTCGCGCGGCGGCGGTACGTCATCGCGTTCCGCGCCGGTTTCGCCCGGCAGGGCCGGGAGCGCGATGCCGCCGTCGGCCGAGGGCGCCGCGGCCGCCTCCGGTGCGTCTGCCACGCTGTTCCGGCCCTCCGCCCCGTCTCCCTCGCGCGGCACGAAGCGCGCGGCGGTGGCCGGGCGAGAGACGTATCTCAGCCTGACGGAGGCGACCGGGAAGGGGCCGGGGAACTTGAGATAGCCAGAGAGGTTCTCGAGCCGCATGATCTCCGACGGCAGCGCCAGCGCGCGCAGCTCGCGCTTCGGCGTCAGGTTCACCCCGTCGCGGATGGTGTTGGCGCCGTAGCTGAAGCCCTCGGCGACCTCCTCGACCTCGGCGCGGCCCAGGCTGTCGGCCGACCACTGCGCGGTGTCGCGGTCCGGCGCCGCCAGCACGACGCGGGTGCCGCAGAGGCCCGAGATGGTCTCCGCGCCGTTCCTCCCGTAGAGGTCGCGCAAGGCGGACGCCACCTGGACGCCGAGCACGAAGCAGCCGCCGAACTGGCGCGACTCGGCAAGGCCGGGCTGGAGCGAGGGCACCTGGTGCAGGGTGGGGAGCTCGTCGAGGATCACCCAGATGCGACGGCCGTCGTCCTGGGCAAGCGAGAGCATCGCGTTGACCGCGATCTCCAGCCAGGTGGATATGAGCCCCCGCAGGCTGGCGTGCTGGTCTCCCCTCGACGTGAGGAACAGGAACCCGTCCCGGTCTTCGTCGGAGATCCATTCACGGATCGAGAACGGCTCGCCGGTATCGGGCAGGAACTCCAGCGCGGAGAGGTTGGCGGTCAGCATGGCGCGCACCGAGAGCGCGGTCTTGGGGTTCTCGGGATCGACGATCGACTGCGCGACCGTGCCCTCCATGGCCTGCGCCAGCTCGGTCAGCTCGGTCTTGAGCAGACGGTCGACCAGCACCCGGTTGCGGGTCTCGCCCTTCTGCCGGAGCACGCCGGCGCCGTTGGCGAAGAGCTGGCGCGCCGCGGTCACCCAGAACGGGTCCACCGTGTCCTTCTGCTGGGGGATGAGCGCCGCGGCCATCATGTCGAAGTCGCGCGGGGTGCGCGCCTCGTAGAACGGCGACCAGCGCGGCGCCCTCGCGTCGAGCGGATTGAGCAGCACGTCGCGGGAGCGATCGAAGAAGGCCGCCGTGTAGGAGCCCATCTTGTCGTAGATCACGCAGCGCTCGCCGCGGGCACGTATCTGCGCCACCAGATCGGAGATCAGCACCGTCTTGCCCGATCCGGTCGTCCCCGAGACGATCGTGTGCTGGGTCTCCGTCCTCTCCGGGTAGGGGATGCCCGCGACGGCGTACGGCCGCAGCGCCTTCCAGCCCGGCATCCGGTCGCGCGCGCGCAGATGCGCCGGGCGCACCCGGCGGCGGAGCTCGCCCGCCGTCACCAGCTCCGCCCCCCGGATGCGGCGCTGGCGCGAGAGCCGCACACCGCGCCACCAGAACCAGGCGAGGAACAGCGCGATCACCCCGAGCCCGGCCTTGGCGCCGAGCCACGCGGAGGCGAACATTTCCCGCTTGATTCGCTCACGCGCCTCGATGGCCGGGACCGAGGCGGCGATGTCGCGGATCGTCAGCACCCGGCGCGTGCCGTCGGGAAAGCGGATTTCCTGGCCCGAGTCCGGCTTGTAGCCGAGCACCAGCTTGACCTCGGCCAGCGTCACCATGCCGGCGGCGTACCACTCGGCGCCGCCGGTGCGCTGCCACAGCGTCCAGGCCGGCACCGCCACCGTCATGAAGGCGGAGAGGAACAT
>JAJDUK010000042.1 GCA_022826665.1 Alphaproteobacteria bacterium | reverse complement strand
CGGCGGCAGGTCGACCACGATCATGCCGTCGAGACCGGACTCCAGCGCGTCGTTCAGGAAGCGCTCCACGCCGTAGATGTAGATCGGGTTGTAGTAGCCCATGAGAACCAGGGGCGTCTCATGGTCTCGCGCGCGGAAGCGCCGCACCAGGCCGAGCGTCTTGCTGAGCGTGATGCCGGCGGCCAGCGCGCGCTGGCCCGCGCGCTGGATCACCGGCCCGTCGGCCATTGGATCGGTGAAGGGCGAGCCGATCTCGATGACGTCGGCACCGGCGTCGGCGAGCCCGTCGAGGATCTCGAAAGAGGTCTCGATATCCGGGTCGCCCATCATCGTGAAGGTGACGAGCCCGGCGCGGCCTTCGTCGGCCAACGCCGCAAAACGCCGGTCGATGCGCCCGCTCACAGCGCCGTGCCCATCGTGTCGGCGACGGTGAAGATGTCCTTGTCGCCGCGCCCGCACATGTTCATGACGAGGATATGGTCGCTCGGCAGGCCCGGCGCCAGTTCCGCGACATGGGCCAGCGCGTGGGCGGGCTCGAGCGCGGGAATGATCCCTTCGAGCCGTGAGCACAGATGGAAGGCATCCAGCGCCTGCTCATCGTCGATTGCCACATAAGAGACCCGCCCAGAATCCTTGAGCCAGGCGTGCTCCGGTCCGATGCCGGGGTAGTCGAGACCGGCGGAGATGGAATGGGCCTCGATGATCTGGCCGTGCTCATCCTGCAGCAGATAGGTCCGGTTGCCGTGCAGCACGCCCGGCTTGCCCGCCGTCAGCGACGCGGCGTGCTTGCCGCTCTCGACTCCGTGGCCGGCGGCCTCCACGCCCACCATGCGCACGCCCTCCTCATCAAGGAAGGGATGGAACAGGCCGATCGCGTTTGAGCCGCCACCGACGCAGGCGACCAGCGTGTCCGGCAGCCTGCCTTCGGCCGCCATGATCTGCTCGCGGGTCTCACGCCCGATGACCGACTGGAAGTCGCGCACCATGGCGGGATAGGGATGCGGCCCCGCAACGGTGCCGATCAGATAGAAGGTCGTCTCGACATTGGTTACCCAGTCGCGCAACGCCTCGTTCATGGCGTCCTTCAGCGTGCGCGAGCCTGAGTTCACGGGCACGACCTCCGCGCCCAGCAGCTTCATGCGGAAGACGTTGGGCTGCTGCCGCTCGATATCGGTCTCACCCATGTAGACGGTGCACGGCAGGCCGAAGAGCGCGCACACGGTCGCCGTCGCGACGCCATGCTGACCGGCCCCGGTTTCGGCGATGATGCGGGTCTTGCCCATGCGCCGCGCCAGCAGGATCTGGCCGATGCAGTTGTTGATCTTGTGCGCGCCGGTGTGGTTGAGCTCGTCCCGCTTGAAGTAGATGCGCGCGACGCCCAGGTGCTCGCTGAGGCGCTCCGCGTGATAGAGCGGGCTGGGTCGGCCGACATAGTGGCTGAGCAGACGCTCGAACTCCTCGGCGAACGCGGGATCGTCCTTGGCCTGCTCGTAGGCCTTCTCGAGATCGAGGATCAGCGGCATCAAGGTCTCGGCGACGTAGCGGCCGCCGTAGATGCCGAAATGGCCGTCGGCGTCGGGGCCGGGCCGGTTGGCGCCGCGCGCGCTCATGCCGTCGCCTCTCTTGCTACAGGCGTATCCGCAGCCGCCGCAGCGGCGAGGAAGGCGCCGATCTTGTCCGGGTCCTTCCGTCCCGGCGCCGACTCGATACCGGACGAGACATCGACGGCCTGTGCGCCCGTAATTCTGATCGCCTCGCCGACGTTGTCCACGTCGAGACCGCCGGAGAGAAACCAGCCGGTCGACGGCGGCGGCGCGGACTCGAACAGGTGCCAGTCGAAGGTCCGCGCGTTGCCGCCGGGACGCGTGTCGTCGATGGCCGCCTTGGCGTCGAACAGAGTCAAGTCGGCGCTCCCGCCGTAGTCTTCGGCACGCTCGATGTCGGAGGCTTGAGACACGCTGATCGCCTTGATGATGCGGCAGCCGGTGCGCGCGCGAATGGCCTCTGCCCGCGCCGGGCTCTCGTTTCCGTGCAGCTGGATATAGTCGAGTCGCACCTCGGAGAGAATACCGTCGAGCAACTCGTCATCCGGATCGACGACGACGCCGACGGTCGCCGTATCGTCGGGGAGGCCTGCGCTCAGGGCCGCGGCCCGGCTGGGCGCAACGTCGCGCGGCGAGGGCGGGAAGAACACGAAGCCCAGGAACCGCGCGCCGCCGGCGAGCGCCGCATCGACGGCCGGTCGATCGCTCAATCCGCAGGTCTTTACCGCGACAGGCATGGCCTACCCTACTCGATTACCTCAGTCATTTCCTGGGCGATTGGCGGGGCGGCTACGCGAGGTCCTTGGGGGTCAAAGATACGGGAGCCGACGCGGGCACCGTCGCCCGCTGGCCGCGCACGGCCTCGTCGAGCTGCTTACGCGTCCCGGTCAGCTCCTGTTCGAGCGCACGCGCGCGCCGCCTGCCGCGCCGCGCCATGCGGCGCACCTTGTGGTCGAGCAGCCAGCGCACCAGAGCGCCGGAGAGGAACCCCACCACCAGCGCACCGACCGCCAGCGCCCAGATCGGAATGTCCAGACTATAGGGGAACGGCGCCACGCTGATGGAGACGGGGCCGCGATTCGCCACGGCGAAGGCGATGACGACGATCGCGACCGCCGCCGCGATCACCCACGCGAGAATCCTCATGATCCGGCTCTTGTGCGCCGCACCGCGCGGCCCGTCAACCGTTCGATCCGGCGCTCATGCTCCCGGAGCGCCGCACGCCGCTCAAGCCGCGTCGCTTACTCGCTGTTGAGCCGCTCGCGCAGCTCCTTGCCTGTCTTGAAGAACGGCAGGAACTTCCTGTCCACCCGCACCGCAGCCCCCGTGCGCGGATTGCGGCCGACCCGCGCCGCCCGCGGGCGGACCGAGAAGGCGCCGAATCCGCGAAGCTCGACCCGGTCGCCCTGGGCGAGAGCATCGCTGATCTCGGTGAAAACACGGTTCACCACGCGCTGGTAGTCGCGGTGATAAAGGTGCTGGTCGGCGTGCCTTTCCGCCAGCAGCTGAATGAGTTCGGACTTGGTCATGCTGGAGATTCCCTGCCGGCCGGAGGCTCCCGGCGTACGTGTCCGATCACCGAGAACGTCGTTATTTCAGTCCGATATCTCAGGGTGCCAAACGGCGATCAGACCGTCAAGGGCGAGCGTTCGCGTAGGCAACGTACGCTGGAGCGCCGCATCGATGACGTCGAACAGGCCGCCCTCACTACCGCTCACCACGTCCGTGGCCGGCATGGTCGCGGGCACGCCGTGCACCTCGGCGAGCCACGCGCGCGCCTCGTCCTCGCCGCCGATGGCATCGACGAGACCCGCCTGCACCGCCTGGCTGCCGGTGAACACGCGCCCGTCGGCCAACGTCACCGCCGTCTCGCGGTCGAAGGAGCGGCGCTCCATAAGGAGGCGCACGAACGACTCATAGATGTCCGCCACCACGCTCCGCATGACGAGGCGGGTGGGATCGTCCATCTCCTCGTAGGGCGTGGGTTTCGCCTTTAGCGGCCCGCTGCGGATCGCCTCCGCGCGCACGCCGATCTCTTCCAGAAGCGCCGTGAATTCGGCGGTCTGGAACAGGACTCCGATCGAGCCCGTCAGGGTCGCTTCGCGGGCGACCAGACGATCCGCGGCGAGCGCCGCCATGTAGGCCGCCGAGGTCGCCGTGGTGCCGAAGACGGCGACGACCGGCTTGGCCTCGGCGAGGGAACGCAGGCTGAGATAGAGCGCTTCGCCGCCGACCGCCGTGCCACCCGCCGAATCGAGCCGCAACACGACCGCCTTGACCGAATCGTCGTCGCGGAGATCGGCAATGAGATGGTCGCGCGCGGGATCGTCCTCGATCAGCCCGGTCACCCAAAGCCGGGCGACGCGTTCGCCTTCCTCGAAGGCGAACGGCGCTGCGGCGACGAGGATGAGAGCAACAAGGGCGACGACTGCGAGGGCGCGCCACACGGCAACGCCCCGCTTGAGACGGCGGCGATCAAGCAACCTGTCAGGATCCAGGTTCGCCATCTCCCTCCCGGATCGCGGTTCAGTGCGTCAAGGCGCGCGCCTCAACTCTCCTCGTCCGGCGCGTCCTCCTTCGCCTCCGCCGCGCGCGCGGCCTCTTCCTGGGTCTTGCGGTCGAGCGCGGCGCCGAGGATGTCGCCGAGGCTCGCGCCGCTGTCGGTCGAGCCGTACTCCTCCATCGCCTGCTTCTCTTCCTGCACTTCCAGGGCCTTGATGGAGAGCGAGACGCGCCGGTTGTTGCGGTCGATCTGCAACAGCTTGGCGTCCACCTTGTCGCCCGGTGCAAAGCGCGAGGGGCGCTGCTCGTCGCGGTCGCGGGCGAGATCGGAGCGCTTGATGTCTCCGGGGAGCGACCCGAATATCTCGACCTCGACGCTGTGGTCGTGCACCGCCGTGACGGTGCAGGTCACGGTCTGGCCACGCCGGGCATCGGCGCCCTGGAACGGATCGTCGTCGAGCTGCTTCAGGCCGAGGCCGATCCGCTCCTTCTCCACGTCGACGGTCAGCACCTTGGCCTTGACCTCGTCGCCCTTCTTGAACCGCTTCAGCGCCTCTTCGCCGGGCGTCAGCCAATCGAGATCGGAGAGGTGCGCCATGCCGTAAATCTCGCCCGGCAGCTCGACGAACAGGCCGAACTCGGTGATGTTCTTGATCTCGCCCTCGACGATCGCGCCTTCGGGATGGGTGTCGGCGAAGACGATCCAGGGATTGTCCAGGCACTGCTTGAGGCCGAGGCTCACGCGGCGCTTCTCCGGATCGACGTCGAGCACCATCACCTCGACTTCCTGACTGGTCGAGATGATCTTGCCGGGGTGCACGTTCTTCTTGGTCCAGCTCATCTCCGAGACATGGACCAGGCCTTCCACACCCGGCTCCAGCTCCACGAACGCGCCGTAATCGGTGATGTTCGTCACACGGCCGGTGAACTTCGTCCTCACCGGATACTTCGCCTCGACACCCTCCCACGGGTCGGCCTCGAGCTGCTTCATGCCAAGCGAGATGCGCTGGGTCTCGGGGTTGAAGCGGATGACCTGGACGTTGACCGTCTGCCCGATCTGCAGGGCGTCGGCCGGATGGTTGACGCGCCGCCACGAGATGTCGGTCACGTGCAGCAACCCGTCGACGCCGCCGAGGTCGACGAAGGCGCCGTAGTCGGTAATGTTCTTGACCACGCCTTCGAGCACCTGCCCCTCGTGCAGGTTGGCGATCAGCTCGTTGCGCTGCTCGGCACGGGTGTCCTCCAGTACGGCGCGGCGTGAGACGACGATATTGCCGCGCCGGCGGTCCATCTTGAGGATCTGGAACGGCTGGTCCGTGCCGACCAGCGGCGCGATGTCGCGCACCGGCCGAATATCGACTTGACTACCCGGCAGGAACGCCACGGCACCGTCGAGATCGACCGTGAAGCCGCCCTTCACCCGGCCGAAGATGACCCCAGAAACCCGCTCGCCGTCCTTGTAGGCCTGCTCCAGCTTCTCCCAGGCCTCCTCGCGGCGCGCTCGCTCACGGCTGAGCGAGGCCTCGCCGCGCGCGGTCTCGAAGCGCTCGATATAGACCTCGACCTCGTCGCCGACCTTGACCTCGGCCGCCTGCCCCGGCGCGGAGAACTCCTTGAGGGGGACCCGGCCTTCCACCTTGAGGCCGACATCGATGAGGGCGGCGTCGTTCTCGATCGCGAGAACGGTGCCCTTGACGACGCTCCCCTCGAAGCGGGGCTTGTCGTCCAAGAACGAGTCGAGCATGTCGGCGAAGGACTCTTTCGGCGCGCCGGCCTGCTCTGTTGCTTCCGTTGTCTCTGCTGTCATCTGATCTCCGGAATGGTCGGTGGGCGCTTTCGCGCAAGGCTTGCCCGGCATAAGCCGCGGGCCGTGATGGGTGAGCGCGTTTCCGCGGTGTGGGTTCCGCTGCGTACCGCTACGTGGAGGAAAGACGCGAGTCGACGGTTGCAACCGCCTGCTCGAACACTTCATCGGGTCCGAGGGCAGTGGTATCGATCCGACTTGCGTCTGCCGCCGGCTTCAACGGTGCGGCGCTACGCCGGCTGTCGCGGACGTCGCGAGCGATTATTTCTTCCAAAACACTGGATTCTATACTCTCGACGCCGCGCGACCGCAACTCACAAAGGCGGCGCTCCGCCCGCACTTCGGCGGTCGCTTCCAGGTAGAACTTCACCTGCGCCTCCGGACAGACGACGGTGCCGATATCTCGTCCGTCCAGCACGGCGCCGGGCGGCTCAGCGGCGAAGGTCCGCTGATAGTCGAGCAGAGCCACACGCACAGCGCCGTGGGTCGCAACGACCGATGCCGCCTGCCCCACTTCTTCTTCGCGCAGCGCGGGATCGTCGAGGTCGGCGGCCGTGACATTGCGCGCGGCGGCCTCCGCCGCCGCCTCGTGTGCCGGGTCGCCGTTTGCGCGCAGCAGGCGCAGTGCCGTCGCGCGGTAAAGCGCGCCGGTATCGAGGTGCCGCAGCCCGTAATGAGCCGCGAGGCGGCGCGCGAGGGTGCCCTTCCCCGCCGCCGCCGGACCGTCAACCGCGATGACCAGTGGCGCCGGTTCACTGCGCGGCAATCGAGGCTCCCAGACGGTTCATGTCGGCGACGAAGCCAGGATAGCTGGTGCCGATCATCGATCCGTCGTCGACGGTCATGGGCTTCCCGCTCGCCATGCCGAGGGTAAGAAAGGCCATGGCGATGCGATGATCGAGATGGGTCGCCACCAGGCCGCCGCCGGGCGGCGGACCGCCGCAGCCCTCGATGTCGAGCCCGTCGTCCCGCTCGGTCACCGTCACACCGGCGGCACGGAGGCCCGCGGCGGTCGCGCCCAGTCTGTCGCTTTCCTTGACCCGGAGCTCGGCGAGGCCGTTGAGCCGCGTGGTGCCCTCGGCACAGGCGGCGACGACGCTCAGGATGGGATACTCGTCGATCATGCTGGGCGCCCGCACGGCCGGCACGTCGACCCCGCGCAGCGGGCCGGCGCGCACCGCGATGTCGGCAAGCGGCTCGCCCCCCAACTTGCGACGCGGCCCCATTTCGATCCTGGCACCCATCTCGCGCAGGGTCTCGAATAGACCGATCCTGCCGGGATTGACGCCCACCCGGCGGATCACGATGTCGGAGCCGGGCACCATCAAGGCGGCAGCCATCGGAAACGCCGCAGCGCTCGGGTCGCCCGGCACGGTAAGCACGCAGGGCTGGAGCTCCGAATAGCCGGTGACGGCGATGACGCTGCCGCCGTCCGCGTTTGCTTCCACGCCGACATGCGCGCCGAAGCGGCGCAGCATGCGCTCGGTGTGATCGCGGCTCGGCGCAGGCTCGATCACGCGGGTCTCCCCCGGCGCATTGAGACCAGCGAGCAGCACCGCCGACTTCACCTGCGCCGACGCTACCGGCAGCCGATACTCGATGGGCAGCGGCTGGTCGGCGCCGATCAGCGCGAACGGCAACCGGCCGCCGCTGCGGGCCTCGAAACGCGCGCCCATCCGCTCCAGCGGCTCGATGATCCGGCCCATCGGCCGCTGTCGCAGCGAGGCATCGCCGGTCATGAAGGCGGTGAACCCGTGGCTCGCGCAGATGCCCGCAAGCAGGCGCACCGCGGTGCCGGAGTTGCCGAGGTCGAGCACCGCGTCGGGCTCGGCCAGCCCGCCGACGCCGACGCCATGCACGCGCCAGCTTCCGTCATCGGCCCGCTCGATGGTTGCCCCGAGGGCGCGGAGCGCGGCTGCCGTCGCCGCCACGTCCTCCCCCTCCAGCAGGCCGCTGACGCGAGTCTCGCCGACCGCGAGCGCGCCGAGCATGAGCGCGCGGTGGGAGATGGACTTGTCTCCGGGCACCGAGCAGGTTCCCTTCAGGGGGCCGGCAGCCGAGGAGATCAGGGGGTGCGGCACGTGCTCTCCGGCGCAGTCCTCGCGGCGCGCGCGTGGCGTGGCAATGGCGTCGGACACGCCCCGTCTCTAGCACAGCGCCGGGCGGCGTCAAGCGGTCCGAATTCGATCCAAATTTTGGTTTTGACAGGGCGGCGCCAAACTGGCATTGGCGACGGCCACAATTGGCATAAGAGTACGGGAGGCATGGGCTTGGCAAAGCGGGAGTGGGGTAACAAACACACCTGCATGGGCTGCGGCGCGAAGTTCTACGACCTGCATCGCAGACCAATCGAATGTCCCAAGTGCGGCACCGTGGTCGAGGTCGAGACCGCGCGGCCGAATCGGCGGCGCCCGCCGGTGCAGCCGGAACCGCCGCCACCACAGGCGCCGCCCGCCAATGACGACGATGTCGTGGCGGGCGCGGTGGATGAGGCCACCGACGATGACGACGACATGATCAACGACATCGATCACGGCGATGACGGTCTGGTCGAAGGCATCGACAAGACGGAGCCGACACAGGCCGAGTCTTGACCCGCGGCGGACCCTGCCTAATTCTTGTTTCACCTTGCGTCGTAAGCGGCGGAGCGCCTAGGGTTCCACCCGCCGCGCGGCGCGCCCGGAATTGCGGGGCCATAGCTCAGTTGGGAGAGCGCTTGAATGGCATTCAAGAGGTCGGGGGTTCGACTCCCCCTGGCTCCACCACTTTAGGAACCTAGAGGTTCCTTCAAGTACCTCTAAGCCCCCGGAAATCCGGGGGTTTTTCTTATCCGACCTTCTTGCATGGTTCCCCCAAATCTAGTACCTTCCCGCCAAATGTGGTGGGAAAAATGGTGGAAAGGAATTTGGTGGAACCATGGGGAACCTAACAGCCGCCAAGGCGAAGACCCTCACCAAGCCCGGAATGCACGGCGACGGGGAAGGACTGTATCTGAGTGTTGGCAATAGCGGTTCGCGGTCATGGGTGCAGAGAATTTCGATCCAAGGGCGCCGTCGTGAAATCGGCCTTGGATCCTTTCCCGCTATTGGACTCGCCCGAGCCCGGGGCCTCGCCGCCGCCAATCGGACAGCCGTGGCCGAAGGACGCGACCCGCTGGCCGAGAAGCGGCAAGCCAAACGAAAGGCTACCATCCCCACATTCCGCCAGGCAGCAGAACAGACGCACGAAGCGAATCGACCGCGTTGGCGAAACGGCAAGCACACGGTTTCCTGGTGGCAGACGCTCGAGCGTCACGCCTTCCCGATTCTGGGCGACATTCCAGTTGACCGGATCGAGCGCGAACACGTGCTGCAGGTGCTGACCCCGATATGGGGCGTTCGCATGGAAACCGCGCGTCGGGTGCGCCAACGCATCCGCTCTGTCCTGCGATGGTGTATGGCTCGCGGCTATGTCGAGCACAACGTCGCTGGCGAGGCCATCGACGGAGCCCTGCCGCCCATGCCCCGCCTGAAGGCCCACCTGCGCGCCCTCCCCTATCAGGAAGTAGCGGTCGCCCTCGCGACTGTCGACGCTTCCGGGGCGGCCCTGGCAAGCAAGCTCTGTCTGCGATTTCTGATCCTGACCGCAACCCGATCGGGCGAGGCGCGTGGTGCGACCTGGGATGAAATCCATGAAGACGCCTCCGAGTGGCGCATTCCCGGTTCACGCATGAAGTCCGGTGTAGACCATCGAGTGCCCCTTTCCGACGCAGCGCTGGACGTGCTGGAGCAAGCTCGGCCACTCCGCGACGAGTCGCCGCTGATCTTCCCGTCGTCGGTTAGGCCGGGTAACCCGATGAGTGACATGACGTTGACACAGGTGCTGCGAAAGACTCGCCTCGCCGAGCGGACAACCGTGCACGGATTTCGGTCAGCATTTCGGGATTGGGCCGCCGAGTGCACATCTGCACCGCATGCGGTCATGGAGCTGTCGCTGGCTCACGCCGTAGGTTCTTCGGTCGAGCAAGCCTATGCACGCTCAGACCTGATAGAAAAACGCCGCGCTCTCATGCAGCACTGGGCGGACTTTCTGACCGGCGCCGCTGTATTTCGTTCTGCCGCTACACCGTGAGCTACGAGTGCTGGACCGGCAGCCACCGCTACCCCCCCCCTCTATAACGCAAACCCATACCAACGAGGCGCACCAACAATAATTTCTAATAGATACCGTAATCTCGCAATCTACCTTGCATACATTTGCCGACTCAGCTAAATCACGAGCTCCCGAGAGTATCTCGTTGTTTCTGGCAACCGCGAATCAAGCACCACTTCGACTGTTGTCTGAAGTCAACTTACCTAGATGAGGGCCCTCATGGCAAACGACACGAATCAGTCTATTCTAGGCAAGCTAACCAAAGCCATTGAGTCACTCGCGGACTTACGTATCGTTACTTGTGTGGGCGATGTACGCATTGCTATTTCAGATGACAACAAGCCGTCCCTCTCAGTGCCTGCCTCTGCTGATGGTGCAGAAGGAATTTACACCAGCATCAACCTTGTAAGCGGAGATATTCTCAATGCAATTAGCGAAAGATACGCGACCACTGGAGACACCTGGATTCACGACTTTCACAAAGAGCAAGTAGCCACCGGTCGAGACATAGTTGCAACTAATGTTGAAGCGATCAAGCAACTTGCCGACTCAGCAGGTCAGAAAATCGGCGCTTTACTCAACTCCACCGATAGCGAGCGCACTGCAAGTGTCACCACTTCTGCAGTCCCTCCAACCGTTCCGGATGAAGCTGATTCCGACAGTACCGACTAGAAGAATGATTTGAGCAAACGGCCCCTCACATGCCTACGAAAGGAAGAGGCCCGACAGACTCTGCCGCCGAGTTCCTCCAGAACTTGCTAACTATCGAAGTCAATATGGTTGTCAAGTCTGGTTTAACTGCACGCAAGATGCCACCCATTCCCATTGCTATACTCGAGATCGCCGGCAAGTACTACTGGTTCCTCCATTCTCTCTGTGAAGAACTCAACATTGATAACCACGACTTGACGGGCCTTGAATCTCAACAGCGGAAAAACGGCACGGGAACATTTGACGCTCTACGTACGACCGCTGAACTGCTAATGAATCACGATGCACTTTCGCCCCACGGTTCCAGAGCCTCTGAGCATGTCATAGTCGAGCGCATTTACCGAACATCTGCGTTCATGCCCAATGTTCTTGAAAAACTCAAGAATCAAAACGATAAAGTTGACGCGTGGAACACCACCCTGCCCGTCTTGATGGATAGATTTGCGACACTTCGTGGCGTGCGAGCGGATCAGGGCGATCTGGCATTCATCCGCAAGGCCTGGGAGATTGGTGTAGAAAGGGTGGTAATGCAAAGCTCCATGCAACTTGATGGCGATATTGTTACCCGCATTGATTCTGACTATATCTCCGCGGACATGAGAGAATTGCATAATCTTCACCTAGAGATTTGTCGTATGGGCGTGAAGACCTGGACAACTATGGCGCAACTCGCGGCAGATTTTATTGGAGGAGCACTGAAGAGCTTAGGGCGACTTATAGGCCTTGCTCACTAACCGAAGCTGCGTACATCTATTATGGCCTCAAGATTACACGAGCTTCTCACCACCGGCGGCCTTAGCATTGAAACCTGGACAACACTTGAGGGAAATCACCGAGATGCAGGAATCTTGGCGTATCGAACGGTTGTTCAATGGGATGGAGATAGCACAACCGAGATATTGCAAGAGATCGGTCTTCAGCCTGATCTATGGCAGCGACATTTGAAGGCAATTGGGATCGCACTAGCTAGTACTGAGAGGCAAGCCAGATTGTACGGACGATACTACAAAATGCTGCTTGCAGCTGCCTTGCCGATAGCTGTACTGCCGCTAGGTATTCATCTTTACGAAAGCGTGGAATGGGATCAAGAGAAGAGCGCTGCATTTGTCACAGTTCTAGAGCAATTGTGGTCTTTTTGGCTAGTTCCCTGCCTACTTCCTGTATTAGTTGCTGGGATTTCTCGGCTCTTGCGCTCTGTAGTAACCGGAAGAATTCCTGGCATTATCGCAAGATTGCCCGGGGCCGCACGCCTACTGCCCGACTTCGGTTCACCAACATTCATTCAACAATTAGAGAACAAATAGTCGCGGCCCGTGGCGGTTTCGACTCTAAGGAGCCGCGTGATCCTTTTCCGTCCTCTCGGCCGGCGAACGACCTCAACTTGGCCGAGATGATCGAGACAGAGGCATTCACCCCGAGGATACTTTACATGCGTGTTTCGACGCGTTGCTAGCGCTCAAGGCTGGTGTCGCGAGCATCGAGGAAGTGCTGGCCGACTGCGGCTTGATTCGCGAGATCGAACCTAGATGGACCTTGGATCGAGGGACCGAGCGGGCAATCAGTGTGCTACGACAGAGCACATCACGGAGATGGCCCGCCGGTTCGAGAGCGGGCCATCTCGGGCTATCCATACGCATAGCCTAGTCGGGGGCTTTGGTCGCGTCCTCTACATTCATCGTGGGGGCTGCCCTGCGCACGGCGTCGATCCCCCGTCTGGCGTTGCTCTTTGTCGGGTAGTCCTCCGACTTTGCAACCGGTTCACCATTCGACGCGATCAGGACGAAGTAGAAATCTCCGTCCTTCTCCTTCCTGATCTCGTAATAGGCTTCACGCTCTGCCATAGGTCGTGCCTTTCGCTGGCGCGAGCGCTTGCAATATCGGGAGAAAAGGCCGCATTATGACCTTCTCCGCGCGCTGGCGTGCAAGCGACTTGCGCGGTGATCCCGCCCCAACCCGGCGGGAGGAGCCCCGCCAATGGCGGGGCTCCATCTGTATGATCGGTGCTATGCTGGATGTCAACAGCCGCGCAATACCCGCTACGAATCAGACACTTACTGGAAAATCGAGGATGCCAATAGCGCGATATCTACGAGTCGGTAGTCACGTTCGGACTATTCGAGTCGAAGTGCTTGTAGGAGTGGTGGGGATCGAACCCACATGACCAGCCGGCGTCACCGGCTTCCTGATCCAGCGCGTCCACCAATTCCGCCACCAGGGGTCGTCTCCCTGTTGCGGAATCACCTGCCCCACTTTCTCGCCATGTGCTCGTGATACGGTTGTATGTGGTCTGGTGCGATATCGGTTAGGTTCGTCATGGTTCGTGTCTCATACCTGATAGTCAGCAATCTGCAGGCCGTGCGGTCCGGCAGATTCAAACTATCGTATCCGGCTTCGCAGGCCGGCGTCCTGCCCTTAGACGAAGGCCGCACCGCTCTCGTTTGAACGAACTTATCGATCAGGACACTAAACGCGCCGCTGAGGGAGGGGGTGGGAGTCGCGATATCCTGCAAAGCATTGAAAATACGCGTAGTTTCATCTTGCCGCATCGCCAGCCCCACACCCTGCCCAACATGCCCGACCGGAACGGGGCGGACCTCCCGGACCGAATCGGCACCGTATGGCGGTCGCACCGAGATACCGCGCAACGGCGGTTTCCGATCCTGCCGGCACGCGGATTATTTCGCACGGAAGACCGCCGGCTTGAAGGCCGTTCCGCCGCCACCGCCGCACTGGCCGCGCCTCCAGCCCACACCGCTCCGACCCACTCACCCCCGGCCGATCTCTCCCTGCGCCAGCGGCCTCTCGGCGGCCCATTCGTCCAGATCCGATACCCGCCACCTCACCGCACGCTTGCCGATCTTCACCGGCTCGGGAAACCGCCCGGCGCGCATCTCGCAATAGATCCAGCTTCGCGATACGCCGAAGCGTTCCTCGACCTCCTCGCGGCGCAGCAGCTCCCGCGCCGTGGCTTCACTCATCGTCATCCTCCCTTTCTCTCGCGGCCGGGGCCTGCGTTCGACCCCGCTTCCTTTCCTTTCGCCTCACGGCCTGCGCACGACGAGGGGGCAATCCACCTCCGCATCTGTCCGCATCGCCTCAGCCACGCAGTCGACGACGGCGCGCCCGTAGTTGTCCCAGACATGGCCGCGCCATCCTCCTGTGGGGTCGTGGATCGGAACGATCTGGAACTGCTGTTCGACCAGCACGCCGAGCATGAGCGCGGCCGGGAAGCCGGCGGCGATCGCCAGAGCCACCCAACGCCGCCGGGTCCGGCGTTCGCCCGCGACCCAGCGCCCAAAATCCCCCCTGCAGGCCCGCAGCCCCTCGGCCAGCTCGTCGGCGCCCGCCGCCCCTCCGTCCTCGGCATCGTTCCAGGCCAGTCCTTCGACCAGCTTCCGCGTCTCGCCCGTGCTCTCCCGGATCGCGTTCACCGACTTGACCAACTTGTCGAATGCGGACCGCGACGGTCCCGCCGGCCTCTTCTTCTTCGCTTCCTCGGCCAGACCCGCCAGGTAGCGCACCACGCGCAGGACTTCCTCGAGAGCCCGCGTCTCGTCGTCCTTCGATTCCGGCGCCGCGGCCGCGTCTTCCCTGCCGTCCCCGATCGAGCCGCCGCCGCCCGGCGCCTTCCCATTCTCCGCTCCGGCACCGCTGCCGTCATTGACATCGTCCCTGACTGTGGGCTTCCTCGCCATCAAGTTTCTCCTCTTGCAGCAAACAGCGACCGCCCATTGCCCTCGTTGCCCGCTCCGGCCTCCACCGTCTTGCGCGGGCCCGGGACCCCGCGGCCCCCTCGAGGCACATGGACAATCCCCTGCCCCCGGAGCGCGCTTCGTGGCGCAGCGAGGGGCGAGAGGCTGTTTCCTGCGACCGCTTCTCGTCGCTCCCGTCCGGCTCCGCCGAACGCGCGGCAAGCGCGCGCTCCCGCCCGCTGCTCCGGCAGGAGAGCGGGGCCGCCACAGAGGCGGCGATGACGTGCGCGGCGGCGAACACGGTGACGGCCAATACCGATACCGCGACGTTGAGGATCCAGCCCAGGATGCCGAACAGGAAGCGGATGAAGGGGAGCGCAGGCAGCACGTAGGCCAATACGGCGCCGGCAATGATGAGCAGGCCCAGCAGGGTCGAGACCAGGGCGTCGGAGACCTGCCAGGCGGACTCGAACACATCGAGCCCCTTGCCGATGAAGGGGATCGATTCGAGCAGCCCCGAGCCGGTGGCGGCGCCCATGAGCGCCGCCACGGCGGCGAGCGCGGCGTTCAGCAGGCCGTGGCCGAGCGCGGCGAGATCGGCGATGGGGTTGCCGCTGTCGGCGACGATGACGGAGTCCAGGTCGATGAACTCGAGCAGCCCCGACACCATGCCGCCGCTCTCACCTCGGCCGCCATCGACGCCCGCGACTTCCGGCGGGCGCGGAAGGACCGCGAGACCAGTGCGCACCTGCCGGACGGCACCCTCGTCGCCATCACCGGCGGCAAGAACGTCACCGACGCGGACGCGGTCTGGACCACGCTGGACCGGGCGCGCGAGAAGCACGGCGACATGGTGCTGCTGCACGGCGGCGGTCCCGGCATTGAGAAGATCGCGGCGAGCTGGGCGGACGCGCGCGGCGTCGACCAGGTCGTCTGCCGCCCGGACTGGAACGCGCACGGCAAGGCCGCCCCGTTCCGCAGGAACGACGAGCTGCTGAACCTCGCTAGACGTCTGGACTTCGTGGCCATCTCCGATACCCCCAGATTCAAGGAACTCCAGTAGGGGAGTATCCGCGGGCGACTCGTCCAACATCGTATTTTTTGCGCCGTTCCCGATGTCGCGCTTCGCGGCGCCCGGTCCGGCCTCGCGTCCGGCTCGGCGCTGACGCGCCGTCGCCGGCCGCTCGACGCTCCTTCCTTCCAGCCTATGCTCCTCCATCCTCAGCGCGCCCGCTCGCCGTCCTGCGGACGGCCTGTCGCCGCCGCGCTTCGCGCGCCGCCACCGCCAACGCCGTCGATTTCCTTTCTTGTCGTCAGCGCATTTCTCGCCGCCATCAAGCAATCGCTTGCGTCCTTGTTCGGCGAGTCTTCCATCCCTTCGGCATGTCAGTCGTCCCCGTCCGTAGTTGATGACTGCCCGGTATCGCCCGATTGTCCGATCAGGAAGTTTGCGCGCCCGCCCGGTCCTTCGGACCGGTCGCCGGGCTCTATTCCGCCGGGCGCGGCTTCGCCCCGCCCGGCTCCACGAAGCCCGCTACGCGGTCTTCGCCGTTCCGGTGACGATCCCTGGCGCCTACGCTCGCTACCGCTCGCTGCGCGCTTCGCTTGCAGACCAAGGCGGCACGGTCCCGTCTTCCCGCCGCCGTGGCTCGGTCGCTCCGCTCCCGTCGCCGGCGGCTCTCCCGGAAGCCTTGCCGAGGCGCTGCGCCGCCTCTCGGCGGCTCGCTTTCCCCCCACGGCCTCGCAACAGGCTCGGCGCTGACGCGCCATCGTCGTTGCTCGCGCTCTCTCCCCACCTTGACCCTACCGGATATCGGACACGGCTCATCGCTCTTCGAGCGATGTCGCCCTCTCGCGCCCGGCGCTTCGCGCCTGCGCGCTCAGAACGGATCACCTCCCGACTCCGTCTCCGCCGCCTGCGCGGCGCCCTTCGCCGTCTTACGTCCCGGCAGCTCGCCCTTGTCGAGGAACGCCTTGAGACTGCGCTCCCCGATCTCGATGCCTCGTGCTTTCAGCACTTCGTGCATCTGCGCCACCGTGACGCCCCTGGCCCGTTGCTCGACCATGCGGTCTCGCAGACGGTCCAGGACGTCCTTCAGGCTCAGCTTTGGAGGCGCCAGCTTCGCCAGCTCGCCGTCAATGCCATCGAAGTCGATATCCGTTTCGTTGAAGCGCCTTGCCGCCATAGTGTTTCCTCCCGTCTTCGACCACTACATCTGGTATGTCGCATGATCGCCCGACCGCCCCACCATGTCAACGGACGCCTCGTTCGGCCCCTGCTATGGAGCCCCACCCGGTACGATCTCTCCTCGTCCTCGCGATGGACCCGTGGCGAGCATGGAGTCTCTCCCAGAGAAACCACTGAACGAAGAAACGACCTCTGCACACCTATGCACTAAAGTGCCAGTTGCCGAGAAGTATGACCGATGCTACAGTCGACGACGCATGGATGTCACGAGTCCATTGGGTAACGATCTGAAGCACATGAGGACTCCCTCAATCGCTCTTGGCGCTGCGGCGCTGCCTGCAAGTACGGCCGCCCCGTATCTTTCGCGCAGGGACGCCGCACCGTGGTAGCCACCCTCGCCCAGGCCGCCTCGGCTTCGTACTATCTGGAGAGCCAGCGCTCGTTCCGTCATCCCAACGAGTACTACACGGCAGGCGAGGAACCGGACGGGGTGTGGTTCAATCCTGCGGGCCTGCTCGGCCTCGAGAACGGCGGCAAGGTCGACAGCGGCGACTTCCAGCGGCTCTACAACGGCTTCGCGCCCGACGGCTCCAGCAGGCTCACCAGGAACGCGGGCAGCGAGACGCGCTCGCCGGGTGTGGACATAACCTTCTCGGCCGACAAGAGCGTGTCCGCGCTCTGGGCCATCGCCGATCCGGATCTGCGTGGCGAGATCGAGCAGGCGCACAACGACGCCGCCCGGGTGGCGCTGGAAGAGACCGTGTTCCGCTACTGCCCGTATACGCGGGTCCGGGACAGGGAGGGGCGGATCGGGGTCCTGCCTGCCGACATCTCGGCGGCGATGTTCCAGCACGGCACCAGCCGGGAGAACGACCCGCAGCTTCATACCCACTGCGTCATCTTCAACGTGGCCCGCACCCGTGAGGACGGCAAGTGGCGGGCCATGCACCAGTACCCGGTCTACAGCTGGGCCAAGGCTGCGGGTGCGGTCTACCGCAACGCCCTGGCCTGGAACCTCCGTGAGCGCCTCGGGATTCGCATGGAGCAGTACGGTCCCAACAACGGGTTCACCCGTATCGAGGGGATGCCGGAGGACCTGCAGGTCTTCTGGTCGAAGCGGCGGAAGGCGATCGTCGCCAAGGCCGGAGAGCTGGGCATTCCGTCGCTCGGCAACGCCTCGCGCATGGCCGGCGTCAACAAGTTGACCCGTGCCGGCAAATCCCATGACAACGATCCCGAGGTCAGGCACAGGCGCTGGATGGGCGAGGCCGAAGGCTTCGTGGAGCGCGAGGCGCTGATCGCCGCCATTACAGGAAACGACGTGGAGATCGGCCGCGAAGCCATCCGGGAGCTCACGGCCCGGCTCGACGACCTTCCCGCTCACCTCGCCCGGGAGGAGGCCGTGTTCCGCCGTCCCGACATGGTGGAGGCGGCGGCGAATGCGGCGGCAGGCCTGATCGGCCCCGAAGCCCTGAAGACCGCCATCGAGCGGCTGCGCCGCAACCCGGAGATCGAGCGGCTGGAGCCCAAGAAACCGACAGCGGAGTCGCTCGCGGGCATGGTCCACACCGAGGTCTATTCCACCCGCCACAATCTCGGGCTGGAGCAGGCCGTGAAGGACATGACGGCGGCGATGGCTGCCGATACCGGCCACGGCCTGTCGGAGCAGACAGTGAAGGAGAAGGTGGAAACCCTGTTGGAGCAGGGCTATCCGCTAAGCCAGGAGCAGTCGCTCGCGATCCGCCACGCCACCGTGAAGGGGGGCCGTGTGGCCGTCATCGAGGGCGCGGCGGGCTCGGGCAAGACCACCACGCTTCGGCCCATCACCGACCTGCACAAGGAGCACGGCTACAAGATCGTGCCGACCGCCGTGGCCTGGCGCACCGCCGTCGCGCTCGGCGACGACTGCGACGCGCGCGCGTACTGTGTCGACAAGCTGCTGAAGCTCGCGGCGAAGGAGCAGGTGCAGATCGGCCGCAACACGCTGATCGTGGTGGACGAGGCGGGGATGCTGTCGACGCGCCAGGCACACCACATTCTCCAGCTCTCGGAGCGCCACGGGGCCAAGGTGGTGTTCGCCGGCGACACCCGCCAGCAGCAGCCGGTGGAGGCGGGACCCGGCCTGCGGCTGATCCGCGACGTCGCAGGCAGCATTCGCGTCGACCGCATCAGGCGCCAGAAGGCGGACCTCGAGGACGTGCTGGTCAATGTCCACAAGGAGACGCCGGAGCAGGCGCGCTTCCGGGCGGATCTGACCAATCGGCAGGAGCGCGACGCCATCCTCGCCGACTACGAGGCGATGGAGAAGAGGCCCCTGTTCACACCGTGGCAGGTGGCGGTCTCGGAGGCGCTCAGGGACGGCGAGGCGGAGAAGGCGATCGAGGCGTGGCATGTGCGGGGCCGCCTCCATCTCTGCCACGACGAGGAGAAGACCCTCACCCGTCTGGTGGACGACTGGGAGCGGCACGTGCGCACTCAGCCCGGCACGTCCACCGTCGTGCTCGCGCGCACGAAGGCGGAGGGTCGGGCGCTCTCGTGGCTGATGCGCCAGCGTGTGCTTGCTCAAACCCCCGGGGCGAAGCGCGCCGTCATCGAGGTGAGCCGGGACCTGGACGGGCGACTGACGGAGCCGCTGGAGATTGCAGTGGGCGACCGCATCCGCATCGGGGCCACGCAGTGGGAGAAGCAGCTCTTCAACGGCACCGTGGTCACCGTCGAGGACCTCGAAGTGAAGCGCGCCGAAGACGCGGCGGTGTCGCGCAAGGCCCGGAACCGGCAAGCCGGCGGGCGCACGCCGGAGCCGGACAGCGGCGCTTCCGAGCC
>JAJDUK010000050.1 GCA_022826665.1 Alphaproteobacteria bacterium | reverse complement strand
ACCAGCATGGCGTCGTGGGTGAGGTTCATGGCGATATCTCCAAGACGAGAGGTCACTGGGTCCGGGCGGCAGCCCAGCGGATGAAGGCGTCGGTGTGCTGGAGCGCGGGCTCGCGGCGCACGCAGGAGCCGACGAGGAACTCGCCCACCTCGCGCCTGAGCCTCATCGCGTAAGAGACGATGGAGCCGAGATTGACGTCGTCGGCCATGCGGTAGAGCGAGCCGCAGAGCGCGATCAGCGCGCTCGCGTTCTCGGGCACGTCCGCGTTCTCGGGATCGTCGATGACGGCCCGGGGATGGGGCAGTTCGCGCCACACCTTGAGGAAGGCGGAGAACTCGACCGCCGCGGCCTCGCCGACGGCGCCCCGGAACAGCGCCCGCTCCGCGGCCGGATCGAGGCTGCCGCGCTGGTTCACGACGTTTGAGACAAACTCCCATGTCCTGGGACACGCGAAAGCCGCTTCGCGGGACTGTGGATGGAACACATTCAACAGCTCCGGCCTGAGCTGGATGAAGAAGAGAGTCTCGGGCGCGATTCCGTTGGCGGCTCCCCATTCCAACCAGTCCGACGGGTCGACCTTGATCTCGAGGTGAACGAAGCGCGATGCCAGTGGGGTCGGCATGCGGTGGGTGACGCCGCGGTCGCCCTCTCGGTTGCCGCAGGCCATGAGCGAGGCTCCTTCGGGGAGCTCGTACTCGCCGCACTTGCGGTCGCGGACGAGCTGGAAGAGCGCGGCCTGCACCATCGGCACGCCGGAGGGAAGCTCTTCCAGGTTGACGAGGTAGAGGTCGGTGCTGTCGGTGGGCGGCAGAAAGTCGGGGG
The DNA here is from genome assembly GCA_022826665.1 of Alphaproteobacteria bacterium. Taxonomy (GTDB): domain Bacteria; phylum Pseudomonadota; class Alphaproteobacteria; order UBA828; family UBA828; genus WTGU01. The sequence goes on along the minus strand of JAJDUK010000050.1, from coordinate 15,028 downwards.
GCGCCCAGCGGGTGCGGTTGTCGCTGTCGCGCCAGGGGATGCCGCGCAGGTCGACGGGATCGAGGAGCAGGGCGCGCACGTCGTAGTAGGCGCGGCCGCCCTCGGCGGCGACCTGCTGCGCGACCTCGCTCTTGCCGCACCCGGGACCTCCCCAGACCATGACCGGCTGCCTGGCTTCGACCAGGACCTTGAGGGTGGCGGCGAGTTCGCTGGGGCGCAGCGTGTAGTCGGCGGAGATGGTGTCGGGGTCGGGCATGGGCGGCTCCTGAATGCGGGGAGACGGCGCGGACGTCTCTAACGTCCGCTGGCTCGCCCAGGGCCGAGCGCCCGCCCCTTTCGCCGGCTCGGGGTAATGGGCGGGCGCGATCTATGGTCGTTGGCGGAAATGCGGTCAGGCGTTCTGCGGCGCGGCTTGCGCGAGAGGGGCGCCGCCGGCGAGGCAGCCGACGCGGATGCGGCCGGTCCAGGCGCCGGAGCGAGCGGCCGGGTCGTTCTCGCGAAGGTGGTGCCTCAGTTCCATCCACAGGCGCCCGAGGACGTTGTGGCCCTCGTAGCGATCGCCGAGGGGGCGCGCGCCCCACCAGGGATCGCGGGTGGAGACCTCGACGATGGGGCGGTCGCCGGTCTCTGCGAGCAGGGCGTCGATCTCGGCCGCGTTCGCCTCGCGTTTCATGCGCAGGACCCAGCGCATGACGTCGACGCGTTGCGCGTTCCAGCCGGGGTCGATGCCGAGACCGGGGGTACGGCCGATGGCCGCCGCTTCCCTGGCCGTGGGCGCCGCCGCGATCCGTTGCTGGACGTCGGGTCGCGCCGGGAACTTGCAGGCCTGATAGGCGGCTTCAGACGTTCCGAAGCTCCAGGGGCCGGCCAGGATGGGCACGGCAAGAGGACAGAAGTTGCTGAGCTGGCCCCACGCGGAATTCGTGAAGCGAAACCCGCAGGCCTGCTCCTTGATGTAGATGCGCATCGGTTCCTCCCTCGCGGACGGCTGCCTGCGCGGGGGACTCGCCCCCCTGTCGCCGGCTTGCCCCTCCCGGCCCCGCCTCTGGCTCGGGGTGCTGGGAAAGCCCGAAGGCGGTGTTCGAATCCCAGGTGCTGCGGCGCCCGGATGGGCTGCGGGACTTGCCGGGAAACGGCGGGTTATGCTCGCGAGGCAGAAGCTCCGGCCATGCGGGTAGTGGCCAAAGGGCTGTCGCCGGAAAGGATGCGTCGGCCTCGCGGGGAGGTTGGCGGGTTCAGGGCGCGATCGCGGGATCGGAGGAAACGAAAATGAACAAGGCGGCGATCGTCGCCCGCGTGGCTAGGCGGATGGGTCTCAACAAGTTCACCGCGGAAGGAGCTGTGGACACCGTTCTGGAGGCGATCGCCGAGTCGCTTGCCAGGGAAGAGGACGTGCGGATCGCCGGGTTCGGCACGTTCAGGACGCGGGACAGGGCCGCGCGAACGGGCAGGAATCCGGCGACGGGCGAGAGCGTGCGAATTCCGGCCTCGAAGAGTCCGTCGTTCAAGGCGGCAAAGCGGCTCAGGGAGGCGGTGAAGCGGGGCTGGCGGCCGGAAGAGCCGGCGGACGACGGCGATGGCGAACCCCGCGACGCGGGCGCGATGCTGGAGATGTCGGACTGGCCGGGCGGTGTGGAACCGGTGTGGGCCCTGCTGGCGCCGGAGAGCGCCCGGGCGCTGCGGGCGGAACCGGCGGCGGACAACCCGACGCTGCGGCTCGCGGCGGACCTGCCGGACGAAGCGTTCGGCGAATCGGCGTTCGTGCGCAACGCTCTGGTCGCGTTTGAAGTGATCGGCAAGGAGTTCTTGCCGAGGCGCACCGAGAAGGGGCGTTTCGGGCGCGACATGGTGGCGTCGATGCGCAAGGAGATGACCTGGCCGGGGATGGAGGCGACCGAGCAGTACCGGACGGGAAAGGCGCTTCGCGAGGGCGACGTGTGGGAGCTTCATCTGTTGCATCGGCTGATGGAGCAGGCCGGGCTCGTCGACAGGCGAGCGTTCCTGGGCCAGGTGACCCCGCTGGGGCGCGAGATGCGCGAACCCGGACGACGGGGCGCGCTTCAGGCGTTGCTGTTCAGGCACCTGTTCTGGCACACGGACCTCTCCGAACTCGTGGAGACGTTTCCGCGAGGGTTGCCGGGACGGTGGCCGCAGGACGATATCGGCGTGATCCTCTGGGGGCTGTCCAACGTGGCCGGCGAGTGGCAGAGCGTGGACACGCTCAGGGCGTTGACCACGATCCGCGACGACGCGGTGGCGAAGATGCACTGGAAGGCGGAGGGCTCGATGTTCGTGGGCCGCGTCCTGGGGCCGCTGCGCTGGTTCGGGCTGCTCGAATACCGGGGGCCTTGCGAGACCTTCGAAGTGGGGTGGCGCAAGACCGCCCTCTTCGACCGCTTCCTGTCGTTCGATGTCCGGCTCGCGAAGGACCGGGTGACGGGTCACTGAGCGCGCATTGCCGGAAGGTCGGCTGCACGGCGCGGGAGCGATCGCGGGATCGATGGTTGCGGCCGCTGCGCAGGACTTGCAGGGGCCGATGATGGGTCGCCCGGCATGAGGCGCGTGGCCGCCGCCGTCTATCCGCGCGCCGAAAAGGAGGGATGGGAAATTCGCGCGGGGGTGCCGATCTCTTCGTGTTCGGAATCGTTCCGCGCCGGTGCGCCCGCGTGGAAGCGCTACGCCTCGTCGGGAAGGTTGAGGGACGAGACGCGCATCCGCATCCTCCGCTCGAAGAAGGCTGGGAGATCGGCGCGCGCCGCGCGGCCGGAGGGCTCGCCGCTGGCGAGAGCGGTGAGCAGCGACAGCGTGGGGTAATCCTCGATTTCGAGCTGGTCGCGCGGCCAGTCGTCGTCGAGGATGCGCACCCCCTGGGCGAATCCCTGCGCCCAGGCCGTCAGCTCGCCGTCGCCGAAACCGCCGAGCGTGTCCGCGGCGCCGCCGCTCTCTGCGATGGCGCGGTCGATCTCGTTGTGGCGCTCGGCCGCGCGGCGCAGGAACTCCCCGGTCCCCTCGCCGCCGATGCTCCGGACCCCATCCGCGAGCGCGTGGAGCCATTCCGTGGGACGGGGCTCCCGGGGCGCGAGCACCGCGGCCGCGACGTAGCCGTCGAGCCAGGCAAGCGAAGCGGCGCATTGCAGGTCCCCTTCCGGCCAAGCCGCCGGCTCGGCCAAGGCCGCCAACGGGTCCGGACGCCCTGCGTCGCCGGCGCGAAGCCGGCGTTCCTCCTCGTGCCAGGCGTCGACGGTGGCGAGGAAGATGCTATCCATGACCGGAATGCCCTCGAGGGGGCGTCCTTCGAGCAGGGCCGCCGCCACGGCCGCGAAAGAGCGCCAGTCGGCGTCGCCGGCGGCCTTGAGGACATGGGCGGCGCGCAGCATTAGATGGGCCCAGTCGCCGCGCCGCTCGTCGAGGCGCGCCCGGAAGGCGGCGAGCGTCTGCCGTGGACCGTCCGCGCCCTTAAGTGAGTCATCAAGCAGCGCCGTGCCCTCGAACCATGTGTCAAGGATCGGCCGGTCGTCGGGCCACGCGGTGCTGCGGCGGATCAGATCGTCCCGCTCCCCGCCGGGCAGGCCGGTGATCGCGCCTCCCGGGTCGAGCTCGGCGAACCAGTCCGGCGCCGTCATCGCCCGCGGGCGCAGCTCGGAAAGGCCGAAGCCGGCGGCGACGTCGATCAGACGGGCCGGTGGAGGCCGCCCTTCGGCAAGCCCGTCTGCGAGCGCGGCCGAAAGCGCGGTCTCGATGGTTTCGAAGGGCACGTCGAGCGCCCCCAGCTCGTCCTCGAGGTTGGACACGGTGCTCAGGGCGTCGTCGCCCCGGAAGATGTGCACGATGGTGACGCCGTGGCCGGCCTTGACCACCACCACCGCGCAAGCGGGTCCGTCCGCAGAGTCGAGCATGGCGGCGAGATGCTGCATGCTCGAGCCGGCCGGCAGGGCGGCGAGGAAACGCGTCGGGCGGCCCGCCGGGCGCGCCATCGGGTGGAAGCGGCCGCGCAGCCGGGTCTCGCGCAGGGCCGTATCCAGCAAGGGACGCGCGGAATCCTCCGGCATCCAGTTGCGGATAAGCGGAACGAGCGCCGGCAGGGCGGGCTCCATGGCGGCGCGCCGCACCCGGTCGGAGAGGCCGCTGGCGGCGGCCAGGCGAACCTCGGGCGAGCGGTCCAGCAGCCAATAGAGGGCGGCGCGGCCGTAGCGCTCCTCATCGCGCCCCGCAACATGGTGGACGAAGGTCGGCCTGAACTCGGACGGAAGGACCGCCATCAGGTTGACGAGGAGGTCGTGCAGCAGATGATCGTCGTCGCCCGCATGGCGCGCGAGACGGTCGATTTCCTGGTCCAGCAAGCCGGGAAACGCGGCAAGCGCCTGGCCGGTGCCGGGTTCGCCGGCGAAGATCGGGAAGAGGCATTCCGGGGCTTCCAGGCCGGCGCGGAAGAAGGCGCGCGCCAAACCGAGCGCGGCGTGGTCCGGCAGGTCGCCGGCGGCGGCCAGCGTGTCGATGGCGCCGCGTGCCTCGGCGAGGAAGGGCTCGCCGAAGCGGCCACGGTTCCCGGCATCGCGCTGCGCCCGTTCGGCCAGGACCCCGAACAGGTCGAGGGGAGCGTTCCGCTCCGGGTCATCGGTGCGCGCGATGCGGGCGGCGAGCTTCGAGGCGATGCCGGGCCTGCCGAGCAGCACCGGCGCGTGCTCCTCCGCCAGCTCCCTTCGGTCGAGGGAGTCGTCGACGCCGCCGAGCTCGTCGAGGCAGGCTTGCAGAAGGTCGGCTTCGGGCATGGTCGTGTCCGGGATGGCGGCGGCGCTGTTGGCGGGGAGCGGGGCGCGCATCGTGCCATGGCGCGCCCGTTCGTTGAAGACGGCAGGGCGAGATGGCTGGCCAAGCCGATTGCGATGAAGCGGCCGGCCGGCAATTCCGGGTGCCGGGGGGGAGAATCCGGGAGGGGGGTCGATATCTCCCTGCCGGTGCCGGCCGCGGGTTGGTTAACTGTGCTCCGGTCCCTTAGCGGAGAGACGCCATGAGCGATCCCTGTCCCCACTATCCGGGTCCTGAAGGGACCGTCGATTATCTCGGCTTCAGCCCCAGGACGCCGCAGCGGATGCGGGTCACCGGGGAGGGGCCGCCCACGTCAAGGAGTCCCGACCGATGACCGACGACAGCGACCGTGGTTCATGCCGCTTCCACGATGCCCATGCGGCGCGTGCGGCCCTGCGTACGGCGGGCAGGCAGGCCTGGGATGCGTGGCTCGTGTGCCGGGCGGGCGAAGGCGCGACGCCCGCGCTCGCGTGCCCGGAGTGCGTCGACCTCGCCGACGTCGTGGTCGCGGAGTGCCCATTGGTCGGCGACGAGACGGCGGAATACGTCTGTGGGCGCTGCGCCACGCCGATCCGCAAGGCGGAGGCCGTCCTCTACCCCTGATGCGCTCGAAGCGCGTCCGCGATCGCCGCGCGGCCTGACGTCCCGGCAATCGCTTGAGTGGGCCGATTCGTGGTACGAGTTCTCCATGATTCGCTGGGCGGTGGATAGGGGATTTGCCGGTCAACCGGAGGATGGCGCAAGTCCGGTTTCGACTGCCCGGGGCCGGCGGCGAACGGCCGCCGGAAGGCGGATGACGGGGCGGTCCGGCGGCGACGGCGAGCGGGGCCGCTGCCGGGTCCGCGCCTGATGGAGAGGGCCTGCCGGCGGCCTGAATCGCTCGAAGGGAGCGAACCGCCGGGACCGTCCAGCCGCCCGACAGAGTCGTCATCAGGGGCGCCCGCGCGGCCGCCGGGCACGGCAGGCGGTCCGTTGAGCGCGGCACGCGGGGCGCTGCGGGATGTCTTCGGCTTCGAGGGGTTCCGTCCCGGCCAGGAGGCCGTGATCGAAGCGCTCCTCCACGGTCGTCATGCGCTCACCGTGATGCCGACGGGCTCGGGCAAGTCGCTCTGCTTCCAGATCCCCGCCCTGGTCATGGACGGGCTCACGGTGGTGGTGTCCCCCCTGATCGCCCTGATGCAGGACCAGGTGTCCGCGCTCCGGCTGGCGGGCGTTGCGGCCGACTGCATCAACTCCGCGAACGACAGGGGCGCGAACGTCGCGGCCTGGCGCCGGGCGGCGGAGGGCCGGATGCGGCTTCTCTACATGGCGCCGGAGCGGCTGATGACGGAGCGTATGCTGGAAGCGCTCGCCCGCCTCCCGGTCCGGCTCTTCGCCATCGACGAGGCCCACTGCATCTCGCAATGGGGCCCGGCCTTCAGGCCGGAGTACGAGGACCTCCGCCGGCTGCGCGATCTGTTCCCCGGCGTCCCCATCGCGGCGCTGACGGCGACCGCCGACGAGGTGACGCGGAAAGACATCGTGGACAAGCTGTTCGGCGGTCGGGCCGAGCAGTTCGTGCTCGGCTTCGACCGCCCCAACATCAGGCTCGCGGTGGAGATGAAGCGCGACTGGAAGCGCCAGCTCGGCAGCTTCATCGCCCGTCACGAGGGCGAGAGCGGCATCGTCTACTGCCTGTCGCGCCGCAAGACCGAGGAGACCGCCGCCATGCTGGCGGCGGACGGGGTGCGCGCACTTCCCTACCACGCCGGCATGGAGAAGGAGGAGCGGGAGGCGCACCAGAACGTATTCATGACCGAGCCGGGCGTGGTGATCGTCGCCACCATCGCCTTCGGCATGGGGATCGACAAGGCCGACGTCCGATACGTCTTCCACACCGACCTGCCGGGCAGCGTCGAGGCCTACTATCAGGAAATCGGCCGCGCGGGCCGCGACGGCGCCCCGGCCGAGGCGCAGATGCTCTACGGCCTCGAGGACATCAGGATGCGGCGGCAGTTCATCGAGGACGAGGACGCCGGGCCGGAGCGCAAGCGCCGGGAGCACAAGCGCCTCGATGCCCTGCTGGGCTACTGCGAGGCGCCGTCCTGCCGGCGGGTGGCGCTGCTGGAGTATTTCGGGGAGGTGATCGAGCCTTGCGGCAACTGCGACGTTTGCCTCGATCCGTCGGAGCGGGTCGACGGGACCGAGGACGCGCGGAAGATCCTCTCGGCCGCCTACCGGTCGGGCCAGCGCTTCGGGGCGGCCCACCTGATCGACATCCTGCGGGGGACCGGTACGGACAAGATCGTGCGCTTCGGGCACGACCGGATACCGACCTTCGGGGTGGGCGCGGAGCGCGGCAAGAACGAGTGGCGCTCGCTGATCCGCCAGATGGTGGCGACGGGGTTCCTGCGGATCGACATCGGGGGCTACGGCGGGATCGGGATCACGGACAAGGGGCTGGGCCTGCTGCGCGGCGACGGCGAATTCCTGTACCGCGAAGACACGGTCATCGCGCGAACGCCCGCGAAGGCCCGTGATTCAGGCGCGGCCCGCGGCGATGCCGGGGAGCCGGCCCTGGCCGGCGGGGACGCGGCGCTGCTGAGCGCCCTCAAGGTGCTACGCCTCGAGATCGCGCGGGAGCGGGGCGTGCCGGCCTATATCGTGTTCCCCGACCGGACGTTGATTGACATGGTGCGCCGCCGGCCGCGCACCGAGGCGGAGTTCGCCGAGGTCAACGGCGTGGGTGCCGCCAAGCTCAAGGAGTTCGCCAAGCCGTTTCTGGCCGCCATCGCGGCCACGCCGGCGCAGGGGGACGGCGACCGAGCCTCGCATGAGGGGCCGCCGTGACGCGCCAGATCGTCATCACCGAGAAGGCGAGCCAGGCGAAGGACGTGCGGGCCGCCGTGGGCTCCCGCTACGGCCAGGTTCTCGCGGCGGAAGGCCACCTGCTGGACCTGTGCGAGCCGGAGGACGTCAACCCGGCCTGGAAGCGCTGGTCGACGGTGTTGCTGAAGCCGGACGGGCTCTACGGCACCAAGCCCGCCACCGGCGGCAACAAGGCGGCGAAGCTGAAGGCGATCCGGGCCGCGCTGAAGACGGCCGACCGGGTATGGCTCGCCACCGACTGCGACCGCGAGGGGCAGCTGATCGGCCAGGAAATCCTGGAGCACTGCCGCTACCGGGGGGAGGTGCTGCGGGTGCTGTTCACGGCGCAGGACGCGGAGACCATCCGCGCGGCGTTCCGGCGCGCCCGGCCCAACGGCGAGCACGCCCGGCTCTACGAGGCGGCGGTGGCACGCCGGCAGGCGGACCAAATCTACAACCTGTCGCTCACCCGCACCGCGACGGTGACGCTGGGCCGAGGCTCGCGGGGCGTGATCGGGATCGGCCGGGTCAAGACGCCGACGCTGGCGATCGCGTGCCGGCGGGAGCTGGAGATCCGGGACTTCGTGTCGGTGGGGTATTTCGAGGTGGTGGCGACGGCGCACGCCGAAGGCGGCGCGTTCAAGATGCGGCATGCACCGAAGGAGCGCATCGTCGAACGCGCGAAAGCGGAGGCGGTCGCCGAGGCGGCGCGGGAATTCGAGGGTCCGCTCGGCGTACGCGTCGAGGACAAGCGCCAGCGCCCGCCGCGCCTGCACGACCTGCCCTCGCTGCAGAAGCTGTGCAGCTCGCGCTTCGGCTGGTCTGCGTCGAAGACGCTGGAGGTGGCGCAGGAGCTCTACGACGGGGAGGGCAAGAAGATCCTGACCTACCCCCGTGCCGAGGTGCGCTACCTGCCGGAGAGCGCCGCCGCGGACGTGCCGAAGATCGTCGCGGGCCTGCGGGCGGGCCGGGCTTACGCGGATATCCCGGTGCCCTCTCCGCCGGCGATCCGCAAGGGCCGGAACGGCGCCTTCTACGACAAGGGGCTGGAGGGGGCGAGCCATCACGCGATCGTCCCCAACGTGAACAGGATCGGCGACCTGCGCGAGGTTTGGCCGCGCCTCACGGCGGACGAGAAGAAGCTGTTCGATGCGGTCGCGCGGTCCTACCTGGCCTCGGTCATGCCGGACTACCGCTACCGGCAGACCACGGTGACGCTGGACGTGCGGGGTTTCGAGTTCCGGGCGACGGGGCGCCAGCCAATCGCAGCCGGCTGGCGCGGCGCCTTTCCGGACTGGCGGCCGGACGAGGAGAAGGACGAGGCGGCTCAGGCGCTGCCGCCGCTGCGAGACGGCGAGACCGCGCGCCTCCGCGATCCCGAGGTCGAGGACAAGGAGACGCGGCCTCCGCCGCGTTACCGGGAAGGCACGCTGATCGAGGCGATGCAGAACGCATGGCGCTTCGTCGAGGACGAGGCGCTCCGCGAGCGGCTGCGGGAGGCCAAGGGGATCGGCACGCCCGCGACGCGGGCGGAGATAATCTCGGGCCTGAAAAAGCAGGGGTTCCTGACGGCGCAAGGGAAGAACATCGTGCCGACCGACCGGGGCCTCGCGCTGTTCGGCGTGCTGAAGCGCGCCGATCCCGCGCTGGTGGACCCGGGCGTGACGGCGGAGCTGGAGTGCCTGCTCGACGATGTGCTGACCGGCCGGCAGGAGATGATGGGGGCGATCGACGCGGTGTGCGATTCCGCCCGGCGCATCATCGGCCGGCTCGGGGAGCGCGGTGCGGATGCGGAGGACGTGATGCTAGGCGAAGCCGATGGTGGCGGCGGGGACCGGCCGCCGACGGCGAAGATGCGGAAGTTCGCGGCCTCGATCGCGAAGAGCAAGGGGATCAAGCCGCCGGCCGGGTACACGAAGTCGGCGGCGCTCTGCCGGGCGTTCCTCGATGAGCATGCGCCAAGGCTTAGCGCCGGGCGGGGGGAGGGAAGGAATTCGGGGGGCGGGAGCGCCGGCGCTGCATCACGGGGCGGGAAGCTACGCAGGGCGGGGGAAGCCCGGCCGGGCACGGAGAGGCCGAAAACGGCAGGATCTGGTCAGGCGTCCGGACCGGAGCGTGTCCGAACCGAACCTTCTGACAGCACGGCACAGACGGGTGCGGGTTCTCCGACACCGCTTCGGATTCCTTACGGGAACAAGGAAGTAGCATTCAGCATGGGCGCCCGATACGGAGCGGATGGCTGGTACGCGCCGCCTGGCGTGGATCTCGACGCATTCCGCGAGCGGGGGTGGCTGTAGTGCAAGAACCGGCTGCACGGGGAATTCGTCGGACAAGTGCGCTCGGTTCGGCGGGGAAGCCGCACGCGAAGCGCTGAGTATGCATCCGGGAACTCCACGGTCGCAGGAGTGGCGCGGCACCGAAGCGCCATGACGGAGGAAGGATGCGACTGAAGAGACCGCGCCGGGTCTCGCTCGACTAGGTACAGATCACCCGCGAGGGCGAAACCGCCGTCATTGACTAGGCCGACCCCTCTGTTCGGGTCGTGAACCTGTAGGTGGGTCCATCGCTTGCGGCGATGACCACTTCCGGAGCACTCAGATTGCCGGAACGCCCCCCATCGAATCAGGCGGCTTGCGCCGGTAGGTTATGATAGCGCATGCCGCGCCGCTTTGCTGGCTACGCTAACCTCTTGATTGATTGCGCATAGTCTGAATATCTTTTAGGGCTCTCCGCAGCAAGCCTTCTACCGACTTCAATCCCCTATCAGTTTCGTAGTCACCAAGTGGAAGTTGAGGAGCGCTTTCGTCCATTGGCGGTTCGGACAACTTGGGTGTTGCATCGTAGTTTGATCGAACGATAGTTGAAACTCCTGGAAATAACTCCACTTCCATTCTCGACTGCTCCCAAGACCCAATAATGCTCTCAAAGTTGCTTCCTCTCGTTAGCACTTCTAGTTCTAACATAGATATGTCACACGCTGGCGATTGATATATGTCCTCCGTGCGAAACAATTCCTTGGCTACACGCCAGCCCACTCCCCCTCCTAATGACAGTGTTTCCATCAAGGGTTCGGATTGATGAAGTGCAGCTAACCAAATTGTACTTTGCGGCAAGTCCTTCTGGTATGGGCTCATAATGGCAAGCTGCTGGGCAAAACCAGCTCGACACCAAAACGCCAGAGATGCCAAAATTAAGCTCCTCTCGAGAGCATTGCGGCGACTATCACGTGTGAGTTCCGGACTCACGAGATCAAAAAGCTCTACTTTTTCCTCTGCTGTGAGAGAGCGATTGTCTCTGATGCTGTTCGCAAGGGGCTTATAGGTGTACTTATTGCCAAAGTCTTCAAGAAAAGACTGAACATCGACATTGTAGCCTAGAGCTCCACGAAGTCCAGCTACTGCGTCCTTCTTGCCGACGGGTGTGTCGAGTGCCAAGTCGAGGACAATCTGGAGAATAAGTTCTGAAGATTGCAGGTTTGTTGACTGGCCGAGTCTATTTCTGACGGCCTTCCACGCCTTCGCAGTTTCCTGCAATCTGTTTGAGGAACATCCGAGCGCGGTACTGCGCATCAATGCAAACGAAAGAGTGCTACGGCACATGACAAATGAAATGTCGGTCGGTTGTACGGAGTGGCTGGCGTAGCTTAACACCTCGCCAAAGCAAAGGGCGACTGCAGAGCCCGCCAAGCTTCGCCAATCCAACGTACTGGTCTTGCGATGAGCGTCCTCAAAGGCTTTGGGTGTAAGCAGTCTACATTGCCCGCTCAATGGACCTAACGTGGGCAAGTAGGTGGCAACCCACGCGATCATGTCCTCGAGTACTGCTTGTTGCCCGATGATTACCTGAGGTAGAGGGGATTGGCCTTGTTTGGTAGGAGCGCGCCATATGCCAATGGCACTGTCCGGAGCCACGTCAACGGCAGCCAACTGAGACATGCTCACACGCCGGGTCTTCGCTGGCTGTGCGCTAACGAGCTCAGCGAGTCGATCCCGCGTGAGATCGGAAATCCAGAATGTATCAGTCCGTGCCAAATGCGATCTCGATATCTGCGTTCGATCTCTCAAGAGGCCGAACAACATTCAGGGCTGCATCGAAGTATGGAGGCACATCCCTGTCGTGATAAACTGTCAGCGCAGTCTTAGCCCTGGTTACTCCGGTGTACGCAATTCGCTTTTGCTCAGGTCCAAAGTGACTCACGAGCTCCGCTGAAGCAAAGTGCAAGGCGCGGAATTCCAGACCTTTCGAACTATGTACAGTAGACAGCCATACTGGCTTCTCTGCAGTGATCGGTTGGTATCCGTCTTCTCTGGTCTGTACACATAGCTGATCGGCCAAGTCAGTGGCTGAGAGGAAATCATTCATCAGACCCACTTCATGGAGCCGTGGGCAAATTACACCAAGGAACCCCTCTGGGTACGCGCGTCTTTGAAGTCGTAGTCTTCTTGCTATTTCTTCACACTGAGCGTCGAAACTACCAGGGAATATATCGACAGTGGATTGGAGATCGGGAGAATTGTAATTGCACGTTGGCGAAATCGGTTCATAGGGTCGGCTGAACGTTTGTCCGATCCCGTCAGCGACCTGACAGATTGGCAGGCCATTTCGATAGTGTTTTGTTAGTGCAAAATGGCTATCAACCTTGGTTTCCAAGAATGACAGACTTGTATCTCCAGGATAGATCTGCTGTCGGGAATCTGCAACCATGAAGAGATCATGGCATAAGGAGCGAAACACTTCCACTTCTCCGACTAAGTAATCCTGGGCCTCATCCAACAGGATGACGTCGTAGATTGGATCGTTCCTGCCAGCGAGTACTTCTTGTACCGCTTGTAAGCGGCCCTCACGCATTTCGCGGAATGTTCCTTGCTCTTCGTAACTGTGATTGGCTTCAGCTATCATCGAATTGAACAATTGTCGTACTGTGACAATGCGGTCGGCCTCGAAGGAATATTTTTGTGCACCGGACTGTATAAACTCTCTCAAGGTGCGGTTGAAGGTTACAACAGCCAAATTGGGATGCTCTGTCAGGGTGAGATAGTTAGCACGGAGTAATAGAAGATTGGTTTTTCCGGAGCCAGGGGGACCTTTGATCAAGTAACTCCCATCCGGAGGCAAAGCAATAACGGCGCGCTGTTCATCGTCCAGATCTGCTGACTCGCGCCACCAGGATTCAAATGGATCGGCCATCAGCGCAACTCCACGGCAAGTACGTTTGAGTCGTGACAGGTGGCCTGTCTCTGCGCACAATCGAAAGCCAAGAAGAGATAACTTTGAAGTTCTGGGTAAAGGTCAGGTGAGGCGAGGTCTCCTGAGAATATCTCCAGCAACTCTGGACTACTAGCGTCGCGAACGAGGTCACCGAGCGCAGATACCGCGCGAATACGAATATAGAGACCGACTTCATCGAGGATCTCTATAGCGAACCCTATGTTGAGGGCTTCAGTCAACGCATGTTGGGGCGAGGGACCAGTTTGAAGTGTGAGCCAAGGCTCTTGGGGGTCCCCCTGCTCATTGATCTCAATAGGCGGAAACGTGCCCGATTCGATGCAGCATTGATGTATGACGTTGGTCACATGCGTACGAATGGAAGTCACAATGCTCCTGCGTGAGCGCGCAGGGGCAGCCACGGGAGGATTAGTGGCGAGGTCTCGCTGAGCGGCTATGCGATCAAGTACTCGCTGCCTAGATTGATCAGCGTCCAGTCTCCTGGGGTTATGTGAAAAGTCTCTCCAATCAACCAGCTCAAGTCGAAGGCGCCAATTCTTGTGGAGGCATGATTTTGCTAGGCTGATGAGTCTGGGGTGCACGTCGGGGTTCGCAATTGTAGGTGTCTTGTATCGAACAGCATCAGTTAGGCGAGCCGCTGGGCCATCGATACTGTAAAACATTACACGTCGCATTATCATATCATGGAGCAAAGCACCCAGTTGATAGAATGTTAACGCGCGCCAACCGGATGGGCTTTCCTCATCTCCATCGCGCATCAGATATTCTGGGGAACTGTACCGCGTAGTGCCCAAAAAGTCATTTCCTGATCCATTGTTATCGACCGATTTGATGACGGGACGAATAACACCGAGATCAAGAAGCTTGGCCAGTTTAAAATCTTGCGTTAGTGAGACGTTGTCGGGTTTGATGTCTCGGTGTGTGAAATGCTGTTCCTCAAGAAACTGCGCCGCGCTCGCTATTTGTTCGATGACTGGTAGGATTCTATCGGTCGGAAAATCGGGAACTAGGTCAGTAAGTGTAGGAGTTTCAATCAGCTCCATGGCCACATAGAGATAGTCGGTCGCTGAACACACATCGGCATCAAAGATCTGGACCAGGTGGGAATGACCATGACCAATTAGCTCCTGTTCCCGGTGAATTCGGGCTACCTGCTGTTCTCTACCGAATTCTTCAACGAGTTCGGGATCAATCAATTTCAGAGCTGCTGTAGTCCCGTCCCGTGTGGCCTCGAGGACTACAGCTGATCCACCGTGGTCAATGTATCGGATGACCTCCCAGCCACCCACAGCTGCGCCATGGAGTTCCCCAGCAATCCGGCGCGCTCTTGCCTCGTCCAACTGTTAGCTCCCGGTAACCTCTGGCTGACGCGAAATGAGCCACGGGAATAGTCTACCTTCATCGCACTTCCGACCCGTCGTGTCCACCGTGGGGATGGCAGGCGGCGAAACTGGAACAAGCGCGACATGGGGACGTGGTAGGCCGTGGTCAGGCTGGCTGTCGGGTGGTGAGGGCTCGGAGGTGACGGAGGCAGTCACCCGCTGGCATCAAGGTCGCCGTCGATGCTGTCGCCGATGCGGGCAGCGGAGGCCTTGACCGTGTCGCGCGCGAGGTGGGCGTAGCGGGCCGTGGTCTGGACCTGTGTATGCCCCAAGAGCTTGCCGATCATCGGCAACCCCTCGCCGAGTGCCAGCGCGCGTGAGGCGAAGCTGTGACGCAGGTCATGGATGCGCACGTCTTCGAGGTCGGCTCGGGCCCGGACACGCCGCCAGGGGTGCTGAAGATCGGTGAGATGGCTGCCGGGCTTCTTGCCTGCGATCACCCAGGGGTTGTCCTCGTCGCGGGGCAGGGACTCAAGCAACCGCACGGCCGAGGGGGCCAGCGGCACCGCCCGGCCACCCGTCTTCGTGTCGGGCAGGTGCAACTCGCCCGCGTCGAGGTCGACATGCTCCCACCGCAGCTTCTGGATCTCCGAGAGACGGCACCCGGTCAGCATCAAGAGCCGGAACGCCACCACCGCCGAGCGGGTCTCCGAGCCGTCGTGCAGTATCTCGTCCAGCACCTGTCCCAACCGCGAAAACTCGTCGGCGTTCAGGAACCGCTCTCGCTTCTCCTCCTTGTAGCGCTTGACGTGCAGGCACGGATTGGA
>JAJDUK010000039.1 GCA_022826665.1 Alphaproteobacteria bacterium | reverse complement strand
CGCCAGCGACGCCTCCGAGACGTGGCGGATGCACGCCACGATGATCCCGTCCTTGTCGCCGAAGGAGGCGTAGACGGTCTGGCGCGACACCCCGGCCGCCTCGGCAATGTCCGCCATGGTCGTCTTCTTCGCGCCATAGCGGACGAAGATGCCGATCGCGGCCTCGACGATCCGCGCTTCGGTCTCGGTGAGGGGAATGCGACGCACGCTGCTCATGCGCCGGGAGATATCTCAGGATTCACGACTTGACAAGATGCGGTGATATGTAAGATATGCTGTACAGAACGTCATAATCTGTCGATGTGTAAGGATGTGCCATGACCCAGACCATTCTCATCACCGGATGCTCCAGCGGGTTCGGCAGGCTGACCGCCCAGACCTTCCAAGACGCGGGCTGGAACGTTGTCGCCACCATGCGCGCGCCAGAAGGGGTGCCTGAGCTTGCCGACGACGACCGGATGCTAGTCCTGAAGCTGGACGTCACCGACCCGGACAGCATCTCCGCCGCCTTCGCCGCCGCGCGCGCCCGATTCGGCCGCATCGATGCCGTCGTGAACAATGCCGGCTATGGAGGCGATGGCCTGTTCGAGCAGGCCAGCGACGCGGATATCCGCGCGATGTTCGAGACTAACGTGTTCGGCCCGATGAACGTCATGCGCGAGGCGCTGCCCGCGATGAGGGCGGCGGGGAATGGTGCCATCGTCAACGTGACCTCGATGGCCGGTCATCTGGGCCTGCCGGGACACGCTGTCTACTCCGCCTCGAAGCACGCCCTGATCGGCCTGACCGAGAGCATGGCGCTGGAATACAAGCCCTTGGGCGTGCGCATCCATTCGGTTGCGCCGGGCGCTTATCCGACCACCGCGTTCGGCGCCAATATCGACGATCGGCTGGAGGTGGGCGACGCCCAGCTCGTCGCGTTCTCCAGGCGCCTGCGGGAGCAGATGACCGCGGTGGGCGAGCAGATGGCGAACCAGGGCGGGAGCCTCGCCGATCCGCAGGAGGTCGCCGACCGGATCTTCCAGTGCGTCACGGGCGATGCGCCGATCAACAACCCGACCGGCGCCGACGCGGCGATGCTGATTGCGATGATGGGGCAGGACAAGCGCCAGGCATTCCTGGACCGGCTCGGCGCCATGCTCGTGCCCCCGTCTGCCGCCTGACCAGCCGCGCTGCCGACGACCCGATGGGCCGGTTCGCGAGGCTATGTGAGATGTCGAAGTCCCGGTCCCTCGTTAAATGGGGTGTTCCGGCCGCCGTCCTGATCGTCCTGATCGTCGCGGTGACGGGCGCGCTCGCCACCCGCAAGACCTTCCTCGTGGAGATCTGGATCCCCGCCCCGCCCGAGGCGGTGTGGGAGGTTCTGATCGACACGGGGGCCTACCCCCAGTGGAACCCGGTCTTCGTCGAGGTCGACGGCGCCTATGCGCATGGGGAGACGGTGCTGAACAGGGTACGCGAGCCAAGCGGCGCCATCCTGGAAATGACCGCGACGGTGGAAACCCTTCTCCCGAGTGCGGAGCTGCGCCAGTCCGGGGGCATCCCCGGCATCTTGACCTTCGACCATCGTTGGCTTCTGGAGCCTGCAGATGGCGGAACGAAGGTCGTTCAGCACGAAGTGGACCGTGGCATCGGACTCTGGTTCTGGAGCTCGGACTGGCTCGAGCCCGCCTATGCGGCCACCAACGAAGCGTTGGCAGAGAGGGTGCGTTCAAAGATGGCGAAGTCGGGCAACTGAGCTTCCGCATCTCGTCGAAGGGCTGGTTGCCACCGCCAGGGCATCGCGCCGGTCGCTCACTTCGGTCAATACTGCAGCCTGTCATGAGGCTGTCGAAGCGGTCGTGTCGAACTTGCCCTTCCAGTGGCTACGCGGCGAGTGCCGGCTCCCGTTCGGCCTGCAGATCTTCATGGGCAACGCCAACGTGGCCAACCTGGCCCATCCGGGATTCATGGGGCTCGGTGCCTACCTCACGTCGATCTTCGCGGTGCCGCTGGTAATCAAGAAGACGCTGATTCCCAATGCGCCGTTCGGTCTCGGAGAGGTTCAACTCGGCATCGCCGGCGCGCTTTACGCCTATTACCTGGGCACGGTGAACGCCCGCGCCTTCTACTTTCACGCCGCGTTCCTCACGCTCGCCATGCATATCCTCGGCGGCATGCGCTCGGTGACGGGCGCGGTGGTGGGCGTGGTGCTGATTTCGGTCGCCATGGAGCTGATCCGCCACCTGGAGAGCGGGCCGGTCATCCTGGGCGCGCAGCTGCCCGACCTGTTCGGACTCGGCAGCCTCATGCTGGGCGTCATCATCGTGCTGGTGATGTGCCTGCGCTCGGACGGGCTGATGGGCGGCCTGGAGCTGGACGAGGTGCTGGCCCGGTATTGGAAGCGATGGCGGAGAGGCGGGTAGCGTCTTGTCCCGCGGCTGCTTGACATCGGCGAACCCGGCGTCGGACCCTTCGCCCGGCGCCATAGCGGACGGGGGCCTCCTTGCCTGACCCGCAATCGAAACGGCCGGGCGGGACCGACGCGCCGGCCTGCGACTTCGATGCCGTGATCGTCGGCGCCGGATTCGCCGGACTCTACTCGCTCCGCCGGCTGCGGAGCATGGGGCTGAGCGCGCGGGTCTTCGAGATCGGGAGCGGCGTCGGCGGCACCTGGTTCTGGAACCGCTATCCCGGCGCGCGCTGCGACGTCGAGAGCATGGAGTATTCCTACCAGTTCGATGACGCGCTGCAGCAGGAGTGGGAGTGGACCGAGCGCTACGCCACCCAGCCCGAAATCCTGCGCTACCTCAACCACGTCGCGGACCGCTTCGACCTCCGCCGAGACATCCGCTTCGACACCCGCGTCACCGCTGCGACATTCGACGAGGCGGCCGGGCAGTGGACGGTCGAGACCGACGACGGCGCGCGCGTGACGGCGACCCACTGCATCATGGCGAGCGGCTGTCTCTCCGCGCGCAACATCCCGGACTTCAAGGGCATCGACTCATTCGCCGGCGCGACCTACCACACCGGCGACTGGCCCGAGGAAGAGGTCGACTTTTCGGGCCGGCGGGTGGGCATCATCGGCACCGGCTCCTCGGCCATCCAGTGCATTCCGCTCATCGCCGAGCAGGCGGATCGTCTCTTCGTCTTCCAGCGCACGCCGAACTACAGCATTCCCGCCTTCAACGCGCCGCTTGACCCCGAGGTGCAGAAGGCGGTCAAGGCGGATTACGCAGGCCTTCGGGCGCGCGCGCGGCGGAACCGCTCGGGCATCGATTTCACGGTCGGCGAGAGCGGCGTGTTCGACGTGGCGCCTGAGGAGCGCGACGCCGTCTACGAAGAGCGCTGGCAGACCTGCGGCATCGGCTTCCTGGGCGCGTTCTCCGATCTCTTCGCAACCGCGGAGGCCAACGACACGGCGGCCGAGTTCGTCCGCTCCAAGATTCGCGAGACGGTGCACGACCCGGCGGTGGCAGAGCTGCTCTCGCCCCACTACCACATCGGCTGCAAGCGCACCTGCGTCGACACCGACTATTACGCGACCTACAACCGGGACAACGTCACCCTGGTCGACGTCAGCGAGACGCCGATCGGGGAGATCACCCGCTCCGGCCTCAAGGTCGGCGAACGCGACTACGAGTTCGACACGCTGATCTTCGCCACCGGGTTCGACGCCATGACCGGCCCGCTGACCCGCATCGACATTCGCGGCATCGGCGGCCGCTCGCTGGCGGAGAAATGGAAGGGGGGGCCGCGAAGCCTGCTCGGCGTCGCGACCGCGGGCTTCCCCAATCTCCACATCATCGCCGGGCCGGGCAGCCCGTCGGTGCTGAGCAACATGGTCCAGTCCATCGAGCAGAACGTCGAATGGATCGCGGACTGCATCGGCTACATGCGCGAGAACGGGTTCGCCTGCGTCGAGGCGACGGTGGAGGCGGAGGACGCGTGGGTCGCCCACGTCAACGAGGTGGCCGACGCCACGCTCTATACCAAGACCAAGTCCTGGTACATCGGCTCGAACATTCCGGGCAAGGCGCCCGTCTTCATGCCCTACATCGGCTTCCCGGACTACGTGCGCAAATGCGACGAGGTGGTGGCGAAGGGATACGCGGGGTTCGCCTTCGTCGAACACTCTGACGCGCCCGAGGTGCTGGACGATAGCAAACCGGGTCGCGAAGCGGCCCGGACGGCGCGACTGCGCCGCGCGCGTTAGCGCGTAAGCCAAGCGAGCGGAGCGAGCGCCCGGCGTCTGAGGGAAATGAAAAAGCCTACCCCGTCTCCTCGAAGAGCTCGCGGCCGATCAGCATGCGGCGGATCTCGCTGGTGCCGGCGCCGATCTCGTAGAGCTTGGCGTCGCGCAGTAGCCTGCCGGTGGCGAACTCGTTGACGTAGCCGTTGCCGCCCAAGGCCTGGATCGCCTCCAGCGCCATCCAGGTGGCCTTCTCGGCGGCGAAGAGGATGGCACCGGCCGCGTCCTTCCGGCTGGTCTCGCCCCGGTCGCAGGCGCGGGCCACGGCATACACGTAGGCGCGGGCCGCGTTCATCGCCGTGTACATGTCCGCGATCTTGCCCTGCATGAGCTGGAAGGTGCCGATGGGCCGGCCGAACTGCTGGCGTTGGTGGACGTAGGGCAGCACGATGTCCATGCAGGCGCGCATGATGCCCAAGGGCCCGGCGGCGAGTACCGCGCGCTCGTAGTCGAGCCCGCTCATCAGCACGTTGACGCCCCGGCCTTCCTCGCCGATCACGTTCTCCGCCGGGACCTCGCAATCCTCGAACACCAATTCGGACGTGTTGGAGCCCCGCATGCCGAGCTTGTCGAGTTTTTGGGCCGTGGAGAAGCCGGGCATGCCCTGCTCGATCAGGAAGGCGGTGATGCCGCGGCTGCCGGCGTCGGGGTCGGTCTTGGCGTAGACCACAAGGACCTCGGCGTCCGGCCCGTTGGTGATCCACATTTTCGACCCGTTGAGGACGTAGCGGTCGCCCTTTCGCTCGGCGCGGGTGCGCATGCCCACGACATCCGAGCCCGCGCCCGGCTCGCTCATGGCGAGCGCGCCGACATGCGCGCCCGAGATGAGCTTGGGCAGGTAGCGGGCGCGCTGGGCTTGCGTCCCGTTCAGCCTGATCTGGTTGACGCAGAGGTTGGAGTGCGCGCCGTAGCTGAGGCCGACCGAGGCGGACGCGCGGCTCACCTCCTCCATGGCGACGCAGTGCTCCAGGTAGCCGAGGCCGCTGCCGCCTTCCTCCTCCTCCACCGTGAGGCCGAGCAGCCCGAGCTCGCCCATGCGTGGCCAGAGGTCGCGCGGGAACTCGTTGCTCGCGTCGATCTCTTCCGCGCGCGGCGCGATCTCCGCCTGCGCGAAGCTCTCGACGGACGAGCGGATCATATCGGCAGTCTCACCGAGCCCGAAATCGAGGCCGGGCATTCGGTTGGAAGTCATTGTGGCGGTGGCTCCTCACGCTCGCCCGGCGCGCCTCGTCGGGTGGGTGCCGACCATAGCACGGAGGTGGAGGTCAGCGCGGGTGACGGGTGTGCCACAAGCCAGGCCATCGGAACATTGACTGTCGCACATATATATGCTTACATGTTATAGAAGAGAGTCGTCTTGGGGATGTGACCGATGGCTCCAAAGCCAATCATTCGAAATGTAGTGCTAGCCATTGCACTGATTTTCCTCGCATCCCAGTCGGTCAGCGCTGCGACCAGCTCCTGCTCGACAACTTCAGAAGATGGGACAGAGACCTGCAGCATTAGTTGCCCGGAGGGTCAGGCTTCTGTGTGCAGGAGCTACGCAAAAACTGTCGAGTGTCTTTGTGAGGAATAGGAGGGGAATATGATTAAATGTCTCTCTTGGCTTGGCGGGGTCCCAATTGCGTGTGTCGCTAGTATTGCACTTGTGAGTCTCGCCTTTGGGCAAAGCGAAGAGTATGCGAACATAGAATATGATGAGATCGACACGGAGGCGATGCTGATCGAAAAGGCGCAGCTATCTCCAATGCAGCAAGATGCCTACCAGTGCAAGTGTATAAAGCGTTATAATGATCTTGGTATGCGCTTGCCCACTAGATGTAGTGCTCTTTGCGTCGGGAAAATATCGATCTCCAATTTATCTGTGGAAAGGGCGGGCAACGTTACTTTCTCTCTCCCTAATGTTAACGAAATTCCTTCGCACAGAGAGACTCGTGATGTTCAAATAGCAAATTGTAGAGCGTATGACTATTCTTGGAACGAGAAATTAGTTCTTGAAGTTGTACAAAGCGTTGAGAGCAGAGCAACTACAATATTGAAGGACACTAGAAACTGGGAGGTGTCGCTGTCATTGGCGTCCATTTCGGACTATCTCAATATACAGTTCGGTTCAAA
The DNA here is from genome assembly GCA_022826665.1 of Alphaproteobacteria bacterium. GTDB lineage: Bacteria > Pseudomonadota > Alphaproteobacteria > UBA828 > UBA828 > WTGU01. Next base: position 42,271 of record JAJDUK010000039.1, on the reverse strand, counting down.
GATTGGTCAAAGCGCTACTGTAGAAACGTCGGATGCTGCAGTGCATTCGCAACGAGAAACATTTACCATCGAAAAGCCATTGAGCGTGACGGTCCCTCCGTTCACCTTTAGCAAGGTCAAATATTCGGACGGCCGTAAGCGAGTCTCCATACCTGTCGAAATTGAGCTACTTCTAGATGGTGAAGTAGTAGAGAAACATGCCGTGGTAAACAATGTTACAGAGAAAGAACTGACCGGGGAAATTGCTGATCCAGATCATTGGAGCCCACTTGGTGTCAACAAGAGACTGTCGAAGCTGGTCGAGAACGTTGAGCAGAGAACCTTGACAATTGATGCGGAGATAAACGTATCTGGAAGCGACCGAAACATAGAGGTTGCGTTGCTGGAGCGGAAACTATCACCTGATAGTGAGATGTGCAGATTTTAGGGAGAAGTGCCTGCGCGGTGCCACGGCAGCATAGGAAACCATTGTATCGTATCACCTAAGTGGTAAGAGACCACACGACTTTTGAATAAGTGGGCTGATGAGAGATGTCAGTTGGTTTCTATCGGAACATCGCTAAACTGTACAGACAGGGTGTACAGATAGGGTAATCGGCTGACAGTTGCCGCTCATGGCGGGGTTCTGGTTCAGGCCACTATTTTCGTTTTGCCCTCCCTTGGTCTCCTGGGCTTGGGCGCGGCGCATGAAGACGTCGGCCGGTGTCCTACCCTTCATGCCGCGTCCCTGGTGGGGGCGTTCGGTATTAGAGTGGACGAGGTGGGCGTCGAGGGCTTTCTGCCTTGCCTCGATGCTCTCGTGGAACGTCTTTCGCCTCATGATGCGCAAGTGCTCGGCAAGCAGGCTGTGATGCTGGAGTTTGACGAGGTAGTCGGACTGCGACTCCCCGGACCTTGGTGCGGTGCCCGTTGCGCGCGAGCCGTGCCAGGATCGCGCCATGATGTGCGAGCGCAAGATTCAGCCGGCAGCGGCGAACGGGGCGAGCGGGCCTCTTGCCGTTTTGAGGGCCGCCGCCGCTTGGGCCACCATGGGCCGCTTTCCGGTCCGTCTCCTGGGCCACCTTGGGCCACCTTGAGCCACCTTGGGCCGGAATAGGCCGCCTTAAAACCTTTTTCACGACAGTTTTCGCCCCGCTCGTTCGCCCCTAACGCGCGAGGCGGGCGGCCGCCATAGCACACCGCCAGCCTGCCGCAGGCCCCCGAGACCGCAAGCCCTTGCATATCGGCCGGCGGCAGCCTACAAGGTGTGGTGATGCAGCCTGTGCTCTTGCCTTCGATCTTCAGCGACCGGCATCTGCTGGGGATCGAGGGGCTTTCCGCAGGCGCCATCACCCACCTGCTCGATCTCTCCGAAGGCTACGTCGCGCTCAACCGCGAGGTGCAGAAGCGCAAGAGCCTGCTCGGCGGGCGCACCGTCGTCCTACTCTTCTTCGAGACCTCGACCCGCACGCGCACCTCGTTCGAGCTTGCGGGCAAGCGGCTCGGCGCCGACGTGATCAACATCGCGGTGGCAAGCTCGGCGATCAAGAAGGGCGAGACGCTCATCGATACGGCGATGACGCTCAACGCCATGCACCCGGACATGCTGATCGTGCGCCACCCGGATGCCGGCGCCGCCCGCCTGCTCGCCAACCACGTCGAATGCGCCGTGATCAACGCCGGCGACGGCAGCCACGAGCATCCCACCCAGGCGCTGCTGGATGCGCTCACCATCCGCCACCGCTTCGGCCGGATCGAGGGGCTCCGGGTCGCCATCTGCGGCGACGTGCTGCACAGCCGGGTCGCCCGCTCCAACATCCTGCTGCTTAACACCATGGGCGCCCAGGTCCGCATCATCGCGCCGCCGACCCTGGTGCCGGCAGCGATCGAGCGCATGGGAGTCGAGATTTTCCACGACATGCGGGCAGGGCTCGAGGGCTGCGACGTCATCATGATGCTGCGCCTGCAACAGGAGCGCATGCAGGGCACCTTCGTGCCGTCCGTCCGCGAGTACTTCCGCTTCTACGGCCTCGACCGGGCCAAACTCGCGCAAGCGCGGGAGAACGCGCTGATCCTCCATCCGGGGCCCATGAACCGGGGGGTCGAGATCGACAGCGAAGTCGCGGACGACATCACACGGAGCGCCATCCTCGACCAGGTCGAGCTCGGCGTCGCCGTGCGCCAGGGCTGCCTCGACGCGCTGAGCCGCAACCTCGGCCCGGCGCCGGTGTTCTGAACGGGAGAGTCACGCGTGATCCACGAGCAACCCACGGCCTACGTCAACGCCCGCCTGCTGGACCCGGACAGCGGACTGGATGGCCCCGGCGCGCTGTTGGCGAAGGACGGGGTCATCGCCGACTTCGGTCCGGACCTCTTCGCCGACGGCGTGCCGGACGGCATCGCCGTGGTCGATTGTGGTGGCCATTGCCTCGCGCCTGGCCTGATCGACATGCACGTGCACTTCCGCGAGCCCGGCCACGAGCACAAGGAGACCATCGCCACCGGCGGCCTCGCGGCGGCGGCGGGGGGCGTGACCAGCGTCGCCTGCATGCCCAACACCAAGCCCGTGATCGACGACGTGGCGCTGGTCGAGTTCGTGCAGCGCCGCGCGCGCGACGCCAAGGGGGTCAAGGTCTATCCCTTTGGCGCCGTGACCAAGGGGCTGGAAGGCAGGCAGCTCACTGAGATGGGGATGCTGGCGGAGGCCGGCGCGGTCGCCTTTTCCGATGACGGCTTGCCGGTCGCGGACAGCCAGGTGATGCGCCGCGCTCTCAGCTACGCGCGCACCTTCGACCTGATCGTGAGCCAGCACGCCGAGGACCTCTCGCTCACCAGCTGCGGCTGCATGGCGGAGGGCGAGGTCTCGACCCGCCTCGGGCTGCCGGGCATCCCCGACGAATCGGAGATCGTGGTGGTCGAGCGCGACATTCGGCTGGTGGAGCTCACCGGCGGCCGCTATCACGTGGCCCACATCTCGACCGCCGGCGCGGTGGAGGCGGTGCGCCGCGCCAAGCGTTCCGGGCTGCCGGTCACCTGCGAGGTTGCGCCGCACCACTTCGCGCTCACCGAGCACGATGTCGGCGATTACCGCACCTTCGCCAAGATGGCGCCGCCGCTCAGGAGCGAGACCAACCGCAAGGCGATGGTTGAGGGGCTGAAGGACGGCACCATCGACGCCATCGCAAGCGACCACGCGCCCCACGACCAGGAGAGCAAGCGCGTGCCGATGGAGCGCGCGGCCAACGGCATCGTCGGGCTGGAGACGATGCTGCCGCTCTCGCTGGAGCTCTATCACGGCGGGCACCTCTCGCTGCGCGAGGTGCTGCGACGGCTGACTTCGGCGCCGGCCGACCTGCTCGGTATCGACGCCGGCAGGCTCCGGCGCGGCGCGCCGGCGGACCTCGTGCTCTTCGATCTCGATGCGCCCTGGCAGGTGGACCGCGGCGTCTTTCGCAGCAAGTCGAGCAACACGCCCTTCGATGGCCGGCCGGTACAGGGCCGCGTGCTGTGCACGGTAGTGGACGGCCGCACGCTCTTCACCGCCGGGAGTTAGAGGTGGAGCGGGGCGCCGTGTCCTACGCCGACATCGCCACCGCCGGCCTCCGCTGCCTGCCGCCGGAGACGGCGCACAATGCGGCGCTTGCCCTGCTCAGGCTGGGGCGGCCGCCGGTGGTTCCGCCGCCCGACCCGGCGCTTGCGGTGACGCTCTGGGGCCTGCGCTTTCCGACACCCGTGGGGCTCGCCGCCGGCTTCGACAAGGATGTCCGCTGCCCGGATGCAGCGGCGCGGCTCGGCCTCGGCTTCGGCGAGGCGGGCACGGTGACGCCCGAGCCGCAGCCGGGTAATCCCCGGCCCAGGCTCTTTCGTCTAAGGCGCGAGCGCGCGCTGATCAACCGCTACGGCTTCAACAGCGCCGGCCTGGAGGTCGTCGCCGCACAGCTGGAACGGTGGCGTCGCACCAACGGCGCGTCTCGGCGCCCGCTCGGGATCAATATTGGCGTGAACAAGGAGAGCAGCGATCCCGCGCGGGACTATGCCGCCGGTCTCGCCCGCGTCGCCGCGCTCGCCGACTACGTGGCGGTGAATGTCTCCTCGCCCAACACGCCGGGGCTGCGGGCGTGGCAGGCGGGCGATGCACTCCACCGCCTGCTGGCCGCACTCGCGGACGCCCACGCCCGCCTCGACGACCCGCCGCCCATCCTGCTGAAGCTCGCGCCGGAGATCGATGACGAGGCCCTGGCGGCGCTACTGGAGGCCATCGAGAGCGCACCTATTGCCGGCCTGATCCTCACCAACACGACGACCGTGCGGCCACCCGGCCTGGTTTCGCGCCAGCGGGAGGAGGAGGGCGGGCTCAGTGGTCCGCCGCTGGCGCCGCGCGCGCTGGAGGTGCTGCACAGCGCCTACGCCTTGAGCGGCGGGCGCCTGCCGCTCATCGGGGTGGGCGGGATCGATTCGGCCGAGGCCGCCTATGCCCGCATCCGCGCGGGCGCGAGCCTCGTCCAGCTCTATACCGCCCTGGTCTATCGGGGGCCCCGTCTCGTCAGTGAGATCACGCGAGGGCTTGCGCGGCTGCTCGCAGCCGACGGCTTCGCTTCATTGGCGGACGCGGTCGGCGCCGACCACCGCACTACGGCCGCGCGCGGTCAGGACTCTTCGATTTCGCGCGCGGGGACGCGCGACGCGGCGATCTCCTCCACGATGGCCCGCGCGGCGGCGAGCGGATCGGGCGCCTGCGTGATCGGGCGGCCCACGACCAGCGCCGTCGCACCGGCACGCGCCGCATCCGCCGGCGTCGCGACCCGCGCTTGATCGCCCTTGCCGCTGCCGGCGCCGCCCGCCGGGCGAATGCCGGGGACGACGATGTGGAAGTCCGGGCCGTGCGCGGCACGCAGAGTCGCGATCTCATGGGGGCTTGCGATCACGCCGGCCAACCCGGCCTCGTGGGCCAGCGCCGCGAGTCGCAGCACCTGATCGCGCGCAGAGCCCGCGATGCCCTGGCGTTCCAGCGCGTCGGCGTCGAGGCTGGTGAGCACGGTCACGCCCAGCAGGTTGGGCGGGGCAACGTCCCGGCGCGCGGCTTCCTCCTCCGCAGCCTCGCGCGCCGCCTGCATCATGGCCACGCCGCCGGCCCCGTGGATGGTGAGATAGTGCGGCTCCAGCGCGACCACGCTGCGCACGGCGCCTGCCACCGTGTTGGGGATGTCGTGCAGCTTGAGGTCGAGGAAGAGCGGCCGGCCAACGGCGCGGACCGCGCTCACGCCCTCTGGCCCGTGCGCGCAGAAATACTCGAGCCCGAGCTTGAGGCCGCCGACCGCCGGCGCGAGCAGTTGCGCGAGCCGCTCGACCGTGGGCCGGTCGCGCGCATCGAGGGCGCAATAAAGAGAGACGTTCGGCATGATCATCCTGTCCCGGCCCGAATAGTTTACCTTCGCACCGCGTGCGGCACGACCGGCGAGCGGGAGAGCAGGGGGCGCGGATGAGCCGAGCGGCGGAGGAGATCGCGGCGGTCCTGCTCGATACCGGCGCCTTCCTGGTGCGGCCCGAGGCACCGTTCCGCCTCACCTCGGGGCTCCTCGCACCCTTCTACGTGAACTGCCGGCTGATCCTGTCGCGGCCCGAGGGCCGCTCGCAAGCAGCTGCGGCGCTGGCGGCCACCGTCCCGCAGCCGGGCGCCACGGTCATCGCCGGCGGAGTCACCGCAGGAGTCCCCTTCGCCACCCTCGTCGCCGACCGGCTGGCGCTGCCCATGGTCTATGTCCGGGCCGAGGCCAAGGCGCACGGCACCGCAGGCCGGATCGAGGGCGGCAGCGTCGCCGGCGCGCGCGTCCACCTGATCGAGGACCTGATCTCGACCGCCGGCAGCATCCTCGCCTTCACGCACGCGCTGCGCGACGCGGGCGCGGAGGTGGAGCGGGTGAGCGTGCTGTTTTCGCGTGCCGGCGCGACGGCGCGGCAGGCGCTGGAAGAGGCGGGCCTCGCGCTCACCGCCATTTGCGATCTCGACACGCTGCTCGCGGTGGCGCTGGCCAGCGGGCGTATCGACGAGCGGGGGCTTGAAGAGGTCCGCGCCTTCCTCGCCGACCCCGAAGCCTGGTCCGCCCGCCACGGGGGATAGTGCCTCGCAATCAAAAATCGATGGCGCGGCCCTTCCGCTCCCAGTCGCCGTAGCGCGTCGGCTCCGGTCCCGCCGGACCGCCGACCTCGGGCACGGGTTCGACACGCTCCTCGGCGCCGTCACCGCCACCGTTGTTGGCGGCAGTCCCCGACTCCGCCACCGCCACGGCCGCCGCTGCGACCGCCTCGGTCGCGGCGGTGAGCCGGGCCGTCTCGGTCGCCGTCCCGCGTGCCAGCACGTCCGGCCCGATCGAGGCGATGTCGGGAAGCCCGCAGAGCCCCATGGTGAGGTCGAGCTCGCGGCGGAAGATGTCGAACACGTGCGCCACGCCCGCCTCGCCGGCGGCCGAGAGGCCCCAGAACTGCGGTCTGCCGATGGAGCAGCAGTCCGCGCCCAGCGCCAGCGCCTTGACGATGTGAGCGCCCCGCCTGATGCCGCCGTCGAGTATCAACGCGGCGCGGCCGGCCACCGCGTCCGCCACCGCCGGCAGCGCGTCCACGGCGCCGGCCACGCCGTCGAGCTGCCGGCCCCCGTGGTTGGAGACGAACATCCCGTCCACGCCGTTGGCCACCGCCTCGACGGCGTCGGCAGGGTGGAGGATGCCCTTGAGCAGGAGCGGCCCCTTCCAGACGGCGCGCAGGTCGGCGATGTCGCGCCATTGAATGCCGGGGTCCGGCAATCCCACCATGCGCTGGGCGAGGGCGGTGAGGTCCTCGCCGCCATCCGGCCTGCGGTAGTTGCCGAAGGTGATCTTGGGAATGGCGCTCCGCATCCGCCACAGCCAGCGCAGCTTGGTCGCCATGTTGGCGATCTCGCGGGCGGACATGGTGGGCGGGATGACGAAGCCGTTGCGGATGTCGCGCTCGCGATTGCCGAGGAGCTGGGTGTCGACGGTCACGATCAGCGCCTCGTATCCCGCGGCCTGTGCGCGTGCCGCCATCTCGTGGGTGAGGCCGCGGTCCTTGTAAATGTAGGTCTGGAACCAGAGGGGCTCGATCCCGGTCTCGGCCAGCTCTTCCAGGCTGCACACCGAGCCGTGGCTGAGGCAGTAGATGGAGCCGGCCTTGGTCGCAGCCCGCGCCGAGGCAGCTTCGCCGTCCGGCCACAGCAACCCGGCAAGCCCCGTGGGCGGGACGATGAGCGGCATGGAAAGCCGTCGGCCGAGCAGCGTGGTCGATAGATCGTGATCGCGTGTGCCACCAATCGGGCGGGGATAGAGGTCGACATCATCGAAGGCGGAGACGTTCCGGCACAGCGTGTGCTCGTCGCCCGCGCCGCCGTCGACGAAGTCGAAGACCGGGCGCGGCAGCACGCGCCGGGACTCCTCCCGAAGCGTCGCGATGTTGTAGGCCCGCCGTTTCCAGCGCGGCGGCTGTTCCGTCGCCATCCTCGCCCCCTTGTGACGGCGCGCAGTATAGGCGGGGTGCGCTCGCCTTGCATGGGCCGTTGGGTTGGCTCGCTTGACCCGCTTGGGCGCGGATAAGACACTGCCCCGCCGTCGAGAGCGCTCGGCGGCAAACGCGCAACACACACGTGCGGCCGCCGGGCCGCAACAGCGAGCGGACGGCCCATGAAGCTGATCGGCGTCGATGTCGGCGGCACCTTCACCGACCTCATCATTACCGATAGCGAGACGCGCGAGAGCGCGATCCACAAGGTGCCTACGACGCCGGACGACCCGTCGGAGGGTGCCGCGGCGGGCATCGCCGTGCTCTGCGAGCGGAGCGGAACGGCGCCCGACGCCATCGCCCACGTCTTTCACGGCACCACGATCTCGACCAACGCGGTGCTCCAATACGACGGCGCTGAGACCGGCATGATCACCTCGGCCGGCTACCGCGACATCATCCATATCGGCCGTCACCAGCGGCCGCAGAACTACTCGATCATGCAGGACATCCCGTGGCAGGCGCGCCCGCTGGTGCGCCGCCGCCACCGCCTCACCGTGAAGGAGCGGCGGGTGCCGCCGCAGGGCGACGTGCTGGAGCCGCTGGACGAGGAAGGCGTGCGCCAGGCCGCGCGGACGCTGCGCGACAAGGGCGTGGAGGCGGTCGCCATCTGCTTCCTCTTCGCCTACATCGACCCCACGCATGAGGAGCGCGCGCGGGCCATCGTTCTGGAGGAATGGCCCGAGGCCTTCGTCACCACCTCGGCCCGGGTCGCGCCGCAGTTCCGCGAGTTCGAGCGCTTCACCACGGCGGCGATGAACGCCTTCATCGGCCCCAAGGTGCGCAACTACGTGCGCCGCTTCGAAGACCGGCTGAAGCAGGCCGGCGTCGCGGGCGACCTCCACATCATGGGCTCGAACGGCGGCGTCGCCACCGCAGCGATGGTGGCGGACGTGCCGGTCATCACGCTCATGTCGGGGCCGGCCGCAGGCGTGCTCGGCGGCGCCTGGGCGGCGGAGCATTCCGGCCGGCGGCGGCTCATCACCTTCGACGTGGGCGGCACCAGCGCCGACATCGGCATCGTGATCGACGGCCGCTACAACGAGGCCACCGCGCGCGACACCTGGATCGGCGGCTACCCCGTGCTCGTGCCGATGATCGACATCACCACCATCGGCGCCGGTGGCGGCAGCATCGCCCGCACCGATGCCGGCGGCGCCTTCAAGGTGGGGCCGGAGAGCGCCGGCTCCGAGCCCGGCCCCGCCTGCTACGGCCGGGGCGGCGATGCCCCCACAGTCACCGACGCCAACCTCGTGCTCGGCCGGCTGGATGCGGACAACTTCCTCGGCGGCGAGATGACGCTCGCGCCCGAGCGGTCCGACGACGCACTGACGGCGCTTGCCGAGACCCTCGGCGTCGACAAGCACGAGGCCGCCGAAGGTGTGCTCACCATCGTCAACAGCAACATGGCCAATGCCATCCGCTCCAAAACCGTGCAGAAGGGCCTGGATCCGCGCGACTTCTCGCTGGTCGCCTTCGGCGGCGCGGGGCCGCTCCATGGCGCCGAGGTCGCGGCGATGCTCGACGTGCCCGAGGTCGTGGTGCCGCCCCATCCCGGCATCACGTCCGCGGCGGGGCTGCTCACCACCGATCTCAAGTATGACCAGATCATGACCGCCTTCCAGGTCAAGGGCGCGGTCGACATCGGCCGGATCAACAGCGACTTCGCGCGGCTGAGTCGCGACCTCCTGGCCCAGTACGAGGCCGCTGGCCTCGGAGCGGACCGGGTGGAGGAGCGCCGCGCCGGCGACCTGCGCTACGTCGGCCAGGGCTACGAGCTGCGCGTGGCGTTCCCGGCGGACGAGCTGGACGAGGCCGGGCTGGAAGAGGTCTGGCAGGCCTTCCACGCCCTGCACGAGCAGGAATACGGCCACTGCTTTACCGAGAGCCCCATCGAGATCGTGAACATCCGCATCACCGGCGTCGGCCGCATGCCCAAGATCGCGGCACCGCCCGCGCCGGCCGGCGGCTCGCTGGAAGAGGCGCGGGTGAAGACCGCGCGCTCGGTCTTCCGCGTTGACGGCGCGCTCGAAGGCTACGACACGGCGTTCTACCGGCGCGAGGCGCTGCCGGTGGAGGCGCCGTTCCCCGGCCCTGCGGTCATCCTGCAAACGGATGCCACCACCGTGGTGCCGCCCGGCTGGTCGGTGCGCGTCGACACGAGCGCGAACCTCATCCTGCGCCTGGGCGAGGAGGGATAGATCATGGCAGAGACGCCGAACGTCCGGCCCATCGACGCGGTCACCGCCAGCGTGATTCAGGGCGCGCTGGAGAACATTGCGGTCGAGATGGGCTGGAAGCTCATGCGCATGTCGTATTCCTCGATCATCCGCGAGTCCGAGGATTTCGGGGCGGCGATCATCGACCGCCACGGCCGCCAGCTCTGCGAATCGAAGCACTCGACTCCGCTGCAGTCGGGCCCGATCCCCGGCTACGCGAAGGGCATGAACCAGATTCTCGAGGAGCGCGGCCAGACCCTGAACGAAGGCGACGTCATCATCCACAACTCCGCCTATCACGGCGCGAGCCACGGGCCGGACGTCGCCTTCATCGTGCCGGTCTTCCACGAGGGCGCGCTGGTGGGCTACGCGGTCACCACGGCGCATCACCTCGATATCGGCGCGCTCAGTCCCGGCAGCTGCGGCATCGTCGATGCCATGGACGCCTACGCCGAGGGCCTTCAATTCAAGGCGCTCAAGGCCTACGACCGGGGCACCGTCAACGAGCCGCTCTGGCACATGATGCGCGACAACATCCGCGCGCCCGACATGGTGGTGGGCGACATGGAGGCGCAGGTGGCCGCCAGCCGGATCGGCGCCGAGCGTTACCTCGCGCTGATCGAGCGCCACGGCTTGGCCACCGTGGAGGCGGCGGCAGATGCGCTCATGGACTATTCCGAGCGGCTCATGCGCCAGGCCATCGAGGCGCTGCCCGACGGCACCTACCGGGCCGAGGGCTACGTGGACGGCTTCCTCGACGACCCCGACCGCCGCCACTTCAAGGTCGCCGTCGCGGTTACCGTCAAGGGTAGCGACCTGGTGGTGGATCTCGCCGGCACGTCTGCGCAATGCGACGACCGGCCCATCAACATGCCGCTGGAAGGCACGGTGGACTGCGCGATCTGGCTGACGGTCCGCTCGATCCTGCTGGACAGCGAGGTCTTTGGAGAAATCCCGCAGAACTCGGGCCTGATCCGCCCCATTACCATCGAGGCGCCGGAGGGCACGATCGCCAATCCCACCTTCCCGGCGCCCACCATCGCGCGCTTCGTCTCCGGCAACATCGTCGCCGACACGCTGATGAAGGCTCTGGCCCAGGCGGTGCCCGACAAGGTCTCCGCCGGCGTCGGCAACCTCAAGGTGATCGCGTTCTCCGGCATCAAGGACGGCGGGCACTGGGTGCACATGGACATCCATGAGGGGAGCTACGGCGGGCGCGCCGGCAAGGACGCGATGGACGCCGTCGATACCCTCTACGCCAACACCCGCAACAACCCGATCGAGGACATCGAGTCCCACCTGCCGCTCCGTATCGCCCGTTACGAGCTGCGCGACGATGCGGCTGCCGCCGGGCGCTGGCGCGGCGGCATCGGGTCCGTCCGCGAGGTCTCGTTCCTCGCCGACAGCTTCATCTCGGTCGAGGGCGACGGCCACGCCTTCCGCCCCTGGGGCTTCGAAGGCGGTGCCGAGGGCCGCGAGGCTGCGCTGGTCTATCACCGGGCCGACGGCGAGGATGTTCCTTTCCCCTCGATGATGCCGAACCGTGCGGTCAAGGCCGGCGAGAGCCTGACGCTCACCGGCACCTGCGGCGGCGGCTACGGCTCAGCCGCCGAGCGCCCGGCGGACGCCGTGGCGGAGGACGTGCGCGACGGTTACATCTCGCGCGAGTCAGCCGAGAGCATGTACGGCGTCGTGGTCAGCGAAGACGGTGCGCTCGACAGCGCCGCCACCGAGGCCCGGCGCGGCAGCCCTGCCTCTTAGTTCGAACGGCGCCAGGCAGACCACACCCCTGACAACCAGTTCGGGGCTAAGCCCACCGTCCGACCGCCACATGCCGTCACCGGCGGAAGGATCATCACGGCGGTACGCGAGAGGGAAGAATGAGCCAGTCGGAGCGCGGCCACGCCCTTCGCACCGCCGAGTTCGTGCCCCTCGTCGGCCTGCTGATGTCGCTGGTCGCGCTGGCGATCGACGCGATGCTGCCGGCGCTGCCCGCGATCGGCAGGGATTTCGACGTCTCGCGCCCGAACGATGTTCAGTTGGTCATCATGTCCCTGTTTCTGGGGCTCGGGATTGGCCAGCTGCTGTTCGGTCCCCTCTCCGACAGCATCGGGCGCAAACCCGCCGTCCATGCCGGCCTCGCCCTGTTCATGATCGGATGCCTCGTGAGCATTTTCGCGCCCACGTTCGAGGTGATGATCGCAGGCCGTGTCCTGCAGGGCATCGGCGTGGCGGGGCCCCGCATCGTGACCATGGCCCTCGTGCGCGATCAGTACGAAGGGCGGCTGATGGCCAAGCTCATGTCGTTCGCGATGGCCGTGTTCATCATGGTTCCCACGATCGCCCCGGCGCTTGGGCAGGGCCTCCTGATCCTGGGAGGCTGGCGCGCGATCTTCGTCACGTTCCTCGTCATCGCCGCGGTCGTCTTCGCATGGTTCGCGCTGCGCCAGCCGGAAACCTTGTCCGCCGACCGGCGCCGTCCCTTCTCGCCGCGTGCCATCGGCCAGGCCGTGGGCGAAATACTGCGAATTCGGACCGCACTCGGATACACGATCGCCACGGGGTTCGTGTTCACGCCGTTCGTGGCCTATCTCGGCTCGGCCCAGCAGATCTTTCAGGACTCCTACGGGACCGGCGCCCTCTTTCCTCTCTATTTCGGCGTGCTCGCGCTCTCGTTCGGGGTCGGCTCGATCGTGAACGGCCGCCTTGTCATGAAGTACGGCATGCGCCGACTCTCGAAGGGCGCCGCTGCCGCCATCGCGTTGATTTCGCTTGTCGCGTGCCCGGTTGCCTTCGTCTTCGATGGGCTTCCGCCGTTCTGGCTCTTCATGTGTTATCTCCTCAGCGTGTTCGTGAGCGTCAGCCTGCTGTTCGGGAATCTCAACGCGCTGGCCATGGAGCCTCTCGGCCACATCGCGGGCGTCGGAGCGGCGGTCATCGCTTCGCTCGCGACCTTCATTTCGGTACCGTTGGGGGGCTTGGTCGGCCAGGGCTTCGACGGAACCATGTACACCTTGATCGGCGCCTTCGCCGTCTCGGGTCTGGCCACCCTCGCTGCTATGCTGTGGGCCGAGGGCGGCGTCAAATCCCCGCAGCCGATGTCCGATCACGGCTGACCGGGACCGGATACGAGGTTGAGCCCGGACCGGATAAGGCCAATGATGAAGGGCAGGTGAGGACCGCCGCGCGGCGTTGCCGCCGACGGCCTGCGCACGAGGGACAAGAAGGGGAGAGCCACCGATGAAGATCAAGGTGATCAATCCCAACACCACGCTGGAGATGACCGAGGGCATCGGCCAGGCGGCGCGCTCGGTCGCGGGCGCCGGCACCGAGATCGTGGCGGTGAGCCCCGAGTTCGGGCCGGAGTCGATCGAGAGCTACTACGACGAGCAGGTCGCGGCCTGCGGAGTCCTCGACGAGGTGCGCAAGGGCGAGAGCGAAGGCGTCGACGCCTACGTCATCGCCTGCTACGGCGACCCCGGCCTTCACGCCGCGCGTGAGGTCACCGAGAAGCCGGTGGTCGGCATCGCCGAGGCCTCGTTCTACACCGCCTCGATGGTGGCGGCGCGCTTCTCCATCGTCTCGGTCATTCCCCGCGTGCGCACCCTGCTGGAAGAGATGGTGCACGGCTACGGCATGGCGGAGCGCATCGTCGCCATCCGCACGCTGCCGCTCTACGTGCTGGACATCGAGCGCGACCCGGAGGGCTCGATGGAGAAGCTTCGGGAAGAAGTGCGCCGCTCGGTCGCAGAGGACGATGCGGAGGCCGTGTGCCTCGGCTGTGCCGGCTTCGCCCGCTTCGCCGCAGAGCTTGAGGCTGAGCTCGGCGTGCCCGTGCTGGACGGCGTGGTCTGCGCCACCAAGCAGGCGGAGCTGCTGGTGGCCCTCGGGCTCAAGACCAGCAAGCGCAAGACCTACCGCCCGCCGGAGCGCAAGCGCTTCGCCGGCATGTTCGAGCACTTCTCGACAGCCGACGACATCGCCGAAGCCGCGGAGTAGGGCAGGGCGCCGCAGCCCGCCGCGGCGCCCGACTATCCGAAGCACCGCCCATTACCAGCGCCTGATTGCTGCGCCCCCGCGTGCGCGCCCATTGGCGCGCAGCCCCGTCCGGCTTGACTGTCGTATCAAATTAGATATTTTCACGATATTATCTAGAAAATATCTAATTGTTGGAAATAGAGGATGGATGGGATGCAAATTGGGGACCTGCAACTTGATATCGAGCAGAGCCTCGCCAACCTGAAGACGTCGGCCTTGCCGCCGGCGTTGGAGGGATTGAGGCATCTGCCGCTCGGCGGCCATGAGCCGCGGGTGAGCATTCGCGGCCGGGACGGAGGCAGGAGGGTCCGCAAGGACGCCGACGCCAGCTATTTCGACCCCGAGAACTGCGAGGTGGTAATCCAGTTCGTTCCGTCCGATCACCCGCACGACGAGGTCGCCCTACACCGACCGGACGCCTCCGAGGCCGAAGCCGAGGGCGACAGTGCCGGCGCGTTCGACCGTGAGACGGCTTTGGACCAACTCCTCGATGCGCTTTCCGAGGTTGAGCGCTCGCGGGAGTTCGTCGGCCTGAAATGGTTCCGCGACCAGTACCTTACCGTGCAAGGCTACGATTGGGCGCGCGATCCGAGAGCCAGCGGCGCCCTGCTGCGTCGCGCAACCGAGCAGCGTCTGATCCTGACCAGCCAGGTCCCCAACCCGAACAATCCGCTTCATCCGGTCACCGCGATACGGGTCAATCGGAGACATCCGCGGTTTAACGCAGAATCGCCGCCGCGCCGCGCCGGGTTCCAACGGGTGCGCATACGGGGCGGCTCGATTGCAGACACTGTCATCAGTGACAGACGCTGAACAGTTCGCATGGCGAGCGTCTATCTGGACACGAGCGCGCTGCTCAAGCTCTACATCGAGGAAGACGGGGCGGATCGGGTCACGCACATCGTGGAGGACGCCGAGGATGGCCAAGTGGTCATTCTGGACCTCACCAAGGTCGAAGCCCGCTCGGCGATCCGGCGGCGTGAGCGTGAAGGCGACATCTCGGGTCCGGACGCAGAGCGGATTTTGAGGCAAATCGAGGACGACGCTTCGGCGCTCTTCCTGGTGCAGCCGTTGACATCGGCGGTGATGGAGGAGGCCGCCCGGCTGATCGACCGGCATCCGCTCCGCGCTTACGACGCGCTTCAGCTTGCGGGCTGTCTCGTCGTGCGCGAGAGCTCGCCCGAGCCGGTGACGCTCGTCTGTGCGGACATGCGCCTCTGCGAAGCCGCGACCAACGAGGGGCTGACGACGCTCAACCCGGTCGCGCCGTAGCTTCGGCGCTACCTCTGGCGCGACTGCCGGCAGCGCATGCACTTTGGTCCTTGACATACATTATAATAGTTCTTATTTGCATATCAGGACCTATTCCGGATCAGGAGCAAGAGCCATGCGTGTACCAGAGGTGACATTCAAGACCCGCGTCCGCGACGAGAGCGTCGAGGGGCCGAACCCGTTCCGCTGGCAGGACCGGACCACCGCCGAGATTTTCGACGGCCGCCGGGTGGTGCTGTTCGCGCTGCCGGGCGCCTTTACGCCGACCTGCAGCAGCACCCACTTGCCGGGCTACGAGGCCCTGCACGATCGATTCAATGAGGCCGGCATTGATGAGGTGATCTGCCTCGCGGTCAACGACGCCTTCGTCATGTACCAGTGGGGCAAGCACCAGGGGGTCGAAGACGTCACCTTGTTGCCGGACGGCTCCTGCACCTTCACGCGCTTCATGGGCATGCTGGTGGACAAGGACAATCTCGGCTTCGGACTGCGCAGCTGGCGCTACTCGATGCTGGTCGAGGACGGCGAGATTACGAAGATGTTCGTGGAGCCGGGGTTCTGCGACAACGCGGCAGGCGATCCCTTCGAAGTCTCCGACGCCGAGACCATGCTCGCTTACGTCGAGGCCCGCGCTCAGGCCAAGGCCGCCTGAGCGTGGTTGCCTGAACCCGGGGTCGCCCGACGCCGGGTTCGGCGACTGTCATCCTGCGCGCGGGTGTGCCGCGGCGTAGGCGGCAAGCAGCCCGGCCTCGTCCACCTCGGTGTAGCGCTGCGTGGTGGAGAGGCTCGCGTGGCCGAGAAGCTCCTGGATCGTGCGGAGATCCCCGCCGCCCGCGAGCAGGTGGGTGGCGAAGCTGTGGCGGAGCGCGTGCGGCGTCGCCGATTCCGGTAGGCCGAGCGCCCCGCGCAGCCGCGCCATGGTCTGCTGCACTATTTTGGGTTGAAGCCGTCTGCCGCGCACGCCGACAAAGAGGGGATCGGCCGGCTCCAGCGAATGCGGGCAGGCCGCGAGATAGTCGGCAATCGCCTCGGCGACGACGGGCAGCACCGGTACCACCCGCTGCTTGCCGCCCTTGCCCGTGATCATCAGGCTGCGGGGGTCACCGCCTTCGGCCGGCGCATCGGCACGGTCGAGGCCCAGCGCCTCGCCGATGCGAAGCCCGCACCCGTAGAGGAGCAGCAGCACCGCGATATCCCGCCGGGCCGTCCAGTCGGACGGACCGCCGTTCCCCTCGTTCAGCGCGACGACGGCCTTGGCCTGGCCCTCGGTGAGTGGCCGGGGCACGGCGCGCGGCGTCTTCGGTGCACGCACCAGGGAGAGTGCCGACGAAACGGGCACGCCTTCGCGCTCCAGATGGCGGAAGAAGACGCGCACGGCCGAGAGCGCACGCGCGGTGGAGGTCTTGGCGAGGCCCTTCGCCGCCCGGCGCGCGAGCCAGGCGCGCACGTCGCGCACGTTGAGCGCACCGAGTGCCGCGAGGTTGGGCGCCTCGCCCCGATGCTCCGCCAGAAACCCCAGGAAGTCGTCGAGGTCGCGCCGGTAGGCGGCGACGGTGTTGTCGGAGCGTCGCCGCTCGTCGGCGAGACGGCTGAGCCAGGTCTCCACCGCCGTCGCGACATCGGGGGCGGTTTGCAACACTGTCACGACAGGATCGACTGCCCCGTCTTCTGCCAATCGGCGAGGAAGGCGTCGAGGCCCTTGTCGGTGAGCGGGTGGCTCGCGAGCTTGCGCAGCACCGCCGGCGGCACCGTCGCCACGTCGGCACCGAGCTTCGCGGCCTCCACGACGTGAAGCGGGTGACGGATCGAAGCGACAAGGACCTCGGTGCCGATGGTGTCCGGATAGGCGCGGTAGATCGTCACGATCTCGCGGATCAGGCCCATTCCGTCCTGGCTGATATCGTCGAGGCGGCCCACGAAGGGCGAGATGAAGGCGGCACCGGCCTTCGCCGCCAGCAGCGCCTGAGACGGCGAGAAGCAAAGGGTCACGTTGACCTTGGTGCCGCCCTGGCTCAGCGCCCGGCAGGCCTTGAGCCCGTCCCAGGTGAGCGGCACCTTGACCGCGACGTTGGACGCGATGGCGGCGAGCGCCCGGCCTTCGGAGAGCATGCTCTCGGCGTCGGTCGCGGTGACCTCGGCGCTCACAGGCCCCGGCACGATGTCGCAGATGTTCCGGATGACCTCGAAGAAGTCGCCGCCGGACTTGGCGATGAGCGAGGGATTGGTGGTCACGCCGTCGAGCAGGCCGGTCGCGGCGAGGTCCTCGATCTCGGCGATGTCAGCGGTGTCTACGAAGAACTTCATGCCGCCGCTCCGTTTGCGGGCCGCCGCCCTCTGCCGGCCCCTGCCGTCATCGGGCTGGACGCAGGCGCGCGCGTGATGCAGGACGAGAGCATGACCGCAGCATCCGCGACTCGACTCGACTTCGGGCCTGCGACGATTTGGGGCGGCCTCTTAGCACGTCCGCTGCGCCGGTTCCATCGCGCCGCCGCTGGTGGGATGCCGTGAGCGAGCCGGCCGACGGCGGAGGAGGGGGCGGGGAGGGCGCGCGCGCACCCGCGACCGTCGCCGTGCTCATGCCGCTGCCGCTGGAGCGCACCTACGACTACGCCGTGCCCACCGATCTCGCGCCCGCTATCGCGCCCGGCGCCTTCGTGCGCGTGCCGCTCGGCAGGGTCGAGCGGGTCGGCGTGGTCTGGGGCGCGGGCGAGGGCGACGTCGATCCGACCCGCCTCAAGCCGGTAACGGCGGTGCTGGATGTGCCGCCGATGACCGAGCCGCTCCGCCGCCTGGTCGACTGGACGGCCGATTACACGCTGACCAACCGGGGGTCCGTCCTGCGCATGGCGATGAGCGTACCCGGCGCGCTGGAGCCTGCGTCCGTTCGCACCGCCTACCGGCTGGGGTCGGGCGAGGCCCCGCGCATGACGGACGCGCGGGAGCGCGTCGTCGCGCTGCTGCGGGAGGGGCCGCCGCGCACCGCCACCGAGATCGCGCGCGATGCCCGTGTGAGCGCAGGCGTGGTACGTGGCTTGGTCAGCCTCGGTGCGATCGAGGCAGTCACGATGCGGGAGGTCGCGAGCTTCGACCGCCCCGACACGTCCCGGACGGGTCCCATCTTGTCCCAGGCGCAGGGAGCCGCCGCCGAGGCGTTGCGGCAGGCGGTTGCCGCCCAGGCGTTCTCGGTCACCGTCCTCGACGGCGTGACCGGCTCCGGCAAGACCGAGGTCTATTTCGAGGCCATTTCTGCCGCGCTCGATCAGGGCCATCAGGTGCTGGTGATGCTGCCCGAGATCGCGCTGAGCGCCCAATGGCTCGCACGGTTCCGCGCGCGCTTCGGTGCCGACCCCGCCGTCTGGCATTCCGAGCTCGGCACGCGTCAGCGTCGCGAGACCTGGCGCGCCGTCGCCGAGGGCCGGGCGCAGGTGGTGGTCGGCGCACGCTCGGCGCTCTGGCTGCCCTTCCGCACCCTCGGCCTCATCTTGGTCGACGAGGAGCACGACGCCGCCTTCAAGCAGGAGGACGGCGTCATCTATCACGCTCGCGACATGGCAGTGGTGCGCGCGCGCTTCGAGGTCTGCCCCATCGTCCTGGTCTCTGCGACGCCGTCGCTGGAGACGGTCATCAACGTCGAGAACGGCCGCTACGGGCGCGAGCGCCTGCCGGACCGTCACGGTGGCGCGCAGCTGCCGGCGATCGAGACCGTCGATCTGCGCGAGACACCGCCGGCACGCGGCACCTGGCTCGCGCCGGCCTTGCGCGCGGCCCTTGTCGAGACCCTGGACGCCGGCGAACAGGCGCTGCTCTTCCTCAACCGGCGGGGCTACGCGCCGCTCACGCTCTGCCGCGCCTGCGGTCACCGCTTCCACTGCCCGAATTGCAGCGCCTGGCTGGTGGAGCACCGCTTCGCCGGCACGCTGGACTGCCATCATTGCGGGTTCCAGCGGGCGCAGCCCGAGGCCTGCCCGGCCTGCGAGGCGGAGGGGAGCTTCGCCGCCTGCGGGCCGGGGGTCGAGCGGCTCGCCGAGGAGGTGGACGAGGCCTTTCCAGGCGCCCGCTGGGCGGTGCTCACCAGCGATACGGTGCGCGGCCCCAGCCAAGTGCAGGACCTGGTCGATGCCATCGTGGCGCATGAGGTCGACGTGCTGATCGGCACGCAAATGGTGGCCAAGGGGCACCACTTCCCCCAGCTCACCCTAGTGGGCGTGGTCGATGCCGACCTGGGCCTTGCGGGCGGCGACATGCGCGCGGCCGAGCGCACATATCAGCTGCTCCATCAGGTGGGCGGGCGTGCCGGGCGCGGCGGGCGCCCCGGCCGTGTGGTGCTCCAGACCTACGCCGCCGAGCACCCGGTCATCACGGCGCTGGCCGCCGGCGACCGCGACTCCTTCATGGAGAAGGAGGCGGCGGCGCGGGAAGCCCACGGACTGCCGCCCTTCGGCCGACTCGTGGCGGTCATCGCGTCCGGCCCGAGCGAGTCCGACACTCTACGCGCGGCTTCGGCCCTCGCGCGTATCGCGCGGGCCGACGAGAAAACACTTGGCATCCAGGTGCTGGGCCCCGCGCCGGCACCGCTCAAGCTCCTGCGTGGCCGCCACCGCTTCCGCCTCCTCTTCAAGGCCCCGCGCGGCGTTCTGCTCCAGCCTCACATGCGACGATGGCTGGCGGCGCTCGACCGCCGCACCCGCGCACGCCTCCAGGTGGACATCGACCCCCACAGCTTCATGTGACACCCGTCAGGCGGCCTCCAGGGGCGTGATGTCTGTCAGGTCCACCGTTTCCCTGGCACGGGCCAGGTCGTAGGCCCGCTGCAGGTTCATCCAGAACTCCGGCGTGTTGCCGAAGAACCGGGCGAGCCGCATCGCGGTGTCCACCGTCAGCGAGGTTTCGCCCTTGACCAGCCGCTCGATCCGCGTGCGCGGCACGTTCAGGCGTTTCGCAAGCGTGATCGCGCTCATGCCGAGGGGCTTGAGGTAAAGCTCTGCGAGCACTTCACCAGGGTGGGAGGGGTTCGTCATCAGCGTCATGTTCTGCGCCTTCAGTGGTAGTCCACGATCTCGACTTGCGCCGGTCCCTGCTCGGTCCACACGAAGCAGATGCGCCACTGGTCGTTGATGCGGATCGAGTGCTGACCGCTCCGATCGCCTATTAGAGCCTCAAGGTGGTTTCCCGGTGGGAACCTGAGGTCTTCCAAAAGGATGGCGGCGTTCATCGCCGAGAGCATGGCCCGTGTCCGCTTCACCAAATCGCTCGGAAAGCTCTTGCCGTAACGGCCCCGTACCGCGTCCGTCGCGCGCCGGCCTTTCGTGCTGACGATCACGAGAGTTGTGTATCACGATATGATACATCCCTTCAAGTTCCGCCCACCGTGACTTGTCATGGTGCCTTTGCTAGGGTCCGACAGGCTTTGCCGCCGTTGCGATCGACGGGAACGCAGGGGGGACGCCATGATCATCCAGACCCAGGCAGAAGAGCGGCCGGACGGCGCCCGCTTCGCCATCACCCTCGACGAGCACCTCCAGCTCGTGAACCAGTTCGCCGAGAATTTCGGCAACGACGACTTCGCGGAACCCCAGCCGCGCGATTACTTCCGCTACGCCTGCCGCTGGCACGACAAGGGCTGGAAGGACCTGGACGACAACCCGCCCCTCGATCCCGCCACCGGTCTTCCCTACAACTTGGTGGAGACGCCGATCCCCATCATCACGCTGACCGGCTGCCGCTCGCCCGAGTACAACGAAGCGCACCACGCCTACTGCGGGCTGCTGGACAGCATGCACATCTGGGGCCTTTACAACGGCCGCTACGGCATGTCGGACAAGGTGCTGATCGACATCGTGCCGGAGCAGCACAAGCTCGCCGCCCAGACCATGCTGAACACCGAGCGCCAGCGCCAGGAGCGGCTAACCGCCGTGCTGCAGGACGATCCCGAGACCGCACCCTGGGTGGAGCACGAACGACTCTTCGCCAACTACAAGGCGCTGCAGTTCTTCGACACCTTCGCCCTCTACTTCAACTGCGTCCATCCCGAGGGGCGCGGCGAGAGCACCTTCGCCAACGTGCCGCGCGGTGTCGGCGACGATGTCGATATCGAGGTCCGGGCGCTGGGCGACGGAGTCTACAGCCTCGACCCCTATCCCTTCCGCGACGATGGCCTGGAGGTGTCGTTCACCGGCCGCCATCTCACGCCAGTTGGCCCGGAAGACGCACCCGACATGGCGGCGGTGATGCGGGAGACTCCGCGCGAGCGCCAGAGCGCACGGCTGATCGCGGCCTGAGCGCCGCGTCGTCAGTACCGAGACCTCCGATCGTGCCTGCCGCTGCGCGTCCCAGTCCCGTCGAAGTGCTTGGATTGGACCATGTCGTGCTCCGGGTGGCGGACATCGAGGCCTCGCTTGAGTGGTATCGGCGGGTGCTCGGCTGCACCGTGGAGCGGCGCATCGAGAGCTTCGGGCTCTACCAGTTGCGCGCGGGCTCGAATTTGATCGACCTAGTTCCCGTCTCGAGCAAGGCCGGCAAGCCGGGCGGCGGCGCGCCCGGCAAGACGCGGCGCAACATGGAGCATTTTGCCCTCAAGCTCGCCGCCTTCGACGAGAAGAGGCTCCGCCGCTATCTGAAGAGGCACGGCATCGAGCCAGGCGAGACCGCGCGGCGCTACGGCGCCGACGGCCACGGACCCTCGCTCTACCTCACGGACCCGGACGGCAACACGGTGGAACTCAAGGGGCCGCCCGATGCGGACCAGGGCGAGAGGGTCGCCGGCGCCGAGTATCCGGACCGCAAGCGCGGACGGGTCGCAGTCAAGCGGAGTGCGCAGGCATGAAGGCGGTCGTCATCCACCGTCACGGCGGGCCGGAGGAGCTCGTCTACGAGGACATCGAGACGCCGGCGGTCGGCCCCGAAGACGTCCTCATCAATCTGGAGACGGTGGGCCTCAACCATTTCGACCTCGACGTCTGCGACGGCATCTCCGGCTATCTCAGCCTCGACATGCCGCACATTCTCGGGGTCGAGGGCGCCGGCACGGTGGCAGAGACCGGCGCCGCGGTGAGCGCCTTCCGCCCCGGCGACCGGGTCATGCCCTTCCTCACCATCACGTCTGGCCTCTGCCGGCATAGGGTGTGCAACTGCGCGCTTGGCATGGACAACATCTGCCTCGATTTCGAAAAGCTGGGCGTGACCTGCTGGGGCACCTATGCGGAGTACGTGAAGGTCTCCCACCACAACGTGCTCCGCATTCCCGACGGAGTCTCGGCGCTCGACGCGGCGGCGGGGCAGGTCGCCTTTGCCACGGCCTGGGAGCTGGTGGTGAAGAAGGCGCAGGTGCGCCAGGGCGAGGACGTGCTCATCAACGCCGCCGGCAGCGGGGTCGGCTCGGCCGCGATTCAGTGCGCGCGCGTTGCCGGCGCGCGGATCATCGCCACCGCCGGCTCCCACGAGAAGCTCGCGCGCGCCCGTCAGCTTGGCGCCGACGAGATCATCAACTACAACGAGACGCCTGCGATCGGCGACGCCGTGCGCGATTTCACCGATGGGCGCGGCGTCGATGTCTGTATCGAGATGGTGGGTGGTTCGGTGCTGCAGCAGAGCCTCGACGCGCTTGCGCTCAACGGGCGCCTGGCGACCTGCGGGGCGCACGCGGGCGAGAAGGTCGAGATCGACATGATCGAGTTTTTCCGCAAGCAGATCACCATGACGAGCTGCCACTTCGCGCCGAAGTCGACCAACCACGAGGTGCTTCGCCTGATGGAGCAGGGCAAGCTCAGGCCGGTGATCGGCCAGGTCCTGCCGCTGGCCGAGATGCGCACCGCTCACGAACGCCTTGCCGCGCGCGCAGTCTTTGGCAAGATCGTGCTCGAAGTTTAACGGGGCGAGCAATGGCCGAGCTTGAACTGCGTAAAGTCGATCGCTGGCATCACCGGCGCGTCATTCTCGACGAGTTGAGCATGAAGGCGCCGTCGGCTCGCATTACCGCGATCCTGGGCGATGAGGAGTCGGGCCGTCTTACGGCACTCAAGGTCATCGCCGGGATCGAGAAGCCGCAGGGCGGTTCCATCCTGATCGACGGGGAGGAGGTGCTCGGGCAGCGGGAGGGAATTCGGGAAGCGGCGACGGTCTTCCGCTCGGCGGCGCTGATACCCCACAAGACGGCCCTCGAGAACATCGCCTATCCGCTCAGGATCGCCCGCTTCGACCGCGAGACCATTGAGGCCCGCGTGCTCGCCGTGGGCGAACACTTCGGAATCACCGACATACTCGCCCAGCGTCCCAAGAAGCTCACCGATGTTCAGTGCTACCAGGTCGGTCTCGCCCGCGCGCTGGTGCGCGACCCCGGGGTCTACCTTTTCGAGCTGCCGACGGAGGAGGAGCCGGACATCCGCAGCCTCGCGATCTCCGAGATGCAGCGGCTTAGGGATGAGTTCGGCCGCACCGTGGTCTATGCCGCCGGAACCGCCGAGGAGGCGCAGGATCTCGCAGATTGGGTCGTCGTCCTCCACGAAGGACGCAGGCTGCAAATGGGGAGTCCAGAGAGGATTGTCAAATGGCCGGCCTCGCGCCGGGTGGCAAAGCTCTTCGGCGCGAGGCTCCGCGCTGCGCGCGTGGAGGACACGGAGATGGACGCGGTCACGGTCAGCCTCAAGGACGGGACCGTCCTCACGCTCCCCTGCGAGAGCGTTGAGGCGGCCGCCGGCGAGCGCGCCACGCTGGCCATCTGGCCGGAGCACATCGACCGCGAGGGCGAGACGGCAGGCTACCCGCCAGAGCACTGCTACCTGTTCAACGAGCGGGGACATCTGGTGGCGGGTCCCTCCGGGCCGCCGCCGAAGCCGAAACCGAAGCGCCGATCCCGCCGGCGGTGAGAGACGATTCGGAGCTTCGCTGCCCTCTTCGTTGTGAGGCTGGGTTCCCTGTTTTTCCTCAGTATTTCTCGTGGACGATCCCCCGGTAGCGCACAAATACCCCAATATATAGAGACGTTTTGGAGCATAGAGGCAATATGTTGTAAGTATTGATGGCGGCCGAAACATGCCGCCATCAGTGATTCATTGTGCGGTGCGAGCGGCCTCGTTGCCATTCATGCGTCGTCCGCACTAGAATGAAGCAGAAACGCCTGCCCCTAAAGGATTTTCCCTCAGATGATCGACCACGCCGCCGCGCGCCGCAATATGGTCACGGGCCAAATCATGACCAACCGCGTCACCGACGAGCGGCTGATCGATGCGATGGCGGAAATCCCGCGCGAGTGCTTCGTTCCGCACGCAAAGCGGGGCGTCGCCTACGTGGACGAGGACGTGGAAATCGCGTCCGGTCGTTACCTGATGGAGCCCATGGTGCTCGCGCGCTTGTTGCAGGAAGCCGACATAACGGCGAACGACATGGTCCTCGATGTCGGCTGCGGCACGGGCTACGCATCGGCGGTCATGGCCTGCCTCGCTGCCACCGTCATCGCTTTGGATGTCGACGAGGCTCTTGCTGCCGAGGCCGAGAGTGCATTGAGCGCCGTCGGTGCCGACAACGCGATCGTGGTGACCGGCCCGCTCGCCGAGGGTTACGACCAACAAGCGCCTTACGACGTGATCCTGGTCGGCGGCGCGGTGGATCACCTGCCGCAGGCGCTTGCGGATCAATTGGCCGAGGCGGGCCGGATCGTGGGCGTCGTGCGCGAGCCCAGCGGGTTGGGGCAGGCAACTCTTTGGGCGCGGCACCGGGGTGCGCTCTCAAGCCGCAGCCTGTTCGAGGCGACGCTTCCGTCGCTTCCCGGTATCGCCCGGCCCATAAGCTTCGAGTTCTAGATGGTGGACGGTGAGGTGCCCGCGCTCTCGGTCGGGGAATTCGCGACGCTGCGTGCGGGCGAGGGCCCTTACGCGCTGCTCGACGTGCGGGAGCCCTGGGAGGTGGCGCTCGGCGCGCTGCCGGAGGCGTTGACCATCCCCATGAACGCGCTGCCCGACCGGCTCGACGCTCTGCCTGCGGACCGCCCGCTGGTGGTGCTCTGCCACCACGGCCAGCGGAGCGCCCAGGTCACCGCCTGGCTCCACAGGCGCGGTTACGACAATGCGGTCAATCTGGACGGCGGCATCGACGCGTGGTCGCGCACGGTAGACCCCGCCATGCCGACTTATTGAAAGGAGCGGCCCATGACCCACACTCGACGGCACTCCTCGATCGAAAGAATCGCGCTCGGCGCATTGGTAGGCATTCTCTTCGCCGGCGCGTCGGCGTTTACCCACGGCGCCGTCGCGCAGACCCTGGAGGAGGCGCTCGTCCTCGCCTATCAGAACAACCCGACACTGCAGGCCGAGCGTGCCCGGCTCCGGGCGGTGGATGAGGAGGTGCCTGCGGCGCTGGCCGGCTGGCAACCCACGGTGGAGCTTGCCGGCGACCTCGGTGCCTCGTACAGCAAGACAGACGGCATGGTTCCCAACGCCGGCAGCCATAGCGTTGCCCCCTATGGCGTCGGGCTCACGGCGACGGCCCCCCTCTACCAGGGCGGGCGGGTTTCCGCCCAGATCGATTCGGCCGAAAACCGGGTCAACGCAGGCCGCGCGCACCTTCAGGGGGTCGAGCAGTCGATTCTGTTCAGCACGGTGACCGCCTACATGGACGTGCTCCGCTACGACGCCGAGATCGAGCTCAGCCGCAGCAGCGAGCGGGTGGTGGGCCGCCAGCTTCAGGCGGCGAGAGACCGGCTCGAGGTCGGCGAGGTGACGCGCACCGATGTGGCGCAGGCCGAAGCCCGGCTGGCGCAGGCGGGTGCGGAGCGTGTGGCGGCCGAGGGCGGCATGATGTCCGCCCGCGCCATGTACCAGCAGGTGACCGGCCGCCCGCCCGGCACGCTCTCGTGGCCGCCCGTTCCCATGGGTCTGCCGGAGACGGAGGAAGACGCCCTGACAGCCGCAAACGACGCTAACCCGTCGATCCGGGCGGCCTCGTACATCGCGCAAGCGGCGCAGTCGGATATCGAGACGGCCGCTGCGGCGCTCAGGCCGCAGGTTTCCATCGTGGGCGATGTGCGCCAGCGCTTCGACACCTCGGACCTCATCGAGCAGACCACCGATGCCTCGATCAGGGCCAGCGTGCGTGTGCCGCTCTATCAGGGTGGCGCCGCGAGCGCACGCATCCGCCAGTCGAAGCAGATCGCGGCGCAGCGGCTGCTCGAGCTCGATCAGTCCCGGCGCACGGTGCAGGAGCAGGTCGCTCAGGCCTGGAGAGCGCTCACGTCGGCGCGGGCGCAGATTGCCGCATTCGAATCGCAGGTGGCCGCGGCGGCCGTTGCGCTGGATGGCGTCGAGCAGGAGACGCAGGTCGGCTTGCGCACCACGCTCGATGTGCTGGACGCTGAACAGGAGCACTTCAGGGCGCAGATCAACCTGGTCCGGGCGAAGCGGGAAGAGATCGTCGCTGCCTATCAGGTAAGGGCGGCGATCGGTGCGCTGACCGCACAGCAGCTTGGGCTTCCGGTCGACTTGTACGATCCTGAAGAGCACTATCGGAGCGTGCGCGGGAGCCCCGGAGGGTGGCTGTGGTCGGACGAATAATCGTTGTCGACGCGGGAGAGTAAGGACATGGAGAAGCCGGCGCTGGCCGAACACCCGATCAACGAGGCATTGAAGCGACGCTGGAGCCCGCGCGCGTTCGACCCGCGTCCCATGCCCCGCGCGGACATCCTCATACTGCTGGAGGCCGCGCGCTGGGCAGCGTCGAGCTTCAACCAACAACCCTGGCACTTCCTGGTCGCGACCAGGGACCAGGAGGAACGGTTCGCGCAGCTACTGGACTGCTTGGTGCCCGGCAACCAGGTCTGGGCGCGGAACGCGTCGCTGCTCATCCTCACCGTGACCAAGCGCACCTTCGACCACAACAATTCGCCCAACAGCTGCTGCGTCCACGACATCGGCCTCGCCGCCTGCCAACTCGTCCTGCAGGCCACGGAGCTCGGCTACGCGACCCATCAGATGGCCGGCATCGAGGCGGACAAGATCCGGGAGGTCTATGGCGTGCCGGAGGGCTACGACCCCGTGACCGGGATCGCCGTCGGCTATCCCGGTGACCCGGATACCCTCCCCGACGACCTCCGCGAGATGGAGTTGGGC
The DNA here is from genome assembly GCA_022826665.1 of Alphaproteobacteria bacterium. Classification (GTDB taxonomy): domain Bacteria; phylum Pseudomonadota; class Alphaproteobacteria; order UBA828; family UBA828; genus WTGU01. The sequence goes on along the minus strand of JAJDUK010000039.1, from coordinate 15,102 downwards.
GAGCGCACGCGGCGCCCCTTCAACGAGTACATTTTCGCCGACCGCTGGGGCCAGCCCGCCGGCTATTGACGGTCCCTGCCTGGACAGGCACCAGCGCCGCCCGCGCGAAGACCGGCTGATCGATCTCGGAGCGAGGGATGTCCGACTTCCACGTGAGCGTCGGCGAGCGGGTCACGTTTTCCAAGACCGTCGGCGAAAGCGACGTGTACCTCTTTGCGGGCATCACCGGTGACCTCAACGGCCTGCACGTGAACGAGCAGTACATGTCCGAGACGTCCTACGGGCACCGGATCGCCCACGGGGCGCTGCTGGTCGGGTTCATGTCGACGACGTCCACCATGATGATCGCCCGGTGCGATGAGCGGGGAAGCGAGGAGACCCCCGTTTCGCTCGGCTATGATCGCATCCGCTTCACCGCCCCGGTCTACATCAACGATACGGTGAGCGTGACTTATACAGTCTCCGAGGTCGACGAGGAGCGCCGCCGCGCGCTATCCGACATCGAGGTGGTCAACCAACGCGGCGAGACCGTTGCCGTGGCGCAGCACATCATCAAGTGGGTGCCGCAGGCTTAGGCGACGAGCGGCACGAGGGGAGCGGATATGGCGCGCGCACTCTGGCAAGGGCAGGTCATCGCAGAGTCCGAGACGTGGGAGAGCGTGGAGGGCAACGTCTACTTCCCGGCGGAGGCCGTGAACCGCGCGTTCCTCACGCCGAGCGAGACGACCACCGTCTGCGGCTGGAAGGGCACGGCCCACTACTACACGGTCGAAGTCGACGGCGCGCGAAACGCCGATGCTGCGTGGTATTACCCCGATCCCAAGCCGGCGGCCGAGAATATCCGCGACCATGTCGCCTTCTGGCGGGGCGTCACCGTCGAAACCTGAATCCAGGGCGCAATGCGGCTGCGCACGCGCTCTCGCGCGGTAACGCGCGCAATAGAAAGCAGGAACGCCGATGCCTCGATACCTAAAGACCGGAATCAGCGATGCCGAGGCGGCGGAGGCCGACGAGAAGGTCCGCCGCGTCGTGGAAGACGCGTTGAACGACATCGCGAAGCGGGGCGATGCGGCCGTGCGCGAGATGTCGCTCAAGTTCGATCGCTGGGAGCGCGAGGACTTCCGGCTCAGCGAGGCGGAGATCGAAGCCTGCCTGGACCGGCTGCCGGAGCAGGACCGCGAGGACATCCTCTTTGCCCAGGAGCAAATTCGCAATTTCGCGCAGGCCCAGCGCGACGCGTTGCAGGATGTCGAGGTCGAGACCCTGCCCGGCGTGGTGCTCGGCCACAGGAACATCCCGGTGAATGCTGTCGGCTGCTACGTGCCGGGCGGCAAGTACCCCATGGTGGCGTCCGCCCATATGTCGGTGGTGACGGCAAAGGTGGCGGGTGTCGAGCGCATTGCGACCTGCGCGCCTCCCTTCGAGGGTGGGCCCGCGCCAGCCATCGTTGCTGCCCAGCACCTCGCGGGCGCCGACGAGATCTACGTGCTGGGCGGCATCCAGGCGGTGGGCGCCATGGCGCTCGGCACCGGCAGCATCGAGCAAGTCGACATGCTGGTGGGCCCCGGCAACGCCTTCGTGGCGGAGGCCAAGCGCCAGCTCTTCGGCCGCGTGGGTATCGACCTGCTGGCCGGGCCCACCGAGACCCTGGTGATCGCTGACGAGACCGTGGACGGCGAGCTTTGCGCCGCCGATCTTCTGGGCCAGGCCGAGCACGGGCCGACCTCACCGGCAACCCTGCTGACCAACTCCGAGACCCTGGCCCGCCAGACCATGGCCGAGGTCGAGCGCCAGCTCACCATCCTGCCGACCGCAGAGATCGCTGGCCAGGCGTGGCGCGACTACGGCCAGGTGATCGTCTGCGACACGTTGGACGAGATGGTGGCGGTGGCGGACGAGATCGCCGCCGAGCACGTGCAGGTGATGACCGAGGACGCCGACTGGTTCCTCGAGCGTATGACCAATTACGGTGCGCTCTTCCTTGGCCCGCGCACCAACGTCTCTTACGGCGACAAGGTGATCGGCACCAACCACACGCTGCCGACACGCAGGGCGGCGCGTTATACGGGCGGCCTCTGGGTTGGCAAGTTCCTCAAGACCTGCACCTACCAGCGGGTGCTGACCGACGAGGCCTCGACCATTGTTGGGGAATACTGCTCACGCCTCTGCGCCCTCGAAGGCTTCGCTGGGCACAAGGAGCAGGCGGACATCCGCGTGCGCCGTTACGGCGGCATAAACATTGCCTGATTCCGCAGCAGACGACGCGCTGCCGAAGACACCGTCCTTTCGGCTGGACGGAAAGCGCGCACTCGTCACCGGCGCGAGCCGCGGCCTCGGCCGCGCCTGCGCCGCAGCGCTCGCCGAGGCCGGTGCCCGCGTCGTGCTCGCGGCGCGGGGCCAAGACGCGCTGGAGCGAGTGGCGGACGAAATCGCGGTTATGGGCGGGAGGACGGAGACGCTCGCGCTCGACATCGCCGACGTCGAGCGGGCTGCGGAAGCGCTCGCGGCATTGGGTCCGGTCGATATTCTCGTCAACAACGCCGGCGGCAACCGCCCGGCGCCGCTGCTCGACGTGACGGTGGAAGACTTCGACGCCGTGATGGGAATTAACGTGCGCGGCGCCTATTTCTGCGCCCAGGCGGTCGCGCGGGAGATGGTCGCGGCGAAGCGGGGCGGCGTCATCATCAACATGTCCTCCCAGATGGGCCATGTCGGCGGACCGCGGCGCACGGTCTACTGCGCCACCAAGCATGCCATCGAGGGCATGACCAAGGCGATGGCGATGGATTTGGCGCCATATAACATCCGGGTTAATGCCATTGGTCCAACCTTTATTTCGACCCCGATGACTCGTCCGTTCCTCGAAGATCCGGCGTTCAAGGAAGACACGCTGAACCGTATTGCGCTCGGTCGACTCGGCGAGATTTCCGACGTGATGGGGGCAGTTGTGTTTCTGGCGAGTGACGCTGCTAGCCTGATAACGGGCGCGAGCCTGTTAATTGATGGAGGTTGGACCGCACAATAAGGTTATATTAATCACTATATGTTATTGAAGTTGAGGCGAGGTCACCGCATTGATGGCCCAAATTCCTCCGTAATTTCGGTGAGTTGCTCAGCAATTCGTCTTGCTGTATGCCTCCTAAATCCACGGGTATACTTTTTGGTAATATCAACCAAACGGGGTATTTTCAATCGCTCATATTTCTTGATATATGACGAACGCATACAGTCCGCCGGTTTCACGGAGACAAATTTATGGCCAGACGATCTTTCGCCACGATCGACGAGAGCACGCTAACAAAAGGGCAGCTTCGCAAGCTCGAAACGCTACGCAGATCTGTAGGCGACGAGATCGGTGAGCGCGCGTTTGCCGCATGGCTCGCCACACAGCCAAAACCAGTGGTGATCGAGAGGGATCTCGATGCCGAATTGATTGTCGACACACTCTGGCCGCTTGTCCGGGATGGTGCGCTGGCAATTCCGCGAGGCGGCTACTTGATTCGGCGCGGGCGTAATCGCGTTATTGTCGAGCCTGTGAGGACGTAGAAGGGCACAGGCGGGGCTCGTTTTACAGGGGGCCGCCGGCCTGGAGAACGGAGCGGCTCGAAGCGTCTCAATCTTGTCCCGCGCTCGGTCATAAGGCCGGTTGCGCACGTCTTGCAACGATCGACAGCAGTGCTGTTTTTGTCTGGGAAGGCCGCCGTTAAATCGTGCGCGGCTGGCGGTTTCGAGCGCTCTGCGAGTGAGGGGAAAAGAATCTAACACCCCGGACCATGGTGCGGTGCACGGGGCCGCCGGCATGCGGCATTGTCCGCGCCATGAACGCTCACTCACCCTCTGACCCCCGGGTCCTGAAACCGCGCACCTGCGACACTCTCTCGCTCCCGCGCTCCTTCGACACTCTTTCAATCCCGCGTGCCTTGGGCGCGACCGGAGGCGCGCGATGAGCGCCCTCGACGGCTGGATCGACGTCTGCCGCGCCGGCACTTGGCGGGACATCGCCGGCCGCGAGGTGGCGATCGACGAGGCTCGCCTCGATCGCATCGTCGCCGAGCACGCCGCCGCCGACCCGGCGCCCGTCGTCGTGGGCCACCCGGAAGCCGACGCCCCGGCCTACGCCTGGATCGAGAGCCTGCGCCGCGTCGGCGACCGGCTTCAGGCGACGCTGCGCGACATCGCGCCTGCCTTCCGCGAGGCGGTCGAGGCTGGGCACTACGCCGGCCGCTCGATCGCGCTCCAGGGCGACACGCTGCGCCATCTCGGCTTCCTCGGTGGCCGCGCGCCGGCCGTGCCGGGGCTCGCACCGACGTGTTTTGCCTCTGCGCCGGAGACGGTGATCGCCTTCTCCGACAGCGCCGCCGAGGCTTCGCAGCAATCATCCGACGCACAGCCCGACTCTCACCGCGCTGCCGCGCCGGAAGAGAACGAGGCAGACGGCCACGAATCCACCTCAAGTACGGCAGCCAAGGAGGGCCGAGCTGCGGAGCAGCCCGGAGCGCGCGACCGCGCGCCGCGCCGTGAGGCGCGTAGACTTACGAGCAAATGTATCTTTAAGTGTATGTGAGAGGACATCGAAGGACATTATATGAGCTTTGGCAATGGTTTGCCGGAATTCTGCGAAGCTTTTCCCCTTCGCTAGACGACATGAGACGACATTCAGTGCCTTTCGCGTGTTGGGCAGTGTGTTGACAAATCGACAGCCACATGATCCAATGCCCCCATGAACACGAAGCCCGGAAAACGCGTCGCCAAGACCAAGATTACCATCAACAAGCGTGCCGTCGATGCCCTCAAGCCCGGCGACAAGCCCTGGATCGCGTGGGACGACAGGCTCACTGGCTTCGGCGTCAGGGTGCACCCCACCGGCGCCAAGTCCTTCATCGTCAACTACCGTGCGGGTGACGGCGGCAGGAAGGCGCCAAACAAGCAGGTCGTGCTCGGTCGATATGGCAAGATCGCGCCCGGTCAGGCTAGGCGCCTTGCCCAGACCACCCTCGGCAAAGTAGCCAGCGGCGAGGACCCGGCTGAGGAACGTTCGCAGGCACGAGGGATGCCGACCCTGGCGGACGCGCTCAAGGACTACCTGGGTGCCAATCCCAACCGCTCCGAGAGCACCAACAAGCTCTACTGCTACGAGGCCGAGCGCTATCTCGGTGACTGGCTCAGCCGCCCACTCGATTCCATCACACGGCGCGAGGTGGAGACGCGCTTCAACCGCATTACCGTGGACCACGGCTGGTCACCGGCCAACCACGCGATGTCTCTGCTGCGTTCCGTCTACCGCCGTCCCTGCGTCGATTTCGAAGGTCTGCGCAACCCGGTCGACCTCTGGCTTGGCGCAGGCGGGAAGTTCCATCGCAAGACGCGACGCAAGATCTCCACGCCCGCCGAGGTGCTGCCCTGTTGGCGAACCGGCATCAAGGCCGAGGTCAAGATGCCGGCCATGAGTGACGCGCTGTGGTTCGGGCTCTACACCGGCATGCGGCTGAGAGAAGTCCTGACACTGCGCTGGGAGAGAGTTGACATGGCGTCCCTCACCTTCCGCGTCGAGCAGACCAAGACCGGCGTCCCTCTTGAGCTTCCGATCACCCGGCAACTGGAACTCATCCTCGAGAGGCGTCGGGCGGCGAGGGCGGCGATGCCGGTCACCGTGCGGGACTGGGTGTTCCCTTCTCCGGCCAGCAAGTCCGGGCATGTCGAGGACCCGCACTATCTTTACCCGCGCATCACGAAGACGGGCGGTGCGAAGTTCTGGTTCCATGCGTTCCGCAACTGCTTCATCACGGTGGCCGAACGGGACTTGATGCTTCCCTCGCCGTTGACCAAGCGCCTTGTGAACCACGCCAGACCCAACGACGTGACGGAGGGCTACGCTGCGGACTGGACGATCGCCCAGCTGCGCGAGCCAGCTCAGAGGGTTGCCGATCGGATAGACGCACTGATGAGCCATGCGCCGGAGGGCACCGCCGAGCAGGATGGGATTTTAGTCGACGCCGGGGCTGGCTGAGATGTGGCCGGTAAGGAACGCATTCTCGATCGTCGCTTCCTCGCAGCTCAGTCCTGGATAGTCCTGGTCCGGGCGTGCTGGCGCTGTCGATCAACTCGCGACCGCGGGACGCGCTGTGTCGCGGCCGGGCGCACGTGAGCGCACGAAGTCTCGCGCATACGCTCTTACAGAGAGGTGGCGGTGATCCGTCCCACGCGCCGAGCAGCTCTCGGGATGCGGCCAATGCATCGGCAGCGAGGATTACGGCCGGCATCGGCCACGACATCCTTTGCGGCAACGACCGGTCCTCCGACTCCTAAGCACCGGCAATCTCGGGAACGCGCGTTGTGGGGTGCTCTGAACATCACGGCGTAGGGACACAGCACTGCGGGAAGCGGCCCAGCCATTCGTTGAGCTTCGACCAGCGCCGCCGTCCCGAAACGTTACGCACTGCAATGGCCACCGCCTTCGTCTGGCCCACCAGCACCACCAGCCGCTTGCCCCGTGTAACGCCTGTGTATAGGAGGTTCCGCCGCAGCATCGCGTAATGCTGGGTCAGCACCGGGACGATCACCGCCGGGTACTCCGAGCCTTGGCTTTTGTGCACGGTCGCGGCATAGGGCGGCACCAGCGTGTCGAGCTCGCCGAGGCCGTAGACGCGATCGCTTCCCTCGAATTGCGCGGTGAGTTCCCCCGTTTCGGGGTTCACGTCGACGACGTGGCCGATGTCGCCGTTGTAGACCTCCTTGCTGGCATCGTGCGGAGCTTGCGCGGGCACGACGGCTGGATCTCGCGGACACGGATGTCCTGTCGGTTCCCGAGACCCCCATGCGGTACTCGCCATCCGTCGCGAGCAACGGCGAGTAGCCGTGATGCCCTTCAACCTGATCCGCGTTCGCTACCCCGATGTCGTTCGCGCTCTTGCTGGGTCACCAATCAGACGCGGACGTCGGGTGCCATCGGTAAGACGCGGGCCGCTCAGACCCTCGGAGAGGCTGTGCACGTGCCGAGGCCCAAGCAGCAGCGAATGGATCGCCACTCGATGCGGGACCGGCGAACCGCCAGCCCTCTTCCGCTGCGAAGATCCTCCCCCGCCACATCGCGGCACCATCGCTTTTCCGATAACCTTCCCGGCGGGCGATCCGGGCGCGGGAGGCGGGGGCCATGAACGAAAGTGAGCGGCAGACCTTGTCGGTCGTGGCCAAGCTGATGGCCCTGACCTGCGTCCGCAACACCAAGCTCGAGGACATCCACGCCGGCATCGTCCCGGTCACCCGCACCGGCGACTACTCCGACGTGACGGTCGTCGACGCCGACGGGCATAAGATACCGTGGCCGCGCGTGTCCCATTTCGACGACGATGCGATGCGCGATCTCATGCGGCAAGTTGTCGACCGCCTCTACACGTTCCATGCGAAGATCGACGATCCGCGCTTTCGGGCCATGCTGGAGTTCTGGCGCTCCTCCGTCCGGACGTGGGATGAGCCGAAGCTGGACGCCGACCTGATGGTGGCTCTCAAGCCTCTCGGAAAGGTGGACGGCGATGAAGGTTGACGCGACTCACGACGCTGCCCCCGCCAACGCCTGGCACTCCGGTGCGATGATTCCCGCCCTGCGCCCGCTCGACGGACCGACCCGTCGCTCCACCGCTGGTCGGTTGGGTTGCGCTACGTCAGTTCAGGGCGAGAAGCGGATCAGCAATCCAATGTTCCCGGCCGATAGTTCGCGTCCCTTCGCAAACTCGGGGTCGAACGATATTGCTAATTCCCATCCCGTGCAGGCGCCCCGCAAATGATCGCGGGCACGGTCATTCAACTTTCGCGGTCTCCTACATTCTCATGTGTCCGGGAAGGTGGCCGATCACGACCTGCCGTGTCGTCTCGTCCCAGGTGAAGTACACACGAAGGCAGTGTCTTGGATCGCGCGTCCTCGTGTTGTTCTTCAGGTGGCGGTCCAGCATGAGCCTGCGGCCGTCCCACTCCATCGAGAAGTCGTCGCGCGCCTTGCCCTGCCGGTCCCTGCCGATGCTCTTCGTTTCCTGCAGCCGCAGCTCGCGTAGTTCGTCCTCGAAGGCATCGCGCAGCGCCTTGCCGCCGCCACCGCTCTTCATCCGCCAGTAACTTCCTGCCAGCACCCCGACCGCCCTGCCGACCAAGCCCACGTCCTCGAACCCCGCACTCTTGAGCGCCCTGAGCGCGCGTCCGGCGAGCACCACGCGCCCCTCAAAATGCCGCTCCGCCCAGGCCGGAAGATCGGCATAGCTCTCAAGCGCAGGCACGGTCTCGCCTTCCGCCGGGGAGGGAGTCCCTGCGCCATCCGCGGCGGCGAGCCGCCGCTGCAGCCGGTGCCTCTCGCGCCGAAGCCCGTCGTTTTCCTGCCCGGCGTTGGCGAGAGCCTGTTCCAGGACGGAAATCCGCTCCTCTGCCGTCCGCTTCGCAGCCTTCAGCTCGGCGATCTCGGCGCGCAGCGCGCGCTCCCGATCACGCGTCCTGCCGCTGATCGCCTCCCGGCCGTCCACGTCCTCCTCTTCCGCTCCCTTGCCGTCCGCCAGGGAGCCAAAGCGCTGAACGAGATCTCCGAGACAGGCGGCAACCTCTTCCAGCGCCTTCTTCGCCGGATCCAGCGAGCGGGGGTTCTCGCGCTCGGCCGCTGCCGCCGCGTGAAGCGCCTCGAGATTCTCCGTGCTGGGGTTCTCCGCGTAGCGTCCGGACGCCTCCCGCAGGGCAAGCTCGTGCGAGCCCGGCTCGACCATCGCGCTACGGAAGCGCTCCGCCTGCTCCCGGCACATCTCCCACTCGGGATCGGGGATGCAGCGCGGCAGGGCGGTGTCCAGCAACAACGCTTGGATTTGCCCCGTCAGCGCCTCCGCCTCCCCGGCAGGCGCCGTTTGCCCCGCCGCCTCGGCGGCTCCCTTCAGCAACGTGCGCAGCGCCACGTGGCGGATGCGGGCCAGAGCCTCGTTGCGCACCGTCTCGATCTCGTCGAGTTCGTCCGCGAGAGCCGCAAACTCAAGGACCATGTACGACAGAACGTTCGCCGAGGGCCGATCGTCGTCATGCTCGACGACATACGTCTTCAGCCGGCCGTAGGCATCGGCCATGTCCTTGCGCAGCAAGGCGCATTCTGCGTCGGCACGCGCGGCCAGCCTCTCCAGATGCGGCCCGCCCGCCTCGCGGGCCAGACGATCCACCAGATCGTCGCGCCCACCGAGTCCCCGGAATCGGCTGCGATGGACCGCGTGCCCCACCAGGCGCTCGATCTCGGGCTCATCCAGCCATGACGACATCATGTAGGCGGATTCGGGACCTCCGGAACACCACAGGACCCAGACCGATTGTGCCACCAGGACACGCTCACCCTCCTCCCAGAGCGCCTCCAGGTGGTCGAGAATGAAATCCTCGGGGCCACCCGGCGCGGCGGGCCGCAGCGCCAGCGCCCGCCGGGAGGCCGACTTGAGAATCTGCCGGCCGAGCTGCTTCTTGCGCCCCTTGACCCGGCCGAACAGTTCGAGGATCCGCTCCTCGAACAGCCAAAGAAACCACGCCCAACGCTGCGCGAGGGTGTGAACGGCGCGCCAGAACGCCGCGTCGTCGCTGCCGTCCACCGCCGCCGGCCAGTCCGAATACTCCTCCGCCATCGCCGACGCCAGCTTCCGCAGGTCGGCCCGCATCAGGTGGTGGTTCTCCTTAAGCCACTCCGGCGTCGCGAACTCCGGAAGCATCCCCGGCAGCAGACCGTCTTCCGCGGCTGCCTCCGGCACGCAAGCAATGGGTTGCACCAGGATCGACCCTTTCTTCCGTTCGAGACCGCCGTCGCCCGCCGGCGCGCCTGCGTTGCTCGATGCGGACCGACGACGGTGAAATCACTCCGCGTCAGGATGAGAAGATTCCGGACTGCGTTCAAGCCCGGCAGGACGACGTCGCCGGACCGTCAGCGCCGTTCGTGACACCCCGCAAGCCCGACTGGCTCGCAACCATTGCCTCCTCCGCGTCGGCTGCCTCGCCGGCGGCACCCCTCTGGCGGGAACCGCGCCGCAGCGCGCCTGATCGCCCCTCGCCACTCTCATCGCGCGCTCTCGGGCACTCGCCCCAACGCCGACAAGGGCTAGTGGGCAGCCTCTTAAAAGTGTGGCGTGGCACCCAGAGGTGTCCACGCTGTCTCCCCGCATTCAGGAGCCGCCCATGCCCGACCCCGACACGATCTCCGCCGACTACACGCTGCGCCCCAGCGAGCTCGCAGCCACCCTCAAGGTCCTTGTCGAAGCCAGGCAGCCGGTCATGGTCTGTAATGGCGATTCCTGCGTAATGGAGAGTCGATTCGCTTTGGCCGCTGTCACCCTCAGCTAGAGGCCAAAGCAACTCTCCATTTCTATTTCAGCTTGTCTTCGTTCAGGATCCTCATTAACCGGTCCCTCGCATCGGTGAAGACGCCTTTGCGAACCGACGGAGGCCGTCGTGCAGCAAGCACGTCGAGCTTCTCCAGTGGACTGGCTCGAACATAGACCTCCGTGCTCAGAACGCTTGCATGACCCAACCAAGTTGAGACTTTGCGGACGTCGCCGACGGATTCGTACGTATTCATCGCACAGCTATGCCGAAGCACGTGGGGGGTGATGCGCTTGGCAGCGATCGACGGTACTGATCGCCGAGCGGTTTCCGCATGCAGCTTCAGACGGTGAGCGAAGCCGTGTCGCGTCATGCCCACCCCGCGAGCGTTGAGGAACAGGTAAGGGCTTGTTGCGTCAGGTCGTATCGCGAGCCAATCTCGGAGCACCGAACGTGTCCCCGACCACAATGGGAGTACGCGTTCGCGGCGCCCCTTTCCTCGAACGCGGACGAGGTTGAGACCGGGTTGCTCAAGATCGTCGCATGTGAGGCCGACCAACTCTGACACTCGCAACCCAGCCGCATAGGCAAGGTGCAACATAGCGCGGTCGCGTATCCCCGCACGTGTTGACGGATCCGGTGCGTCGAGCACGCCCTGTACTTCATCCTGGTCGAGATAGTCGACCAATGGCTGCTCGCGGCGTTTGAGCGGAATCGCGTGGATTTGGGCTGCTAAATGAAGACATGCCGGCAAGCGATATTCGAGGAATCGGAAGAAGGATTTAATCGCGGCCAGCCGTACATTGCGTGTTCCAACCGAGTGTCCTCGGTCTCGCTCCAAGTGCTCCAGGAAGTCCAGGATGAGTTCGACCGTCAACTGCTCGATCGTGAGCGTGCAAGGTCGAACGCGAAGTTTGCCTTCGGCGAAGATAATGAACTGCAGGAAGCTCACCGAGTAACTATCTATAGTGTGCTGGCTGGCGCCACGATCACGCGGCAGGTATTCGTACAGGAACTTGCTGAGATGGGGGGCAAGCGCGGTCATCCCGAGGTCCTCCTCAGATGTGTGTGTTCGGCAGCACGGGCGATCTCCCGGAGCAGGACCGGGGTGGCTTCCAGATACCAGTAGGTGGAGGCCATATTGACGTGACCGAGATAGGTAGATAGCGCCAGCACGTGTCGGCTGACGCTGTCTCTGTCGACCGCAACAGCGTTCTCAAGCGAACGCGTGGCGAATCCATGTCGCAGATCATGCAATCGAGTGCCCAGCTCCCCCGGACCACCGCGGAAGCCGATTTGCCTGGCGAGCCTGAGGAAGATCTTCGATAAGGTGCTGTGATGAGGAGGTTTGCCGCTGGAGAGAACGAACAGGTGCTCGTCGCCTCCCCCCATGCGCATCCTGATCTCGAGGTAACGGCTCAGCGCCTCGCTGGTGCTGTCGTGAAGGGGAACCAATCTCGATTTCCCCAGCTTGGATTGTCTGACCACCAGCCCATCGGGAGTGACGTCGGACAGCTTCAAGGCGAGCGCTTCCGAGAGGCGCAGTCCGGTAGTGGCAAGCAGCCCGATCATGTAGTGGTACGTGTAGCGGTTGAGCGGACCTGTGCTCTTCAGCAACAACGCCGCGTCCATGATCTGCTTGACTTGGACCGCGCTCAGGAGATGAGGGGAGGACCTCCGCACCGGCACTCGGCCGAGGGCAAACCGCGGCGGAATCTCGTGGCGTGGGTCCTCAGCGTGAAGCCACACGGCTAGGTCACAAACTATTCTCAGGCGGATTCGTGCTTGGCCAGCTGTCGAGGTCTTGCGGGCCCAAGCGACCACCGAGGCGGCCCGAATGAAGCCATCACTACAGTCCACGGCTTCATCGGCAAAAGCTCGCAGTGTCCGAGCGTGCAGAACGAACTTGAACCCCAGATGGCGCTTGAAGGTGATGTACCGCTCCACGTTGTCGACCATGCTCATCGGGCATCTCCCACCCAAGGCTGTGCCACTTCCAGGAGCATGGGGACATTGACCTTTGCGTAGATCGCGGTGGTGTTCGGCAGCCGATGCCTCAGCAGGGTGCCGACGGTCTCTAGCGAGGCCCCGGACCGCAGCAGAGCTGTCGCTGCGGAGTGCCGGAACAGCTGGGCTCCCCGGGGGTGGGCGTCGTGCATGCCGGTTCGGTCCAGAGCGCGACACACGATGTGGGTGACGGCGTTCGAAGAGGGGAATGGCACATGCGGGGCCGGCACGCGCAGGAACACCTTTTCTTCATCGACTCGCGGACGCGCCTTCTCGATATAGGCCAGGATCGCGTCACCAGCGTCCTGGGGAAGCGGCAACTGAACGGTTCTCTTCGACTTCCCGCTGACCTTGACGAGAGCCTTCGTCCAATCGATATCGTCCAGCCGAAGCGCGCAGATGTCGCCTGCACGGAGCGCCAGCCTGGCCAACAACAGCAGGACTGCCCGGTCGCGCAATCCCACCGCTCTCGTCAGGTCGCACGAGGCGATCAGCCGTTCGATATCATCGGTTGGGATGTAACGTGGCAGGGTCGCGAGGCGCGCTTGCGGCACTGACGGCACCGCGTTAACGAGTTCCGCTCGACACGCGCCATTCGAGGCGAGGAACCGCAGATACATACGCAGGGCTTTGGTCATTTCCCGTGCGTATTCCGGAGCGACTTTGGCGAAGCGGCTCAGCATGACATCCCTAATGAGGGCCGCGTCGTAGAGCTGAGGATCGCTGCCCAGGTCGGGCAAGAAGAAGGAGAGGGTCCTCACATACTTGCCAATGGTGACGTCCCCGATACCGCGATGGCGCCGGAGCCATGAACGGAACTCCGGCATCTCGGCGCTGGAATCTTCGGTCGGGAAAGCGTCCGGCATCACCCCGCGAGTGAAGAGGAACCGTAGAAACGCCTTGATCGAGCCGGCATGTCGCGACTTCCACTTCTCTACTTTGCGCATACTCCACGGGCATACGCAGTCATGGTCGATGAACCGTTCGAGGGTGCAGGCGTTCACCTCCGCCAACGGAATGCGGCATTGGTGAAGCCAGGCCAGGAAGTGGTGGCATCTGTAGCGATGGTGCTTGAGGGGGTAGGGCCTATAGCCTGCGGCGGCCAACTGAGCGAGATACTCGTCGAGGTGACGCAGGCCGTCGGCCAGTTCCCCAGGATGTCGGGTGCGACCCGTGTGCTCGGCGAAGCGAATAAGCCAACGCGCACAGTTCATGAACCGCGTTGCGTGAATCTGAGAAGGTCTGTGATGTTCGCGACCCTTCAGAAACTCCTCGCAGTACTCATCCCGGAATCGCCGCAACACGGCGTCATCCACTGACTCGATTGCCGTACCATCACGCTGCAGCCAAGTCAGGACATCCTCGGCGATCCGGCCGAGCTTCCAGATCTGACTTTGACCGAGCCCCGCCTCCTTGAGGTAGGTCACGAACTCCTGAATTAACCGTTCGAACGGCCCCCCAACATATCCAGCCTTCCTTCCTGGTTTGCACGACGGCATCGCCTTGCTCCTCTCGTTGATGAAATAGCGGAGGAGCACGGTACAGAAATGGAAAGTTGCTTCGGCCCCTAACCCGCGGTCCACGGGGCCAGAGCACATCAACTCTCCATTACGCAGGAATCGCCATTACAGACCTAATGTTGAGTTCAACATTAGGTCTGGGGAGGTCCGGGTTGCGGCAAGAGCGAGGTCGCGCAGCAGGTCGCCACCGAAGGCGGCCGCGCCTACTACGACGTGCGCGCCCTGCTGCTCGATCCCGTCGACCTGCGCGGCATCCCCTGGCGCGACAGCGACAACCGCACCCGGTGGGCGCCCCCCGACTTCCTGCCGCCTACCGACAGCACAGATCTCTACCTCGTCAACCTCGAGGAGCTTCCCTCCGGCGTGCCGATGGTGCAGGCGGCGCTGTTCCAGCTCGTCCGCGACCGCAAGTGCGGCGAGTACGAGCTCCCCGAAGGCGCCTCGCTCATGGCCTGCGGCAACCGCGAGGGCGACCGCGGCGTCACCCACCGCATGCCGACCCCACTGGCCTCGCGCTTCGTCCATCTCGAGATCAAGGTCGACCCATCGGACTGGTTGGAATGGGGAGCCGCGAACGGGATCGCGCCAGAGACTCTCTTCTTCATCCAGCTCAGGCCGGAGCTTCTGAATGTGTTCGATCCTCAGTCGCGCGAGGCGGCTTTCGCATGTCCCCGCACCTGGGAGTTCGTCTCCAACGTCGTGAACCAGCGGGGCAGCCTCGATCCGGCCGCGGAGCGGGCGCTGTTCCGGGGCGCCGTCGGCGAAGCCGCAGCGGTTGAGTTCTCGGCCTTCCTCAAGGTCTGGCGCGAGCTGCCCCACCCGAGGGCCGTCATCGACGATCCGGAGAACGCGGACGTGCCCCAGAACGCCAGCGCGCTGATCGCCCTCTGCGGCTCGCTCTACCGCATGGCCGACGACGTCAACCTCGGCTCCATCGTCAGCTACGCCATGCGGCTCAGGCGCGAGGTGGGCGAGTTCCTCGTCGGCTCCTGCGTGCGCCGCGAGCCCGCGCTCCAGCACACCGATGCCTTCATCCGCTGGGCCGCCGCCCGGACCCAGTGACCCCCTGCCCATCGGGAGACACCGATCATGAACCTCACCCACGACGCCATGCTGGTCAGCCTGCGCATCACCGCCTGGTCCGGCCGGCTCTACGACCGCCAGGCCTCCAACCACGTCGCGGCCCAGCACGATGCCTCCGCCAGCGCCGGGCGCTACAACAAGCGCCTGCTGCCCAAGGCCGCCTTCGCTGCGCTCACCGCCA